>JAHDXT010000023.1 GCA_023384095.1 Hyphomicrobiaceae bacterium
CTAGGTGACCGGCTCCAGCGAGCACTGGAGCGCCACCGTAATCGCATCACCGATGCCGGCCAGAACGGCCCGATTATCGACGGCATATCTGAGCGCCTTGAACCGAAGGCAATGCGACGCTGAGGCGCGTCGCATCCTCGCGGACATCTTCAGCCGTATGAGCGCGCCAAGGCAGACAGTGCGGTGCTGGAAAATGCCGACGAGGCAGCTCGCGAGCGCGAGGTTGAGGCCCGTGCGGCCGACGAAGCTGAACGTGCGCGGCATATGGACAAGGCGCGCGATCATGCCGTTGCGCTTCTTGAGATCGCCTCCCGCTCTGACGTGCTCAACGCGGGTGTAGCGGTTTCGAACCGACCTGCTCCGCTGATGAACGAATGCCTCGATCTGGCGTTAATTCGGCAGATTATCGTCTGCATGAAGGCCATCATGGCGCGCTCCTCGATAATCGTCATCGCCGCTTCCGCGGGCGGGGTCAGTGCGTTGCGGTTCTTGGCCGCCGCGCTGCCGCTCACGATGCCAGCTCCAGTTCTGGTCGTCCTTCATATCGGCGCTCACCGAAGCTATCTGTCCGAGATCTTGAGCGCGGCCGGCCGCCTCCCTGCAAAACACGGTGACGATGGCGAAACCATTCGTGCGGGCCGCATCTACATAGCTCCTCCCGACCATCACATGATCGTCGCCGATGGACGCCTGCTCCTTTCGCGCGGGCCGAAGGTGAACTGGGCGCGGCCGGCCATCGACCCGCTGTTCCGCAGCGCGGCCGAGAGCCATGGTCCAGGCGTTGCCGGGGTGGTTCTCACGGGCAACCTCAACGACGGCACGCTTGGCCTTGTCGAGATAAAGCGGCGCGGCGGCGTCGCGGTGGTCCAGGACCCGGACGAGGCTGCCATTCCCGACATGCCGAGAAGCGCTGCCACGCATGTGGCGGTGGACCACTGTGTGCAGCTTGCGGAAATACCGAAGCTGCTCCTCGAGCTGACCGGCGGGAAAACTGGAAAGGAGGTCCCCATGCCGACCACCCCTTCGGATGCGGAACGGGAAGCAGGAAAGACCAGCGCCCGGGAGTTCGTCCGTCCGGCCGCGCTCAATTGTCCGGACTGCGGCGGAGCGCTGCAAAGGTCGGATATCGGTTCGATGATCAAGTTCGGATGCCACATCGGGCACTCCTATACCGCCGAAGTCATGGCCGCGGCCCAGTTCGACGACATGGAAAAGAGCATGCACGCGGCCGTCAGGGTGCTCAATGAACGGGCCGAATTCTGCCGTCAAATGGCTGAACACACGCAATTCACGGAAGCGCACCTTTCCGCCGACTGGCGCGCCGCCCGCGAGCAGGCGCTGGATCGGGCTTACAAGCTCCGTGATCTCATCGAGCAGGACTGGATGATGCCGGAAGCGCCTGCCAGACCAACGCCTCCCGAAAAGAGCAGTGGGCCAGCCGAGCAGTAGATCGACGGCTATTCGGCAGACCGCCTCAAACGCGGCCAGGACAGGTTCCGCTCAAGTCAGGTTACGCTGGAGCGGTGGTCAGTCAAGACCTGTTCGATGACCTCACCCAGTTCCTTCCGCTCGAAGGGTTTTCTGACCAGGGATTCGTCCCGGTAGCCGTCAACCAGACCGTCCGAGCCGTAGCCCGTCGCGAAGATGAACGGGATACCTCGCTCCCGCAGCAGGTCGGCCACGGGGAAGGACTTGCTGCCGGCCACATTGACGTCGAGCACCGCGAAATCGATCTCTCCGCCTCGTGCGATCTCCAGCGCCTTGTCGATGCGTGTCGCGATTCCGGCAACCTGATGCCCGAGTTCGGCAAGCAGGTCCTCCAGATACATCGCTATGATCGTTTCATCTTCAACGATGAGAACGTGTTCAGCTTTCCCGTCGATCGCCACGCAACCCCGCCGCTTCCTCCTCAGCCGGCAAAGGAGCATCGATCGTGCAGACGACTCCGGCAGGCTCATATCCAACGCTGACTTTCCCGCCAAGTTCCGTGGCCAGAGCCCGTTCGATCAGGCGCGAGCCGAAGCCCTTTCGCTTCGGCGGCGCCACGGGAGGTCCCCCGCTCTCCTCCCAGCGCATTTGCAGCCGTCGTTTGCCGCCTTTGTCTTCGACTTGCCAGCCGATGTCCACCTGGCCGTTCGCGGTCGAAAGAGCGCCATACTTGGAAGCGTTCGTGCACAATTCGTGCAGCGCCATCGCGAACGACAGGGCCGGGCCTGGATTCAGTCGCACGGATGGTCCGTCGATGCGGAACCTGTTCTGTCCGCCGGCGTGGGGCTCGACCACGTCCTCGACGATCCTGGCCAGGTCCGCACCCGCCCAGTTCTCGCGCATGAGAATGTCGTGCGCCCTTGACAGCGCGATCAGCCGCGACCCGAACGCCTTGCGCGCGTCTTCCATGGACGAGGCAGTGCCGAGTGTCTGCGCCGCGACGGCCTGCACGGTCGTCAGCATGTTCTTGACCCGGTGATTGAGCTCAGCAATCAGAACCTGTTGGCGGGCGGCAGCCGCCTTGCGCTCGGTGACGTCGTCGATGGCGAGCAGGATCAGTTCCTCGCGGCCGCCTCCGCGCACGAGCTTCCGGCCATTGAGCAGCATGCACCGCTTGCCGAGGTCACGAAAATCGTGCTCGACCTCGACGTCGCTGAAGGCATGGTCCTGCGAAAGCGTTTCGTCCAGCAGCCGGCGCAGACGGGGGATGTCCCATTGGCCGTTTCCCATATCGTAAAGCAAGCGGCCTGCGGTTTCCTGTTCGCCCACCCGGAACTCGCGGTAGAAGGCCTGATTGGCCGACTGCACCCGCAGGTCTCCGTCGAGGACGAGCAGCGGCTGCCGGGTCGTCTCGACCGTCGCCTCGGCGTAGATGCGCGCCTCGTCGACCGCGTCGGCAGCCTGCTTTCGTTCTGTGATATCGGTGAAGGTGACGACGACGCCGTCGATGCGGTTGTCCAGCGTCCGGTATGGCAGCGCGCGCCGCAAATACCACCTGCCGGCCGTGCTGCGCACTTCCGCCTCTGTCGAGACAAGCTTTTTCAGCACCTTCTCGGCATCCGGCAGCAGATCCTCGTCGGCGAATTTTCGGGCGAAATGGATGATCGGACGGCCGATATCGGTTGTCGCGAGGTCGAACAGATCGCCCGTTGCCGGAGAAAACCACTTGATGCGGAAACTGGTGTCCAGAAAGAGCGAGGCGATCTGGGTTCCCGACAGGAGATTGCTGAGGTCGTTGGTGAGGTCCTCCAGCTCCTTGTTCTTGTGCTGGAGCTGGGAATTGACGGTATTCAGCTCCTCGTTGAACGACTGCAACTCCTCCTTCGAGGTCTCCAGCTCCTCGTTGGCGGACTGAAGCTCCTCGTTCATCGAGGTCACTTCCTCGTTCGAAGCCTTCAGCTCCTCATTGGCGGTCTCCATCTGCTCGATGGTGCTGTGCAACTCGTCTCGGGCAGCCTTCAACTCTTCCTGGAGGGCCCGCTCGTCGGACGAGGGTTCCGGCGACGTCAGATGGTCCTTCACCGCCGGCGTGGCGGCGGGCGCGGGTTCGAAGCTGACCAGCATGCAGTCGCCGAATTGCGATGAGGCGGGAAGCGGGACGATGTCGGCCACGATGTCCGCGTTCGTCTCGCCTCGTCGGATGCGGGCATTGATCTTCACCGGCCTGTGGCTTTGCGCGGCTTCCCGTATGGCCGCGCGCATCTTGAGCCCCAGCCCGTCGCGGGCCATCGAGATCAGGTCCCTGGTCGGCTCACCCGTGGGCTGCTTCAGGTAGTCGCCGGTTTCGCCGTGAAAATAAAGGACGCGACTCTGGTCGTCGATGAGCACGGACGTCGGGGCATAACGTTCCAGCAGCGCCCGGCGCGCCATTTCCGCGGCAGCCACGGGCGGCGCCGGAGCGGTCGGCGGGGCTTCCTGCGCGCCAGTCGCCTGCGCCGGCCCCCGCAGAACCGGAAAGTTCACGATGTCGTGCCGGGTCGGCCCCAGCCGGCGGTAGATCCGCCACTTCTTCGAGACGGGCTCGAACAGCTCGGCGTTCCGGCCAACCGTCTCCGCATTGCCGAGAAACAGATAGCCGCCTTCCCGCAGGCCGAAATGGCACAGCGCCAGCACCCGTTGCTGCGCGGCCGGCTCGAGATAGATGAGCAGGTTACGGCAGGATACCAGGTCCATCCGGGAGAAGGGCGGATCGGTCAACAGGTTCTGCCGCGCAAACATCACCGTGTCGCGAAGTTCCGGGATGACCTGGCAGGACTCCTCTTGCTCGCGAAAGAATCGACGGCGTAGCTCCGGCGGGATGTCGGCCATGCTTGCAGCCGGATAGACACCCTCCCGCGCCCTGCGCAGATTGTCCTCGCGGCTGTCGGTGGCGAAAATCCTCAGGTCGAGCTGCTTGCCGGCGGCTTCAGCCCGTGTGGTCGCCAGCATCGCCATGGAATAGGCTTCCTCGCCCGTCGCGCAGCCGGGGACCCATATCCGCAGCGAGGCGCCCGCTTCCGCGATTAGCGGGTCGATCGCCTTGTCGGCGAGCGCCTTCCAGGCGTCGGCATCACGGAAGAATCCCGTGACGCTGATCATCATGTCGTCGACCAGCGCCGCGACCTCATCGGGATTCGCGCGAAGCTCCTCGATATACCCGCCCAAGGTTCCGATGCTCCTGAGGCCGAGCCGGCGGTGAACGCGACGTCCGATGGTGCTGCGCTTGTAGCTGCGAAAATCGCTCCCCGAGCGCGCGTGAACGATGTCTAGAACATTGTCGAGCGTCGCCGCTCCCTGATGCGAGCCGCCCTCCACCTTGTCCGGCACGGCGACGTAGCCGTGGTGAAGAAAGGCGAGAATCCGCTCAGGCATCTGTTCCGGAGCGAGAACATGGTCGGCGAGACCAGCCGAGATCGCGCTGCGCGGCATGCCGTCGAACTTCGCCGTGTCAGGCGCCTGGACCAGGATCAAGCCGCCCTGCGCCCGGACCTCCTTCAAACCCTCGGTGCCGTTGGTCCCGGTTCCGGAGAGAACGATCGCGATCGCCCGCGCGCCAAGCTGGCTGGCCAGCGACTTGAAGAACTCATCGACCGGATAGCGTTGGCCCCTGGGCTGCTTCGGCTCCGACAGATGCAACGCATTGTCGCGGACTCGCAGATAATTGTTCGGGGCGATGACGTAGACGTGGTTCGCTTCGATCCGCATGCCGTCCTCCACCTGGGCGACGGGCATGCTCGTAAAGCCGGCCAGGAGCTCCGCCATCTTGCTCTCGTGCGTCGGATCAAGATGCAGCACGACGACAATCGCGCCGCCGCTGTCGCCCGGCATGGAATGGAAGAAGCCTTTCAGCGCCTCGATCCCGCCCGCCGATGCGCCGATCCCGATAACCGGGACTGCGTCCGACCTATCCGCCATGGCCCGATCGGAAGTTGCGGGGGGGGGGGGGGGTGCCTCGGCATTGGAAGACCGGTTCAGTCGATCAGGGGCCATGATAGACTCGGCTAGAATGACGCGGCGGACACGCCCGGCACGTTTCTTTGATTTTCGGGCAGATGTCCCCAATTTTGGACGTGAATGTTTGGACGATCAACAGCTTTGCAAGCGAACGGCGAGCAAACTGGCGGGATCAAAGCGAAATTCAGGAAACCTCCGATCAACACGGGGTTCTGGTCAAGTCCGACTGGACGGGGTTCGATTGATATCGGTTCACGTGCTTCGACGAAGGCATGGCGGGCAAATCGATGAGTGTCAGAGCCGCGGCCGAAGCAGTGGCCGCGCCTCTGAGCGGCGCCGCCCGTCGAGAGGACGGCCGCCATGGCTATACGGAGTTCGCTTTCTCGGTGGGCTTCAAGGGAGACCCGCAGCGCGTCCTCCGAGTAATCGTGAGACTTCAGGTGGGTCGGCGCGCCAGCAGGGTCTGCCGGTCGCTGTTACTCGTCTGCAGGCAGCCTTCTATGACTTTGCCGCCTCCCGCGCCGCGCCTGGCCTCTCCCTCGACGGTACGGGTTTTGATCCTGTCCGGTTGTATCGGACGCCTCATCGGGCGATCCGAAGTGCGCTCCAAGGGTCGGGTTGCGTCAGGTCATGGCTGCGTCGAGGGGGCAATCAGGGGGGCCACAAGTGAGCATGCATCCATCGCGACGCTATACACTTCGCCTACAGAGAGTTGCGTCATGCCGGAGCTATGGCACGGCGATTTGCCGCGCGCTGCTTACCTCATGCTTACCTCGAAGCGGCATGAGCTTGCATGGGTAGTGTAAGCCGCTCGTAACCGTCTGATTTTCAAGGTTAAAATTGGTGGAGCCGAGGGGAATCGAACCCCTGACCTCTGCAGTGCGATTGCAGCGCTCTCCCATCTGAGCTACGGCCCCGGACGCGCGGGAAATGGCGCGGGGAGGTGGCATTTAGGGGGCGCCCCGGGTGCTTGTCAAGCAAGGCGGGCAGGCGGACCAGGGCGCCGCAGCGGCGGGCTGCCGCGCCCGCGGCGGTGTCCGTCGCCGCGGCCGCGCTTGCCCCGCGCGCATGGGTTCGTTTACACCTGTGCGGCACCGAACCCTTGGAGAAGCGCGCGCGATGATACCCCTGCTGCTCTTCGTCGACTACCTGCTCAACCTCTACACGTGGGTGGTCATTGCCAGCGTCGTCTTCTCCTGGCTGATCGCGTTCAACGTCATCAATCCCTACAACCAGTTCGTCAGGACGGTCTGGCAGGGGCTCAATGCCGTGACGGAGCCGCTGCTGCGGCCGATCCGCCGCTACATGCCGGACCTCGGCGGCATCGATCTGTCGCCCATCGTACTGCTGCTCGCCATCTTCTTCCTGCGCTCGGTCGTCATTCGCGGCTGGCTCATCGACGGGCTGATGCGCGGGTGACGCCTCACGGGACCGGCGATGCCCCCTGGCGCCCGATTCCCACCGGGCTCGCCATCAGAGTGCGGCTGACGCCGCGGTCGCAGCGCGAGGGCATCGAAGGCCTCGAGGAGACGGCGGAAGGGATGGCGCTGAAGGCGCGCGTGCGGGCGGTTCCCGAAGACGGTGCGGCCAATGCGGCGCTGGAGCGCCTCATAGCCGACTGGCTGGGCTTGCCGAAGACCGCCGTGACGGTTGCGGCGGGCGGAAGGTCGCGGCTCAAGACCGTGGCGATTGCCGGCAACCCGGAGGCGCTGCGGCTGGTGCTGGCGGGCAGGCTGGCGGGTATCGACGGCGTGAGATCGCGCCAGGGGAGCTGAGGAGAGCCACATGGCGGGTGCGAAAGTGATCGACGGCAAGGCCATCGCCGCGGAGGTGCGCCGGTCCGTTGCCGCCGACGTCGAGACGATGCGGCGCGAGGCGGGCGTGACCCCGGGCCTCGCCGTGGTGCTCGTCGGCGAGGATCCTGCCAGCCAGGTTTACGTGCGCAACAAGGCGCACCAGACCGTCGAAGCCGGCATGAGGTCCTTCGAGCACAAGCTGGCCGCCTCGACCAGCGAGGCGGACCTGCTGAAGCTGATAGCGGACCTCAACCGCTCGACGGATGTCCACGGCATCCTGGTGCAACTGCCGCTGCCCGGCCAGATCGACGCCCGCAAGGTGCTCGAGGCGATCGACCCGGCCAAGGACGTCGACGGCTTTCATCCCGTGAACGTGGGACGCCTCTCCGCGGGCGAGCGCTCGCTGGTGCCGTGCACCCCGGCCGGGTGCGTCATCCTCGCCAAATCCGTGCAGCCGGAGTTGAAAGGGCTCGAGGCGGTCGTGATCGGGCGGTCCAATATCGTCGGCAAGCCGGTGGCGCAGCTCCTGCTGCGCGAGGACTGCACCGTGACGATCGCCCATTCGCGCACCAGGGACCTGCCGGCTGTTGTGCGCCGGGGCGACCTGGTGATCGCTGCCGTGGGCCGCCCCGGAATGGTGCGCGGAGATTGGATCAAGCCAGGGGCGATCGTCATCGACGTCGGCATCAACCGCGTCGAGGGGCCGGGCGGAAAGGCGCGGCTGGTTGGTGACGTCGCCTACGAGGAGGCCGCGCGCATCGCCGGCGCCATCACGCCGGTTCCCGGCGGCGTCGGGCCGATGACCATCGCCTGTCTGCTGAAGAATACGGTATCGGCGGCGCGCGAGCAGACCTCGCGGACCGGATAGCCGAGACCACCCCGACCATCTCGCGGAAGCGATTGCATCTAAGCCACCCTGAGTTGTGGCTTCCGGCGCGCACTCCTGTGTCGTTTGCGAAACAGCACACTGAGGAGCAGCTCCAGCGTCGTCGACTTCTAACGCGAATCACTTCCTTGTCTGAACCTGGAGTGTCGGAACGGCGGTTCGCCGCCGACCGACCTGTGGGCCGCGTAATCGGGCCGCCACCCAACTTGCGCTACCCAGAGGGGCACAGATGAAGAAGACGCTGATCGGGCTTGCAGCGGGAACCGCATTGTCGGTTTCGGCTGGAACGGCACTCGCGGACGGTTACGCGTACGGGTCGGTGAAGGACCTGCCGCCGGTGGATTGCTGCCAGGCCAACTGGAACGGGCTCTACATCGGAGCCGCGGCGGGCTACGGCATTGCATCGACCGAACTGGACCTGAAGGCCGTCGAAGACTACGAGGGGATGGAGACGTTCAACATCTTCAATCTCGACGGCATCAGCAGCAAGGGCTTCCAGGGCGTCATCAGCCTCGGCTACGACCGGCAGGTCCACCCTGGGTTCGTGATCGGCGTGTTCGGCGACTACTCTTTCGGCGATCTCGAGACGGATGCGTCGCTCCTGGAGTTCGCCCGGCTCGATGCCGAGATCACCGATAGCTGGGCCGTCGGCGCCCGGCTCGGGCTCGTCCGGTCCTGCTGCACGATGTGGTTCGTCACCGCCGGCTATGCCCAGGCAGACCTGGATTGGAGGGTCAGCTCCGAGTGGGAATCGATCTCCGGCGGCACGTCGCTCGCCGGCTGGTTCGTCGGCGGCGGCGTCGAGCAGCAGATGCGCGACAACCTGTTCCTGAAGCTAGAGTACCGCTATACGGATTATGACAGCGAGCGTCTGTTCTCGATTGGCGACGAATATGAGCGCCTCGACCTCGACTCCCAAACCGAGGTGCATTCGGTCCGCCTCGGCGTCAACTGGAAGGTGGACCTGTTCCACGGCCGCCAGGCTCCGCCGCCGCCGCTGAAATAGGCGCTTCAGCACGCGAGGCAAAGCAGAGGGCCGCCCGCAAGGCGGCCCTTATCCGTTGCTGCAATGCCGAGCCTCAGAGGCCTTCGACGATCACCATATCGACGATGCCGTTGGCGTCGCGGATCCTGGCTGCGGCCTGGTACTCGGGCGAGTCGTAACAGGCTTTGGCCTGCTCGAAGCTGTCGAACTCGATGACGACGTGCCGCTGGCGCTCGGTGCCGCTGCGGGTCTCGTATTTGCCGCCGCGAACGAGGAACCGCCCGCCGTACTTGCGCAAGGGCTCGGCGTTGGCGGCGACGTAGTCCTTGTACCCGTCGGGATTTGTCACGGTGACGCGCCCGACCCAGTAGCCTTTCGGCATGTTTTGATCTCCCTGCTCTCTCGACAGCCCGGCTGGGCCTTCCTCAAACCTTCTCGAACCTGGCGAGCGAGGCCCTGGCGGCGTCGAGCAGCTTGCCGCCGTCGATGCCGCGCCCTTGCATCTGCTTGATCCAGCCCTCGATGACAGGCTCCGTCGTCTTGATCCACTTCGCCTTCTCGGACTCGTCGATCGTCGTAATGGTGTTGCCCCGATTCCTGACCATATCGGAAACCTTCACCCCGATATCGTCGAACATCTTGCCGGCCTCGGTAGCGAACGCCATCCCCGACTGTGCGTCGACCACCTTGCGCAGGTCGTCGGGAAGGCCCTCGTACTTCGCCTTGTTCATGGCGAGCATGAAGGAGGCTGTGTAGAAGGTCGGGGACCCGGGAATCTCGGTGTGATATTTGACGAGCTCGTGCACCTTGATCGAGGGCACCACCTCCCACGGGACCACGGCGCCGTCGATGACACCCTGGGCCAGGCTCTCCGGAACCTGAGGGACCGGCATGCCGATCGGGCTGGCCCCGAGCGCCTTCAGCGCCTCGCCGGCGAGCCGCGTCGGAAAGCGCAGCTTGAGGCCCTTGAGGTCATCCATGGTCCGCACCTGACGCCTGGAATGGATGACCCCCTGGTCATGGCACCAGAAGCACAGCAGCCGGACGTCCTTCGTCTCTTCTTTCAGGTGCTGCTCGGCGAACTCCTGGGCCGCACGCGCATTGACCCGGGCCATGCGCGAGGCGACGAACGGCAGCTCGAAGACCTCCGTCGAGGGGAACCGCCCCGCCGTGTAGCCGGGCAAGGACCAGATGATGTCCGCCACCCCGTCCTTGGCCTGATCGTAGAGTTGCGGCGGCGCGCCGCCGAGCTGCATGGAGGGATAGATGTCGATCTTCAGACGTCCGCCGGTCTCGCTCTCGATGCGCTTGGTCCAGGGGGCCAGCAGGTAGGTGTGCACGCTGGAGACGGCCGGCAGGAAATGGTGGAGCCTCAGCGTCACCTCGGCGGCATTTGCCCGCGAGACGCGAAGGACGGCGGGAGCCGCGAGGCTCGCGCCGGCAGTGGCGATGAAGTTGCGACGGCTGATGGACATGATGGTTGCCTCCCGTTTCTATCGAGCTCGAGCCGAGGTTCTGCGCGGCAGTGCTTGCGACGAAGGTTTTCAGCTACTCTACCGCCAGATCGGGAACGAACGGAAGGCAAAGCAGGCGACGGCGCGGTCCGGTCGGACTCGCTGGTGCCGCAGGACAGTTGGCGCGGGCTCCGCCCTGTGATTTGCTAGGGTGAAGCCCTCAGCAATCAGAAAATCGAGAGAGTAAAAGAGAGATCCATGCGATACGAGTCACCGGAAACGCTGGAGGCCGCGGTCGCGCTCCTGGCTTCGGAAGCGGGCGAAGCCCGGGTCCTGGCCGGTGGCACGGATCTGCTCGTGCAGCTCAAGACCGATGTCGTCGAGCCGCAGCTCCTGGTCGACGTCAAGCGGATCGGCGAGCTGCGGGAGGTGAGGCGCGAAGCCGGCGGTTACAGGATCGGCGCGGCCGTCACCGGCGCCGAGCTGAAGGAGCACCCGGAGCTCAAATCAGTCTGGCCGGGCGTCATCGAGGCGGCGAACCTGATCGGGTCGACCCAGATCCAGGGACGCGCGACGCTGGGCGGCAACCTGTGCAACGGCTCCCCGGCTGCGGACAGCGTTCCGGCGCTGATCGCAGCGGGTGCAAGGGCGACGGCCGTCGGTCCCGGCGGGCGTCGCGACATTGCAGTGGAGGACATCGTCCTCGGCCCGCGCCGCCTGTCCCTGGGTCGGGGAGAGATCGTTGCTTCCTTCCTGCTGCCGCCGCGGCCGCCGCGCGCGGCCGATGCCTACCTGCGCTTCATCCCGCGGACGGAGATGGACATCGCCGTGGTCGGCGCCGGCGTGAGCCTCACGCTCGACGGCAGCGGCGGCATCGCGGATGCGCGCGTCGCCCTCGGCGCCGTCGCGGCGCGGCCGCTGCTGGTCCCTGAGGCCGGCAAGGCGCTCATCGGCAGCACGCTCGACGGCAAGACGCTGTCCCGGCTCGAGGAGGCGGTGCGCGCCGCCTGCCAGCCGATCGACGACAAGCGCGGCACGCGGGAATTCCGGATCAAGGTCGCCGGCGTCATGACGCGGCGCGCGGCGCAGAAGGCCTACGAGCGGGCGAGGTCACGCTGATGGCGAAGCATCACATCGCGTTTACGGTGAACGGGGACCCGGTCGAGGCGCTGTGCGAGACGCAGCAGACGCTGCTCGACGTCCTGCGCGATGAGCTGGAGCTCACGGGCACCAAAGAAGGCTGCGGCACCGGCGATTGCGGCGCCTGCAGCGTGCTGGTCGACGGCCGGCTCGTGTGCTCGTGCCTGATGCTGGGCATCGAGGCCAGCGGCAAGTCGGTCGAAACCATCGAAGGCATGGGCCGCGGGGAGGAGCTGCACCCGCTGCAGCGCAAGTTCCTGGAGCATGCCGCCCTGCAGTGCGGCATCTGCACGCCGGGATTCCTGGTTGCGGCCAAGTCGCTGCTCGACCGCAACCCCGACCCGACGGAGACCGAGGTGCGCTACTGGCTGGCCGGCAATCTGTGCCGCTGCACCGGCTACGACAAGATCGTGCGCGCCGTGATGGATGCCGCCGCCGAGATGAGGAGGGCCTGAGCCATGCAGGAACGCGTCCGCGATGCCGGGGGTCCCGCCGGGCTCAAGGTGATCGGCACCCGCCCCGTCCGTCCCGACGGCGTCGACAAGGTGACGGGCCGCGCCAAGTTCGGCGCCGACTACAACCTGCCCGGCCAGCTCGTCGGCCGGGTGCTGCGCAGCCCGCACCCGCACGCGCGCATTAAGCGGGTCGACACCTCGAAAGCCGCCGGGCTGCCGGGCGTCAAGGCGATCGTCACCCGCGACGACTTCGCCGACCAGGCCTCCGAGTTCGTGCCCGCCGGCGAGATGCTGATCAACTACCGCGATCTCGTGCGCAACGTGATGGCGCGCGAAAAGGCGCTCTACGAGGGCCATGCGGTAGCCGCGGTGGCGGCCACCAGCGCCAGCATCGCCAAAGAGGCGCTGAAGCTGATCGAGGTCGAGTACGAGGTGCTGCCGCACGTGCTCGACGTCGACGAGGCCATGCAGCCGAATGCGCCGTTGCTGCACGAGGACATGATAACGGCCGGTGTGGAGCCCGCGCCGAAACGGCCTTCCAATATCGCCAAGCGGGTGGAGTTCGCGCTCGGCGATGTCGAGAAGGGATTCGCCGAGGCTGATGTCGTCATCGAGCGCGAGTTCAGGACGAAGCCCGTGCATCAGGGCTACCTCGAGCCGCACGCGTGCCTCGCCACTGTCGCCGAGGACGGGCAAAGCGACCTGTGGGTGACGACGCAGGGGCACTGGATCGTCCGCGCTCACTGCGCCCGGCTGCTCGGCTGGGACATCTCGAGGATCCGTGTGACGGCGACGGAGATCGGCGGCGGCTTCGGCGGCAAGACGGTCGTCTACCTCGAGCCGGTCGCCCTGGCGCTGTCCGCCAAGGCGAAGCGGCCCGTGAAAATGGTGATGAGCCGCGAGGAGGTGTTCCGCGCCTCCGGCCCGACATCCGGCGCCAGCATGCGCGTCAAGATCGGGGCCAGAAAGGACGGGCGCATCACGGCGGCCGAAGCGCTGCTCAATTACCAGGCCGGCGCCTTCCAGGGCTCGCCGGTCGGGCCGGGCGCCATGTGCGCCTTCGCACCCTACGACCTCGCCAACGTCAAGGCCGTCGGTTTCGACGTCGTCACGAACCGGCCGAAGGTGGCGGCCTACCGTGCGCCGGGCGCGCCCATCTCCGAGTACGCCGTCGAGTGCGTCGTCGACGAGCTCGCCGATGCGCTCCGGCTCGACCCGATCGACTTCCGGCTGAAGAATGCCGCCAGGGAGGGCACGAAGGCCGCCTACGGGCCGAAGTTCGGGCCGATCGGGCTCGTCGAGAGCCTCGAGGCGGCGAAGACGCATCCGCACTGGTCGGCGCCGCTCGGACCGAATCAGGGGCGCGGCGTCGCCTCCGGCTTCTGGTTCAACATCGGCGGCGAGACCACCGTCCAGCTCCAGCTCAACGAGGACGGCACGTTCAACCTGGTGGCGGGGACACCGGACATCGGCGGCCTGCGAGCCTCGCTGTGCATGATGGCGGCGGAGGAGCTGGGCGTCGACGTTTCGCACATCCGGCCGCTGATCGCGGATACCGCCTCGCTCGGCTACAACTTCCTGACCGGCGGCAGCCGCTCGACGTTCGCCGGCGGCATGGCTGTGGTCGAGGCGGCGAGGCAGGTGATCGGCCAGGCCTGCGCCAGGGCTGCGAAGCTGTGGGAGCTGCCTGCCGAGGCCGTGACGTTCGAGGACGGCATGGTGAAGCCGGCGGGTGGGAACGCCGGCAAGCACCAGCCGCTCAGCCTCGGCGACATCGGCCGGCTCGCCGGCAAGACGGGCGGGCCCGTCGTCGGCAATGCCTCGATCACCGCCCACGGCGCGGCGCCGAGCTTCGGCACGCATATCGCCGACGTCGAGGTCGATCCCGAGACGGGCCGGGTCGGCATCATCCGCTACACGGTCATTCAGGACGCGGGCAGGGCCGTGCACCCGGGCTATGTCGAGGGGCAGTATCAGGGCGGCGCGGCGCAGGGCATCGGCTGGGCGCTCAACGAGGAATACGTCTATGGCGAAGACGGGCGGCTGCAGAACCCGGGCTTCCTCGACTACCGCATCCCGGTCGCGTCCGATCTGCCGATGATCGACACGGTCATCGTCGAGGTGCCCAACCCGCGGCATCCCTACGGCGTGCGCGGCGTTGGCGAGACCCCGATCGTGCCCCCCCATGGCGGCCATCGCCAATGCGCTCGAGAACGCCACCGGCCTTCGCTTCACCGAGTTGCCGATGTCGCCGCCCAAGGTGCTTGCCGCCATCGAAAGGGCGCGAGCCAGCGGCGACAAGAGGCTGAAAATCAAGGTCTGAGCGCGAAATGCGCGCTCGGAGAGTGCTGGTGGGGCCTATGGCCGGATTCAGCACTCGGCTTAACCACTCGGTCATAACTGCCCTGCCGGCCCCGGTCCGCCGGGTTATCCTCCGTGCGTGGCCTCGAGCCCTCCGGCTCGTGAGCCACATGTCTGGTCATGCGTTTGGAGGGGCGGGGTGTCGCGCGGGCTCATAGGTGCACTGATCGTCGTCGCCATGGCGGCCATGTTGTCCATCGCCGGCCGCGCCGCGCGCGACATCGAGACGGTCCTGCAGGCCGACGGCGGGCGTGAGCTGATCGTGTTCGAGACAGACGGCTGCATCTACTGCGGGCTGTTCCGCCGCGACGTCCTGCCCGATTATCTCAAGTCGAAAAGGGCGGCCGAGGTCCCGATCCGGTTCGTCGATGTGCAGCACGCCGGCCCGCTTGAGCCGGCGCTCGCCGGCCCGCTGACGATCGTGCCCACGGTGGTGCTGCTGGTCGAGGGCCGCGAGGCCGGCCGCATCGCCGGGTATACCGGGCCCGAGGCCTTTTTCCACATGGTCAGCCAGATGCTGGGATCGCACTGATCCGTCCTCGGCCTGAGAGCCATTGTCAGCGAGGCCCGGTTGGGGTTTGATGCCGGGATGCGGGGCGTTCCACGACCCTTGCGCAAGGGAGTGCCGGGCATGGACCGCAGGACCTTTCTGAAGACCACGACGGCGGCGGCAGGTTCGAGCCTTGGCTTGGCAGTTGCGGCCGCGCAGGCTGCACCAGATGCCGAAACCCCAGAGATCGCTGCACCGGCGCTCGCCCGCGGACTCGAGGCGCTGGTCCTCGCCACGCCGTGGGGCCCCGACGTGCCCGTGCTCGGAGATGCCGCGGCGCGCATGGCGACGCGGCTTCAGCAGGTGCTCGGAGCCAGCTATCGCATCGTGCAGGACCACGCAGCGGCTTCGAGCCATGCGGATCTCACGTTTGCGATGCTCGATCCCGACGTCGAGCCCGGCCTTGCCTTCTTCGCCGGGCTGCCCGGAGCGTTCGGCCTCGAGCCGGGACGTCATCAGGCCTGGCTCACGATAGGCGGTGGACAGATGCTGTGGGACGACCTCGCGGCGCGACGCGGGTCGAAACCGCTGCTGGCCGGACATACGGGCGCGAGATGCGGTCTGTGGGCCAACCGCCCCCTGACAGACGCCGCGGACCTTGCCGGCGGCGCAATCGCTCTGCCCGGGCCCGGTCGCTCCATCGCACGCGCGCTGGGGGTCGAGCCTGTCGCTCTGCCCCCGGCGGAGCTGGGCGCTGCCCTCGCTGAAGGCCGCCTTGCGGCTGCGGAATGGGGCAATCCGCTCGCTGGCCTGGTGCTCGGCTTGCCCCAAGCCGCGACGCACTTCTATCGCGGAGGCATCCATCGCAACGGCGTGCCTGTCGCGCTCGAGGTGCGGCTCAGCCTGTGGGAACGGCTCGGCGCCGCCGAGCGCATTGCGCTGGAAGGCGTTGCCGCCCGCGAGCTTGCGCTGTCGCTGGCCGAGGCGCTCGCCCACGAAAGCGTGGTCGAGCAGACCATGGCGCGCGTGCCGACGCTGTCGATCTCCGAATTCCCGGTTGCGCTCGCCGCCGCCGTCGACGCCGCGACAGCCGCCCTGATCGACGAGGCCGGCTCCGCCTCGCCCGACGCCGCCCGCATCGGAGCCAGCTACATGGCGTTCAGGTGGCTGCTGGGGGAACCGGATCCGATGCCGCTGTCGGCCTGACCTGCACGTCTCGTTTCTTGTTTTCGCTGCAGCGCACGGCCAGCAGGTTGCATCCCGGCTTGTGCGGGCCAACATTGCATGAGAGGTGCGGGGCCCATCCCCTGCGTTTGCTCTTCCGGCGCCACTCGCGTATGGATTATGTCAGCATCACTGACCTAGTCGGGGCCGGCTCGGCGCGCGTGGCCCGCGTCGATGCCCAAAGCCGAGGTGCCCAATGCCGAAGCGCGCAGTCAGTCTGAGCGACAAGTTCGATCTCATCGAGAGCCGGCAGATCCTGACAGGAACGCAGGCGGTGGTCCGGCTGGCGCTGATGCAGAGGGTCCGGGACGAACGGGCCGGCATGAACACGGCCGGTTATGTAACAGGCTACCGCGGCTCTCCCATAGCCGGGCTCGAGGGCGCGTTCGAGCGTGCACGCACGATCGTCGAGAAGCATTGCATCCGCTTCCAGCCGGGCCTCAACGAGGATCTTGCCGCGACCGCCTTGTGGGGCTCGCAGCAGGCAGAGCTTCGCGGCGAAGGCAAGTACGACGGCGTATTCGGCATCTGGTACGGCAAAGGCCCCGGCGTCGACCGCACCGGCGACGTGTTCCGCCACGCCAACCACGCCGGCACCTCGAAGCACGGCGGGGTGCTCGCGCTCCTCGGCGACGATCACACCTGCGAAAGCTCCACCTCCGCGCACCAGTCCGAGTTCGCGATGGTGGATTTCATGATCCCCGTGCTCAACCCGGCGGGCGTGCAGGAGATCCTGGACTATGGCCTCATCGGCTTCGCGCTGTCGCGCTTTGCCGGCGTGTGGGTGGCGCTCAAGTGCGTCAAGGACAACATCGAGAGCACGGCGACCGTCGACGGTCACATCGACCGCGTTGTGGTGAAGATTCCCGGCGAGGACGAGTTCCGGATGCCGGCGGGCGGGCTCAACATCAGGCTCGGTGACCAGCCGCTCGCGAAGGAGGCGCGGCTGCACGACTACAAGCGCGCCGCGATGCTCGCCTTCGCGCGGGCCAACAAGCTCGACCGCCTCGTGATGAGCGGCGGCGGGCGGCCGAAGCTCGGCATCGTCACCACGGGCAAGAGCTATCTCGACGTGCGCCAGGCACTCGACGAGCTCGGCATCGACGAGGTGAAGGCGAACGAGCTCGGCATCCGGCTCTACAAGGTCGGCATGGTGTGGCCGCTCGAGCCGCACGGCATCGCCAGCTTCGCGGATGGCCTCGACACTATCATGGTGGTCGAGGAGAAGCGCTCGCTGATCGAGACGCAGGTCAAGGAGCAGCTCTTCGACACGCCCAACCGCCCCCGCGTGATCGGCAAGAAGGACGAGAGCGAGCAGTGGCTGTTTCCCGCCAAGGGCGCGCTCGAGCCGACCGACATCGCAATTGCGGTGGGCGAGCGGCTGATCCGGCAGAATGCCGGCGGCGAGGCATTGAAGGCCAAGGTGGCGGAGCTGAAGCAGCTCAAGGGCAACCGGCCCGCTCAGCCCGAGGCGTTCCTGCGCACGCCCTACTTCTGCGCCGGCTGCCCGCACAACTCCTCGACGGTGGTGCCGGAGGGCATGCGCGCTTATGCCGGCATCGGCTGCCACTACATGGCCCAGTGGATGGAGCGCTCGACCGAGGGCTTCACGCAGATGGGCGGCGAGGGCGCCAACTGGATCGGCGAAGCCCCGTTCTCCAAACGCGGTCACGTTTTCCAGAACCTCGGCGACGGCACCTATATCCACTCGGGCAGCCTCGCCATCCGCGCCGCGCTGGCGGCCGGCACCAACATCACTTTCAAGGTGCTCTATAACGATGCGGTCGCCATGACCGGCGGCCAGAAGCTCGACGGCCACATCGGCGTGCCTCAGATCGCGAGCCAGCTTCTCGCGGAGGGGGTGCGCCGCGTCGAGGTGGTGACCGACGAGCCCGGCAAGTACAAAGGCGCGAAGCGGCTGCCCGCCGGCATCCCCGTCAGTCATCGGCGCGATCTGATGGCGGTTCAAAGATCCCTCGCGGAGGGCGAGGGCGTCACCGCGCTCATTTACGATCAGACCTGCGCCGCCGAAAAGCGGCGCCGCCGCAAGCGCGGCGAGTTCCCCGATCCGGACAAGCGCGTCTTCATCAACCCGGCCGTCTGCGAAGGCTGCGGCGATTGCGGCAGGACGTCGAACTGTGTCGCGGTCGTCCCGCTCGAGACCGAGCTCGGCCGCAAGCGCGCCATCGACCAGTCGGCCTGCAACAAGGACTTCTCCTGCGTCGAGGGGTTCTGCCCCAGCTTCGTGACACTGCACGGGGCCAAGGTGAGGAAGTCGAAGGGCTCCGGTGCCAACAACGGGCTCGACAGCCTTGCAGCGAGCGTGCCCGAGCCCACGCCGCCGCGCCTTGACGGGCCGTACTCGATGCTGGTCACCGGCGTCGGCGGCACCGGCGTCGTCACCATCAGCGCGGTGCTCGGACAAGCGGCCCATATCGAGGGCAAGGGCTTCGGCAGCATCGACATGACGGGCCTCGCCCAGAAGGGCGGCGCCGTGGCGTGCCACATGCGCGTCGCACGCTCGGCCGATGAGATCCATGCCATCCGCGTCGGCGTCGCCAACGCCGACCTCGTCATGGGCGGCGACCTGGTGGTCACGGCCTCCAACAAGATCCTGGAGACGATCAGGCCCGGTGAGACGGCGGTGGTCGTCTCCACGCACGAGATGACGACTGGCGACTTCACGCGCAACCCGGGCCTGGTGGTGCCCGGCGCGAAGCTGCTGCAGGCGATCGCGGACCGCGTGCGCAAGGGTCCGCTCCACACCTTCGATGCGCACGACTATGCGGTGAAGCTGTTCGGCGATTCGATCGCGTCCAATATGTTCCTGCTGGGCTATGCCTATCAGCTTGGCCACGTGCCGGTCGGCGCAGCCGCCATCGAGCAGGCCATTGCCCTCAACGGCGCGGCGGTGGAGATGAACCGTTCGGCGTTCCGGCTCGGCCGCCTGGCCGCGCACGACCGTCACTCTATAGACCGCATCGCGAGGCCGGTGGAGCTGCACGCCCGCGAGCCGCAGACGCTCGACGACATCATCGCGTTCCGCGCCCGCCACCTCGCTGCCTACCAGGATGAGCAACTGGCGGCGCGCTACCGCTCCAAGGTGGCCTGGATCGCGGGCATGGAGAAGGAGAAGGCGCCGGGCCGGTCGGGGCTGGCGGCGGCGGTGGCCCGCGCCTATCACAAGCTGCTCTCCTACAAGGACGAGTACGAGGTCGCGCGGCTGTTCACCGACGGCACGTTCCAGCAGCAGGTGGCCGAGCAGTTCGATGGCGTGCGCGCGATGGAGTTCCACCTGGCGCCGCCGCTGCTCGCCCGCTTCCACAAGGACAAGGTCACCGGCCACCCGCGCAAGATCCGCCTCGGCGGCTGGATGCTGCCGGTGTTCAGGCTGCTGGCCAAGGGCAGAGCGCTGCGCGGCACCCGCTGGGACGTGTTCGGCTATTCGGCCGAGCGCAAGCTCGAGCGGCAGATGATCGCCGACTACGAGCGCCTGCTCGACGAGATCGCCGCCCGGCTCGACCAGGCCAATCACAGCACCGCGGTGGTCCTCGCCGAGCTGCCGCTGGAGGTCAAAGGCTTCGGCCACGTGAAGCTCGCCAATTACAGGACCGCAAAGCGCCGCCAGGCCGACCTGCTGCAGTCGCTCACCGATCCGACAACGGTGAGCGTGGCGGCGGAGTAGTCGCTGCTGCACTGTCGTCGCGCAGCGTTGGCGTAGAGTACCCCCGCCCCCGACCCCTCCCCGCAAGGGGGAGGGGAGCCCGTCGCTCTTGCACCCCTCTCCTCGACGGGGAGGGCAGGGCGCCGGAAGGCGCGCGGGTGGGTGGGGCCAAAGACGCGGCGTCGGCGCAAGGACACCCCATCCGCGATGAAGAGGGGAGAGCGTACTGTATGTTCTCCCCTCGAGGCCGGGGGTTCACCGCGCCGGACTTTTTCGGAGACCCGCAATGTCGCGCCCCAGAACGCCGCTGCTGACGGTCGACTGCGTCGTCTTCAACCCGCGGGGCCAGGTTCTGCTGATCGAGCGGAGGAACCCGCCGTTCCGGGGCCAGCTCGCCCTGCCCGGCGGGTTCGTGGATGTCGGTGAGACGGTGGAGGACGCGTGCCGGCGCGAGCTGCTGGAGGAGACCGGCGTCAAGGCCGGGCGGCTCACCCTGGTCGGCGTCTACTCCGATCCCGAGCGCGACCCGCGCGGCCATACGGCTTCGGTCGTCTTCATGACGCGCGTGCGCTCGAGCAAGGTCCAGGCCGGCGACGATGCGGCGGCCGCGCAGTGGATCGGCGACTGGCGCACATTGCCGCTGGCCTTCGATCACGTCAAAATCCTGGCGGATGCCACGCGTATGGCAAGCTGCTGCTGATTCGTCCTTCTGCCGCGTGATCTCACCGCAAGCCCTCGAGCCCAAATGGCCGGCCTCCTCAGACCCGTCACCGCGCTGCTCATCGCTGCCGCCATTCTTCTGATGGGCAACGGGCTCCTCGGTGTGCTGCTTCCCTTGCGCGCCGACATCGAGCTGTTCTCGCGGCTCGAGATCGGCCTGATGGGCTCCGGCTACTATGCCGGGCTGATGGCCGGCTGTCTGCTCGCGCCTCTGGTGATCGCCCGGGTGGGTCATATCCGGGCCTTCGTCGCCTTCACGGCCATCGCCACCATCACCCCGCTCTTGCATGCGATCTGGCCGCAGCCGATTGCCTGGTCGGCGTTGAGGGCGCTCAACGGACTTTGCTTCGCCGGGCTGTTCATGGGCATCGAGAGCTGGCTGTGCGGCGCATCGAGCATGGAGACGCGCGGCCGCGTGCTCGCCTCCTACACCGTCGTCAACCTGACGGTGGTGACGCTCGGGATGCAGATGATGGCGCTGGCGAGCCCGAAGGGGTTCGAGCTGTTCTCGCTCGTCGCCATACTCTACTCGCTGGCGGCCGTTCCCGTCGCGCTCACGGCGACGTCGGCGCCCAACCCGCCCAGGACGGCGAAGCTGCGGCTGGCCTGGCTTTTCAGCGTCTCTCCGGCGGCCGTGGTCGGCTGCTTCTTCACGGGCCTCGCGAACAGCGGATTCTGGACACTGGCGCCGATCTATGGCCGCAGCGCCGGGTTCTCGCTGTCAGAGGTCGCGATGTTCATGACGGTTGCGGTCCTCGGCGGCGCCGCCAGCCAGTGGCCGATCGGATACCTGTCCGACCGGGTTGGCCGCCGTCCGCTGCTGGTGGCCATCGGCGGCACGGCCGCGGCGGCAGGAGTCGGGCTCTATGTCCTCAGCACCAGCAGTCCGACGGCCATCTTCCCGCTCGCCGTTCTGTATGGATGCTGCGCTTTCCCGGTCTACACGCTCTGCGTCGCCCACGCGAACGACCTCGTGCACAAAAAGCGCGCCGTGGAGGTGTCGAGCGGACTGTTGCTGACGTTCTCGATCGGCGCCGTCTTGGGCCCCATCATCGCCGGGTTCGTGATGGGCAAGGCTGGGCATGGTGCGCTTTTCCTGCACTCTGCGGCGGCGCACCTGCTGATTGCGATCGCCATGGTGGTCCGCGTCAGGTTGCGGCCCAAGCTTCCCGCGGAGCACAAGGAGGGTTTTATCGCGGTGCCGCGGACGACGCAGATCATCTTCGAGCTCGATCCTCGCGGTGAGGCCGAGTCTTGCCCCGAGCCGGTCACGATGCCCGCCGGGGAGAGGCGGGACTGATCCGCGGCTCCGGTCGCATCGGGCGGCTGATGCGGGGCGCAGCGCTGCGGCGTGATGGGCGGCGCGAGACTGCCGGGTCTTGCCTCCCGCAGTCAAAAGCCGTTTTATCCCCTGGCTCCGGCGCCGGCGGCCCGGCGCGAGGCCCTCAGCACACGGCAAGAGAAGATGGCGATCGACGGTAATCTCTACGCGGCCTTCGAAGAGCGGTTCCGCGCCGCGGGCGAGGCGGCGGCCTTCACGATCCCCGGCGCTTCCGACGTCTCCTACGCCGACCTCGCCGACGATGTGGCGCGCATGGCCAACGCTCTGGTCGCCCTCGGCATCAAGCCCGGTGACCGCGTTCTGGCGCAGGTCGAGAAATCGCTCGCCAACGTGCACCTCTACCTGGCGACGCTGAAGACGGGCGCGGTCTTCAACACGCTCAACACCGCCTATACCACCGCTGAGCTTGGCTACTTCATCGGCGATGCCGAGCCGGCGTTGATCGTCGTTCCGAGCGAGAAGCTCGCCCGCGTGGAGCCGATCGCCGCCGAGCGCAAGATCGCAGCCATTGCGACCATGGAGGCGGACGGGTCCGGCTCGCTCACCGATCTGGCGCAACGGCAGAGCGCCGATCATGCGACTGTCGCGCGCGCCTCTGACGATCTGGCGGCGCTGCTCTATACCTCCGGCACCACCGGCCGCTCCAAAGGCGCCATGATCACGCATCGCAACCTGGCGTCGAACGCGGAGGTGCTGCACGCCTGCTGGGGTTTCGAAGCCGGCGACGTGCTGCTGCACGCGCTGCCGATCTTCCACACGCATGGCTTGTTCGTGGCGATGAACACGGCATTCCTCAACACGTCGCGGGTGATCTGGCTGCCGAAATTCGACATCGAGGCCGTCATGCGCCTCATGCCCGAGGCCACTGTGATGATGGGCGTGCCGACGTTCTACACGCGGCTGCTCGGCCACCCGGCATTCGGGGCGGACCATTGCGCCCGCATGCGGCTCGTCATCTCGGGGTCGGCGCCGCTCCTCGCGGAGACGCACGCGGCATTCGAGGCGCGCACCGGCCATAGGATCCTCGAGCGCTACGGCATGACGGAAGCGGGCATGATCACGTCGAACCCCTATCGCGGCGGCGACCGGGTGGCGGGCACCGTGGGCTACGCGCTGCCCGGCATCTCGGTCCGCGCCGCGACCCAGGAGGGCGCTGCCGTGGCGCCGGGTGAGGTCGGCGTGCTCGAGGTCAAGGGCCCCAACGTGTTCAAGGGCTACTGGCGCAATCCCGAGAAGACGCAGGAGGAGTTCCGGCCGGACGGATATTTCATCACCGGCGACCTGGCGACCATCGCCGGCGACGGCCGTGTGACGATCGTCGGCCGGGCCAAGGATCTCATCATCACCGGCGGCTTCAACGTCTACCCGAAGGAGATCGAGGAGGAGCTGAACAGCCTGCCGGGCATCGGCGAATCGGCGGTAGTCGGCGTGCCGCATCCAGACTTCGGCGAGGGGGTGGTGGCGATCCTCACACCGCAGCCGGGGATGACGGCGCCCGGCGAAGCCGAGATTCTTGCGGCCCTGTCCTGCCGCCTCGCCAGGTTCAAGCTGCCCAAGCGGGTGTTCGTCGCCAAGGAGCTGCCGCGCAACGCCATGGGCAAGGTGCAGAAGGCCGAGCTGCGCAGCCAGTTCGCGAAGACGTTCTCGGAATAGGTGATCGACCGCGCTGCGGTCATTCCAGCAGGTCCCAAGCCTTCAGGAAGAAGTCCGGCGCGCCGAAGTTGCCGGATTTCAGCGCCAGCACGAGGCCGCGTCCGTCCAGGCCGCGCGTCCACGGCACGCCCGGATCGATCTCGGGACCGATCTCGATCGCGCGGACGCCGAGCGCGCCGACAACCGCGCCCGAGGTTTCACCTCCGGCCACGATGAGCCGGGTAAAGCCCTTCTCCACGAGCGCCATAGCTGTCGCGGCGAGCTCGCGCTCGACGAGGGCGCCGGCGGCCTCGCGCCCGAGCTCCGTCTGCACGGCACGGACGTTGGCCGGCTCGTCGCTCGAGTAGACCAGCACCGGGCGGCTGGCGGGCTGCCTCGCCGCCCATGAAGCGATGTCGGTGGCCGCCAGCCTGCCCTGCGCGACGGCGAGCGGATCGACCTTGAACGAGGGAATCCCAGCCGCCTCGGCCGCGCGCACCTGGCCGCGGGTCGCCTCCGAGCAGCTCCCCGATACGATCAGGGCACGACCCTTGGCCGCCGACATGCGCCAGCCCGGCTCCGTCTTCTTCAGCAGGCCCTTGCGGGCGAAGTTGTCCGGCAGACCCATGGCCACGCCCGAGCCGCCCGTGACGAGCGCGTGGTCTGTCGCCGCCGCCCCCATGTTGACGAGATGCCTGTCGCTGACGGCGTCGGTGACGGCGAAACGCATCCCGCCGGTCGCTGCGCGCGCCAGCGCCGCACGAATGGCGTCCGCACCCTGATCGACGACGGAATAGGGCACCAGCCCGACCCTCAGCCGCGTCTGCCTCTGCAGCACCCGGACGAGGTTGGAGTCGCGCATGGGCGTCAGCGGGTGATCCTTCATCGGGCTCTCGTCGAGCGGCACATCCCCGGCGAAGAGGTGACCAAGATAGACAGTGCGCCTGTTGGCCGGAAAGGCCGGGCAGACGAGCGCGATCTCCCCGCCGACCTTCTCCAGAAGAGCCTCGGCCACCGGCCCGATATTGCCCCGATCCGTGGAATCGAAGGTGGAGCAGTACTTGAAGAAGAGCTGACGCGCGCCGCCGGCCAGCAAGGTTTCGGCGCTTTCCAGCGACCAGCGGATCGCCTCCTCGGCCGGATTGGTGCGCGACTTCAGCGCGACGACGACCGCATCGACGCCGTCGATGGGCGTGTCAGCGCCCGGCACGCCCATCACCTGCACCGTGCGCATGCCGTGGCGGGTGAGCATCAGCGCAAGATCGGTGGCCCCGGTCAGGTCGTCCGCGATGCAGCCCAGAAGCACGGGAAAGCTCTCCTGCAGAGGGGTGTCACCGCTGACGTATACATCAGGACCCGGCGGAGGACACCATCGCCCTTGGCGCGGCGTCCCGCCGACTGTACGTATCACGGCAGCTAATCGCGCCAGACGCGCTGCGCATCGGAGGAGCCCCGTGTCAAGCCAGGCCCCGGCGGCCCGAATGACCTCTGTCGACATCCGCGCCCGCAAGGGGGGCGCCCCGATCGTCGCGCTCACCGCCTACAGCGCGCCCGCCGCCGCCATTGCCGACCCCCACGTGGACCTTCTGCTGGTGGGCGACAGCGTCGGCATGGTGGTGCATGGCTACGAGACCACCGTGCCGGTGTCACTGGAGCTGATGGTCATGCACGGCCGCGCGGTGGTGCGTGGCGCCAGGCGTGCCCTGGTCGTGGTCGACCTGCCTTTCGGCGCCTACGAGGAGAGCCCGGCCGTCGCCTTCCGCAATGCCGCGCGCGTCCTGAAGGAGACCGGATGCAGCGCGGTCAAGCTCGAGGGCGGCCGCCGCTTGGCGGACACCGTCCGTTATCTCGTCGACCGCGGGATTCCGGTGATGGGTCATATCGGATTGACGCCGCAGGCGATCAACACGCTCGGCGGCTTCCGGGCGCAGGGCCGCACCGAGGACCAATGGGACGGCCTCGAGGCCGATGCTATGGCCATCAGCGACGCCGGCGCATTCGCGATCGTTCTCGAGGCCATCGCCGAGCCGCTCGCGGCGCGGATCACGGGAGCGGTGCCTGTGCCCACCATCGGCATAGGCGCCTCCGCCGCGTGCGACGGTCAGATCCTGGTGATGGAAGACATGCTCGGCATGACGCCCAGGGTGCCGAAGTTCGTCAGGCAGTTCGGGCGGGTCGGGGAGGCGATCGACCACGCCATCGCAGACTATGCGGCCAGCGTGCGCGACCGCTCCTTTCCGGCGGGCGAGCACACCTATGGCATGCGGCCGGAAAGCAAGCCGCAACAGTAAGCCGGCCGGCACTCAGCCGTTGTGGATCTTGACGTACTCGAAGTCCCCGGGCTTGTTGTCGATGCCGACCTTCGGCGGCGCGATCCAGCTCGCGAACTTGCCCCGCTCCCAGCACGGCTGCATCAGGCTCTCGATGTAGTCGCCGTCCTCCTTGGACGGCAGCCACTGGTCCTTGCTTTTCTCCCACTCCCCTTGCGATAGGAGCTGGCCGTCAGGCGAGGCCTCGATATTCCGGAACTCGCCGATGTGGCGATGGAAGGCCACGCTCGGCAGCTTCAGTGCGAACTTGACGCCGGCCTTTTCGATCACCTTGTTCCAGCGCGACACGCCGCCCTGGCAGTCCTTCACGTAGTCGTCCCTGAGCCGCATGTTGATGGCGGTCAGCGCCGGCTCCTCGACCATCCTGATCTCGCTGTCGACGAGCTTCAGCACCGGATAGGTGACGCTCGTCAGCACGTGGTCGTCCTCGACGCGGGTCTCCTGGAAACGCCCTTTGAGGCCGCTGTTGTAGTAGTTCGCGGCATTGGTCGAGACTTCCGAGCCGAACAGGTCGAGCGACAGCGTGAAGTGCAGGTTGGCCTTCTTCTGGATGGTCGGCAGGTCGATGACGCCCAGCCTGCGCACGGCCGCGACGTCGTACGGGTCCTCGATGCCGGCCTCCTTCATCGCCTGGCAGGTGCGCTCGATGGCGCGGCCGACGCCCGTCTCGCCGACGAACATGTGGTGCGCCTCCTCGGTCAGCATGAACCGGCAGGTGCGCGACAGCGGGTCGAAGCCTGATTGCGCAAGGCTCTCGAGCTGCATCTTGCCGTCGCGATCGGTGAAGAACGTGAACATGAAGAACGACAGCCAGTCCGGCGTCGCCTCGTTGAAGGCGCCCAGCATGCGCGGCTTGTCGACGTCGCCGGAGCGCCGCTGCAATAGCTGCTCGGCCTCCTCGCGGCCATCCTTGCCGAAATACTTGTGCAGCAGGTAGACCATCGCCCACAGGTGCCGCCCCTCCTCGACATTGACCTGGAACAGGTTGCGCATGTCGTAGAGCGAGGGTGCGGTCTTGCCGAGATGGCGCTGCTGCTCGACGCTGGCGGGCTCGGTATCGCCCTGCACGACGATGAGACGGCGCAGCATGGCGCGGTACTCGCCGGGCACCTCCTGCCAGGCCTTCTCGCCCTTGTGAGCGCCGAAGCTCACCTTGCGCTCCTCGTCGCGCGGTGCCAGCAGGATGCCCCAGCGGTACTCAGGCATTTTCACGTAATCGAACTTCGCCCAGCCCTTGGGGTCGATCGAGATCGCCGTGCGCAGATAGACGTCCGACGTCTGGAAGCCCTCGGGCCCCATCGTCATCCACCAGTCGATGTAGCCCGGATGCCATTGCTCCAGCGCCTTCAGCACGCGCTGGTCGTCCATCAGGCCGACATTGTTGGGGATCTTGGTCGAGTAATCGACGTGGCTGGTTTCGGCCATTGGGCTCCTCCATTCGCGTTCGGGTCGATCAAGCCGGATAGCTCCGGATAGAGATCGCGCCAGTACGGGTTGGTTTTCTCGATCAGTTCGATCTTCCAATCGCGGCGCCATCGTTTCACAGATTTCTCGCGCCTGATGGCAGAGACCATGGTCTCGTGAAATTCGTAGTAGACCACGTGGTGGACCGAATACCGCTCGCTGAATCCGTGAAACAGATTCTGCTTATGCAGAGAAATCCTTCCAACAAGATCGCTCGTCACGCCTACATAAAGCGTGCCATTTCTACGGCTAGACAAAATGTAGACGGCTGGTCGTCTCCGCATCACCGCAACTCACATTTCGTCATCCCGGACGGCGTGAGCCTTGGCGAGCGCCGATCCGGGATCCAGGATAGAGGTGTCGAAGACACAATATGCAATGAGGTGTCTTCGACGATTCTCTATGCTGGATCCCGGCGCGCGCTCGAGCTTCGCTCTCGCTCGGCCGGGATGACGGGAACGGGGCATTTAGGTACGTTCCGGATCGAAGGCCGCCTTCACTCCGCTGCCGTAGCGCTTGAGAGCGCCGTCGGCACCGGCAGCGCTGGGGCGCTGGAAAATCCAGTTCTGCCAGGCGGTCAGGCGGCCGAAGATCTTCGTCTCCATCGTCTCCGGGCCGGCGAAGCGCAGGTTGGCTTCGAGGCCGGTCAACCCGTCGGCGGAAAAGCTCGTGCGCTCCTCCAGGAATATCCGCACCTCGTCCTCCCAGTCGATATGGTCGCAGGACGACGTGACGAGGCCCATCTCGTCCGCCTGATCGGCGTCGAGCGCCTGGCCGATCCGCTCGCGCCCCGCCGCGACGCTATGGGCCTCGCCGAGGAACCGGGTGTCGAGCCGGGTCAGGCCGTTCGACATCGGGTAGGCGCCGAAATTCAGCGGTCCGAGCGTCATGGCCGCAGGCGGCCTGTTGTCGCCGGGAAATGTGCCGGACAGCATGAACGAGCGGTCGCACGCAAACGCGATCTCGGCCAGCGTGCCGGCAAAGCAGCTCGCCGGCTCGATGAGCGCGACCAGCGAGCGCGAGGTCACGTCGATGCGCTTCAGGACCCGCTTCCAGTAGAGCAGGATCTCGCGCGCTAGCCAGTGGTCGCGATTGGCTTCGAGGAAGGCGTCGTGCGCGAGCACCCGCGCCGCGTCCCCGGCGGTCTTGAAGACCAGCGTGCCGATCTCGCGCTCGTTGAGCCTAAGATGCAGGATGGCGTCGTCCAGCTCGCGCGCGGCCCGCAGCGTCCAGGCATCCGCGCCCTCGTCGATCAGCACGTCGGCGGACGCGGGCGGCGGCCCCTCGGGGCCTGCGATGGTGACCGTGGCGCGGCGCGCGGGCCGGTCGATGTCGACTTTCACGCTGGAATAGTGGACCGAGTCGGCCCCGAATTTCCGCCGTAGCGGCGTCAACACGATTCCCTTGGCGCCGCCGGGCCGGTCGGAGGTCGCGGCGAGCGCCTCGGCCGCCTGTCGCGCGGCGGCATCGAAACGCGAGTTCGGGACCACCTCGTCGACCAGCCGCCACTTGACCGCGCGGCTGCCCTTCACGCCTTCCTCGACCGTGCAGAAGGCGTCCGCGAGGTCGCGGCGGACCTTGCGCTTGTCGGTCACCCGCGTCAGCCCGCCGGTCCCCGGCAGGACCGCCAGCAGCGGCAGCTCGGGCAGCGCGACGGTCGAGTTGCCGTCGTCGGCCAGGATGATGCGATCGCAGGCCAGCGCCAGCTCGTAGCCGCCGCCTGCCGCGGTGCCGCGGATCGCGCACAGGTACTTCTGCCCCGATGACGCGCTCGCATCCTCCATGCCGTTGCGCGTCTCGTTGGTGAACTTGCAGAAGTTGACCTTGTGGGCGTGCGAGGCGCCGGCCAGCATGCGGATGTTGGCACCGGCGCAGAACACCCGGTCCTTGCCTGAGCGCAGCACGACGACCTTCACCTCGGGGTGCTCGAAGCGCAGGCGCTGGACGGCGTCGGCGAGCTCGATATCGACGCCGAGATCGTAGGAGTTGAGCTTGAGGCTGTAGCCCTCGAACAGCCCCGCATTCTCGTCGACATCCATGATGAGCTGCGCGACCGGCCCGTCGAACGCGAGCTTCCAGTGGCGGTAGCGGGATGGTGATGTCTCGAAATCGATTCGCTCGGTCATCGCCTGATCCTGGACTGGCGTGGAAAGCGGCAAGCGCCGGGCTGACAGGGTCCCACACCACCGTGGGCACAGGCGAGCCGGCTGTCGCGGCTCGCCGTTGCCGTGCACTGTCTTGCGACTGAGGGGCTGCGCTCGATTCAGTATATTGCACATGCGGGCCCTGTCCAGCCTCAGCCCCGGCTGGTGAAGCTCAGGTTGACCCCTGGATGCGCCCCATGACCGAGCAGGCGCGATCGAAGCGGCCTTGGCTAGCCGCGGCTGCGGACCGTGACGGCGACGGTCTGAGGCTCTCCTGACGTAGCGCCCGCCGCGTCGGCCACCACCACGTCGAAGCTGGCCCGGCTCGTCGCCGTGCCGTCGTGCCGGAACGTCACCCTGTCGGCCTCGAGATCCGCCTGCGAGAAGGTGGTGACGGGCCTCGCCGGCGCATCGATCAGTGCAACGAAGCCGTTGGTGGCATTGGAGACGGAGTACGTGAGGTCCCGGGCGTTGTCATCCGGATCGACGGCCGTCAAATCGACGACGGTGACGGCGACGGAACGCCCTCGATAGACCGTCAGGTCCAGATCCCCGGCGATGGCCGGCGGCACGTTGCGCACGTCGGCGCTGAGGCTGCCGCCGGACTCCATCGAGAGCTGGCCGTACTGCACATTGCCGCTGACCGAGCCCGAGCTGCGTATGTTGATCAGGTTCCGGACGATGACGTTGCCCTGCATCGTCCCGTGGACGTCGGCGCTGTCGAGCCTGGCCCTGCCGTTGAACCGGCCGCCTTCGTGAATGAAGATCGTTTCGGCGGTGAGATCCCCCTCGACGCGGCCGAAAATCTCGATCCGGCGGCAATTCTGGATCCTGCCACTGATGAACGTGTCTTCCCTGACGATGAGCACGCCTTGATTTGCAGCCACTTCCGTCATCTCCCCATTCCGCCGGACCGGCTTAGCGCTGGAATTCGGCATGACTTAGACTGCTCCCAAGTCCATCGACCATTCGCGACATCTACTTAACGAGGGCCAGCGCCTCGCGGAAACGCGGGTGATCGCAGGTCGCGAGCCACTCGAAGACGACCATCTCCGTGGTCACCAGCTCGGCCCCGTGCCGCTCGGCGCGGCGCAGGGCTGCCTCGCGACTCTCCGCCGTGCGCGAGCCCACGGCATCGCGCACCAGATACACCTGCATTCCCTTGTCGAGCATGCCCATGACCGTCTGCAGCACGCAGACGTGCGTCTCGCAGCCCGCAACCACCACGTGCGGCCGGTCCGCGGGGAGAAAGCCTGCCCATCGGGCCTCTCGCGTGCCGTCGAAATGGCGCTTCGCAAGCGTCGCTTCGGCCAGGCGGGCGAGCACCTCCACGCCGCGGCCGAGGCCGGCGGGGTTCTGCTCGGTGGCGCGGATCGGGATATCGAGCAGCCTCGCAGCCGCGGCCAGGCGCTGCGCATTGGCGATGGCCACGTCCGCGCCGTAGATGGCCGGCATCAGCCGAGCCTGAAAGTCGATCAGCAGCAGGACGCTGCTTTCGGGAGCAAACCTCATGCATGATCCTTGGGCTGCGGCGGGTGTGCAACTGTGACGTTCTCGACGACCTTAGCATCACTGATCTAACGTGTGAGGCCATTCGTGGGAGAGGAGGATCGCCCATGCTGATGTCGGCCGCCGAGTACCGCGACAGCCTGCGCCGCTACAGCCCGCGTGTCTTCGTCAACGGTGATCGCGTCGAAAGCGTGGCCGACGACCCGCGTCTGGCTCCCGGCATCAACGCCGTCGGCATCACCTACGACTACGCGCTCGAGGAGCAGCACAAGCCGCTGATGCTCGCCCGACAGGGCACCTCGGGTAAGACGGTCAACCGGATGCTGCACATCGACGAGACCTCGCAGGACCTGCTTTACAAGCTCGAAGCGGTGCGGCTCGTGTGCCGGAAATCCGGCTGTGCCCTGCGCTACCTCAGCCATGACTCGCTCAACGCGCTGTTCCAGGCGACCAAGCGTACCGACCTCAACCATGGGACGGACTACCACCAGCGCTTCCTGAATTATCTCCACCGCGTCCAGGACGAGGACCTGACGATCGGCGTCGCCATGACCGACGCGAAGGGGGACCGCTCGAAGCGGCCGGGCGCGCAAAGCAATGCGGACGTCTATGTCCACATCAAGGAGCGCCGCCCGGACGGCATCGTCATTCGCGGCACCAAGGCCATCGTGACCGGCGCGCCCTACGTGCACGAGCTCATGGTGATGCCCTGTCGCACCATGACGGCCGCGGACCGCGACTTCGCCGTCTGCTGCGCCGTGCCGGTCGATGCCGAGGGCGTGACCATCGTCGCGCGGCCCGCCGGGCGCCCGGGCGAGAATGCGGCGAAGTTCTCGGCCAGGTACGGCCAGTCGACCGGCGTCGTCATCTTCGACGACGTGCTCGTGCCGTGGCAGCGCGTGTTTCTCGCCGGCGAGCACGAGGAAGGCGGATTTCTCACCACCTCCTATGCGACGCACCACCGCCACGCCTGCATCGGCGCACGCGCCGGCTTCGGCGATCTCCTGATCGGCGCCGGCGTGCTGATGATCGAATCGAACGGCCTCGATCCGGAGCGCCATGCGCATGTCCGCGATGCCATGGTCGAGCTCATCACGATCACGGAGAGCTTCTTCGCGTGCGGGGTGGCCGCCTCCGTGTACGGCATGAAGGACCCGGCGGGCTCGATCATGCCGGATGCGGTGTTCTCGAATATCGGCAAGCTGCTGCTGGCGACCAAAATCTACGACATGCACCGTCTGGCGCATTACGTGTCGGGCGGCCTCGTTGTCGCGCTGCCCGGGCCGGACGAGGACCACAACCCGGAGACCGCCGCCTCGCTCGCCGCCGTGCTCGCGGGGCGACCGGACATTCCCGCCGAGCAGCGGCTCGAGGTGGCGCGATTGATCGAGGACCTGACGGCGTCCAGCCAGGGCGGCTGGTACTCGATGATCTCGCTGCATGGCGGCGGCTCGCCGGAGGCGATGAAGCGCGAGATCTGGCGCAACTATCCGCTGATGGAGAGACGCGAGCTGGTCGAGCGCCTGCTCGACCGCGGCGTGCTCGACGTGGGCCAGCGCGTCTCGAAGCAGCCCGGCCGCTGCTGCGCAACCGGCTGCGAGGTGCCCGAAGTGCCGAAGGCGGCGGAGTGATTGCCCGCGCCCATGATAAGGAAAGAAGGCAATGAGGGCGTGCGTGGTGGCGTCACGCAGCTTCGCCGCGCCAGTGGATACGCTGAACACGGACATCGCTTTCACGTTCCGCCTTCCAGACGTCGCGCCGCATCTGCAGAGCGAGCCAGAAACGGGCACCGTTGCCGAAAGCCTGCCCGAGTCTCTGCGCCATCTCCAGCGAGACGTCCCGCTTCTCATTCACCAGCTCGGAAAGGGTGGTCCGCGTCACGCCCAAGCGCCTGGCCAACTCCGTGATTGTCATCCCCAATGCAGGAAGGATGTCCTCCCGCAAGTACTCTCCCGGATGAGGCGGCACGATTTCCTTGCCACTGCGGCTAGCGGCCATGGTAGTCCTCCATCTCTACGTCGTAAGGTCCCTCGTCGTTCCACCTGAAGGTGATCCGCCAGTTTCCGGACACCGTGACGGCGAAAGTGCCACGCCGGTCGCCTTTGAGCTCGTGAAACCCGAACCCCGGAATGTCGAGCTCCTGCGGCGAAACCGCGACATCGAGGGCGATGAGAACACGTCTGACTTTCCTGCGCCATGGCGCATGGATTCTGCCATCATCGCCCTTCTCCCAAAATCGCCTGAGCGCGCGATCGGGAATTCGCTTCGCTTCGAGCATGCTCCGTTACGTGTCACGTAACGCACAACGAATCAAGCCGTGTATGAGTTCGAGACCGCTGACAAGAATTTGACGGTGCGGTGGCGCGGCCACAGTCCAGTCCTTTGCCTGCACTTGCACCGCTCCGAGCCTCACCCCCGCTCGCGCGGGTTGTAGGCGTGGCGCTGGCGCCATTCGGACATGAAATAGGCGAGGCTGTCGTCGACGGCATCGGGCAGGACGATGCGGACGGTGACGAGCTGATCGCCGGTGGCGCCGGTAGCGACGTTTCTCACGCCCTTTCCGCGCAGCCGGAAGACGCGGCCCGAGCTCGTCCCCTTCGGGATCGTGAGCTGGACGCGGCCGCTGACCGTCGGCACCTCGATCTTGGCGCCGAGCACCGCCTCGTCCAGGCTGATCGGCAATTCGATGGTGATGTCGTCGCCGGCCCGCTTGAACTGCGGGTGCGGCTTGACCTTGATCTCGACCAGCGCATCGCCCGGCTCGCCGCCGCGAAACCCCGGGCCGCCCTTGCCCTTGAGGCGCAGCACCTGCCCGTCCGTCACGCCCTCGGGCACCGTCAGGTCCAGCATGCCGCCTTCCGGCATGGTGACCCGCTTGCGCGCCCCGGCGACGGCCTCGAGAAAGTCGATCTCCAGCGTGTAGCGCACGTCGCCGCCGCGGATCCCGGCGCCGAACCGGGCCCCGCGCGCACCGCGCGCGCCGCCGAAGATCTCGGAAAAAATGTCTGAGAACCCCGGGTCCTCGGTCTCCGGACCAACTCCGCCAGGCCGCGCGCCGCGCCACCCGAACGGCCCGCCGGCCGCGCCCTGCTGCTGATAGGCCCGCCGCGGCTCGCCGGCGGCGTCGATCTCGCCACGGTCGTAGCGCTTGCGCTTCTCGGGGTCGCCCAGCAGCTCGTAGGCGGCCGACACCTTCTTGAACCGCTCCACGGCCACGCGATCCCCCGGATTGAGATCGGGGTGCAGCTCCTTCGCCAACTTGCGGAACGCGCGGCGGATGTCGTCGTCAGAGGCGTTCTTCGGGACACCCAGGAGCGCGTAGGGATCTTCTGCCATGGCTCGCAAGACCAGCGCTGTCTCATGCTCTTCGGGGAGAGTCTAGCATTATTCGCGGAGCGCCGCCGCTCGTGCTTTAGCGCGCAGCATGCCGGTCACGTGGCAACGCGCACCTCCCCCGGCAGGTCGAGCAATCCCGCCAGCGCCTCGAACCGCCGTCGCAGGCGCTCTCCGTCGAGCGCCGCATAGACCGGAGGGATGCTCAGCACGAGCCGGCCGGCATCGTAACAGAGCGGCGTCTCGTCGATGATGCCAGGCATCCCGATCGACAGCATGTGCGCCGTCCTCAGCGCCGCGCCGAGCACGCGGGCCCGATGCAGCGCGCGCTTGTCCATCAGCCGCCTGATGCGGGAGGAGAACTCGTCCGGCGCTGCGTCGCCGCCGCCGACGTGGCGGAAGTAGATCGACATGGCCAGGAACAGTCGACCGGGGTGATCGATCCCCGCGAGCGCCGCATGTGCGATGACGTTGAGGCTCTGCTCGCCGCGGTAATCCGGATGGGCGCGCCAGCCGACGTCGGAGATCAGGCAGGCAGCATGGCGCAGGCGGCGCTCCTCCGCGGTCTCCTTCGGGCCCGGCTCGGCGAAAATGGCGTCCGTCCAGGCGCACAGCTCGCGAGCGTGCCGAGCCGAGCGCGACCGCAGCCGCGCGTAGTCGTCGCAGAAGCTCAGCAGCGGGTCCTTGCGGCGCTCGTGCTCGGAAAGCAGCGAGAACAGCAGGCCCTCGCGGATGCCGAACACCGAGAAGACGACCTTGTCCGGCTCGAGCCGCCGCAGCAGGCGCTCCATGACGAGTGCGCCGAACGGCAGCACCTCGCGCCGGGCCCGCGCGATGCCGTCGAAGCCTTTCACCCTCCCGCCCGCGCGCAGCTCCTCACAGAAGGCTATCGTGTCGCGCGTTGATACCGTGTAGCCCTGCATGACCCGCAGCGGGTAGTCGGTGTCGTCCATGTGAAGCCGGGCCAGCGCGCGCCAGGTGCCGCCGACGGCGTAGAAGCTGCGCCCGCGGTTCTCTGCAAGCCAGCCGAAGCGCGTAATCTGCTCGTCTGCGAACGCCAGGGCATCGTCCATCCTGCTGCCGGTGAGATCCAACAGTCGCAATCCGCCGAGCGGCAGCGTAGCGGCCTGCCGCAGCCTCGACCCCGAGATGTCGATCAGCTCCAGGCTGCCGCCGCCGAGATCGCCGGCGACGCCGTCCGCCTCGCCGAAGCCCATCAGGATGCCTTTCGCCGCGAGCTCGGCCTCGTGCTCACCGGAGAGCACGTGGATGGGCCAGCCGCAAGCCTCCTCCCCCCTGGCGATGAAGTCCTTGCCATCGGCGGCGTCACGAACCGCAGCCGTAGCGACGACCCTCAGATGCTTGACGTCGAGCACGTGGGCGATCGCCCGGAAGCGCCGCAGGGCTGCCAATGCGCGCGCGACGCTCTCCTCGCCGAGCCGGCCGGTCGATGCGACGGACCGTCCGAGCCCGCACAGCACCTTCTCATTGAAGAGTGGCGTCGGTGCGCGCACGGCGCCCTCGTAAACCACCAGCCGCACGGAGTTCGAGCCGATGTCGATGACGCCGAGAGGCTCCAGCGAGCCGTCTCGCGCCCGGACCTCGAGCCCCCTCGTCGATTCCATCGCGACCTGCCGGATCTATTCCTTGAGAGTGAGCCTCACCCGCGGCGGCATGTTCTCCTTGAGAGCCTGCCCGCGACCCGAAAGGCTCGGGTTCGTCATGAAATACTGGTGCGCGTTGAATGGTTCCTCGCCAGCAGCCGGCTTGATCCTGACCGAGGAGCCATCCGCCATGATCTGCCAGCTCTGCTGGTTGTCCTTCAGGTTGGCCAGCATGATCTGTCCCATAATCTGCTCGTGCACGGTCGGGTTCCTGATCGGCACCATGGCCTCGACGCGCCGGTCCAGGTTGCGCGGCATCATGTCGGCGGAGCTGATATACACGGCCGCCTTGGTTGACGGCAGCCCCTCGCCGCGGCCGAAGCAATAGATGCGGGAGTGCTCGAGGAAGCGTCCGATCAGGCTCTTGACCCTGATGCTCTCCGACAGGCCGGGGATGCCGGGGCGCAGGCAGCAGATGCCGCGCACCACGAGGTCTATCTCGACGCCGGCCTGGCTCGCCTCGTAGAGCGAGGCGATGATCTGCGGATCGACGAGCGCGTTCATCTTCGCCCAGATGGCGGCCGGCCGGCCGGCCTCGGCGTGATTGATCTCCTCACGGATGTGCTCGAGGATGCGGGCCCGGATGCCGTGCGGGCTCGCCGCCATGGCCTCGAGGTCCTGTGGCTTTCCGTAGCCGGTGACGAAATTGAAGATGCGGGCGACGTCGCGGCCGATGGCAGGATCGGCCGTGAAGAACGACAGGTCCGTATAGAATCGTGCCGTCTGCGGGTGATAATTGCCCGTGCCGATGTGGCAGTAGGTGGCGGTCTCGCTGCCCTCGCGCCGCACCACCAGGCCCAGCTTGGCGTGCGTCTTGAGCTCGACGAAGCCGTAGACGACGTGCACGCCGGCCTTCTCCATCTCGCGGGCGAGATTGATGTTGGTCGACTCGTCGAACCGCGCCTTGAGCTCGACCACCGCGGTCACCGACTTGCCGGCATCGGCCGCCTCCTTCAGCGCTTCCACGATCGGGCTCTTGTCGCGCAGGGTGCGGTAGAGGGTCCATTTGATGGCCATCACGTTGGGATCGGCCACGGCCTGGCGCAGGTATTGCAGCACCGCCTCGAAGGACTCGTAGGGGTGATGGACGACGAAGTCCTTGGCGCGGATGGCCGCGAACACGTCGCCGCTGAACTCGCGGATGCGCTCCGGGAACCGGATGCTGAACGGCTTGAACCGCAGGTCCGGCCGGTCGCGGACGATGAGCTGGCTGGTGTCGGCGAGGCCCAGCAGGCCCTCTTTCAGATACATGGCCTCTTCCGCGACCTCCAGCTCGTCGATGACGAACTTGCGCAGGTCGGGCGGCATCCTGGCATCTATCTCGAGCCGGATGACATTGCCTCGCCGCCGCCGCTTGAGCTGCGTCTCGTAGGCGCGGGTCAGGTCCTCCGCCTCCTCCTGGAACTCGATGTCGCTGTCGCGCAGCACGCGGAAAGCGCCCTGGGCCGTGACGGTGAACGTCGGATAGAGCTCGCCGAGGTAGAGGCCGATCACGCTCTCCATGCGCATGAACCGGATGCTCCTGGGGTCGTCCGCATCGGCGGGAAGCCGGACGAAGCGGTCGAGCTGTGCGGGGATCGGAATGAGCCCCCTCATCTTCTTGCCGTCCGGGTGCAGCATCTTGACGACCAGCGTCAGCGCCCGGTTCTGGATGAACGGGAAGGGATGCGCCGGGTCGACGTTCATCGGCGTCAGGATCGGGAACAGCCGCGCCATGAAGTCGGCGTCGAGCCAGGCCCGTTCCTGCAGCCGCAGATCGTTCGCCTCGACGATGCGGATGCCGGCCTCGGCCATCTCGGACCTCAGCGCCGTCCAGCAGGCTTGCTTGTCCGCGACGAGCCCGGCGACGAAACAGTTGATCTCCCCGAGCTGCTGGGACGGCGTCAGACCGTCCGCGCTCAGCGTGGTGACGCTGGCGGCCACCTGACCGTAGAGGCCGGCAGCGCGCACCATATAGAACTCGTCGAGATTGGAGGCCGAGATCGACAGGAACCGCAACCGCTCGAGCAGCGGGTGGCGAGTATTGAGCGCCTCCTCCAGCACGCGGCGATTGAACTGCAGCCACGACAACTCGCGGTTGTAGAACCTCGCCGGACCCTTCGGCGGCTCATCCTGCTGGGGCGTGACCCTAGCGGCGCTCTTCACCGCGGACATCGATTGCTCCCTTGATTCAGTCCTTCACGATCCGGCGCCATCCGCCGCGAGCCGGGCCAGCGCTTCAGCGGCGAGAGCCCGCGTCACCTTGCGGCGGCTGGCGAGCGCGAGCCTGTCCACCTCGGCGACGGCGCGGGCAGCGGCCTCGGTCGAACGCTCGATGCGCAGCGCGAGATAGGACACGACGTGCGGCTCGACGGCGAGCTGCCGGTCGGCGAACAGCTTGACCAGCAAGGCCCTGAGCAGCGCCTCGTCGGGTCCCGAGATGCTGAGCAGCGGCACCGCCCGCAGCCGGGATCTCAGATCCGGCAGGGCGATGGCGAACTCCCCGGGAGCGCGGCGGCTGGTCAGCAGCACCGACAGCCTCTGCTCGGCGGCGACATTGAGCATATGGAACAGCGCCCGCTCGTCGGCAATACCGCGGTCGATGTCCTCGACAGCGAGCGCGCGGCCCTGACCGAAGCGGGAAGCGGCGCCGTCATCAAGTCCGGCGGCGGCCAGCACAGGCGCCCCGGAGCGGCTCCGCCAGACGTCGACGAGATGGCTCTTGCCCGATCCTGGCGGGCCGACGAGGGCCATCGCCGGGTGCGGCCAGTCCGGCCAGCGGTCGACGGCAGCCACGGCCGCCCGGTTGCAGTCGCTGACGAGGAAGTCCTCCGCCCCATGCGCAGGCCGATGCGGCAGCTCGAGGGCAAGCTGGACGGGGTTGTCGCTCATGGCCCCCTCTCGACCGGCTGCTGCAGCGGCGCCGGCGCGGTGGCGACCACGCCTTTGTAGATGGAGCTCGACAGGTAGACCTCGAGTGCGAACCGCACCAGCACCGCGATGGCGGCGGCCACCGGCACCGCCACCAGCACGCCGACGAAGCCGAACAGGTATCCGAACACGAACAGCGCGAAGATGAGCCAGACCGGGTGCAGCCCGACCTTGGGGCCGACCACCCGCGGCGACAGCAGGCCCGAATCGAGCGCCTGCCCGGCGGCGAATACGGCGAGCACCTTGAGCAGCGGCAGTGTCTCGGGCCAGTACTGGATGAGCGCAACCACGGAGGCGGTGACGAGGCCGAGCGCGAAGCCGACGAACGGGACGAAGCTCAGCAGGCCGGCGGCCAGTCCGATGATCAGCCCATAGGGTATCTCCGCCCAGCTCAACCCGACGGCGTAGAGGCTGCCCAGGATCAGACAGACGAGGCCCTGGCCGCGGATGAATGCGGAGACGGCTTCGTTGATCTCGAGGGCGAGCCTCCGGATGGTCGGCGCGTGGTCGCGCGGCAGCCAGCCGTCGATCTTGGCGAGCATCGGGTGCCAGTCGACGAGCAGGTAGAAGACGACCACCGGCGTGATCAGCAGCAACGATGCGAAGTTGACGAGCGCCCGCCCCTGTGACCAGACCGACTGGGCCAGGAACCCGATCACGCTCGCCCAGTTGCGCGAAAGCTCGGATGCCGCGCTGTCGAGCCAGAGCTGGAACTCGGGGAAGCGGCTGCCGAGCCGTGTCTGTGCCCAGTTCTCGATGGCGCCTCGCAGCCGCTCGAGCTCGGCAGGCAGCACATCGGCGAACTGCTGAAGCTGATTGGCGATGATCGGGGCCAGAAAGACGATGGCGGCGATCAACGCCATGACCAGGAGCGCCACCACCGCCGCCGAGGCCCAGGCCCGAGGCAGGCCCAGTGCGCCGAGCCGGTCGGCGATCGGGTTGAGCGCGTAGGCGATCACCATGCCCGCCACGAATGGCAGCAGCACCGAGCGCAGGACCAGGGCCGCCAGGATCAGCAGGATCAGCACCGAGAGCCAGAAGAGCACCTGCCGTTCCACGCGCATGACGATCCCTCCGCTTCGGCCTCGGCGCGAGCTCGGCGGCGCCTGCTGTCGTCAAAGTAGCGATGCCCTCGCTCGCCGTCGATCGAGGGCCGCCGCCGAGGCCCTATGACCCCGTTCCTTCCGCCTCGTATCCGGCCATGTGGGCGAGCCACGCCCGCAGATAGGCGATCAGTGACGCCACCGTCAGGATCGCTGCAGCCCAAACCAGCACCGCGCGCCAGGTCTCGATCCCGAGTCCGAAGCCCTCGTCGGCGAGGACGGCAGCGGCGAGCACGAGTTGAGCGACCGTGTTGGCCTTGCTGACGACAAGTGGCTTTATGTGCACCGGGTTGCCGAGCAGCCACGACAGCACCACCGCGATCACGATCAGGATGTCGCGCGAAACCACCGCGATGACGAGCCACGAGGGCAGCTCGCCGAGCACGCCGAGCGCGATGAAGATCGAGACCACCAGCATCTTGTCCGCCAGCGGATCCAGATAGGCCCCGAGCTCGGTCTGCCAGCCGTAGCGCTTGGCGAGGTAGCCGTCGACCGCGTCGCTGATCCCGGCGATCACGAACAGCACGAACGCGGCGCGGATCTGCCCCGACACGAGCAGCCAGAACACGACCGGCACGATGATGGCGCGGCCAAGGGTGATCAGATTGGGTATGCTCACGGCGAGGTCCCGTGGGGCCCGGGGAGTGGCGTCATTCTTCTGGCGATCCGAATGCAGGCAACGGCGACGATGCGCAACCTAGTGTGATGATCGAGAAATTCGCCGGTGCCCGCGGCTTGGTTGCGAGCCAATTTCTCGATCTCAATCACACTAGCAAGCCTATGAACCTATTGTCCCTTTCGATTCCGAAACTCGCACCGAGCGCCAGCATCGAGCATTGGCGAGCTTCGGAATCGGGACACTAGCGCCGATCGGCAGCAGCCGTCGAGCCTTCACGGCGCCGGGCGCACCTGCAGCGCGCCCCCGATCTGGCGCACATCCAGGCCCCGCGAGGCTAGAGCGCCGGCCAGCGCCTCGGCCCCGCCCGGGAAGCGGGCGGCGACGTCGGCGCTGCGCGCCGACAGACCGCCGATCTGCAGGTCCTCCATCCCCGGCAGCCCGGCGATCTGCCGGTGCATATCGTGCCACTGCTGCAGATTGCGGAACTCCACGAGCATCTGCACCGGCAGCGGGCCCGAGCTCAGGGTCCCGGCGCCGCCGGGGATGCTGTTCAGCCGCATCGCCTTCCAGCGCCCCTCCAGGACCCCGAGGGCCACGACGGCAGCCAGCTCCCCCGTATAGGCGACGTCGTTGAGCGCCAGCCGGTAGGAGCGTTTGAGCACGAATGCGCCGACAGCGTCCCGGCCCGCCAAGGTGACGTTGAGCCGCTGCCCCGCGAGGTCCGGCTGCGCCACTGCGAGCATGACCAGATCCGTGGAATAGGCACCGGCGAGGCTGGCGAGCGCTCCACCGTCGCCATTTACGAGCTGCTCGACGACCTCGGCCGTGACATCGGCCTTGATCTGTCCTTGCTTGACAGGCGTCAGCGCGTGTTCGAGGTCGAGGCCCGCCCAGACGTCCCGCCACATTTTGCTGCCGCGCGGCGGCGACAGCGCCGCTGGGACGGGCCCCTGGCCGGGCGCGGGCTGCAGATAGACAGGGACGAGGACGATCGGCGGCGCCTGGACGTCGATATAGGGGACGCCCTCGCGCTGCAGCAGCTCGCGCACGGGCTGCGGCTGGAACGAGAAGTCGAGGCTGGCGATGTACTGCGTCGCCGACGTCCGCTCCGAGCGCACCACCACGCCGTCGATCAGCTCCGACGCCTTGGCTTGCTTCACGCGGCCGAGCCGGCCATAGGCTGTCACGGGCACCAGCCGCTTCAGCAATGATCGGAACGCGGCCTGCCGCCCGTCGGCCAGCGCTTTCTCCTTGGCGGCAACAGCGTTGTCGGCGCTGGAATCGACCGGGTAGCTGCCTACCGTGTAGGCCTCGTCGGCGGCCGTTGCCGGCAGGCTCGCCGGCAGCCCGAGCGCCAGCGCCGTGACGATGCCGACTGCGGCGGCGCCGATGCCGCGTGTTCCGAGCCAGCTCACCGGCCCCGCCCTCCTTCGCAATGCGCGCACGAGTTGCCCGCAGCCCGGGAAGTCTGCTAGGACGCGCCATCTCGGGGAACCAATGGGGCCAAAATGGGGTCCGGTCAACGCCCCGGCAGCGCTGCCCTTGCGGTCAGCGACGAGCACCCCGCCGGACGCTTGCGAAGGACGACATGACCGAGCCAGGCCAGCGCCCGAACGCGCCCGTGTCCTACCGCGACGCCGGAGTGGATATCGATGCCGGCAACGCGCTCGTCGAGGCCATCAAGCCGCTGGCGAAGGCGACGCGCAGGCTCGGCGCCGACGCCGATCTCGGCGGCTTCGGCGCGCTGTTCGACCTGAAGCGCGCCGGCTTTGCCGACCCGATCCTCGTCGCCAGCACCGACGGGGTCGGCACCAAGCTCAAGATCGCCATCGAGACCGGCCGACACGCGACCATCGGGATCGACCTTGTGGCCATGTGCGTCAACGATCTCCTCGCCCAGGGCGCAGAGCCGCTGTTCTTCCTCGATTATTTCGCCTGCGGGAAGCTCGACGTGGAGACGGCGCGGACCGTCGTGGCCGGCATCGCCGAGGGCTGCCGACAGGCCGGCTGCGCGCTGATCGGCGGCGAGACGGCCGAGATGCCAGGCATGTACGGCGGCAAGGACTACGACCTGGCCGGGTTCTCGGTCGGCGCAGTGGAACGCGGCGCGCTGCTGCCGCGCCGCGATATCGCTGTCGGCGACGTCCTGATCGGCCTCGCCTCCTCCGGCCCCCACTCGAACGGCTACTCGCTGATCCGGCGGCTCGTCGCCGACGCGAACGCCGGCTGGGATGCGCCAGCACCCTTCGCTCCGGGTCTGCCGCTGGCGGAGGCACTGCTCGTGCCGACGCGGATCTATGTCGAACCGGTGCTGTCCGCCATCCGCGAGATCGGCGCGATCAAGGCCGTGGCGCACATCACGGGCGGCGGGCTCGTCGAGAACCTGCCACGCGTGCTGCCCGAGGGAGTGGCCGGCGCCATCGACCTGGCGAGCTGGACGGCGCCTGCGGTGTTCGGCTGGCTCGCGCGCGCCGGCCGGCTCGAGACGGGAGAGCTGCTGCGGACCTTCAATGTGGGCATCGGGCTCATCATCGTGGCGGACAAATCGAAGGCGGATGCACTCGTGGCGCACCTGGCGGCGAAGGGCGAGCGGCCCGGCATCATCGGCGAGCTGACCGCGGGCGGCGGGCAGAAGTCCCGGGCCAAAGGCAGCGGCTCAGGCGAGGCCGTGCGCCTGTCGGGCCGGCTGTCGTTCACCTCGCATTGACCTTTGGCCATGGACAGGAAGCGCGTCGGCATCCTCATCTCCGGCCGCGGCTCGAACATGATGTCGCTCTTCGAGGCCGTGCGCCGGCCCGGCTACCCGGCCGAGATCGTGACCGTGATCTCGAACCGGCCCGACGCCGCCGGGCTCGCCTGGGCCGCGGGGCACGGCCTTGCGACGGCCGTGGTCGACCACCAGGCTTTTGCTGCTCGCGAGGACTTCGAGTCCGCGCTCCACTCGGCCCTGACGGCCGCCCGGGTCGAGCTCGTCTGCTGCGCAGGCTTCATGCGGCTGATGACCGCCGGCTTCGTGCGCCGATGGCAGGGCCGGATGCTCAATATCCATCCCTCCCTGCTGCCGGCCTTCAAGGGACTTGACGCGCAGGGCCAGGCGCTGGCGGCCGGCGTCAAGATCGCAGGGTGCACGGTGCATTTCGTCGTGCCCGAGATGGATTCGGGGCCCATCGTCGCGCAGGCGGCCGTGCCGGTCGCGGACGACGATACCCCCGAGACCCTTTCCGCGAGAATTCTTACGGCTGAGCATAAGCTCTATCCGCACGCCCTTGCCCTGATCGCGTCCGGCGCCGCTCGGCTCGACGGCGGGCACGTCGTCGGCGGGCATCCGGTTAACCAGCAGGCTCAGCTCTTCTCGCCAGCCCTCTGATACTTGGGTAACAGCACTCCCGAATTCGGCGCGCCATTATGCTGCGGTCCGGACGGACGATCTGGACCATGCAGATCACTGGTGGTACGAGGCAGGACTGTTCCGGCCCTGTCGGTGCTTCCGCCTGCCGACTCGTGCCTGAACGGTGAACAAGGAGCACGATGGCCGCCCGAGCCGAGCGCATTGCGCGCTCGGCGCGAACGACGAGCCCGGACGGCCAGTCTCGCGGAGTGATCTCGACCATGAGCGCACTGTCTCCATCGCACGTCCACCAACTGGGCGAGGAGAGCTCGATCTGGTTCCAGCTTTCGCCTCTGCTCAAGGGCGATCCCGACAACCCGATGCGCACCTTGATGCAGATGGCGGCGCGCTACGGCGACGTCATCACCGTCAACATGGCCAACCAGCGGGTCGTGCTCCTCACCGAGCCTGAGCACTTCAAGCACGTGCTCGTGAGCAAGACCGACAACTACGTCAAGTATTTCGACGGGCTGAAGCCGATATTCGGCAATTCGATGATCACCGTCGACGGACAGCTCTGGCAGCGGATCCGCGCGCCGCAGCAGCCTGCCTTCCACCCGGACATGTTCGCGGAGTACATCCCCTACTTCCTGGCCGCCATCCGATCCAAGATGGAGAGCTGGCGCCGCCTCGCCCACTCCGGCGAGACGATCGAGATGGTCGAGCAGACCTGGACGCTCGCCGCCGACATGATCTGCAAGGCGCTGTTCGACCGCGACATGCCGTTCAACCCTCACTTCGTCTTCAAGTGCGTGAAGACCTACACCGACGTGATGAACCACAAGTCCATCCGTCTGAAGAAGGTGGCGGGCGAGGAGTTCGAGATCACGGAGGAGACTGCCGCCAAGGCCGTCGAGGTGTGGGGCGGCGTGCCCGATATCGTGATGGCGGCCGACCCGCGGGAGCACCGCGAGCGGACGCTCTACACGATGATCCAGGCGGCCGTCTCCGACCCGGGCATGCCCGAGTTCGACAGGGCGCAGGCCGTCGACGAGATGAAGCAGTACCTGTGGGCCGGCACCGAGACGACGGCGCTGACGCTCGCCTGGGCGCTCTATCTGACGTCGCGGCACCCCGAAGCCGCCGAGCGCATCCGGCGCGAGGGCGAGGCGACCTATGGCGATCGCGAGCCCACGGCCGCCGACTACTCGGCGCTCGCCTATACGCGCGCGGTGATCCAGGAGACGATGCGGCTCTACCCGCCGATCTGGGGCCTGATCCGTGTCGCAGCCCAGCCCGATGTCATCGGCGGCCGCGAGATCCGCCCCGGCGACCGCATCGTCATGTTCGCCTACGGCGTGCACCACAGCCCGAAGTACTGGGACGCGCCCGAGGAGTTCCGCCCCGAACGCTGGATGGACGACGCCGCCAGGAAACGGGTCAAGTACACATACCTTCCATTCGGGGCCGGCAAGCGCTCCTGCATCGGCGGCGCGATGAGCCAGGTCGAGAACACGCTGGCGCTGTCGATCCTGCTGCGCCGATTCCGGCCCGAGTACGCCGGCAAGGAGCCGCCCCGCATCAATGCCACGGTGACGCTGACGCCCAAGGGCGGCCTGCCGTTCCGCATCCGGGAGCTGAGCTGACGCCGGCGGCAATCGCTCAGCGTTTCCTCTCCTCGCGCCAGCGGGCGAACTCGGCGCGGGCTTCCTCGCCCGCCGGATAGAGCCCGAAGATCGAACGTCCCTCCTTGACCTTCTCAGCCGCGAAGTCCTCGTAGGCCGTCATCTCGACCGCCTCCGCCGCAATCGGCTCAACCAGGTGCGCCGGGACGACCACCACCCCGTCCGCATCGCCGACGACGATATCGCCCGGGTACACCGGCGCGTCGCCGCAGGCGATCGGCACGTTCATCTCGACGGCATTGTGGTGGATGAGGCTGATCGGCGGCGCCGGCCGGGACTGGTAGACGGGAAAGCCGAGCGCGGCGATCTCCTGGCAGTCGCGCATGCCGCCGTCGGTCACGCATCCGGCGGCGCCGCGCGCCTCGAGCCTCGCCATCAGGATGTCGCCGCCCGATGCCGCGCGCGCATCCTTGCGGCTGTCGATGACGAGAACGTGGCCGGCCGGGCAGGCCTCGATGGCCGCGCGCTGCGGATAGCTGCGGTCCGCCACGAGGGAGATCGTGCAGAGGTCCTCGCGGGCCGGGATGGTGCGCAGCGTGAACGCCTCGCCGACCATGCGCGCGCTCGACGGCGAAATGGGGCGGACGTCCTGGATGAGCTGATTGCGCAAGTTGCGCTTGAAAAGAGCGGTCGTCAGCGTCGCCACGCTCACCCGCAGCAAGCGGGCCCGTACTTCTGCCGTCAGCGTTCCGGTCTGCATGGGAGCCGCCTTCGCCTTTCTGCTGTTCGCTCATCCTAACCGCGCCCCGGCTGCCGCGACAGCGATCCCGATTCGGCGCGCCGGTTAAGGGTTTGTTGACCGCTGTTCCACATTCTGGCGGATGCGGGCCGAGTCGCGCGACGAGAGCGCGATGAGAGCCTTGGGGGGGCAGGAGGAAGGCCGATGCCGAGTGTGCACGGGGAGGACGGGCTCGTGCGGCCGTCCGGATATCGCGGAGCGCTGTTCGTACTCTCGGCCAGCCTCATGATGGGCGCCTGCGCACAGATGCCGGACGCGCCGCTGCCGATCCTGGGGCAGAGCGCGGAGCATGCAGCCCACCAGGAGCCGGAGCAGGCGCAGCCGCGGGCGGAGCTCGACAAGGCTGTCGTCTACTGGGGACAGCAGTACGCCAAGACCCCTCGCGACAAGAAGGCTGCCCTCGGCTACGCACTCAACCTGAAGGCCGCCGGCCAGAAGCAGAAGGCTCTCGGCGTGCTGCAGCAGGCCTCGCTCTATCATGGCGCAGACCGGGAGCTGGCATCGGAGTACGGGCGGCTGGCGCTCGAATTCGGTCAGGTGGGGCTGGCGCGAAAGCTGCTGGCCGTGGCCGACGACCCCAGCAATCCCGACTGGCGCGTGATCTCCGCCCAGGGCACCGTGCTGGCCAAGCAGGGCGACTACAAGGGCGCGATCCCCTACTACGAGCGGGCCCTGCAGTTGGCGCCCGACCAGCCGTCGGTCGTCAACAATTTGGCGATGGCCCTGGCCGCCGACGGGCAGCCGGCAAAGGCCGAGCCTCTGCTGCGCCAGGCCGTCGCGAGCCGCAATGCGGACCCCAAGGTGCGCCAGAATCTGGTCCTGGTCCTCGGGCTGCAAGGCAAGTACGACGAGGCGAAGCATGCCGGACTGGCGGCGGACGACGCCGCGGCCGATGTCGATTATCTGCGACGCATGGTGCGGCTCGAGCCGAAGAGCCCATCGACATCCGTTGCCGACGCCAGGCCGGAGTCTCCGGCGCTGCGTCCCGCTTCGCGCGAGCCTGCGAACGAGGGCGATGCAGCCGACGGCTGGACCACGCGTGTCGCCAACGCAGCCCCGGCCCTCGCCTTGAAGCCATCCAAGCACTGATGTTTGAGCGTCCGTTGACGCCGGACTTTCCCCTGCGGCCTTTCGGCTGAGTCAGGGGATGCCGCGGGCTCTCTCATCGGGAGGGGACTTGGACGCATTTCATCTGAGCCGGAAAACCCTAGTACCGGTAGAGCGCGTTCAGGGCGCCGTATCCGCTGCTCTCGCCCGTCCGGTCGATCGACGCGCCGGCGGCCGCGGAGACCTCGCCGCTCGCCCATGTGTAGCGCAGGAAGGCGCCGCCCCGGCCGCTGCCGTACTCGCCATCGCCCGTGGCCGCCGCCTCTAACCCGAGCGAGAGCTCCGGCCAGATCCGATAGCCCGCGCGCGCCCGCGCGGCGTAATCGCCGCCATGCACCGTTGACCCTGACAAGTCGATGGAAGCCCAGCTCCGCGGGCTCAATTCCAGCCAGGTCTCGAGCACGGCCTTCGCTCCCAAAGCTGCGCCGAGAGCCTCGTTGTCGAGATCCAGGGGTGTCAGGACATGGGCCTCCGTCGAGACACCGACGAAAGCCTTGACCGTCAGCGGCCCGAGCTGGCGATGGGCGCCGACGAGGACGTCGGTGTAGCTGACGTCGCCGCGGACCTTTATCCCGTGCTTGGAGTAGGCATATGCCCCGTAGCCGCCGACAGCCCGCACGCGCCAGCCATCGGCTTGGAGCGACCCGAACAGCGCCGCCATGATCCCCGTGTAGGCCGACCAGCTCCTCGCGCTCACGTCGGCGCCGGCCCAGACCTCCTGGGACGGTTCGGCGACGGTGGCGCCGCTCCCCGGCGCCGCGAACGCGCCCGTCAGCCATCCCTGCGCCGACGCGGGCCAGGCCACGGCCAGGAGAACCAGCCCCAGGCCCAGCGCGCCACCCCGCCGCGCGTACTTCAAACGCGAGCTTGAACGCCCCACATGCCCACCCCAGGCGACGCATGCCACTGAACGACGTTAATCTAGAGTCCGAGGCAGGCTCAACTGAATTTCGTTCAGATGAAGTGCGGCTGTGCTATTCCCACAACTTCTGATTGCTCCATCGGCGGCTGGTTCGAGCTTTGCGCTGCAGTCGGCGTAACTGGACGCCGCAACCGGGGGTCTTGCTGACATTGAAGTTCGAGAGCTGGTTGAAACTGACAGAGGCGGGACTCTACTGCGCTCCGGGCGGTTTTCATGTCGATCCGAGCCGCGGCGTCGAGCGAGCGGTCGTCACGCACGGCCATTCGGACCACGCGCGGCCCGGTCATGGCGCCGTGCTGGCGACAGCCGAGACGGTGGCCATCATGCAGGCCCGCCTCGGCGAGGACTCTGCGGGGTCGTTTCAGGTCCTGCCGTACGGCGAGCCGCTGCAGCATGGCGACGTGACGATCACGCTCCACCCGGCGGGGCACATCCTCGGCAGCGCCCAGGTCGCGCTCACCTACCGCGGCCAGCGCGCCGTCGTCTCGGGTGACTACAAGAGGACGCCCGATCCTACCTGCCAGCCTTTCGAGCTTGTCTCATGCGGTCTCTTCGTCACCGAGGCGACGTTCGCGCTGCCGGTGTTCCGCCACGAGCCGGACGAGAGCGAGATCGGGCGGCTGCTCGCGTCGTTGAAAGCCTTCCCGGACCGGGCGCACCTCGTCGGCTGCTACGGCCTCGGCAAGTGCCAGCGGCTTCTCGCACTATTGCGCCGCGCCGACTACGAACGGTCGATCTACCTGCACGGCGCGCTGCAGGGCATGACCGATCTCTACGTGGCTCACGGCCAGAGCTTCGGCGACATCGTGCCCGTCGGCGAGGTGGGCCGCGGCCTTGCCGGCGAGATCGTGCTGTGCCCGCCGGCGGCGTTGAAGGACCGATGGTCGAGGCGGCTCGCCGACCCTGTCACCGCCCTTGCTTCGGGCTGGATGAGGGTGCGCGGCCGCGCCCGCCAGTACGGAGTCGAGCTGCCGCTCGTCATCTCCGATCACGCGGACTGGCCTGAGCTCATCGAGACCATCCACGAGACCGGGGCCGAGCAGGTCTGGGTGACGCACGGGCGCGAGGATGCGCTGGTCTATCAGTTGGGGCTGATGGGCAAGCGGGCTCGCGCGCTGGCGCTCCTCGGACGCGAGGACGAGGATTGACACAGTTCACTCCTATTGGCTTGTGCCGGCGGCCCGGCATCGGCGGGGAGATGGTCTGCTGGAAGCCAAAATGCGCGGGATGCGGACGCAGCATTGTCAACAATTTCACTTGATCTGCCGACACGACTGTTGGCAAGATCGGGACCGCAGCCTCGACACAAGCACGATATCCATGGGAGGAAAGTCATGCGAAAGAAGCAGATCGGTCTGGCAGCCTTGCTCTGCGGGGCTTTCGCATTTTCGGCGGGATCGTATCCGAGCGAGGCCGTTGCCTGGCAGCCGACCAAGCCTGTGCAGCTCATCGTCGGGTTCGCCCCGGGCGGCGGCAGCGACATCAATGCGCGTGCCATCGCAGCCGGGGCGCAGGAGTGCTTCCCGACGCCTCTGGTGATCGTGAACAAGCCTGGGGCGGCCGGGACGATCGCGGCGCAGGAAGTTGCCAACGCCGCGCCGGACGGCCACACGCTGCTGCTCGGCGGCGGCAGCGAGAGCACTTCCGTGCCGGCGCACCGCAAGACCCCCTACGATCCGCTCACCGACTTCACGCCGATCCTGCGCCTCTACGTGGGCAGCCAGTTCCTCGTCGTGAACGCCAAGTCGGCCTACAAGTCGCCGAAGGATCTGGTGGAAGCGGCAAAGGCCAAGCCCGGCCAGATCGCGCACGGGTCGTCCGGCGTCGGCAGTCTCGCACATTCGCTGCCGCTCCTGCTGGCGCTCCAGGCCGGAGTGAAATTCAAGCACGTGCCCTATCAGGGCGGAGCGCCGGCAATCCAGGCGGTGCTGTCCGAGCAGATTGATTTCACAGTCGCTGCGCCTGAGGAAATTCGCGGACTGGTCGAGGCCGGGAGCCTGCGGATCGTCGGCGTTGCATCGACCGAGCGCAATCCGGGCCACCCCGACGTTCCGACCCTGCGGGAGGCCGGGTACGACGTGCTGGTGGAGAATATGAAAGGCTGGGTGGGTCCGAAGGGTCTGCCGGACGACGTCGTGAAGTTCCATCACGACTGCTTCCGCAAGGCGATGAGCAGCAAGGCCTGGCAGGACTACACGAAGACCTTGACCGAGCGCGACGGGTATCTCGATGGCGGCACTTTCCGCAAGGACATGTCGCAACTTCTCAAGAGCATCGCCGCCGGCTTGGAGGAGCCGAAGTGATCCGCCTCCGCGATTGAGCTCGAGCCGATATTGGGTCCCCTTCCGTCATGGCCGCCCCGGATCCAGTCCGGGGAAGGCTCGGGCGGCAATCCACGCAACTCGCCAAACCTTACATCTGCGGCGCGTCGTGGCTTTCCGCCTCCGCGGGAATGACGGTGTGGGCAGGCAAGCAGGGGTATGAGGCCCGTCGATGAGGACGGGATCGAGCGACTAAAGTCTCGATCCCGGTCCCCTCGGTCAATGAGGAATCTCCCAAGTGAACCAGCAGGCATCGACGCTTGTCGTCGGTTTCATCGGGCTCGGCGTCATGGGCAAGGCCATGGCCCGCAATATCCGGCGCGCGGGGTTCCCCCTCGCCGTGCACAATCGCAGCCGGCGCGCCGTCGAAGAGTTGGTGGCGGAGGGGGCGTCCGCTGGCGTTAGCCCGGAGGAGGTCGCCGCGCGGTCCGAGATCGTCGTGCTGTCGTTGCCCGATACGCCCGATGTGGAGCAGGTCCTGTTCGCCGCCCACGGCGTCGGCGTCGGTGCGCGTCCGGGAACAATCGTGATCGACACCAGCACGATTGCACCCGCGGCGACGAAAGGATTCTCGGAGCGCTTGCTGAGCCGTGGCGTGCATCTGCTCGATGCGCCCGTCAGCGGTGGACCCAAAGGCGCGATCGACGGCACGTTGAGCTGCATGGTGGGTGGAAGCGAGGCGGCGCTCGATCGCGCGATGCCGGTCTTCCAGGCGATCGGCAAGACGATCCGCCGGGTCGGCGAGAGCGGCGCGGGCCAGCTTTGCAAGGCCTGCAATCAGCTCGCCATCGTCTCCTCCCTGATGGGCGTGGTCGAAGCGCTCGTGATGGCCAAGCGGGCGGGAATTGATCCTTACGCGGTGCGTGAGGCGCTGCTTGGCGGATCAGCCAAAAGCTTCGTGCTGGAAAACCACGCCAAGCGGTTTCTGGACGGCACCCTCGAGCCGGGCTTCCGCAGCACCCTGATGCTGAAGGACATGAAGCTCGCCCTCGACGCGGCGCGCGACCTGGGCGTCTTCGCGCCGGCGACCGCACTCGGCACGGAGTTGATGACCGCCCTGTGCAACACCGGATACGAGGGCAAGGACAGCGCGGCGCTCGGGCTCCTGGTCGAGCAGCTCTCGGGAGTGACCCGATGACGGCATCCGAGATTGCAACAACGGCCGCCGAGACATCTCGGTTCGCTGTCGAGGATCTCAATGCCTATGCGGCAGCCGTGTTCATGGCCGCCGGCCTCAGCCCGGCGCATGCCGCCGAGGTCGCCGAAAATCTGATCATTGCCGACCTGCGCGGCATCGCCTCGCATGGCGTGACGCGGGTTCCCATCTATGCGGAGCGGTTGAAGCGCGGCATCGTCAACGCGAGGCCGGTGATCTCGGTCGAAAGAGGAACCGGGGCCGCCGTGGTGGTCGACGGCGACAACGGTCCGGGCGCCGTGGTCGGACTCGCGGCGATGCGCGAGGCTGTCTCGCGCGCGAAGGTGCACGGCATCGGCATGTCCGTCGCCCGCCGCAGCAATCACTACGGGATTTGCACCCACTACATCCTGAAAGCGATCGAAGCCGGATGCATCGGGATCACCGCCACGAACACGGCGCCGTCCATGGCTGTATGGGGGAGCCGCGAACCCGCGGTCGGAACGAACCCGATCGCCTTCGGCATGCCCGCGGGGAAATACCCGTCTTACGTGCTCGACATTGCGACCTCGGTCGTTGCACGAGGCAAGATCGTCGAGAAGTCGAAGCGCGGGGAGGCCATTCCGCCCGGATGGGCGCTCGATCGCGATGGCCGGCCGACAACCGACTCGGTGGCCGCCGCCAATGGCGTGGTCCTCCCGTTGGCCGGCCCCAAAGGCTCGGGCCTTGCCGTCATCGTGGACGTGCTGTGCGGCGTGCTCTCGGGCGCCGCCTTCGGCAGCCTGATCGGCAACCTCTATAACGACTTCAGCAACGAGCAGAATATCGGCCACTTCTTCCTGGCGATCGATATTGCGGCACTCCGCAATCCCGACGACTTCGCCCGCGGCATGGAAACGATGATCGAGATGCTGAAAGGGAAGGCGAAGGCGCCCGGATTCGAGGAGATCCTCATGCCCGGCGAGCACGAGGCGCGACTCACCGAAACGGCTCGGAAACAGGGACTCCAACTTCCGGCAAACGTGATCGCGGACCTTGTCCAGACCGGAATGGAGTTTGGGGTGAGCTTTCCGCTCCCTGCCGACAGCCTCACAGGACGAAGTGCGGCGGTCACGGAACTATGAAACCAGCCTTTTGACTTTGCAGCCACCCATCTGAAACGCGTTCCAGGGGATGCCATGACTCTCGTTCCAAACGTGGCGAAGGAAAAGCTCGCCCGCGGCGCGCTCTCGGTTGGTTTCAGCCTGCGTCAGGCACGGACGGCCGACATCGCCCCGATCGCCAAGGCGTGCGGATTCGACTGGCTCAAGATCGACCTCGAGCACAATTCGATGAACCTCGACGAGGCGGCGCAGATCAGCGTTGCCGCACTTGGCTGGGGCATCACGCCGATCGTCCGCGTGCCGGGCCCCGAGCATTGGCAGGCCACCCGGCTGCTCGACACGGGCGCGCAGGGCATCATCGTGCCTCACGTCGAGACGGCCGAGATGGCGAGGCGGGTTGTCGAGCAATGCAAGTTCCCGCCACTGGGCAGGCGCTCACTCACCGGCGGCCTGCCGCAGCTCTCCTTTGCGGCCGCAAACTATCCGCCTTCGGAGCTGGTTCATATCCTCAATGACAAAATCATCATCGTCCTCATGCTCGAGTCCGGACTGGCGATCGAGAACGCGGAGGCCATCGCGGCGGTCGAAGGCGTCGACGTCCTTTACATCGGAACCAACGACCTGTGTGCCGACCTCGGCATCGCGGGACAGCTCGGGCACGACAGGATCGTCGAGGCCTACGAGCGGGTGATCGCCGCCTGCAGAAAATACGGGCGCACGCCTGGAATGGCCGGCGTCTACGATCACGCGCTGATGGCGCGCTATGTCAAAATGGGGGCGCGCTTCCTGCAAGGCGGCGTCGACCTCGCCTTCATGATGCAGGGCGCGAAAGCCCGGATGGACTTTCTTGCCTCAATTCCGCTGTCGGCAAAGGATTAACGATCGCTTCCTGCACAGGTGCTTTTTCGCGCGCAGGACCATGCCTCCTACTCTCCGTCATGCCCACGGAGGCGGGAAGGTGGATTCACATCCGAAGTGCAACAGCTGGGCGAGAAAGATC
>JAHDXT010000024.1 GCA_023384095.1 Hyphomicrobiaceae bacterium
CGGCCATGACGGAAGGAAGGGCAAAGGGACCAAGCGGGACACTGCCCTTCGGCTCCGTTTCGTTTCAGGCCCTGCGGGTCTGACCCTAGTCTAGAAAGATCTACCGCTTCGGCTCATCGTCGAGACGGCGCGCCGCCTCGACGATCATCAGCGGCACCCCATCCCTGATCGGGAAGGCGAGATGGCCGGCGCGGCTGATCAGCTCCTGTCTGGCCTCGTCGTACTCCAGCGGCGTCTTGGTGAGCGGGCAGACCAGGAGCTCCAGCAGCCGCCTGTCGATGGTCTCCTCGCGTTTGGCTCCGGGCGCGCCCGTCGGATACTTGCTCATTGTCGGCCCTCGTCAGCTCGCAGTCAGTTCATGGCGCTGCCCGATCCGCTCTCACCCGACGCCAGCTCCATCTCGGCGAGGGCCATCAGCACTGCTGCCCGATCCTTCAGCTCCTTGGCCTCGAGCAGCGCCTGCTTCTCCTCGGCGCCATAGGGACACACGACCGAGAGCGAGTTGACCAGGTACTCGCTCGGCGCGCTCAGAATGGCCCGCCAGTCGGCTTTGAGCTTGTGGGCCTCGAGATAGCTCTTGAGGACCCGCAGCAGGTTGGACCTGTCGACGAGCTCCTCGCCAGCGCCGACGCGGAAGTCGTCGCTGAAGCGGTCGTAATCGACCTCGAAGATGCGGTAGGGCTTGGCCGTCGCCATTTCGGCGACGAGGCTGAACCGGGCCACGCCCGTGACCGTGACCAGCACACGGTCGTCATCGAGCTCCTGGAACGCCGTCAGCCGGCCGGCGCAGCCGACGGCCCGCAAGCCGGCCGTCTTGCCGGGCGGGCTCTCCTCGTCGCTGTCGGAGCGCTCCGGCTGGACGACGCCCACGATGCGAGATCCCGAAACGATGTCCTCGAGCATGGACAGATAACGCGGCTCGAAGACGCTGAGCGGCAGCACGGCGCGCGGCAGCAGGATGACGCCACGCAGCGGAAAGACGGGGATCTGCTGAGGCAGATCGGCCGGACGGCGGTAGCGGTCGGTCGGGGCCAAGTCGCCCTCCTTCGAGGTCCGCCCGTCAGGAGAACATCAGCGAGGACAGCCTGCGCCTGCCCTCGACGGTGTGGGTGTCCTTGGGTCCCCAGGCGTCGAAAAGCTGCACGAGCTGCTTGCGCGCGGCCTGGTCGTTCCAGTTGCGGTCGCGGCGGAACAGCTCGAGCAGGTGCTCGACCGCTCCGGCCTTGTCGCCGCGCGCCGCCAGCGCCAGCGCCAGGTCGAGCCGCGCCTGGTGATCGGCCGGATTGGCGGCGACCTTTGCCTGCAGCTTCGCCACGTCGGCGCCGTCTCCGGCCTTTTTCGCCAGCTCGAGCGCGGCCAGCACGCTCGCGACGGCGCTCGACTGGCGCTTGTCGGGAGGCACGAGGGCGATCGTCTGCTCGGCTCGGGCCGTATCACCGCTCTTCAGATAGCACTTGGCGAGCCCGGCGAGCGCCGCCGCGTTCTGGCGGTCGTCCTGCAGCACGGCGGCGTAGATCTCCGCGGCCTGCTGCAGGTCTCCGGCATCGACGGCCTGGTCGGCGGACTGCAGCATGGCGGCGACGTCGGCCTGGCTGTCCTCGCCGAGGAGACGGTCGATGAAGGCCCTGATGGCGCTCTCCGGCTGAGCCCCCATGAAGCCGTCGAGCGGCCGCCCGTCCCGGAACGCGTAGACCGTCGGCAGCGACTGCACCCGGAGCTGTCCCGGGATCGTCGGGTGCTCGTCCACGTTGAGCTTCACCAGCAGCACCTTGCCGCCGTAGCTCCTCACCACCTTCTCGAGCACAGGCGTGAGCTGCTTGCAGGGCCCACACCAGGCCGCCCAGAAGTCCACCAGCACCGGCGACGTGCGCGAGGCCTCGAGCACGTCCTTGGCGAAGCTCGCCGTAGTGGCGTCCTTGATCAACTCCGACTGACCTGCGGCGGCAGGCTGGCGTGCTCCGAAATCCATCTGGGTCTCCTTGGCCGGCTCCGACTTCCGCGGCTCACGCAGGCGGAACAGCATAAGATCGTGGCGGCCGACTCCTCAGACAATGGGGCCGTCTACCAATCCGACAAAGCGCGGCTCATGTCCACAGAAGCGAATGAACCGCAAAAGATCGTCACGCGCAATGTTGGTCGTAGCGGTGTTCTCGAGCGGGTGGCAGTTGATCGTGTCGAAGGACAGCAGGCGCTCGTCGAGCACGAGCGCGACCCGGCCGGCACGGTCGTTGATCAGCGCGAGCGTGGTGACGGACCCCGGCGCCACCCCGAGCACCTCCATCAGGAGGTCCGGGCTGCCGAAGCTGAGCCGTGCGCAGCCCAGGATCTTGTGCAGCGTCTTCAGATTGATCTGGCTGTGGCTCTCCGCCGTCACCAGGAACAGCTTGCCCTTGGCATCCTTGAGGAACAGGTTCTTGGTGTGGCCGCCGGGCAAGTCGCGTTCCAGCTTCTCGCTCTCGGCGACGGTGAAGACGGGCTCGTGCTCGACAGTCCGGGTCTCGATCCCGAGCTCGCTCAGGCATGCGAAGAGGTCGGCGCGGGTGGCAGGCATCTCGGGCGGGGCCTCGAGGCAATCGGTTGCTGGTCGCGGCAGCGTCTATCCCGTCCGGTCGCCGCGTGCAACAAGACCGGTGATACGCGCCGGCGACCGCGGCAGCGTATCGGGGCGCGACCGCTTGCAATCCCCCGACGTTTGCGCCATAAGTCTGGGCCGCGCCGCAACCGGCTGCGGTACCCCCAAACGGACGCGGGCGTAGCTCAGGGGTAGAGCATCACGTTGCCAACGTGAGGGTCGTGAGTTCGAATCTCATCGCCCGCTCCATTGTCACACGACCGGCCTACACCACCCGAGCATTGCCGGCGCGCGCTATCCGGGCGGCTGGGCGGCGACGCCCGCTTTGGCAGTTGCCGGAGAGTTGCTCGAATGGGCATGTGCTTCGCCCAGCCTCGTCAGCACCTCCTCCGCAAACGCCCGCACCGACTGCCCCGCCTCTCCCGGATACTTGGCCTGGTACGAGCGCTCGATCGTGGAAAAGCGCGCAGCGTTCTGCAGCGCATTGATGCGCGGCACGACCTGCGCAAAACAGCAGTTCTCCGGGTTCTCCTGCAGCCAGCGGTGATACTCGTCGTCGACCAGCGACGCACGGTCCTTCATGTTGACCAGCACGCCGAGGTTCTCCGCAAATCCCATCTCAGGATTGAGCTGCTTGAACCGGCGGAAGACCTCCAGACCGCAGGACGAGACGTAATCGGGCTTGGTCGGAGAGATGTGGAAGTCGGCCTCACGCAGCCAGGACTCGGTCAGCACCGAAAGCCCCGGAGGGCAGTCGATGAGCACGATCTCGAAGATGGGGCGGACGTCGTTGAGCAGATTGCGGATGGCCGCCCTCAGCCTCGCATGGAGGCTCTCCCGGGAGACCTCGCGCTCGAACAGCGTCAGTTGCATGTCGCTCGGGAACAGATAGACCGACCGGGCATCGTCGACGTCCGACACCCCGCGGACGACGAACTGCGGCCACTCGACGGGCGCGTTGTTGAGCACCGAGGCGACCAGGAAATCGACGAGGGTCAGCCCGCTGCCCTGGAGCTGGTGCAGGCTCGCCGGGGTCATCAGCATGGAGCTGATGCTCGCCTGCGCGTCGGAATCGATCACCAGAACGTTCTTGCCGTGATAGGCCGCCAGGGTTTCGGCCAGCGCCAGCACGATGGTGGACTTGCCGACGCCTCCCTTCGTGTTCATGACGGCAATCGTGTTTCTCATCTCACCCACGGCGGACAAAGAGGCGACCCCGGAGACTGCCGGCGGCCGGCTCGACAGGATCGGCTCGGGTTTCCCGAACGATGACACGATGCGGGGGCAGAAGGAAAGGGCTGCGCCCCGGAAACCGTTGTGGCGACATTGTGATCGCTGGACTCACTTGGCCTTCTGCCGCGCCAGGTCGTGATACTCGCGGTTCGGCCGCATGTCGGTCGCCGCCGCGATGCGGTTCGACATGTTGTAGAAGGCGGCAACAGCGGCGATGTCCCATATCTCGCGATCTCCGAATCCGGCGCCGCGCAGCGCCTCGCGGTCGGCCTCCTCGATCCTGCCCGGCTGCTCGGTCAGCTTGACCGCGAAATCGAGCATCGCTTTCTGGCGCGGGTCGAGCCGGGCGGCACGGTAGTTCTGCGAGATGAGCTCGCCCAGCTCCGGGTCCTTGCCCCGCTGGCGCACCGCCGCGCCGTGCGCCGTCAGGCAGTAGTGGCAGTGGTTGACCGAGCTGACCGCGACCGCGATCATTTCGCGCTCCAGCTTGCTCAACCCGCTGTCGCCCAGCATCAGATCGTCCGCCATGTCGATGAACGCCTGCAGCTTGGCATTGTCGAAGGCGTAGGAGCGCAGCACGTTCGGCACGAAACCGAGCTTCTCCCGGCATTTGGCGAAATATGCGGCGATCGCGGGCGTCGGCTCGGCGTCCGGTCCCAGATCCAGGGCGGTGACCCGTTCGTCGCTTCGCTGCTGCATTGGGCTGGTCTCCTGTCGTCAATCTGCTGCCGGCAAAGGTAGACCCAGAGCGCAGCCCTGTCATTCCGGCAGGACGGCGCCGACTGTGCTATCATGAGCCCTGTTTCTGATTGGGCCGGGCTCGGAGTCCGGCCGCTCGATGATCGGAGCCCTGGACACATGGCACTCGACGCGCCACGGACCGACGGCGCCATCCTGAACAGCATCGAGCCCCACCTCGACGCCTCGGCGGACCTCCGGGTGTACTGCAGCCTGCTGTTCGGCGAGGAGCCCGACGGCCTGGCTCAGTACGAGCCCGAAGCCCTCGCCGGCATCGCGCGGTCGAGCTTCGCATTCGCCGAGACGAAGCCGCGCGGCAGGCACAAGATCCGCCGGCATGCCGTTACCCTCGAGACGGCCTCGGGCTCGCAGCCGTTCACGCTGGTCGAGATCGTGAACGACGACATGCCGTTCCTCGTCGACAGCATCATCGGCGAGCTGCAGGCGCGCGGGATTTCCGCTCTCCTCGTGCTGCACCCGATCCTCAAGGTCCGGCGCTCGGGCCAGGGCGGGCTCAAGCGCATCCTCGGGCCCGGCGACAGCAACTGGGGCGACGGCACCCAGGAGAGCTGGATCGTGCTGCTGCTCGACGCCATGACCCCGGCGGCGGCAGACAGCCTCACCGAGACGCTGTCGTCGGTGCTGGACGACGTGCGGGTCGCGGTCACCGACTGGCAGACGATGACGGCCCGCTTCGACCGGGCCATCCACACGCTGGAGACGTCGCCGCCGCCGATCGCGCCCGGCCTGCTTTCGGAATCGCTCGCCTTCTGCCGCTGGCTCGTCGACGGCCAGTTCACGTTCCTCGGCCTGCGCGAGTACCGGCTCGCCGGCAGCGAGGAGACAGGCGACCTGGTGCCGATGGAAGGGAGCGGCCTCGGCGTGCTCAGGGACCAGGGCCTGCCCGTGCTCAGCCGCCGCGGCGCCGCGCTGGCGATGACGCCCGAGATCCGCAGCCACTTCTTCGCGCCGCACCCGCTGGTCATCACCAAGTCCAACATCATGTCGCGCGTCCACCGGCGCGCGTTCATGGATTACGTCGGCCTCAAGACCTACAAGTCCGACGGATCGCTGGCTGGCGAGCTGAGGCTCGTGGGGCTGTTCACGTCGCAGGCCTACACGCAGCCCCCGCAGCAGATCCCGTTCCTACGGCACAAGATCGAGACGGTGATCGCGCAGTCGGGATTTGCGCCCGGCAGCCACGCCGCCAAGGCGATCGCCAACGTGCTCGTGACGTTTCCCCGCGACGAGCTGTTCCAGGTCGACGAGGAGCTTCTGTTGGGATGGGCGCGCGGGATCATCGATCTGGATTTGCGGCCGCGCGTGCGCCTCTTCGCGCGCCTAGAGCGTTTCGGACGCTACGTCTCGGTCCTCGTCTTCGTGCCCCGTGACCGGTTCACGACCAGCGTCCGCGAGCGGATCGCCGCGATCCTCGCCGAGGCTTACGGCGGCAGTGTCCGGACCTTCACGCCTTTCTTCACCGAAGGGCCACTCGTACGCGTCCACTTCATCATCGGGCGTAACGACGGGCCGCCGCCGCAGGTCTCGGAGCAGGACCTGGAGGCCAGGATCAGCGAGGCCACGCGCACCTGGGAGGACCAGCTCGCGGACGCCATCCATAAGGGCGACGAGGCGCTGGCGGCGCTGGCGCCGAAGTATCAGGCCGCATTCCCCGCCGGCTACACCGAGATGTTCAGTGCCTCGCGGGCTCTCGAGGATATCGCCCGCATCGAGCGGCTGAGCCCGGAGCGCCCGCTGGCGATCGACTTCCACGAGGAGGGGGCGACGGGAGGGCGGCGGGTGCGCGCCGCCATCTACCGCTTCGATCAGCCGATCCCGCTGTCGGAGCGGGTGCCGGTGCTCGAGAATTTCGGGTTCTTCGTCATCGACGAGCGCAGCTATCGCGTCATGCCGCGCTTCGAGGAGGGCGTTCGCGAGGTGGCGCTGCACGACATGGTGCTGGAGACGGCCACCGGCGCCCCGCTGGAGCTGGCGTTGCAGGACATGCGGATGGAGGCCAGCTTCCTGGCCGTGTGCCGCGGCGAGGCTGACAACGACGGTTTCAATCAGCTCGTCGTCACGGCTGGAGGCGACTGGCGGGAAGCGGCCGCGCTCAGGGCCTATGCCGCCTATCTGCGGCAGATCGGGGCCCCGTTCGGCATGCGCTATGTCGCCGAGACGCTCAATCGCCACGCCGGCATGGCGCGGGACCTCGTCGAGCTGTTCCATACCCGCTTCGACCCCGACCGCGACTGGTCGAGCGAGGAGCGCGCGCGGGCGCAGGAGCGCATCCGCCAACGGATCGAAGGCGCGCTCGCCAAGGTGCCGAGCCTCGACGAGGACCGCATCCTGCGCCATTTCGCGAACCTCGTCATGGCCACTGTGCGCACCAACTTCTTCCAGGTCGGCAGCGACGGGCGGCCGCCGGCGGCCATCGCCTTCAAGCTCGCGCCGCAATCGGTCGACGGGCTCCCCGACCCGAAGCCCTATCGCGAGATCTGGGTCTACAGCCCGCGCGTGGAAGGCGTGCACCTGCGGTTCGCGCCCATCGCGCGCGGCGGCATCCGCTGGTCGGACAGGGCGCAGGACTTCCGCACCGAGGTGCTCGGACTAGGCAAGGCGCAGCAGGTCAAGAACACGGTGATCGTGCCGCAGGGCGCCAAAGGCGGCTTCGTGCCGAAGCAGCTCCCGCGCGCCGGCTCGCGCGAGGAGATCGCGAAGGAGGGCATCGCCGCCTACCGCTCGTTCGTCTCGGCGATGCTCGACATCACCGACAACATCGTCGCCGGAGAGGTGGTGCCGCCGGCGCGCGTCGTTCGGCACGACGGCGACGATCCTTACCTCGTCGTGGCCGCCGACAAGGGCACGGCGACATTCTCAGACTTCGCCAACGAGATCTCTCTGAGCCATGAATTCTGGCTCGGAGACGCCTTCGCTTCGGGCGGCTCGGCGGGCTACGACCACAAGCGCATGGCGATCACGGCGCGCGGCGCCTGGGAGTGCGTCAAGCGCCACTTCCGCGAGATGGACTTCGACATCGAGACGCAACCGTTCCGGGTGGTCGGCGTCGGCGACATGTCGGGCGACGTGTTCGGCAACGGCATGCTGCTGTCGCGGGCGATCCGGCTGCTGGCCGCATTCGATCACCGCGACATCTTCATCGATCCCGATCCGGACCCGGAGACGAGCTTCGCGGAGCGCAAGCGCCTGTTCGATCTGCCCCGCTCGAGCTGGCAGGATTACGACAAGTCGTTGATATCGAAGGGCGGCGGCGTCTTCTCCCGCTCGGTCAAGTCGATCCCGCTGTCGCCGGAAACGCGCGCGCTGCTCGCTATCGATGTGGACGCGCTCACGCCGGCGGAGCTGATGCACGCCATCCTCAGATGCGAGACGGACCTCATCTGGTTCGGCGGCATCGGCACTTACATCCGCGCCTCGACCGAAAGCCACGACCATGTCGGCGACCGCGCCAACGATGCGATCCGTGTGACGGGGCTGGAGGTGCGCGCGAAGGTCATCGGCGAGGGCGCCAACCTCGGCGTCACTCAGGCGGGCCGCATCGAGCTCGCGCGGCAGGGCGGCCGCATCAACACGGACTTCATCGACAATTCGGCCGGCGTCAACTCCTCCGACCAGGAGGTCAACATCAAGATCGCGCTCGGCCCCGCGGTGGCATCGGGCCGGCTCGATGCGACCGCGCGCCGGGAGCTCCTCGCTTCGATGACCGAGGACGTGGCGGCCGCGTGCCTCGTCAACAACTACCAGCAGTCGCTGGCCCTGAGCCTCACCGAGCGCAGCGCCGCGCGCGACATCGCCTATCTGGCGCGGCTGATGCGGGCGCTGGAGAACCGCGGCCTGCTCGACCGCAAACTGGAGGCGCTGCCGAGCCGGCAGGAGATCGCCCAGAAGCAGGCGGCGGGCACGGGGCTGACCCGGCCCGAGCTCGCGGTGCTGTTGAGCTTCGCCAAGATCGCGCTGTCGGAGGACCTCGACTCCAGCCCGGTGCCGGACGACCCCGTTTGCGAGCCGCTGCTGACGAACTATTTCCCCGCGGCTCTGCGCGACCAGTTCCTCGACGAGATCAAGGCGCACCGGCTGCGGAGGGAGATCGTCGTCACCGGGCTGACCAACGCGATGCTCAATCGCGGCGGGCCGGCCATGGCGGTGCGGCTGGCCGACGAAAGCGGGCGCGGGCCGGGCGACGTCGCCTCCGCGTTCATCACGGTCACCGCCATTTTCCATCTGCCCGACCTGTGGCATGCGGTCGATCAGCTCGACGGGAGAATGCCGGGAGAGGCTCAGCTCGACCTCTACGCCCGTATCCAGGACTTTCTGCTCGAGCAGGTCTCGAACATGCTGCGGCACGGGATGGGCGAGGGCCTGGCGGCCACCATCGCCACGCACCGCGCGGGCGCCGAGGAGCTCGTGGCGATCCTCGATGGCTGCATCACACGACACCAGCGCGGCCACCTCACGGCAACGCGCGAGGCGCTGGAGCGGCGCGGGGCGGGGCCGGACGTGGCCGCACGCATTGCCACACTCGACATCCTGTCCCATGCGACGGCGGTCACGCGGCTCGCGCACGAGACGGACCGCTCGATTGCAGATGCTGCGCGCATCGCCTTCGCGGCCAACGACTATCTGCGCCTCGACGAGTTGAAGTCGCTCACGTCGGCCCTGCAGCTCCGCGACTACTACGACCGGCTCGCCGTCAACGGCGCCATTCACACGCTCGAGGCGGCGCGGCGGGCGCTGTCGTGCGAAATCCTGCGGGCAGCAGGGACCGACGGGTTCGACTTCGCAGCGTGGCAGGAAAGGCACGGAGGCCGGCTGGCGCGGGCCAAGGCAGCCCTTGACGAGATCGCCGCGACGGGCGACGTCACTGTCTCGCGGCTGACGGTCGCGGCAGCGCAGGTTCGCGATCTGACGGGAGCCTGATGTCCGCGGGCGCGCCCGGCAATGGGGGAGGGAACGGGTGTCGCTTTCACCGCCTGCCGCGGCCGCGCTGCCGGCGACCGTCGAGAAATCCGCGCCCGTGCGGGCTCTTGCCGGATGGGTGCTGGTCGACTGGGCACTGCAGCCCTACTACACGCTCGTCCTCACCTTCCTGTTCGCGCCCTATTTCACCTCCACCGTCGTCGACGATCCTGTGCGCGGACAGGCGTTGTGGGGATACGCGGCCGCCGTTGCCGGAGTGCTGATCGCGGTCGGCAGTCCGTTGCTCGGTGCGCTCGCAGACGGCGGCGGCCGGCGCAAGCCGTGGGTGGCGCTGTTCGCGTCGATCCTGGCGGCAGGGCTCGGCACGCTGTGGTGGGCCGAGCCGGGAGCCGAGACCGCGACCGTTCTCCTGGTGCTGGCAGCGTTCGTCGCGGCGACGATGGCGGCCGAGTTCGCCACCGTTTTCACCAACGCCATCATGCCGACGCTGGTGCCGCCGTCGCGGCTCGGCCGACTGTCGGGCATCGGCTGGGCGACAGGGTACGTCGGTGGCCTGGTGAGCATTGCCGTCGTGGCCGGGCTCCTCGTCACCAACCCCGCGACGGGCCGGACGCTGCTCGGACTCGAGCCGCTGCTGGCCCTCGATACGGCCCAGCGCGAAGGCGACAGGCTGGTCGGACCGTTTGCGGCTGCCTGGCTCCTTGCGTTCCTGATCCCCTTCTTCCTGTTCGTGCCGGACCGGCGGCCCACGGATGTGCCCCTTGTCCGCAAGCCGGCCTTGACCGGGCTTGCCGAGACCCTGCGCGCGCTCCCGGGCCAGCGCGACATGCTCTGGTTCCTCATTGCCCGGGCGCTCTACACGGACGGCCTGTCCGCGATCTTCGTCTTCGGCGGCATCTACGGGACGGCCGTGTTCGAATGGCAGTCCTTCGAGCGCGGAGTGTTCGGCATCGTGCTGATCACCGTCGGCGTGGCCGGCGCGGTGCTGGGCGGCGCGCTCGACGACAGGTTCGGCGCCAAGCGCGTCGTCATGGGCGCCCTCGTGCTGCTGATGGCAGGATGCCTCGGCATCCTCTCCGTCAGCTCCGGGCACGTGCTGTTCACGGTGCCGGTGGATGCGAAGGCCCCCGGCTCGCAGCCGTTCTCCAGCCCTGGCGAGCTCGTGTTCCTCGCGTTCGCCTGCCTCGTCGCCATCGCCGCCGCGCCCAACCAGGCCGCCAGCCGCACGCTGCTGGCCCGGCTGGCGCCGCCGGAGCGGATGACGCAGTTCTTCGGATTGTTCGCGTTCTCGGGCAAGGTGACGGCGTTCCTGGCCCCGTTGTCCATCGCCGCCGTCACGGCTTTCAGCGGCAGCCTGCGGGCCGGCATGGCGATGATCCTCGTGTTCCTGCTGGCCGGGTTCGTGGGGATGCTGCCGGTGCGCGAGAAACGGCTGGCGCGTGCAGGATATGGCAATTAAATCGGGCCGGTAACAGCAGGCACTTCTCCCCTCCCCCTTGCGGGGAGGGGTTGGGGGTGGGGGTGCCTCTGCACCAACGTTTCAGTTGTGGCCCACCCCACCCGCGCGCCTACGGCGCGCCGCCCTCCCCGTCAAGGGGAGGGCTGACGAGGCCTTGCCCGATCGGACTGCCCTAAGCCTAGCGGGCCGGCCGTTCCGCCACCATGAACCACTCCGGCCCGAGCACCGGATCGTGCCAGACGCGCCGCCACTGGAAGCCCGCCTTCTCGTAGGCGCGGACCACCGCCTCGTTCTCGATTGCAGCGAATACGCAGACCGCGACCGCCAGCGTCGTCGAGAACACCTCCTCCTTGATGAGTCGCAGCGCCGCCTCGCCGAAGCCTCTGCCGCGGTGGCTCCGCGCTGCGATGAAGACGTCGAGGTCCCAGGTTCCGGGCGCGAGGTCGTCCGGCAGGGCCTCGCCCCACAAAGTGGTGTCCACCGCGTGCGCGTAGCCGACCGGAGTCCCGCCTGCATCGATGATCCGGCAGATGGCGTGCGCGCTGTCGAGCGCCATCAGCACCTCGGCCTCGGCGCTCGCCTGCGGACCCCACCAGCGCTGGATGTCCGGCCGGGCGAGCCAGCTCCGGATCAGCGGCCAGTCCGCACGCGTCGCGGGCCGCAGCCGCACGCCTTCGTCGCCGGCCCCTCCGCCCATGCCTAATGCCGGAAATGGCGGACGCCGGTGAAGACCATTGCGAGGCCGCGCTCGTCGGCGGCCCGGATCACCTCGTCGTCGCGCATGGACCCGCCGGGCTGGATCACCGCCGTCGCACCACCCTCCGCGGCGGCAATCAGCCCGTCGGCGAACGGGAAGAAGGCATCCGATGCGACCACGGAGCCCTTGGCGAGCGATTCGGCCACGCCCGCCGTCCGCGCCGCCTCCTCCGCCTTCCAGGCCGCGATGCGCGCCGAGTCGACACGGCTCATCTGCCCCGCGCCGATGCCGACGGTGGCCCCGTCCTTGACGTAGACGATGGTGTTCGACTTCACGTGCTTGGCGACACGGAACGCGAACTCGAGGTCGGCCAGCTCCCGCGCGGTCGGCTGCCGTCTGGTCACGACTTGCAGCTCCATGTCGTCGACGCTCGCCGCATCGCGGGATTGCACCAGGAAGCCGCCCGCGAGCGACCGGAACGTCACGCCCGGCGCGCGCGGGTCCGGCAGTCCGCCGGCGGTGAGCAGCCGCAGGTTCTTCTTGGCGGCGAACAGCGCCTTGGCCTCGGGCGTGATGTCCGGCGCGATCACCACCTCTGTGAAGATGCGCGTGATCTCCTCCGCGGCCTCCGCATCGATCGTGCGGTTGAGTGCGATGATGCCGCCGAACGCGCTCACCGGGTCGCAGCGCAGGGCGGCGAGATAGGCGTCCTTCAAGGTCGCCGCTCGCGCCACGCCGCACGGGTTGGCGTGCTTGATGATGGCGACGGCGGCAGCCTCGGCAGGATCGAGCTCGGCCACCAGCTCGAAGGCCGCGTCGGTATCGTTGAGGTTGTTGTAGGAGAGCTCCTTGCCCTGGTGCTGTAAGGCGGTCGCCACGCCGGGGCGCTCGTCGGATGCCCGATAGAACGCCGCCCACTGATGCGGGTTCTCTCCATAGCGGAGCTGCTGGGCGAGCCGCCCGCCGAACGCCCGCCATGACGGCGCGGTCTCGCCGAGCTCGCGCGCGAACCAGCCGCTGATCGCCGCGTCATAGGCAGCCGTGCGCGCATACGCCTTGGCGGCCAGAGATCTGCGCAGCTCGAGGTCCGTGGCGCCGCCGCGGCCCTCCATCGCCTCCAGGAGGCGCGAGTAGTCGTCAGGATCGACCAGCACGGCGACGCTCGCATGGTTCTTGGCGGCGGCGCGGATCATGGCCGGTCCGCCGATGTCGATGTTCTCGACGCACTCCTCGGGGCCGGCCCCGCCCGCCACCGTCGCCTCGAACGGGTAGAGGTTGACCACCAGCAGGTCGATCGGCGCGATGCCGTGCTGGGCGGCGGCGCGCTCGTGGTCGGGCCGCCCCCGGATGGCGAGCAGCCCCCCGTGCACCCTGGGGTGCAGGGTCTTCAGGCGCCCATCCATCATCTCTGGGAAGCCGGTATGCTCGGACACGTCGGTGACCGGCAGCCCCGCCTTCCTCAGCGCATTCGCCGTGCCGCCGGTCGAGATCAGCTCGACGCCGCGCCCGTGGAGGCGCCTCGCGAGCTCCTCGAGCCCGGTCTTGTCGGACACGGAAAGCAATGCACGGCGGATGACGGGATCGCTCATGTCGGTCTGTCCTCGTGAGCTCATGCTGCGGCGGGGCACCATAAGCCGCCGGCCGCCTGGCACGAAACGCGGCAGCCATCAAAACAGCCGGGCATCAGGTGCGGCGCTCCAGCACCCATTTCACCTCGCTCTCGCCATAGCAGGCGCCGCGCAGCACGATCTGCAGCGCGCGTCGGGGTCCAGACAGGTCGGCGCAATGAACGCTGTCCTCGACGGCGATCTGGGCGCCCTGGGCCGTGAAGGTCCAGCCCTCGCCGGTCGGCAGCGCGATCTCGGCGTGGGCTGCGCGCGGCGCCAGGCTGCAGCCCGCGTCAGGATGCAGGTGGAAGTGCACGGCGAACGGAACATCCACGGCGAGGCGCAGCTTGCCACGCTGCGGCCCGAGGGAATCGGTGCCCGACAGCTTGCAGCCGCCCGCGTCCAGCGTGAGCTGGCGGTGGTGAATGAGCCCGAAAGGCCGGTGATAGCCGTCATGGCTGGCCCTGAGCGAGACGCCGCCGTCCGGCTGGTCCTTCACGCTCGCCACGACGTGCTCGGGGAAGCGGATCGGCGGTGCGCCGACCAGGCTCTCGAGCAGCTCGTGCTGCACGAGCTTCGATGATGATTTGCCGCCGAGGCAGAGGGTGTTGTGGCTCGCGGTTGCCCGCGATGCCGCGCGCCAGTCCTGGTCCGCGGCTCCCGGCGCCCCGCAGTTGACGAAAACCGGGCACCTGCCCGCGCTCATCTCGAACGACAGGCAGCCGGCGTGGGCCTGCCCCGCCAGCTCCAGCGGCGGCGGCGGGCCGACGTCCGCGATGATCACGGTGTCGCCCCGATGCAGCCGCGCGTAGCCTGAGGCCGGCGCGAATTCGGCGAGGCTCGCCGGCACCTCGCCGTAGGCCAGGACGGTGGCGAGCAGGTCCAGGTTGGGCGAGCCCATGCCGTTGAACCGGGCCAGCGATCCATCGCCCAGCCGCATGAAGCGCAACTGCGGCAGCATGCGCTCGATGGCGGCGCCGAGCGCTGGCGGCGAGGCGCGGTCGCGGACGGCGAAGCACTGGCGCAGCGGCAGGAAGTCGAGCAGCAGCTCGACTGGAATTCCGGGGTTGCGGCTGATATGGCCACCGTCTGGCAGGACCTGGCTCTCGAGCTCCTCGGCGAAGGCGCTCGCGATCTCGCGCAGGTGCCGGTCGTGCCCTGCCACGCACAGGTCCGCCAGCACGAGGGCGGTCAGCGACAGCAGGCGCGGATACCCCGCCGCCGCATCACGCCAGGTCGCCGAGAGCCGGATGAGCTGGTCTCCGAGGCTATCGGCGATGCGGTCGTAGGTGGCCTGATCGACGCCCTCGAGCAGCAGTGGCGCGTTGGAGATCCACGAGATCAGCCGGCGGCCGATGACCGGGGGCTCCCAGCCGATGCCGCTGCGCGAAGCATGCCTGCGGATCCACTCGCTGACCAGATCGACCGCCTGCGCGCATGCGTCCTCGTTGTCCGAAGCCCGCAGGTGGCGCAGCCAGCCGAACCCGTGCAGCTCGCGCTCCCACTCCCGGCTGGGCGGCTTCAGCTCGAAGGGCGAGCCGCCGCCGATGTAGGCGACGGCGCCGCCGAACCCGAGATGGCCCACGGCGAGCTCGTCGGCGAAGCTCGGATCGGCGGTCCTGAGCTCTTGCGGCACGATGAGGAGCTCGTCGGCGACCGGCGCCCCGTAGCGCCAGCGCAGCAGGCGGGAGCCGAGCAGCCGCGCAACCGCCGCGCGCCGCACCCGGTCGGTGGCGAGCCGGGCCAGCCGCGTCTGCTCGGCTATGGTGAGCGACGGCACGAGGCCCTCCCGTCCCGCATGCGCGGGGTCTCGTGCTGCTTGGAATGCGGGCAGATGCCGAGGCTGGTCATGCTTTCGGATATCGCCGATGGGTGCCGTCCACAAGGCGTGAGGGGGCGGCCTGTGCGTTAATTCCCGGGAGAGGCATGGATCGGCGCTCCAATAGCAGACGCGGTCTGGACTGTGCCGCTGACCGCCGGCCGGCGCCTCAGCCGCGCGGCGAAAAAGCCATCCATGCCCGACAGCTCCTCGTTTTCGAGCGCCAGGTGGAACGGAAAGGTCCGCAGATCGCCGGCGGGCGTGATCCACTCCGGCCCGATGCCGGACTCGCCCGGCCGGATCGCAACCCGTTCGTAGCCGTTAGCCGTGGCGCCGAGCAGGCGCTCGATCTGATGCTGTCCCTCCTCCGGCTCGAGCGAGCACGTGCAGTAGACGAGCAGCCCGCCGGGCCTGACCAGCCGCGCGGCATTGTCGAGCAGCCGCTCCTGCAATGCGCCGAGCCGGCCGATATCGCTCTCCCGCTTCAGGTGCAGTATGTCGGGATGCCGCCGGATGGTGCCGGTCGAGAGGCACGGCGCGTCGATGAGCACGCAGTCGAACGAAGCCTCTGCGCCCCATCGTGCCGCATCCGCTTCGACGACCTCGGCCTCGAGCCGCAGCCGCGCCAGGTTGGCCTTCAGCCGTTCGATCCGCCGGGCGTCGATGTCGACGGCAGTGACGCGGGCGCCGCCCGCCGCAAGCTCGGCCGTCTTGCCGCCCGGAGCGGCGCACAGGTCGGCGACCCGCAGCCCGTCGACTGCACCGAAAAGCCTCGCCGGCAGGGCTGCGGCGGCGTCCTGCACCCACCAGGCTCCCTTTTCGAAACCCGGCAGGGTCTCGACGCGACCTCCCGGGCTCAGACGGATCGAGCCGGTGGGAAGCAGCGTGCCGCCGAGCCGCTCCCTCCAGCCCTCTGCATCGGACCTGACCGAGACGTCGAGCGGCGCCTCCCCGAGCGATGCCTCGGCGATCCGGCGCGCTGCTTCCTCGCCGTAGGCAGAGGCCCAGCGGCTCCACAGCCAGGCCGGGATGTTCAGCTTCGCTGCGTCCTGGCTGGCGGCGATCCCCGCGCCACGCTCGCTGACGCGCCGCAGCACGGCGTTCGTGAGCCGGTCGAACCGGCGCGCGCGCGGATCGCGGCGGACCTGCTCGACGGCCAGGTTGATGACCGCGTGCGGGGCGACCCCGAGGAACACGAGCTGGGCCGCGCCCGCCAGCAGGATGGGCGTCAGCCGGCCGCGCTGGCGCGGCAGCGGCCTCTCTATAAAGGCCCCGACGATCTCGGAGAGCTGGCCGTGACGGCGCAGGACGGTTGCGGCAATGAGGCGGGCAAGGCCGCGGTCGCTGGCTGGCAACTCGCGATAGTCGGACCGCGAGGCGGAGCCGGCGATGGCCTCGTCGAGGGTCCTGCCTTTGTCGATCACGCCGGCGACGAGCTCGACCGCCAGCTCGCGCGCCGGCAGCCCGGCAGGGCGGGCCGGCGGCTCAGACCCCCTCACGCCGGCGCCTGTCTCGCGAGCTGCCATGAGCTCAGCCCCAGGGGCCGCCGCCGGTGGCTCCGCCGGCCGGCCGACCCATGGACGCGGCCAGCTTCTGCAGCTCCGCGACCCTGTTCTCCGTGCTCGGGTGGGTCGAGAACAGGTTGTCCATGCCCTGGCCGGAGAGCGGGTTGATGATGAACAGGTGGGCCGTGGTCGGCGACTCCTCGGCCGCGGGGTTCACGATACGGCGGGCATAGTGCTCGATCTTCTGCAGCGCCGAGGCAAGCCACAGGGGCTCTCCGCACACCTGGGCGCCGATCCGGTCGGCCTCGTACTCGCGCGAGCGGCTGATCGCCATCTGCACCAGCATGGCGGCCAGCGGCGCGAGAATGATCGCGGCGAGCGCGCCGATGATGCCGAGCAAGCCGCCTCCCTCGCGCCGGCCGCCGAACAGCATGCTGAACTGCATCATGTTGGCGAACATGGTAATGGCGCCGGCCACCGTGGCGGCCACGGTCATGATGAGCGTATCGCGGTTCCTGATGTGCGCCAGCTCATGGGCGATGACGCCGGCAACCTCCTCGCGGTCCAGCATGTCGAGCAGCCCCGTCGAGGCGCACACGGCCGCCCGCGACGGGCTGCGGCCGGTCGCGAAGGCGTTCGGCTGGTCGGCGTGCATGATGTAGACCTTCGGCATCGGCAGCCCGGCGCGCGCCGCGAGATCCCTGACGAGGCCGTAATATTCGGGGGCCGATCGCTCGTCGACCTCCTCTGCGCCGTGCATCCTGAGCACGACGCGGTCCGAGTTCCACAGGCTGAACGCGTTCATGCCGAGAGCGAAGATGAAGGCGATGACGAGGCCCGTCTGGCCGCCGACCAGCGCTCCCAGCGAGACCAGGATCGCCGTCAGCGCCGCCAGCAGCACGCCGGTCTTGATGTAATTCGTCGTCATCGGCATCTCCCGTACGTGAACACGCGCACTGGGGCCGCTGCCCCTGCCACGGGCAGGTTTCGCGCGCCGCTTCGCTCGCCGCAGCACAACTAGATGGTATATAGGGTCTCTACCGTGCAAGAGCCGCACGATGGGCTTGCGAGGAAACCCATGACCGACGGCACCGGAAGAGCAGGTTCGCACCGCCCGTTGACGCCAGCCGCCGAGCGGGCGCTCAGGGAAGCAGAGGAACGGCGGCGGCAGGCCGCCTCCGAACGGCGGCCGGCAGAGTCCGGCGGCCGCGACGGTCCCGATCCCGTTCGCTACGGCGACTGGGAGAAGGGCGGCATCGCCTCCGACTTCTGAGCGGGATCGGCGGATCGCGGCCGGTCGGCGGGCCGCCGCACGACATCCGAAGCGAGCCGCCCGCGCGAGCGGAGCGGGCATTCGGCCGGAAGCCTTCGGCTGCCGGGCGCGCGACGCGCGGCACCAGCGAGGTCACGGCCGCAGCGGGGTGACGTCCTCCTCCGACCAACCTACCGCGACCCGGTCGCCGCACGCGAAAGCCTCGCGTCCGACGATGCGCGCCTCGATGGTCGTGCCTTCGTCGAGTGCGACGCGCAGCTCCTGGTGGGTCCCCAGGTAGACGGCGTGCATCACCTCCCCCGCGGCAAGCATGCCGGCGTTGCCGGCCGCCCCCGCAGGAGCGACGCGGACCGATTCGGGACGGATGGACAGAGGGATGGCCTCGCCCGCAGGGGGCAGATCCTGCGCCGGGATCCTGACGGGTATGCTCCCGAGCACGACGCACTCCGCCTGGCCATTCGCGACCCTGACGCAGCGGGCGTCGAGGATATTCGACCGGCCGATGAAAGTGGCGACAAAGCGATTGACCGGCCGGCTGTAGATATCGCGCGGCGTGCCCGTCTGGGTAATCATGCCCTTTTCAATCACCACCACGCGATCGGCGAGCGCCAGCGCCTCGTCCTGGTCGTGAGTGACGAACAGCGCAGTGATGCCGAGCCGCTGCTGGATCTGGCGCAGCTCCACCTGCATCTCCTCCCGCAATTTCTTGTCCAGCGCGCTCAACGGCTCGTCGAGGAGCAGGACCTTCGGGTCGATCGCCAGCGCCCGCGCCAGCGCGACGCGCTGCTGCTGCCCGCCGGACAACTCGCTCGGAAACCGCTGTCCGAGGGACCCGAGCTGAAGCAGCCGGACGAGGTCGTCCACCCGGCTGTCGATCTCCGCGCGGCTGCGGCCGCGCATGCGCAGGCCGAAGGCGATGTTCTCGGAAACGGTCTTGTGGGGGAACAGGGCATAATCCTGAAACACGATTCCCATGTCGCGCCGGTGAGCCGGAACGTCGTCGTAGGACTTGCCGTCGACGATCAGCTCCCCCTCGTAGCCGACGAATCCGGCGATCACCCGCAGCAGCGTGGTCTTGCCGCATCCGCTCGGTCCGAGAACGGCCATGAACTCCGACGGCGCCAGCTCGAGCGACACGCCCTTGAGCACCTCCGTGGCGCCGTAGCGCGCGCGCACGTTGCGCAAGACGACATGGCTCATTTTCGCGATCCGGATCCGAACATGTGACGGGAGATGAAGCCGTTGAAGGCGACCACGAATGCGATCGCGCTGAGCACGATCAGTGACGATATCGCCGCCGCGGTCGGGTCGTTCTCCGTCTGCACGTAGGTATAGAGCTCGACCGGCAGCGTGGTCCGGTCCCAGACGAGAAACTGCGAGGCGGTGAAGTTCTCGAATGAGACGACGAAGGCGAACACGGCCGCGGCGATGACCCCCGAGCGCACGAGCGGTAAGGTGACGAGCAGGAAAGCCTTCGCCGGCGTCGCGCCAAGGGAGCGGGCCGCCTCCTCCAGCCTGATCGAGGCGCCGCTCAGCGCCGCGACCACGACGCGCGTGGCGAACGGCAGCGTGATCACCACGTGCAGGATCGCCAGAGTCAATACCGAGCTGAAGATCCCCATCGCCGACAAGGTGATCAGAAACGCCATGCCGACCACCACCTGCGGCACGATCAGCGGCGACAGCAGCAGCGTCAGGACGAGATCGCGGCCCGGGAAGCGGTAGCGCACGATGGCGATGCCGGCGAGCGTGGCGATGACGACGCTCGCGAGCGCGGACCACAAGGCCAGGAGCAGCGTCAACCTGGTGGCCGCGACGAAGCCGTCGCGGTTCGCCAGGTTGAAGTACCAGCGCAAGGAGAGTCCGGAGGGCGGAAAAAGCTGCTCCACCCCAGGATTGAGCGACACGCCGATCAGGATGATGAGCGGGCAGGCGAGCATCGCGAGCAGCGCCGCGCCCGCAATCTTGATCCAGAAATGCGCAAATCGTGTCGGCATCGGCCCTACATGTGCGGCGTGAGCAGGCGGAACGCCTTCTGGAGCAGGTAGATGGCGCCGGCGGCGATGACCAGCATGACCATCGCGGCGGCGGCCGCGGCCGGATAATCGAACGACTGCATGGCCTTGGCGTAGATCAGGTTGGCCATCATGTCGAAATAGCCGCCACCCAGCACTCCGGGGACGATGTAGGAGGTGAGCTCGAAGAGATAGACGATGACGACGCCGGCGGCCACACCGGGCATGGTCAGGGGAAAGATCACCTCCCAGAACGTGCGCATCCGGCTCGCACCGAGCGATGTCGCGGCCGTCTCGAGGTTGACAGGGATCGCCTGCAGCGAATTGAAGATCGGGAACACCATGAAAGGCAGCGACACCAGCACCATGCCGATCGCCACCCCGACTTCGGAGAACAGCAGCGTGAGCGGCTGCTCGATGGCCCCGATCGCGAGCAAGGCCTTGCTCAGAATCCCGTTCTTGCCGATCACCAGCATCACGGCGTAAGTGCGGATCACGTAGGCGGTGAAGAACTGCACGATAAGGATGGCACCGGCGATCAGTCTGACCCGCGGCGAGGAGCGATGCATCGCATAGGCTATGACATAGCCGAGCACCGCGGTGATCGCCGTGCAGTAGGCCGAGATCCACAGCGATCTGCCGAGATAGCCCAGATAGAATGTCGAGCCGAGAAAGTTGGTGTAGTTCTCGAGCGTCAGCCCGTCGCCGACCTGGCCCGGCCCGATATTGGGCCGGACGCTGAAATGCACCATCACGGAAAGCGTATAGAAAAAGAAGCCGATGACGATCGCTGCCGGCAAGAGCAACGTCATCGGCCAGACGTTCGGATGGCGGGGGATCTGCCGCGTGATCGGTGTCATCCCCTGCTCTTTCGTGCCTCCGGCGGGCTTGAGATCGCCAGTTTCCACTCAGCGGCGGACCTGGACCTCTTTCATCCAGCGCTCCTCCCACTTGGAATACTGCGCGTTCACCAGCGTCCAGTCGACATTATAGACATCCGTCAGCGGCAGCGGCGGAATGATCGCCTTGAGCTTCTCGGGCGCGGCCGCGGACGGGTTGGCAGGAATCGTTCCGGCGATGGAAGCCATGATCGTCTGCGATTCCGGCGCCAGCATCAGCTCGACGAACTTCTCGGCGGCCTGTGTCTGCTCGTCACCGCGGCCACCGACGATCGAGACCGGGATGGTGGCGAGGAAGCGCGGCGCCGGCATGACGAACTCGTACTTCGTATCCGGGCCGAGATGACGATAGACGTTCGGCATGATCCCCCAGCCGGCGACTGCGATCTCGCCGGTCTCCAGCAGCTTGATCGATTCCGGGTCGGTCTTGTAGATCGCGTGGAGATTATCCTTGAGCGCGGCCACCTTCTGGAAGCCTTTGTCGATGTCGCGCTCGCTGCCGCCATTGAGGAGCGCGGCCAGAACGAGGAAGTTGCCGCGATCGAGCGTGAACGACGTGCCGAGCTTGTCCTTCAGCCGCGGATCCCAGAGATCCTCCCAGCGCGTGATCTTGAACGGAACCAGATCCTTGCGATAGAAAATCCCGCGCGGAGACAGCCAGATCGCCGCTCCGTACTCCGAGCGCATCGACTCGGGCACCGCCTTCAGGTTGGGGATTCGCGCTGCATCCAGCTTCGAGAGCAGGCCGGCGGCGGATGCCGCATTCACCGTGCTCTCGATCGAGGTCCATACGTCCACCTGGGGGTTGGCCTTTTGCGCGACCAGCTTGTTCATGCCGTCGCTGGAGCCGGCTTGGACGACGAACTCCACCTTGATGCCGGTGTCCTTCTCGAACTTCTCGGCGATGGGCCTGAAGATGTCGAGCCAGTGACCGCCCCAGGTCATCAGCCTGATCCGCTCGGCCGCAGCATCTGCGGCCGGGGCAGCCAGGGTCGCGCCGAGCGCGAGGATCATCGCCGTGGCGGCGATATGCGATAGCAGGCGTTGACTTGGGCTCATTGTTATCCTCCCTGGAGTTGTCAAACTTTCGCTCGATACCTTGCCGTCATCCCGGACGACGAGCCACCCTTCCGTGGCGAGGAGATCCGGGATCCAGCATAAAAAGTGCCGAAGGCTCGAATAATGCGTGTCCTCCGGACGCATTTTTGCGCTGGATCCCGGATCGGCGGTCGCTTCGCTCCCTGGTCCGGGATGACGGGATTGGAGCGTTCGGTGCGGACGCTAGATGCTCTGCAATCAACCAGCTTGGACGTTCGTTCATGCTCCCGATGGCTCGTGATGGTGTGCGACGCTACTCTGGCCGACCACGCGACTCCCGATCTGCCTCGACCGACCGGGTGACGTGCGCGCCGGCATTCCGGATATGCTCTCCGACCAGCCGCGTTGCCAAATCGGCATCGTGTCGGCGCATCGCCTCGGTGATGGACCGATGCTCGGCCTGCGTCCGACGGATGATCTCCGGATCGAACAGCGGCTGAGCAATCTGGAAATAGTCCTGATAGTCGGAGACCATCCTGACCAGGCGGCTGTTGTGAGAGGCGCCGACGAGGGTCTCGTGGAACCTGCGATTGAGCTCGGCGCGAAGGTCCGTCTCCGCCGGCTCTATGGCCTCCATGGCGCCGCACAACTGATCGAGACGTGCGATCTCCTCCTCGCTGATATGCGGCGCGGCCTTGGCCACGGCGTGGCATTCGAGCGCGACGCGAATATCGAGGATTTCGATCAGTTGCTGGCGCGCATTGCCGACGACGAAGCCGCCGCTGTCAAGGGTGCCCACCAGCCCGCGTCCCTGCAGCAGGACCAGCGCCTCGCGGACCGGCGTGCGGCTGATGTTCAGCTCGGCGGCGATGCTGGTCTCGATCAGACGCGTGCCTTCCGGGTACTCGCCGCGCAGGATCCTGGCGCGAATATAGCGGTAGACCTGCGAGAAAACCCGCTCGCGCGCGATAACCCCGCTCATCGCATGCTCTCCATGGCGACGGTCCGACGTCTCATAAGCCGACTACCGGAAGGCGGAAGCACGCGCGACCTCCTGCTGCCTCATTCGATAATTCAAAATACCACACACTGCATTGTGAATGCAATTGACATCCGACATCTTCGCAATATTGTATTGTGAATGCAGGCGGCCGATGCAGAAGGAACTGCGCCGTGGTGGACGTGATCGAGACGGACGTCCTCGTGATCGGGGGCGGCGCCGCGGGTGCGAATGCCGCCCTCAAGGCTGCCGGCAAGGGAGCCAGAGTCACCCTTGTCGTCAAAGGCCTTCTCGGCAAGAGCGGCTGCTCGATTTTCGCCAGCCACCTGCCGTACCACGATATATCGACACCCCAGAAATCGCGCGATCGGCTGCGCTATTCGGTTCGGTATTATAATCACTACCTGACGGATCAGGATTACTGCGTCCGCATGGGCGCTTATATGCGGACCGAGTTCTTTCCCGAGCTCGAGAGCCTCGGCGTCTATTGGCGCCGCGATGACGAGGGCCAGGTCAAGGCCGTGACCAGCCGGACCCCGGCTCTGGTCGCCCACAAGCAAGGCGCGTCCGGCATCATCATCATGGAAAGGCGCAGGCGGCAGGTTCTCGGCGCGGGAATCTCCGTCTTCGAGGAATGCGCCGCGACCTCGCTCCTCCAGTCCGGCCAGCGGGTCGTGGGGGCGACAGTCTTCGACTACCGCCGCGGACGCCTGTTCGGCATCAGCGCCAAGTCGACCGTTATCGCCACCGGCCATTCCGACTATCTGGCGGCCCGCGCCACCGGAACGCGGGAGCAATCGGCGGACGGCATCGCCATGGCGCTGCGCGCGGGCGCCGATCTCGCGAACCTGGAGATCCAGTGGTGGCACATCAGCGATGTGCTCGAGCCGAAATCGTGGATGCGATACCACTTCTACCCCAACCCGCTGGTCGGCACCGAGGAAACCTCGCGCATCTACAATTCCGAAGGCGAGATGTTCTTCGAGCAGAAGTCCCACAACCCGACGTCGTCGGCTCCGTATGTCGAGCAGATCCGGCGTCTGGCGCTGCAGGTCGCCGCCGGCAAGGCCCGCTGGGATGGCGGCTACTACTCCGGGTATGACCACATCCCGTCGGACATCATCAACACCTATCAGCACCAGGCCAAGATCTGGAAGAAGCTCGGTCTCGATGTCGGCAAGGATCGGCTCGAGTGCGGCATCACCCTGCACATGCGCCAGGGCGGCATTCTCGTGGATACCGAGCGCATGGAGACGAGCCTGCCCGGCCTGTTCGCTGCCGGCGGCATCGCCTCGCATTATCTCGGCGGGGTGGGGCCGGTCAGCTACGACGGCAAGATCGCGGGCGAGGCGGCGGCCGAAATGGCGCGCGCCGGCGGCAGGCATGATTTGCCGCGAGAGGCGATTGCGGCCGAGGAGCGGCGGGTCTTCGGGTTTCTGCGCGCTGAAGGCGGGGGCGTGCGGCCGGTCGAGGCCAAGCTCAAAATCCGGGAGATCATGTGGGAGCTCGGCTACGTGAAGAACGAGACGAAGCTGCTCGCCGCGCTCGACGGGCTGCTCGCGGTGCGGGCCGAGATGGTGCCGCGGTTTCAGTTGCAGAGCACGTCGAGGTCCTGGAACACCGGCTGGATGGATGCGCTCGACGTCTGCGCCATGCTCGATGCCTGCGAGGCCACGCTCCGCTCGGCACTGGCGCGCAAGGAAAGCCGCGGCCCCTTCTACCGCGAGGACTATCCCTTCGTCGACAATGAGGAATGGCTTTGCAAGAACATCGTCAGATGCGAGCGCGGTGAGTGGACGTCGCGCACCGAGCGCTACGAGCTGACCCATCTCACTCCGGAGAGAAATCGTGAACCATTCTTCGAGGCCGACTACTAGGCCGGACACGATCCGTGCCCGGATCTATCGCTTCGATCCGGAGACCGATCAGCAGCCGCGCTACGACACGTTCGAGGTGCCCCGCCGGCCGCTGATGCGCATCCTCGACGTGCTCGACTACGTGCACGAGACGCTCGCCGTCGACATCGGGTATCGCTGGCTGTGCACGTCGAAGAAGTGCGGCTCCTGCGCGGTCAACGTCAACGGCTCGCCGGCTCTCGCCTGCTGGGACGAGGCGCTGCCGGAGATGACCATCGAGCCCTTGAGCAATCTCACGGTCATTCGCGATCTCGTCACCTCGCGCGATGATTATGAGAAAACGCTGGCGAGCATCTCGCCGCAACTGGTCCGCAAGGAGCCCTATCAGTCTTTTCCCGAGCCGATCACCGCGCGCGACTTCGCCGCGACCGTGCATCTGCGCGAGTGCATTCAGTGCCTGGCCTGCCAGTCGGTATGTCCGGTCGCGGCGCAACCCGAAAGCGGCTTCGCGGGGCCGGCGGTGCTGGTGGCGCTGAGCGAGCTGGCGCAGGACCCACGCGACGGCGCCGACCGGGCGCGCATCGCCGGCGAGACCGCCAACGTCTTCAAGTGCGTATCGTGCTACGAATGCGAGCGCGTCTGCCCCTCGGAGATCCCCATCGTCAGCGAGGCGATCGAGCCGCTGAAGCGGCTCGCATTCCGGCACACGGACGCCGCCGGCGCGCGGCGCGCGCGCGCATTTCTGGGCGAGGTCAAGCGGCAGGGTCAGGTCAACGGCGCGTTCGTGGCGCTGCGCACCAAGGGCCTCGATCTCGGCGCCGTCAGGCTCGGAACCCGGCTGCTGCGCCGCCGGAAGATCGATCCTTTCAGCTTGCTGCGGTCGCTGCTCGGGCGGCGGCGGGCAGCCGATGCCATGCGCCACACCTACGAATCGGTCGAGGACAAGCCATGACCCGCAGCTACGCGTACTTTCCGGGATGCTCGGCAAAAGGAACGTGCAAGGAGCTCGATCTGAGCACTGCCGCCGTCGCCGACCTGTTCGGCATCGCCCTCGATCCGCTGGTGAATGCCGGCTGCACCGGCGCGCGCGAGTTCCGTGCCATCAGCGAGCAACTGCACCTGACCGCCAATGGCCGCATCATCGCGATGGCGGAGGCGACCGGGCGCGATCTCGTCGTGGTCTGCGACACGTGCCTGCTCAATCTGGTCGAGACCAACGCCCGGCTGCGCGCGGATGCGGCGGCGCGGGATGCCGTCAACCAGGCTCTGACCTCGGAGGGGCTGCAATTCAAGGGAACGATCGACGTCAAGCATTTCCTGTGGGTGCTCACCGACGATCTCGGCGAGGCCGGGCTGCGCTCCAGGATCGTGCGGCCGCTCAACGGCTTGCGGGTGGGGCCCTTCTACGGCTGTCATATCCAGCGGCCCGCCGCGGCGCACCAAAGGCCGCGTGAGGACAAGCCAGCGCTCGACCGCCTGTGCGAGATCCTGGGCGCCACGGTCGTGCCTTACGCGGGCGCCAACAAGTGCTGCGGCTTCCACGTCGTCACGACCGACGAGAGCATCGCGCTCAGGATGAGCTCCTCGCACCTGTCGAACGCTACGGCCGAGGGCGCGCAGTGCATCGTCACGCCCTGCCCGCTCTGCCATACGGTTCTCGACGCCTATCAGCCCGACATGGAACGCCAGCAGCGCCGGCGCTACGGGCTGCCGATCCTGCACGTCTCGCAGCTGGTCGGCCTCGCAGTCGGGCTCTCGGCCGAGAAGCTCGCGCTTTCGCGCCACGTCGTCGATTGTGCCGGCCTGACGGCCTATCTGCCCGATCGACCGCTGGCGCCCGCGGCCGGCGAGTGAGCGGCTCGATCACACGCCGCTGTCAAACACAGGGGCTGCCGTCCGAGACTTCGCGGCAGGCAGTCCATTGGGCAGCGGGCGCCCGCGGCTCGGTTGCGCGCGGCGCCCGCTGGAGCCCGCGTGACATGAGACCCTCGGGCGGCTTGCAAGGTGCGCCCGCTTCCCGTATGACGCCTGCACCCCCTGAGCCTCGATGACTTGCCAGCCGCCAGTCAGCGAGCGTTCGAGGGGGCTTCGGCTGGCTGATATGCGACCCATGAGCCTCCGAAGCGCCGCGGGCTCGAGCGTCACCTGCTGGAAAGCCCCCGATCGTGGCCTGGAGAGGTGGCTGAGTGGTTGAAAGCACCGCACTCGAAATGCGGCATACGGGCAACTGTATCGGGGGTTCGAATCCCCCCCTCTCCGCCAGATCAAAAATCCCTCCTGTTCTGCCCCTCGATGTCTAGGAGTGACACGGACTGCCGGGATGTTATTATTTTGCCGTCAAATCAGTGCTTTGCCGTTCCACGCCGACCCGCAGGTCGCGCCGCAGCGTGATCCGAGATGGGCATCGCGCCGGTCAGCATAGCTGCGCAGCGCTTCACATGTCGTCGGATGCAACGGCACGAGCCGCGACTTGCCGAACTTGGTCAGCCGAACGGTCAGCACGCCCGTGTCGAGGTCGACGTCGTCACGCTCGAGCCCCATCGCCTCGGTCAGACGCACACCCGTCGCCGCGATCAACCCGAACAGTGTGTGGTAGGTCCATCGCCGCAGCCCGCCCTCTGGCGGCAGGGCCAGCGCCGCTGTCAGCAATGCCTCGATCTCTGCGTCGCTGTAGACATAGGGCTTGGCACGCTTCCATCCCGGCAGGATGCCTACCGGCGGCACCTCCGTTCTCGGATCGAGGTTGGCGACATGGCGGGCAAAGCCGCGCACGTCGGTCAACCGCAACGCCCAGGATGCATGCCGATCGGGCGGCAAAGTTGCCCACTCAATCGCGAGCTTCATGGTGATCGTCTTGGCCTTGCGCTTCTCCATGAAGGTGACGAAGTCGGAGAGGCGCCGGGTCTGGTGCTCGTACTTGTATCCCAGCCCCATGCGCATGCTCAGGTATTTGTCGAGTGCGGAGCGCAGCTTGCTCATTGCGCGCCTCCCGGCCAGGGCAGACTCAATGTCCTGAGCGCCTCGATATCGACCTTCGCGTACATCCGGGTGGTGTCGTGGCTCTCCTGCCGCAGAAGTTGACCGATCTCCGACAAGGTCGCGCCGGAGCGGAGAAGCTCGGTGGCGAGGCTGTGCCGGAAGATATTGGCGCCGCGGTGAGCGCAACCTCCGATGAAGGCGCGATCGAGAGCTGTCTTGGCGATCCAAGTGATCGCGGAGCCAGACGCAAAGCCAATATGTGGTGCGAGCGTGCGAACGAACATCCGCCGGGACGACGACTTGGGGCGGCCATTGCGCAGATACGCGACGATGGCCGTACCGACGTCTGGCGGCATTGGCATCCGTGCGCGTTGCCGGCCCTTGGCGCGAACCCGCAACTCGCCGGCTCGCCAATCAATGTCGTCGAGGGTGAGCGTCGCGACCTCGTCGGCTCTGAGTCCGAGCTTGGCCAACAGCATCAGGATGGCGTAGTCCCGCCGCCCCATCACGGTTGTCCGGTCGCAGCCGTCGAGAGCCTTCTGCACTTGCGCGCCCGATAGATAGGTCGGCAGAGTTGCGAGCTTCCATCGTCGCATCGACGGCACGCAATCGGCCAGCGAAGCCGGGTGCAGTCCCATGTGATGGAGGTACCGCAGAAAGGCACGCACCGACCAGCACATTACCTTCCCGGTCTTCGGGCTCCAATCCTGGGCGTGGCGCTCGATGTAGCGGATCACATCCTCCTGACGGATCTTGCCGAGGTCGTCGGCGCCGGCGAGGCATACCTCGTGCAGAAACCGGCGGATCGTTGGGAGGTGACGGACGATAGACTTCGGTGCGAGACCGCGCTCCCGTCGCAGGTAGTCGGCAAACTCGGCGAATATCTGGTCGTGCGGGGTGAGCGGTGGCGGTGCCGACGGAGCGATCGCACCTGCGTCGCACAGCACAGCCAACCATCGCCTGAGTGCTGACCGGTCACCGGGCTGGATCGACTGCCTTCCGGCCCGGTGCCCAAGGTATTGGTCGACCATGCGTTCATCGAGGGCGGCAAGTGCGCAGCGACGGCTCGCCATCCAACTCAGGAGCCCGCCGACCACGTTGAGGCAACGCCAAGTGCCGTGACGAGCCAGCCCGACCACAACGAGGCGAGCCGCGTAGCGCTCGATAAGCTGGCCGTGGGGGCCGCGCTTGAGATCCCGAAACAGCCGGCTCCGGCCCAAGTACTCTTCTGCACTCATCATCCTGCCCTCCGCTGTTGAAAGCGGTGGCACAGGACGAACTATGCCGAGCCGATTACATCCCGGTCTCGGCGAATCCTGGGGAAAACGAGCCCGTTCGGCATAGTTCTGCAGTCGGCATAAACGGCTCTATGCCACGCGCGGCATAGGCAGGTCTCGATCAGCGTGTAGATCACTGCGGCCCGCTGGCCGCCGGCATCGGAGCCGCAGAAGATCCAGTTGCGACGACCAACCGCGATGCCGCGCACGGCGCGTTCGGCTGCGTTGCTGGAGAGGCAGATGCGGCCGTCTTCAAGAAAGCGCGTCATGGCCGCCCACCGCTTGAGGCTGTAATCGATCGCCTTGGCGAGCGGGTTCCTGGAGGAGAGCTTCTTGCGTTCCTGGCGCAACCAGCGTTCGAGATCGCCGACCAGAGGTCGGGCACATGCCTGGCGTACCTCGCGACGGCGATCCGGCAACTGACCATTGATCGTGCGCTCGATGGCGAACAGCTCGTCGATGCGCTTGACGGCTTCGATCGCGACCGGTGCCTTCCGAAGGTCGGCCAGTTCGAAGAACTTGCGACGCCCGTGGGCCCAGCATCCCGCCTCGATGATCGGTCCGGGCTTGCGCTCGGCGACATAGAGGCCGTTGTAGCCGGCATAGGCGTCTGCCCGCATGATGCCGGTGTAGGACGCGAGATGGTTCAGCGGATGAATGCCGTCGCGGTTCGCCGTGTAGTGGTAAAGCGCGGCTGGGGTCACACCACCGCCGACCCGCGTGTCGTCACGCACATAGGCCCACAGCCGTCCCGTCGCGCATCTGCCCTTGGCGAGCGCCGGCACCGTGGTGTCGTCGGCGTGGATGCGTTCGGCCGTAAGGACGTGACGTGCAATCGCCCCGCGGAGAGGCTCGAGTGTAGCGGCGCAAGCGCCGACCCAATCGGCCAGCGTCGACACGTCGAGATCGACGCCCTCGCCCGCGTAGATGCCGCTTTGACGGTTGAGCGGCAGGAGCGCGGCGAATTTGCCGAACAGAACATCCGCCAGGAGATGAGCGCTCGCACGCCCCCCGCGCGATCGGATGCGCAGGAGCCGGTGTCTGCACGATCGTATCGCAAGTCCGGCAGGCGAGCCGCTCACGCACATGGACGATCACCTTCCAACGCGCGGGCATGCGCTCCAGGCTCTCGGTGGTGTCCTCTCCGAGCTTGCGGAACCGCGTCCCGTTGCAGCATGGCAGACTTCGGTGCCGCATGTACGAGAGGCTCGCGCGGGAGATGCTCGGGCAGCGGCCGACGTGCAGGCTTGAGCGCGTCGGGTGCGGCCGCGCTCTCCGGGTTCCCGATCTCGGCGGCGACCTTCGTCTCGATGACGGTCTCCACCAACTCGGCCAGCTGCAGCTCGAGTTGCTCGATCAGCTTGGCGCCACGCTCGGAGGAGGCCCCGAACGCGTTGCGCTTCATTTTGGCGATCGTGAGCTTCAGGTTGGCGATCTCGGCGTCGAGATCGAGCACCTTCGCCTCGGCCGCTTCGGCGCGCGCCTCGACGGCGCTCAATGTGCGCCGCTCGGCCAGGAGCAGCTCCTTGCGGGCGTCTCGATATCGTCGGGCAGCTGGGCCGGGTCGATCATCATGAATGGGATAATAGCTGCTTCGCGGCCCGACCGATCGTATCGCATCGCACTCAGCCAGCGGCCGCGTCGAACGCGCCACACTGACTGGCCATCAGCCGGCGACCTCCGGCCGCCACGTGTGCCGTGGTGCGCGCCAATCGATTCCTTCCAACATGTAGCCGAGTTGCGCCGGGTGTCGGCCAGACGAAGCGCCCCAGACAGGCGCCATAGCCGTCGCGCCAGATGATCTTGATCTGATCGCTCCGCTTGCCGCGGAAGACGAAGAGATGCCCGCTGTGCGGATCTTGCTTCAGCATCTCCTGGACGAGCAGAGCAAGCGACGCGAACCCTTTGCGCTTATGTGGTGCACCACATAAGCGCAATTATGTGGGGCGCACGATTATGCTGAGTCCGCGGATGACCGATCCGAGACCCGCCCTGTTATCAACAGTTTAGTGCCCAGTGCCTGCTTCCTGGCTCCGCATAATTCGGGGCCTTCCTGCTGTCTCCATGGCAACGAGAAGGAAGCCGGGAATGGCCAAGTCGAACGAGGATGGCTGCAACAAGCAGCTTTGCATGGATGCGGGCAATCTCGCCCCGCACGTGGCGGAGTTCACGCGTCACCTATCGGAGTTGGGGCACACGGGCCTGACGGTGACCGGCTATGACGCCGCAGCCCGTCACCTCGCGCAATGGGCCGCGCTGACCAAGATCGCGGTCGCCGACATCGATGAGGCCGTCATCGATCGGTTCGCTCGGCATCGCTGTCGATGCCCCGGCATTCGCCGCGAGAAGGGCGTGTCCGAGAAGTACGTGAGGCGGGTGCGTCGGTTCGTCGAGTTCCTCGGTGAGCTCGGGATTGTCCAACGCAAGGCGAAGGTCGCCTCACCAGTGTTCGACTGGCGGGTGGTCGAGTTCCAGGACTGGCTGCGGCAGCATCGCGGCATCACAGAACTGACGATCGGTCGGCACGGCCGCATGGTCATGCGGCTGCTCCCGGCGCTCGTCAGCAGGCCGCGAGGCTGGACTGCTCAACTCATTCGCGATGTGATCCTTGCGGAGGCGAAGCGGGTGTCGCTCGCCTACGTGAAGACGATGACGATGGCGCTCAGGGGATATCTGCGGTTCCTGGGCGCGCGGGGCCTATGCCGGGCCGGCCTCGAGCACGCCGTGCCGACCATTCCGCAGTGGCGGCTGTCGGCGTTACCCAGCTACATCAGCGTCGCCGAGGTCGAACGCTTGATTGCGACGTGTGACCTGACGAGACCGGCCGGCGTTCGCGACCGAGCCGTGCTGCTTTTGCTGGCGCGTCTGGGCTTGCGGGCCGGCGACGTGGTTGCACTTCGTCTCGAGGCCATCGATTGGCAGCAGGCGACGATCACCGTTCGCGGCAAGGGCCGTCGCGAGACAAAGCTTCCGCTGCCCCAGGATGCGGGCGATGCCGTGCTCGCCTACCTGAAGCGAGGCCGGCCGTGTGCCGACTGCGATGAGTTGTTCCTCATGGCGAATGCTCCGTTCCGGCCGCTGCGCGGATCGACCGTCTCGAACATCGTGTGCCGAGCGCTCGACAGAGGTGGCATTGCAGCACCGACCAAGGGTGCCAACCTGCTCCGGCATTCGGCCGCGACGGCCATGCTGCGGGGCGGCGCGACGCTCGACATGGTCGGCGCCGTGCTGCGCCACCGCTCGCCGGACATGACCGCGCATTACGCCAAGGTCGATGTTTTGATGCTGCAGCAGATCGCGCAGCCTTGGCCGGGAGACGCGTCATGCCGAGCCTGAGCCAAGAACTTGCACGATACGTGGACCAGCAGCGCTCGCTGGGGTTCAAGTTCCGCATTCAGCACATCCTGCTGAGGGGGTTCGTCGCCTTCGCCGAAGAGCGCGGCGACAAGCAGATCAAGAGCGCGCGTGTTCTCGCGTGGGCCGCACGCGCGCCATCCCCGGAGCAGCGCCGCAACCGGTTGCTCACCGTGCGGCGGTTTGCGCTGGCGATGCACGCCGAGAACTCGCGCCATCAGGTTCCGTCAGCGGATGCGCTCGGTCACGCCGTCGCCAAGCGGCGCTCGCCATATATCTACAGTGCGGACGAGATCGCACGATTGCTTCGCGCTGCCGCGGCCCTCGAGCCGGCGGGCTCGATCAGACCGACCACGTACGCAACGCTGTTCGGCCTGCTCGCCGCTACCGGCATGCGGATCGCTGAGGCATTGGCGCTGCAGCTCGACGACGTGACCACGGACGGGCTCGTCGTCCGAGAGACCAAGTTCCAGAAGAGCCGCCTCTTGCCGCTGCACACGACGACACGCCAGGCTCTCAATGGATATCTGGTCGCCCGCCGGTCGCTCGTCACTGCGGACCGTGCGCTCTTCGTATCGGTTGCCGGCGGAGCGTTGCCCTACAACACCGTGCGAAGGATCTTCCTGCAACTGCTCGATCGTACTGATCTCAGGGGGGCAGACTCCGGGCGTGACCCGCGCATCCACGATCTGCGCCACACCTTCGCGGTCCGCTCGCTCGAACAGTGCCGCCACGAGCACACTGCGGTCGCTCGCCATATCGTGGCGCTCAGCACCTACCTCGGCCACGCGCACGTGACTGACACCTACTGGTACTTGCAGGCCACGCCACCCCTGATGCGCCAGATCGCCGAGGCCGGCGAGGCACTGCTCATGGGAGGCGCCGCATGACCGCGCTCGCTCCCTACCTGAGCAGCTTTCTGCGCGAGCATCTGCCCAAGGAGCGCCGGGCGAGCCAGCATACCTGCGAGGCATATGCACAGAGCTTCCAGATCCTGCTCGGCTTCGCCGCCGGTCGGCTCAAGATCAAGCCGTCGAACATCGAGATTGAACGGCTCGACGCTCCCCTCATCCTGGCCTTCCTGGAACATTTGGAGAAGAAGCGCGGCAACTCGGCACGAACTCGCAATGCCCGGCTCGCCGCAATCAACGCGTTCTTTCGATACCTGGAATACAGGGTGCCGTCTTGCCTCGACCAGGCTCGCCGCATCCACGCGATCCCGATGAAGAAGACCGATCAGGCGCTCGTCGGCTATCTCACCCGTGACGAGCTGCAGGCTCTGCTCGACGCGCCGGACCTGAGCAGCGTGTCCGGCATCCGCGATCGAGCGATGCTGCATCTGGCCTTCGCTGCGGGCCTGCGCGTATCGGAGCTGACCGGTCTCCGGCTCGATCGGATCGACCGTCAGACCATGGCCAGCGTGCACATCATGGGCAAAGGGCGTCGCGAGCGTGTCCTGCCGCTCTGGAAGGAGACGGCTGCGGCTGTGAAGGCGTGGTTGAAGGTGCGCCCCGCCAGCAGTGCTCCTGAGCTGTTCCTCAACGCCCGAGCCCAGGCGATGACGCGCTCAGGCTTCGAATACATCCTGGCCAAGCATGTCGCCACGGCCTCACGTGCCGCGCCGTCGATCGCCAACAAGGGCGTCAGTCCACACGTGCTGCGGCATACCTGCGCCATGCATACCCTGCAGGCAACCCGCGACGTGCGGAAAGTCTCGCTCTGGCTCGGACATGCCAGCCTGCAAAGCACCGAGGTCTACCTGCGCGCCGATCCGACCGAAAAGCTGGAAGCGCTCGCCGCGATGGCGTCGCCGATGTTGAAGCCCGGCCGCTTCCGCGCGCCCGACAAGCTCCTGGCCATGCTGAGCACGGCCGGACGCAAGCCGAATTATGCTGAGTGACACCGACGAGAAAGCCGCGGGCGGCAGCAACTTGCCGCCGCGCACTCCGCATAATCGTGCGCTCCGCATAATTGCGCATGTTGGTGTGACCGGTTGCGAGCCAGATCCGTAGACCGGCGGGGACAGGGATCATCGCTTGTGTCCAGGGCGGCGACGATCCGCGTGAGGGCCGCAGCGTCGACATCCGAGCCGACCCGCACGATGCGCCCGTTGCCGAGTGTGATCTCAACGAGGCAGGGCAAAGTGCAACGCGGCTCGGAACCTCGCGTCGATGAGGACACAATCACGGCCGGCACGAAGGTGGGAGCTCGGGTTGGCGCTGGCGACGCAGCAGACTCGGTCGCCAGCCGGCGGCATCTGAACAGTAAACTGGTGTGCAGACCGTTCCGGCGCGCTACCTCCGAGACGGAGGCGCCGCTGTCGAGGAGGCCCAGGATCGCACGCTTCTGCTCCGCGCTCCAGCGCCGCCGCGTGCTCGCGATGACCTCGAAACGCGGCGAGCCGCCCTCTCCAGACATAGTGCCGACCTATCTCTTCCAAACTTGGACCGGCGCTTATCGTCACCAACCATCCCGACCTGGCAAGACGGCCGTAGCCGGACGGGTACCGTTCACCGCGATCGCCACCAGCAACGACACGTTGCACAACTCGCCCGCCCAGCTGCGCTTCATGACGATGCCGTCGAGGTACACGTAGGGGTGCTGGCCCTCGATCGGCCGATTGCGCCAGGTCTCAATCGTCTCATAGATCTTCTTATTGAGGAGGTCGGACACCGTCGATGGCGACACCCGCGTGCCCCACAGCGCCTCCGTGATGTCCTCAACGCGTCGAACCGAGACGCCCGCCAGGGCACATCTCGATCAGCGCCTCCTAAACGGAAGCTTCTCGCCGCCACTAGCGCTCGATGATCGCCGTCTCGAACGTCTGGCGCCGCAGCTTCGGCACCTTCATCGTCACATCGCTGGCCCTGGTCTGCAGGCCCGCTCGTAGTGGCCAGCCCCGCGTTGCGACGCGCCACGGTGCGCTCGTAACGCTGCGGTGTGATCTTCGCCTTCCGCGCCAAGCGCAGCGATCGCATCAAGCTTCTGATCTGGGACGGCAGCGGATCGGTGCTCCTTCACGCCGAGCGCAATGTGAGATAGCGATCTCTCTCGGCTTCGGCGTGTTGGAACTGCTCCCTTGAGCCTGAGTAGACGATTCGACCATACTCGAGAATATAGTGGCGATCAGCGAGTTCCATACAAACTCTTAGGCTCTGTTCAACCAACAATACAGCAATCCCCGCGGCTTTGATCGACCGGATGACCGCAATCAACTCGTCAACGATCACGGGGGCGAGTCCCTCGGTCGGCTCGTCGAGCAGCAACATTTTCGGATTGTTGACGAGTGCGCGGGCGATGGCGAGCATCTGCTGCTCACCGCCGGAGAGGTTCGCGCCGCGGCTGTGCCGCCGCTCTCCGAGCCGAGGGAAAAATTCATAGATCGCGTCTATACTCCAAAGGCTGCCCTTGCGGCAGGCAATGGCGAGATTTTCCTCGACCGACAGCGTGCCGAATATGCCTCGATGCTCGGGCACGAGTGCGATGCCGCGACCGGCAATTTCATGCACCGGCAATCCGTCAATCGCCTGGCCGTCGAAGATGACGCGGCCTTCGCGTGGCGAAACGATGCCGACAATGCTCTTCAGCGTAGTGGTCTTGCCTGCGCCGTTGCGTCCTAGCAGGCTGACGATTTCGCCCTTCGCGACCTCTAGTGCGACGCCATGCAAAATGTGGCTCTTGCCATAGAAGCTGTGCAAGGAATCCACCGTCAGCATCAGCACTCCCTCCCGAGATACGCCGCCTTAACGTCTGGGTGGCTGCGCACGACCTCCGGCGGGCCCTCGACGAGGACGCTGCCCTGATGCATGACCGTGATCGTGGTAGAAATATTGAGCACGACGTTCATGTTGTGCTCAATCAGCACGATCGTGTGGTCGCGCGAGAGTGCGACCACAAGCTGCTTCATGATTTCAATGTCGTCCACGCCCATGCCGGCGGTCGGCTCGTCGAGGAGCAGCGTGCTCGACCCGCTGGCGAGCGCTAGTCCGACCTCGAGGATGCGTTGCTGGCCGTGTGACAGCTCGCCCGCCTTGATGTCCCGCCAGCGTTCGAGCGACAGCTGCGCAAGGACGCTTTCGGCATCGGACATGGCGCGTACAAGCCGCTCCTTCGGGCGAAAGAAATCGAATGTCGCGAGCCCCGTCTTTGCCTGAGCGGCGAGTCGAAGGCCCTCGATGACTGAGAGGTTCTGGAAGAGGTTGGTCACCTGGAACGAGCGGGCCATTCCGCAACGGGCGCGCCGATGCACCGACATGCGCGTGATGTCTCGCCCTTCGAACATCACGACGCCGGAAGTAGGTGGTACCACGCCCGTTAGGCAGTTAAACAGAGTCGTCTTACCGGCGCCATTCGGCCCGATGACAGAGTGGATCGTGCGCTCTCTTACTTGGATGGAAACATCACGGAGGGCCACAAAACCGCCGAAGCGCTTGCTTACGCCTGCTGCTGCAAGCTTCACGCCTCTCGTTCCGCAGCCTACATCGTTGCCATTTGCGGGGAGGGCCGCGTTGGCAGTGCCAGTCACGGTTGTGCCCGCGGCGGAGTCCGTATCCGAAACGTCGCGCTCCATGCTCGGACAGCAAAGGATCGCAGTATCCCCCATCCCCTACCCTTCTCAACGATCCAGTTGACTCCTGAAAGGAGGCCACCACGTAGATAGCTCGCGACGACTATCAGGATAAGACCGAGCACGAGTAGCCAGCGCGGCCAGATGGCTGAAAGTAAGTTGCCGAGCAGGACGTAAAAGGTTCCGCCGAGCACCGAGCCGAAGAGGGATCCTGTGCCGCCCAGGATGGTCATAATAATGATGCGTTCGCCCATCGACACCTCGATGTTGCTCAGCGGCGCAAAATTCAGAAACAGCGCATAGAGGGCACCCGCGATGCCGGTAACGACTGCGGAAATCGCAAACGCCGCGATCTTGAATAAGCGGGTATTGTAGCCCATTGCCAGGGCGCGGTCCTCGTTTTCGCGCACCGCGACAAGAGCGCTGCCGAAGGGTGACGAGACGAGTCGCTGCAGAAATAGGTAGATACATAAAAACACGATTGCGGCAAAAGTGTAAAAGCTCATCGGTGTCCTGAGCGTCAAAAGTGTAGTTTCAAAAACCAAGAGCGGCGGGCGCGGAACGTTGAGCAGGCCGTTGTCGCCGCCGGTTATGTCCTCCATTGCATAAGCAATGAAGTAGAACATCTGTGAGCATGCGAGCGTAAGCATGACGAAGTAGATGCCGCGCCTTTGGGTGACGAGCCCGCCGACGACGAGCCCTGCCGCAAGACTGATCACGGCCGCCGCGAGCAGGCCGCCCCAGGCGCTCGCACCAAGATGAATCAGGGCGAGGCCACAGGCGTAGGCACCAACGCCGAAAAAGATCGCTTGGCCGAAGGATAGGAGTCCGACGTAGCCGAGGAGGAGGGTGCATCCGAGAGACGCAATCACGAAGATCAAGGCCTCGGTCGCCATGGCGACTGACGGCAGCACCACCGGCAGGATGAGGACGACAACGATGCTCGCGAGAAACGTCGGTTCTAGGAGGAGCGGGCGGCGGCGCATCCTCAAGCCCTACCGAGTAGGCCGTGCGGGCGGAGCAGGATCACCAGCGCCATCGCGACGTAGATCATGATGTTGGCGCCTTCCGACCAGAAACTGCTCATTACGCTCTGCACGATGCCAACGACGATCCCTCCCACGAGCGCGCCTGCGAAGCTCCCCAGGCCGCCAACCACCACGACCACAAAGGCTATGACAAGCGCGTCAGGACCCATGAAAGGCTCTGCGCCGCGGATCGGCGCGGCGAGTACGCCCGCAAGCCCCGCGAGGAAAGCACCGAGCGCGAAGGTCATCGAGTAGACACGGAAGATATTTATGCCGAGTAGCGACACCATCTCTGTCGATTCCGTTCCAGCGCGCAGCACGGCGCCGTACCGGGTGCGTTCCAGCAGGAGCCACAGTGCGAGCGCTAGGATAGCCGTGAAGCCGATCAGGAAAAGACGGTATTTCGGATAGGCGAAGTTGCCGAAAATCATGACGCCGCGAAAAACCTCTGGCGGTGCAATTGGCTTTCCGATAGGACCCCAGATTAGGACCGCCATCTCCTGAATAACGAGGGCGAGCCCAAGCGTCACCAGAATCTGATACATGTGGGGCACACGATAAAGGCGGCTGAGAAAATAACGCTCGCCGAGCCAACCGCCGATGCCGACCGCAACTGGACCAAGAACCAGCGCCAACCAGAAGTTTCCCGTTAAATCGGCGATGGCATAACAGGCATAAGCGCCCAATAGATAAAACGCCCCGTGCGCGAAATTCACAAAGTTCATAATACCAAAAATGATAGTCAGACCCACGGCGATCAAGAAATAGATCATTCCGATCCCGAGTCCGTTGAAGACCTGAATCAGATAGAGGTTCATGTGCAAGCTAGGTGTGAGGGCGCAGCCAGGGCGCGTGGTTCAGTCAGGCCATCTTGCAGCCGGATTTTCACAGAAGACAGAAACAATCGGCCTGAGCTGATGGCCTCCGTTGGAACATCCTTCTTGTTCATTTTCGCTCCGATTTGCCCTTCAGTCGATAACGGCAATGCAGCACATAATCAGGAGCAGACGTTCTTCGATTCCGCCGTTTCGCTCATTCGCCTTCCGGTAGAGCAGGGCGTTCGATAGACGGGTGCCGTCTCGTTTAGCGCTTCTCCTGAAATTGCGGTTGTCGTTGAGTGGAAGCACCGGCGACTTGCCCGACACTTCCTCGATCGAACGCGCTTACCGAAGGCCACGTATCAATGCCCACGCCCCTCACCGCGGGTGCTAGTTCGACGATCCCTCGCAAGACAGTCCCGCCGCCAGGAACTTCCACTGATTGTGTTTTGGTCCCCGCCTACAGCTCACGTGGGCATTTTGCATTCCGACTGACCTCTTTCCACAAAGGCCGTGCCAGAATCGACGATCTCAACGTAGTCCTGATCATATTTCTTATTCTGCTTCTTTTTTCCGCGACAGAGATAGTACGGCTTGATCACCTGGTGGTCGAAGCTCCTGATATGCTCACGACCCGTGGGCCCATCGTACTCCAGTCCCTCAAGGGCTCGGATAACGGCAGCAGGTTCCACAGATTGCGCTTTCCTCATGCCTTCGAGAACGATTTGATTGCAGACGAAACCATTCGCTCCAAGGTAACTTGGAAATGTTTTTAGGTTCTCTTGAAAAATACTCACAAGCGCTCTATTCTGAGGGGTGTCTATTTGATGTTCGTACTGACTCCCAAGGAAGACGTCCTCGAGAACATCCGACCCTAACTCAGAATACTGTTCCAATCCACTGGCCCAGGCGACAATTACGCGCATCTTTTCCTTGACGCCGAAGCTCACTGCTTGCCGCAACGTGTGCGTGCTTTGCCCCCCGAAACTAAGAATGAGGAGCACATCAGGCTTGGCTGCTACAGCGGTGGTGATGTACCCAGAGAATTCAGTCTCATTCAGAGCGTGATAACTGTTACCCGCATGCTCCAAACCCTTTTCCTTCAGAATTCTTTGGGCGTTGGTCAACAGCGCCTCACCGAATACGTACTTCGGTGTGATCGTATACCAGCGCCGAGCACTGGGGTTCATCTCGATGAACGGTCGGACAGTTTGCTCAATCGCGCCGAATGTTGGCACTGACCAGCGGAAGGTCGATCTGTTGCAATGCGAACCGGTGACTTCGTCAGCGCCAACTGCGGTTACGAACACCCCTCCAGCCTTGGCAGCTTCACTCGACACCGCGAGCGCTGTTGACGAAAGCGTGCCGCCGGTGAAGAAGCGTGTGTCATTCTGGTGGATCTGGGTCAAGATCTTCGGGAGGCCCTTGCCTGGGTTCCCTTCCGAGTCGACCACTGTTGCGTCAATGGTCAAACCGTACGACTTTGCAAGGGACTTAACAGCTAGCGTAGCGCCATCCGCCATGGGCTTACCAGCTCCCGCGAATGTCCCAGAAAGAGCCGCGAAGAAGCAGATCTTCGAACTCTTGGCACCAGCGAAAGCGCTTCCGATCAAGGCCGGCGACGAAACACTGGTCACAGCACTCGCAGCGACCGACTTCAGCAACGACCTTCTAGTGAACCGGCTCCTCACAGAATCCGTCATCTCCAACTCCAGTCCCAATACGAAGCCCAACTGGTTCGCTCGCAACCGAGCGCATCGATCAAACTAATCAGCCGAAGTAAGTCTAACCTTAACGATGGACGAGAGGCATGGTCAAGCACTTTGGACCACCGCCCGCCTTTAGGAGCTCGGTGAAGTCGAGCGCATGAACTTTAATGCCCTTTTTCTCAAGTGCTTTGATCGTTTGAGGATTCCCCTTCGGGATCACGACCACTCCGGGTTTGAGGACGAGCAAGTTCGCCGCGAGCGTTTGCACTTCGTTATCCGGAACCTCGATGATCTCCACTTTACGCTTATCTAGCTGTTCGAGGAAATGGTATCCCACGCCACCGGTATAGACCACGGCGATGTTTTCCGCCGCCATTCCGAGCACGGCATCCAGATGAAAATATCCCGACGCCCCCCCCCATTGATTCGGGCGATTTCGCCAATATCCCGGAACATCGGTGTATATAATGTCCTCGACGCCGTTGTGGCGGAGGATCCGCTCAACCTGATCAAGCCCCTCTTGATTCGAACGCACCGTCCTTGCGAGGGCCGCACAACTAGGGTTGATAAAGATCAAGTCGCTGGACTCGAACGATCCCATCCCGTGGACGGTATAGAGAATGGGGCACCCTAGTTCGGCCAACCGCTTCGCATAAAATCGTTCCATTCCCCGCTTGTAATGGTTTGCATTCCGGTCGATGATGACCCCGCCGTTGATCACAGTGGCTGTTCGGGAGTAAACTAAAGCTCTTAGCGAGAATCCGTAGGTCCCCACGAGCGGCTGCTCGGGGTCGAGATAGATGACCTCTGTTCCTTCCTGGCGCATAACATCGGCAAAAGCATCATGTTCCTTCTGCAAGCGGCCCAAATTGACCGTACCTTCGGGGAGGTTCACGAAAGCCGGGTCTTCTTGCAGCTCCGCAGCAAGGTTCTCTTCTCCTGGCCGATGCATCAGAACGGCCCCCAATGTTCCGGCGTGATTCTGGGCCCCCCATGCGCGCCCGCCCCAAGCCCGCTCCAACTCCTCCATGAAGCCGACATTGAAGAGTGGCGTCGTTCTGCCCTTTGTGTAGTAAGGAATGTCCTTCAGTCGCGAGATCCCGCGATTGCTCATGAGTCTGCTCCTCATACGACACAAGTGTCATAGTGACTTCTAGCGAGATTGTCGTTGGCATGGGGCAGGCGAACAAATAGTTTTTTGTAACCGGAGATATCAATAAACTTGATACCGTTCACCCTAAAGCAGCTTTCTTACTTCACGGGCGCGGTCGAGGCCGGTTCCACGGTAGCCGCTGCCGAGGCCCTGCATATTTCACAGCCGTCGGTTTCCATGGCGATCACCAGACTGGAGGCGCAACTCGGCGTGCAACTCCTGTTGCGAGGTCAAGGGCAAAAACTGGTGCTGACGGCTCAAGGGCAGCACTTCTACGAAGGGGCAAAGAAACTACTTTCTGCCGCGGAGGAACTGGCCGGCGATTCCCTTGAAATGTCTCTCCAAGTCAGAGGGCACCTCGAAGTCGGGTGCTTTGTTACCGCCGCCCCGCTCGTCATGCCACGTCTAATTGCTCATTTCATTGCGCTGCATCCGGCGGTGGAGGTCAGCATCCGAGAACTCGAACAGTCCGATTTGTTGTCAGGACTCGAAGCAGGTCGATTTCCGGTAGCGATCCTGTACGACGAGGAGATACCCGAATCACTCGTGGTGCGGACCCTGCGACCCTACAAGCCACACGTTCTGCTCCCGGCAAACAGTCCGTTGGCAGAAAGCGAAGTGCTATCTCTCGAGACACTTGCGAGCGAGCCTCTTGTGCTGTTCGATATCGACCCGAGCGGCCGTTATTTCTTGGAGTTGTTCAGACGTCGAGGGTTGAGCCCCAAAGTGCGCTTTCGCGCGACCTCTTTTGAGACTGTCAGGGGCCTTGTGGGAAGTGGGTTAGGTTACTCCTTGCTCATAACCCAACCCGCCGGCACGGTAACCTACGACGGTCGTGAGATCATGTGCAAAAGTTTAGGCGATGATGTGCCGCCGAGCTCCCTCATTATCGCCCGGTCCTCCAATAGTAAGCTGCCAAAGGTAGCGAAGTTATTTTGGGACGTTTGCCTTGACTATTTTGCCGCCGGGCGATGCTCGGCATGACCGCTTTGCGTACCGCCAAAAATCATACCTTCCCGTAAGTGCCGCGACGGCCACCGCAACGTGTCCCGCGCAGCGCGCGACCCCCACATCCGGTCGATCCTGCTCGCTGGCGTGCGGCGCCTTTTTGAGGGTATGGCGCGACGCGTGAAACCCTAGCACGCTCGGCACGAGGGCTCGCCGTGGGCGTCGAGCGGGTGCTCGGTGATTTCGGCCAGCCTAATGTCGGGCGTGGCTTCTACGAACGAGGATCTAGCCTGAACTTCTCCCACTCGTGAGGGGCATCGGGGCTCCGACTCAGTGAAAATTGTTTTGCGAGAACGACTTGAGCTGGGAAGGAGATCGCCCCCGATGCCGACAGAGTGTATCCAGGCCGAGCTTGATGTGGGAAGGTCCAGAACCCGCAGGCTTGTGGGCGCTTTCGACGGCGGGGCGATCACATCGAACGGTGGCGTGGCGCTGCTCGCGGGCGCCGATCGCCGGCTCCGTCTCGCCGAGCGGCTGGCGACTTGCTTCACCGATCTGCGTGTCGCGAGGCGATCACGCACACGCTGCCCGATCCCCTGCGCCAGCGCATCTTCAGTCTCGCGCTCGGCTACGAGAACTTGATCAATCACATGAGCTCCGGCACGATCCTGCCCTCGCCGCGGCGCTCGACAGGCCGGGCGGATCGCTCGTTGGCAAGTTAACGCTCTACCGGCTGGAGCATGCGGCCAAGATCGGCCAGGACCGCTCGTTGTTGAACTGCCGGTCGCGGTTCTTCGAGAATACCGTCGCCCCCCACACCGGATCGTCGATGCCAAGCCACGTCCCGGACTTGATCCGGGGACCAGCGGAACAATAGATTGTACACTGCATCTGCCATCAGCTGGCGCTCGGAGCGGATCGAAAACAAGGTCTGGATCAGGCTTGCGCGCAAGAGCCGTTCCGGCGCGATCGATGGGCGGCCATCGCCCGCGTAAAGCCGCTCGAAGTCGTCATACAGCATGACCAGTGTCGCGTTCACGACTTCGCGGATCTTGCACAGTGGACAACGCTTCGGAATACGCTCTGCCAGGCTCACGTAGCTGAACAACGAGCCGTTGTGGTCAATCGATCCGCGCATGCCGTCCCCCTGCCGAGGCGACAACCGGAATCATATTCGCGCACCCGTGTCGACTGGAGGGCTTTTCAGCGGCCTGTTAAGTGCTGGCGACACTGTGTCACTGTCGAGCCGGTGTGACGTTGAACCCAAACCGATCATAGGAAAATCGGCTTCCAAGAACGGAAAACTCGATCCTGCCGGACTCATTCGAGACAATGGCGGGGCCACACGATTCGGAACGACCGTCTGTCGGGCGCACCCACTGGCCCGGGATGGAGAGCCGCTGAATAGGCCGGCCGAACGGCCCGTCGATGCCTTCGGGAAACGTGATCGCCAGATCCAGGTCGCCGAGCCGGGTGCCGAGCCTCTCGTCATCAGGGAACGCGAAGTCCTCGCCATGAAAGCCCATTTCCCAGTTCAGACGGGCATGCCAAGCGACCTGGGCATCACCGGTCTCACTGCCATCCACGTCTTGCCGGTGCCTTCGCCAGACCTGCCCCTTCTCCCAACCGGCCGCTGGCATGCACGCGGTCGGCTCGACGAGGTGGTGGCTCATCAACTGGAGGAAGCGGCGATTGAACCGGCGCTCCTTACCGACGAACACCGCGTCGACCGCGGTGCGCATGTTGTCGTAGATGCCGCGCCGCGCTGCGCCCTTGAAGAACTGGAACGCCTTCTCGTGCGCGTCGAACACCATCTCCTGGGCCTCGCCCGGATAGGCGCGCACGAACAGCATCCGGCTGTGGCACAGCCTGATCTGCACCACCTTGGCCATCGTCGTAACGCCGTCGATGACAACGCACTCGTGGCTCCAGTCGAACCGATAGGCCGTGCCCGGCGCGAAGCTCAACGGCACGTACGCCTCGGCGCGACGCTCGCCTTCGCGCTCGGCCCAGCTGTGCGCATAGCGCCGAACGTTGTCGTAGCCGCCCCGGTAGCCCTGCAGCCGCAGGTCCTCGAAGATCCGCTAGTAGCTCAGCCGCTTGCGGGCCGCGCGCACCGCATTGGCGGCGAGCATCTCGTCGAGCGCCGCCACATGTGCCCCAAGCTGCGGGCGCGGCTGCTCACGCCGCTCATAGCGCCGCTCGGTCTCGGCTTCCGCACGTACGATCGAGCGTACCGTGTTCCGCGCCAGCTTCAGCGAACGCGCGATCGACTTGATGGATCGCCTCTCCACGAAGTACGCGCGCCGCACCCGTCGCGCCAGGGCCGACGGGCAACTGCCCGATGGAGATGCTCAGAAGTGACCCGCAAACGCATGAAGGCCCCCGCGCGCGGAGGCCTTCATGCGTTCAAGTGTGACGGAATATTACTCCGGCCTGCCGATGGAAAATCACTCCGGCGTTGACAACTGGCGGCGCATCCGCACGAACAACCCACTCGAGCGCATCCTGCGCGAGATCCGGCGAGGTTCGCGCGTGGTCGGGGCCTTCCCCGATGGACAATCGGCGTTGAACCTAACCGCGGCCCGGCTGCGCTACATCGCTGGCAGCGAATGGTCGACGAAGAGGTATCTGAACATGGAGCTGCTGAAGGACCAGCAGATGAGCGCCATCACCGCCTGAGCCCGGTTCGGCCGTTGCGCAGCCCGAACCAAAAGTGCGAAAGAAACTGGACACTACCGATGGTCGATCAGCCGCGACGGCACGGTGTACAACACGCGCCGCAGGATGAAGCCGCCCGACGACGTGACCGGGATGACCTTTTCCTCGAAGTCGGCCGTGCGCCGCGGCGGCGGCTTACCCAGCGACGCGCGCTCCAGCTCGATGCGCTTCAGTCATGTTGGCGTTGCGCCGGCCAACGACCTCGTCGACGAGGGCTCGGTAGGCATCGAGGTCGGCGAAGTCGCGCGTGCCGCGCAAGAGCAGCGCATCAGCGCTTGCTTAAGTGGCCATACGCGCTCTCGATGGACCCGTTCTCGTGCGCGACGCCGACGTTGTTGAGCGAGGGCTCCATGCCGTAACGGCGCAACAGCGCGGCGTAGCGCTGCGTAAGATCCAAAACAGTGGTGCCTAGCTACTTGGCTCAACCACGCGATTTGACAAGGTTCCAATGCTTTGTATGGATACCTCGACGAGGTCTCCTGCCTCCATTCGCCCAGCTCCCGCGGGCGTTGCGGTGAGAATAAGATCACCTGGAAATAACGTCATGACCTGCGAAAAGTAGCTCACCATTTGTTGGACCGAGAACAACATGTCGCCGGTATTGCTCTCCTGCTTGACAACGCCATTCAGCGTCAGCTGAATTTGGAGGGTATTGGGATTGCCGACGTCGGTCTCGATCCAGGGACCGCAGGGGCAAAACGTGTCGAAGGCTTTCGAGTGTGACAGGCCGATGAAGTTGCCGCCGCGAAGCTGGATGTCGCGGGCCGTGACGTCGTTGACGCATGTGTACCCGAGGATTCCGGCGAGTGCCTCCTCGGGGGAGGCATTACGCAGCTTGGCCTTCAAGACGATGCCCAGCTCGGCCTCGAACTCGAGGCGGTCGGTCTGTGCGGTCGGATAGACAATGGGCTCCTTATGCCCGATCAGCGAGCTGGGCGGTTTGATAAAGAATACCGGCGCGGTCGGCAGCGGGAGCTTCAGTTCCTCCAGATGGCCGCGATAGTTCGCGCCGCCCGCAACGATCTTCGAGGGCACGCATGGCGCCATGAATGCCACTTCGCTTAAAGGCAGCCGCTCTTCGGTGACATGCAGTTCTTCAAGCGGCGTTCCGCCGAGGCAGACGACCTCCGCTCCTTCTACCAATGCGTAAAATGGCTCCGATCGGCTCGCGTGCCGGCAACGGGCGATTTTCATGACGGTGCACTTCCTCCAAGAGGGTTCAGTAGCTGGACAGATCGGCCGTGAGCGCTTGCAACCATGCTTCTAGAGCTCCTTGTCTTGCTCATGCCAAGGGAGGAGCACGTTCCGAAGCCGCAACAGCGCAAGGTCGAGCACTAGTCCGGTCATAAGCATTACGAGAATGTAGACGAACACCGTCGGCGTCTCGAAGAAGCGTTGTGCAAACACCAAAGCAGCGCCAAGGCCGCCCCCGCCCGCCACCATCTCGCAGGTGAAGGCTGTGATGAGCGCTGCCGGCATCGTGATGCGGACGCCGGTCAGGATCGCCGGCATCGATGCAGGCAAAATGACACGCGACAGCAGGCGGCGCTCACTTGTGCCCATGCTTTCGGCCGACCAGACTAGCGTGCGGCTCACCGTGGATGCGCCCTGATGGGTAGCGATGATCATTGGAAAAACGCAGGTCAGGGCCACGAGCAGGATCTTCGAGAGGTGGTCCATGCCGAAATAGAGGATGAAGAGGGGGATGAAGACGATCTTCGGCGCCGGATAAACGAAGGAAATCAACGGATCGCAAATCCAGTTCACCCAAGAAATGCGCGCCATCATCAAACCAGTGGCGACACCGACCGCGGTGGCGATGGCAAGTCCGGCGAATGCTCGATACAGGCTGATCGCCAGCTGCTCGAGAATCTCGCCAGCCTGCAGCAGAGCAAGGAACTGCTCCGCAACCGAACCCGGTGGCGGGAGGAATAGGGGCCGCACATAACCCATCGAGGTAGTCACTTGCCAAGCCGCCAGCAGCAGGAGCAGCGGAGCGACAAAGAGGAGGCAACGTTGGGCCACGCCCATCAACTCTGTCATGGCCCGGCTAGGCATGAGCCCCCCGCAATTCCATCGAATCATGCCAGTACAGCAGTCGGCGCGTTATCATGACCAAGGATCTGTCGGCAACGAATGCGATCACCACCACGGCCAGTATGCCACCGAGCATGTAGGCATAAGCACCGTTCTCGCCGTACAGGAAGATTAGTTTGCCAATGCCCAGCTTCGTCGCGATCATCTCGGCCGAAATCACCAGAACGAAGCAATAGCCAAGCGCGATGCGCACTCCGCTCAGAATGGACGCAGTCGCGGCGGGAAGGAGAACTCGCCGCAGCATCGCGTACTGCGGGGTTCCCATCGCGCGCGCGCTCCACACCAGGACCGCCGGAACGCTGCTGACGCCGTGGTGCGTCGAAACCAGTATAGGCAACAGGCAGCCCAACACGACAGTTAAGCCATTGGTCACGTCACCGATGCCGAACCAGAGAATGAAGAGCGGGACCAGCGAGGTCTTCGGCAACGAATAGGTTGTCGCCACCAGTGGCCCGACTAGGCCATTCACCCAGCGGTTGGTGGCCATCAAGGCCCCGAGAAAGACGCCCAGAACAACTGCGACGCCAAGGCCGACAAAGGCGGTAAAAACGGTAGCCCAAAGATGCGCCAACAACTCGCCATGAACCAGCATGTCCCAGAATGCCAGAATGACGGCGTGCGCTGGGGGTAAGAAAGTGCGATCAATTAGGCCGGAAACGACCAGGACCTCCCACAGCACCAAAAGCATGGCTATGGGGAGCGCCCGGATCAGTCGCCGAGCCCTCCCATTCACCCAAGCCGGGAGAAGCGGCAGATTCGCGGCAAACGAGGTGTTCATACTGCCCCTGGCGCGAGCTGACGCCTGACTGACAGCCATATGTCGTTGCGGACTCGATTGAAGTCGTCGGACAGCATTGTCACCTCCCGCGTAACGCTACGGTCAATGTTGATCCTGAACTCCTCTACGATATGGCCCGGGCGTCCAGACATGACCAATACACGTTGCGACAGATAGACCGCTTCAGTTACGTCATGGGTGATCATGAGCACTGTCTTGCGGGTGGAAAGCCAGATACGCAGCATTTCATCCTGCATGGATTCACGCGTCTGCGCATCCAACGCGCCGAACGGCTCGTCGAGCAAAAGAATAGCTGGGTCGTATGCCAGTGTCCTGGCAAGCGCAACCCGCTGCTTCATGCCACCTGACAGCTCTCGGGGATAGTGATTCTCGAAACCCTGCAATCCCACCATGTCCACGAAGCGAGCCGCCGTTGCCCGCCGTTCCTCGCGCGAGAGGCCGCGAGCCTCCAGGCCGTAGGCCACGTTCTGTTGGATGGTGAGCCAGGGAAACAGCGCGTACTCCTGAAATACCACGCCGCGATCCAGGCCAGGGCCACGCACCTCTCGCCCGTTTATCTCGATCGAGCCGCAGTCGGCTGCGATGAAGCCTCCGATTATATAAAGCAGCGTTGACTTGCCACAACCGGAGGGTCCAACAAGAGAGACAAACTCTCCCGAATCCACTGACAGTTCGACCCCTGCCAGCGCCTGGACCGCGCCCTGGCGGGCGCGGTAGAACTTGTCGACCCCACGGACCCTTATGCTGACCATCAGCCGCAGCGATTCGGCAGGTAGCTTAGGTCGATATGCGCGGACACGTCCACCGGCTTTGCAATTATCTTCCCCTTGAACATGGCATCAATCGGCGGCTGAATAGTTGCTTTGCTGACGCACCCGTTGGGATCTCGGTAGTAATCCCGATCCGTCATGAAATAGGACTCGAGAATTCTTGGATCAGATTTCGTCAACTCGGCCGCCAGCTCGATGGCTTTGGAGCGGTTGGCCGGATTGTAGAACCACTGCAGGCCGCGGACATAGTCGGCCAGGAAAGACCGGACTGCCTTTGGATTCGCTGCCAAGAATTCGTTACGCGCAACGTGGAATATGGTGTTGAACGTGCCGAAGGCATCACCGCTGTTGAACAACGGGCGGAAATCGCCGGTCGGAATTTCCTTCGCCGAGAACGGCAAGATAATGACGCCGCAGTCGATGCGCCCCGCGCGCAAAGCAGCCGGTTGGTTTGCGAACGTCACTTCCACCACTTCCAGATCGGTGCGAGGGTCTATCCCGTTCTTTTGCAACGCCACGCGCATGATCAAGTCCACGGCAGAGCCGAATGCATTGATGCCAACGCGCTTGCCGCGCAGGTCCGCAACGCTCTTGATGGGTGAGTTAGCCAACACGTAAAAGGTGGTGGCATGAAATCCCGGGCGCCCTTCCTGGCTGCTGTCGGCCACGATCGTGAGCCCGCCGGGCACCGCATCCTTGACAAGGGTGTTGGCGAACACCGCGAAGGACAATGTCCCCATATCGGCTTGGCCGGCAGCGAGCAGGGTACCGGCCTCCGGCGTCCCGCGCGTAAAGGTCATGTCCAGCACATAATCCCGCCCGTAGCCCTGTAGGACATTCTCCTGCATCCATCGCAGGAAGATGAGCGTCTCCATCTCGTTCGGACCAATGGCCCCGCCGGTAGCGTAGCGGATGGGCGCCGGCTTCTCCTGGGCCCGGACGTGGAAAGGCATGGAAAGAGAGCCGGCGGTCAACGAAGCGACGCCGGCGAGCACCACACGGCGATTGGGCCGCGTCAGTCCCACAGTCGACATTGGTTTCCTCCCTAGAGTTGATCGTAACCCTATGTGCAGTCGCCGGCCCTCGGTCCCTCATCTGCTCTTCGCGTGCTTCGGCGGAATTGCAGCGATGACGTCGATTTCGATCAGCAAGCCCGGATGCGCGAGCGTCGGCACACCCACAAAAGTTCGAGCTGGCGGGTTCTCGGGGCCGAAGATCTGGGCCGAAATCTCATTCAAGACGTTCTGATGCGCCATATCGGTCACGTAGATCGTCATCTTGACGACGTCCTTGAAGTCGGCGCCGTCCGCGTTCAGCACCTCGCGAATGTGCTTGAAAGTCAACTCGGTCTGCTCACGAAAATCACCTTCAAGCCATTGCTTCTCCTCCTCTGGATCATGCGGATGCTTGTGATACGGAGGAACGCTGGCAGCGCCGGACAGAAACAGTAGCCGGCTCCCCTCCACCGCGTAGGCAGCGGAAAAGGGGCTATTGAACTCGGGCTTCATCGGTACGTGGTGAACCGGCTCAACCGTCATCTTCAGATCCTTGATGGCTGCATCTCCTCGCTAGGGTTACCCATCCAGGATTTGTTGACAAGTTGCAAAAATCGAACCAATCTGTTGCAGAATCGATACAAATGGTCATTTCAGTGCAGAATCCGTTCGACATGCTGGTCTTCATGAAGGTCGTCGAGAGGCGGAGCTTCTCGGCTGCGGCTCAAAGTCTCGGCATCTCTCGCTCGGCAGTTAGCCGCCACGTCTCCCGCCTGGAGCAGCATCTTGGAACCCGCCTACTTCGTCGAACTACACGTAGCCTCAGTCTCACCGAGGAGGGCATTTCGGTCCTTGCGCACTGCGCCCGTATGGTCGCAGAGGTGGAGGCCGCGGAAATCGTGGTGCAGTCGCACTTGCGTCTTCCTAAGGGCCGCTTACGGGTGAGTGTCCCCGGCGCATTCGGCCGGATCCAGCTGATGCCTGCGGTGAAAGATTACTTGATGCGACACGCTGACGTTGGCATTGAATTGATTATGACCGACAGGCTCGTCGATCTTGTCAGTGATCAAATTGACGTCGCGTTGTTTGATGGCGAAATTGACCGCGCCAATATCGTTGGGCGAAAGCTAGCTGATACGTCGGGTGCTATTTGTGCGGCTCCGGAATATCTCCGACGGCATTCTTTGCCGCAAGAGCCCAGGGACCTGAGCAATCATAATTGTCTATACTACGCATCGGCTGGGCGGGCCGATAGTTGGACCCTTATGCGTGGAAACGATACTGTCTCTGTTCCGATTAGCGGTAATTTCAAGGCGAATGATAACAATGTGGTTCGGGATGCTGCACTGAGTGGAATCGGAATTGCATTGATCCCGATGTTCGCAGTTGCTGCGGATGTAACAGCAGGGCGGCTTGTTCCTTTGCTGTCAGATTGGGTACCTCAAGGTTCGTTCGGCAACAAGATTACAGCCTATTTCATCGGCGACCGCCACGTCGTGCCGAAAATTCGGACCTTCGTCGATTTTCTGGTGGGATACTTTGGGCCTGTTGCCCAGTGGGAGCAAGAGTACCGCAGCGGGGCTCGTAATCAGAGCTGGCTCCACAATTTCGGACGGTAGGGTGAGTGGATCGTCTGCCTGACAGC
>JAHDXT010000025.1 GCA_023384095.1 Hyphomicrobiaceae bacterium
ACGTCCGCGACGTGACGTTCCGCGAGGACGCCTGCCGGGTGCGCAGCGGCTCGGCCCCGCAGGCGCTCGCCGCCATCCGCGACGGCGTGCTCAACTACATCCGGCAAACCGGTCAGAAGCCCCGCCCAGCCCGCGAAGCCTTCGCCGAGAGCAAGTGGAAAGCGATCCGCCTCGTCAGGAGGCTATGAATTGAATTGCCCTGGGGTCGGGGGTGGGGGCAACCTCTTGCGCCGACGTCTCGTCCGTGGCCATCCCCACCCGCGCGGCTTTCGCCGCGCCGCCCTCCCCGTCAAAGGGGAGGGCATAATGCCGGCCGACGCCCGCCTGCTTCCTGGCCCAAAGCAATCGGCGCGCAGGCGTCAGCGCTGCGCGGTGCCGAAGTGCGCGTGTCGCACCCGGTCGCCGGGCCTCAAGCCCAGCCGCTCGGCAGCGCCTCCGGCCAGCTCCAGCACGGCCGTCACGGGGCCTTGCGAGGCTATGATGCGCTCCGAGAGTGGCTCGGTGCGCGCCTCGATCCGGTGGACCACCCCGTCGGCGCGGATGAAGACCATGTCGAGCGGCACGTAGGTGTTGCGCATCCACATGGTCACCTCCTGCGACGTCTCGTATGGGAACAGCATACCGGTCCGATCCGGAACGCTGCGCCGGAACATCAGCCCGACCGCCTTCTCCTCCGGCGTCTCGGCGACCTCCACGTCGATCACATGCTCGCCGGCCGCCGTCGCAAGACGGAGGGTTTCCCGGCGCATTTTCGCATCGAGAGTGGGAACGACGACGAGCATCACAGCCACCGCAGACAAACAGAGCAGGACCGCCCGGAGGGCGACCCTGCTCGCAATGGCGTACATCGCCGAGATTGGCAACCTCTCAGTGCTGCGACGGCAGGCCCGAGACGGGACCGTCGGGGCGCAGCTCTGCTGCCATGCAGCCCTTGCAGCCGTGGCCCCAGCGCACCTGCACGATCTGGCCGGGTCTGAGCTCGGTAAAGCCGAACCGGCGCAGCGTCTCCATGTGCACGAAGACGTCAGGAGTGCCCTCTCCACGTGTCAGGAACCCGAACCCGCGGACGCGGTTGAACCACTTCACCATCGCCCGTTCCCAGTCGCTTTCGGCTTGTACCACGACATGGGTCCGCTGCGGGAGCTGCGAGGGATGGATCGCCGTGCTCTCGTCCATGCTGAGGATCCGGAACGCCTGCAGGCCCTTGGGACGGCGCAGCACCTGGCAGTGCACCCGGGCGCCCTCGTACGCCGTCTGATAGCCGCCGGCCCTGAGACACGTGACATGCAGCAGCACGTCGGCGTGGCCGTTGTCAGGGACGATGAAGCCATAGCCCTTCGATGCGTCGAACCACTTGATCGAGCCGGCGATCTCGAAGACGTCGAGACCGCCGATTTCATCCAGCGATTGGAGCTGATCGAGAGCGCCGCCGCTTTCGATCGACAATTGCACCGCATCCTGATGATCGGGAGGTAGTTTGTTATCCCCCATTAGCACACCCCGCTACTTGGGTTTACGTCGACTTGACTTTGCTCGCCTGCCGGAGCGGAGATCGTGCCAGAGGCCCTCTCCGCCGATCCCGCTCCTGCAAGCGCCACAAAATGTAACATCCTGGCCTTCGAGAGCCACGAGGAATTTACCGGCCCGCCGACGCCGGGTGGGGAATTCGCTCTGATCTATATTCTCATCTTAACTGGCGCATTATATTGTTTTGACGATGCATTCTCAGAGTCACGAATAGCGCAACCCCCAGCGTTTTGCCTGTGGGTGCATCGCCTGCATGGAGGCCTCGCACGGAGTTGTTCACCGGTCGGCGCCCGCCGGATAAAGTCGACTGATTCGGCAGATTCCTGGTTCCAGACGGACACTTTCAGCCGATTCGCCATGATGTCGGCCCACGTCCCGTCCACCGCCTGTCCCCATGCGCTGATGAGCCCGACGGCATCGAGCGCGCAATCCAGCAGCGGCTTCGCGGTCTTGACAGCGCAGAAAGCGCCGAAATGACGGGCTTGTGCGCGGCAGCGGCGGCGCGTATGTCAGAGGGCGGCACCTCTGAGACACCCTGGAGGCGATATGCGTTATCTACACACCATGGTGCGAATCAGCAACATCGAGCAAAGCCTGGACTTCTACTGCGGCAAGCTGGGCCTCGAGGAGGTGCGCCGGGTGGAGAACGATTCGGGCCGCTACACGCTCATTTTCCTCGCCGCCCCGGAGGACAAGCCCCGCGCGGCCGCGGAGCGCGCCCCGCTGATCGAGCTCACGTACAACTGGGACCCGGAGGAATACGGCTCGGGCCGCAACTTCGGCCATCTCGCCTACGAGGTAGACGACATCTATGCCACCTGCGACCGCCTCATGCGGGCAGGAACGGCCATCAACCGGCCGCCGAGAGACGGCCGCATGGCGTTCATCCGCTCGCCGGACGGGGTTTCGATCGAGCTGCTGCAGAAGGGCCAGTCGCAGCCGAAGCAGGAGCCCTGGGCCTCGATGCCGAATACCGGTACGTGGTAGGCCGGACAGGGGCGCAGCAGGCGGAAGGGGAAAGTCTTGGGCACGAACGAATCGGGCGACAGCGCAGCCGCCGTAAGCGCCGCTTCGCGGCTCGCCACGGAGCGGGCGCGCTCCGGTCGCTCGCGCTACGCCGACGGACGGCGCAAGCGCTCAGGCTCGCTGGCGCTGACCGCGCTGGCGGTCGTCGTCCTGCTCGTCGGCATGCTCGTGCTGATGGTCAAGCTCGCGCCCTGAGACCGCTCGAGACGCGCTTGCCGGCCGTCTCGCGTCGCATGAGATGGGGCGGACCCGGGCTCGAGCCGCACATCCGCCCCGCGGGTTCAGCCGCTGTTATCTCAGGCGCGCATCGACGCAGCCGCCCGCAGCCTCGGACCAGTAGAAGAAGGTGCCGCACTGGCCCGGTCCAGGGCCGATGGCGGGCGCCGCCGGGGCGGGGCCGGCGAGCGGCGGGCTGAAATAGGACACCGAGGGCGCGGCCCTGTAGCCATAGACGCCCGGCGCCAGCCGTGGCGCCGCAGCCCCGTAGGGAACGCCCGGAGGCGTCACCCGGGCCAGGGGCTTGTAGCCAGAGACCGGAGCCGGCGCCCTGTAGCCGTAGGCCGGAGGACTGTAATAGCTGTAGGCGGGCCGGTATCCGTAGAAATAGGGATCCGCGCCGACGCCGATCTCCACCGGCCCCGCGCCAATGACGACACCCTGCGCCATCGCACCGGGCGCAACTGCAAGCGCCGACCCTGAAAGGGCCAGCAGACCAATCATCCAGTTCCGCATCAAGGGACCTCCTTGTTGAGCCGCCCTGTTAACGGCACCCGGTAGGAGTGGTTCCCTCCGCGGACCGGCCGAAAATCGGCCGCGAATCCCCGGTCAGCCGACCACTCGCGCGGCGCGAGCGGGCGTGCAAATGAGCGGTCATCCGCTGATCGGGGCTGATGATCGGGCGGTCGATCGGGCCGGGGCTCGACGGCCGCTTGCCGCCCCAGTCCGCTGTGGCTGCCGCAGCTTTACTTCGCCCGCGCGACGCTACTGCGCCGCCTCGCCCGCGAGCTGGAGCTCGGCGAGGCGGGCGTAGAGGCCGCCCTTGCGGACCAGCGCCGCGTGCGCGCCCTCCTCGACGATGCGGCCGGCGTCGAATACCAGGATGCGGCCCGCCTTCTGGATCGTCGCCAGCCGGTGGGCGATCACCAGCGTCGTGCGGCCGCGCATCACCTGCTCGAGCGCCTTCTGCACCGACACCTCGCTTTCCGCATCGAGCGCGCTCGTCGCCTCGTCGAGCAGCAAGATCGGCGCGTCGCGCAGGATGGCGCGGGCGATCGCGATGCGCTGGCGCTGGCCGCCGGAAAGCGAGACGCCGCGCTCGCCGAGCGGCGTATCGTAGCCCTGCGGCAGCGCGGCGATGAACCCGTGGGCCTGCGCCAGCTCGGCCGCGCGCACGACCTCGTCGCGGCTCGCCCCCGGCTTGCCGTAGCGGATGTTCTCCATGACGGTGTCCGCGAAGAGCGCCACGTCCTGGGGCACGAGCGCGATGCGCTGGCGCAGCCGCTCGATGTCCGCCTCTGCGACCGGCACGCCATCGATGACGATCTCGCCCGATGACGGATCGAAGAAGCGCAGGAGGAGACTGAAAACAGTGCTCTTGCCCGCCCCCGAGGGCCCGACCAGCGCAACCGTCTCGCCGGGCCGGATCGCGAACGACACGTCCTCCAGCGCCGAGACCTCACGGGAGGGATAAGAAAAGCTGACCGCCCGGAGCTCGATCTCACCGCGCCCGGGCTCCGGCAGCGGCACCGGATGCTCGGGCGAGCGGATCTGCGGCTTGACGGCCAGGAGCTCCGTCAGCCGCTCGGCAGCGCCGGCGGCCTGGCTCACCTCGCCCCACACCTCCGACAGCTCGGCGAGTGCTCCCGCCGCGAACACCGCGTAGAGCACGAACTGGCTGAGCCGGCCGCCCGTCATGTCCCCGCGGGCGACGGCGGCTGCTCCGAACCAGAGCACGCCGACGATGCTGGCGAAGACCAGGAAGATGGTGATGGCGGTCAGGCCGGCCCTCGCCTTGAGCCGCGCTCGGGCCGCCTCGAAGGCCGTCTCGACGGCGCTGCCGAAGCGCGAGGAGACCACCCGCTCGCTCGTGAACGCCTGCATCGTGCGCACGGCCGCGAGGTTCTCGGCGGCGTAGGCCGACGCATCGGCCAGGGCGTCCTGGGCCCGGCGCGACAGCCGCCGCACCAGCCGCCCGTAGGCGATGAGAGGCAGCACGATGGCCGGGATGGCCACCAGCACCAGGAGCGACAGCTCGGCACTCGTCACGAACATCATCGTGAGGGCGCCCAGCAGCATGATGGCGTTGCGCAGCGCCTGGCTGAGCGCGGTGCCAGCCGCCGCCTTGATCTGCGTGGCGTCGGCGGTCAGGCGGCTCATGACCTCGCCCGAGTGGGTCGTCTCGTAGAAGGCCGGGCCGAGCTTCGTCAAATGCCGGAAAACGTCCGAGCGCAGGTCGGCGACGACGCGCTCGCCGAGCCAGTTGACGAAGTAGAACCTCGCAGCGCTCGCCGCCGCCAGCACGAGCCCGATCAGCATCAGCAGCGAGAAGTACCTGTCGATGAAGGCATCATCGCGTCCCGTGAAGCCCAGGTCGATAACGCGGCGGACGGCAATCGGCAGCGTCAGCATGGCGAGCGCCGAGACGAGGAGCGCCAGCGCGGCCAGCGCCAGCATCCACGGGTGCTTCGAGATGTATGGCCGCAGGCGCAGCAGCGGGCCGAGCGACCGCACCGGCCGGGCCTCCGCCGGGTTCGTGTCCGCCGGCGCCGCCGGCCGGGCTTCGAGCTTTCTCGTCCCCCTCACCTTTTCGCTACCCCGCTGACTGGGCTTTCTGAGGAACGGCGGGCATGCCCCGGCCGCCGGCGGGCCCGCGGCACTCGGCCCGCTCCGCCCGCCTCGTCTTGTGCGCGACCGCGCTTTCCACTATCTAGGCCGCTCGACATATCCCTGCACGATCCGCGGTTGTCCGCTTCCGAGGCGAGAGGACCGCCCTTGCCCGAGAGCCGTCATGAAGAAGAGCGCCGACGTTCATCCCCACTACCACCAGATCAGGGTCGTCATGACCGATGGGACAGAGTTCACGACATACTCGACCTACGGCAAGGAAGGCGACACGCTGACGCTGGATATCGATCCCAGCACACATCCGGCCTGGACGGGAGGCGACCAAAAGCTGCTGGACCGCGGCGGCCGGCTGTCGCGCTTCAAGAAGAAGTTCGAAGGTCTCTTCTGAGCCGTCACGGGCAGGCGCGCTGCCGCCGCCCGATACCGCCGCGGCCGCGCTCTACCGGACGGCCGCGGCGAAGGCCGCCTGCAGCTTCGATATCTGGGCGGCCACGGGGTTGTCCGGGCGCGGCGCGCCGCTCTCCGGGACCTGATGCAGCGACCTGTCGATGCGCACGATGCGGTCGCTCAGCGCGAAGCTCTCCTCGATCAGGCGGCGCAGATCCTCCGGCAGCTCGGCGAAGCTCGGGATATGGGTCGGCCGGCCGGAGGTGCGCAGCTTGATGCGCGAGCGCTTGCTGCGGGCCTCCTGCTCGGTGATCTCGCCTTCCTTCAGGGAACGTCGGACCAGCAGCCACGACGCCAGATCGAGGAGGCGCGTGGTGAGCCGCATGCTTTCCGTCGCATAGGTATGCGCCACTAGCGGCTTCAGCGCCTTGGCCTGCCGGCGGCCTGGGCCGTCGAGATAGGCCGCCGTCCGCTCGACCAGCTCCATCCCCTGCTTGAAGACGCAATCGAACTGCTCGGAAGCGGCGAAGTGCTGACCGAAGGACACGGTGACGCCGCGAATGCCGGACTCGTTGCAGATGCTCGACTTGCTGCCCATCACCTACTCACGCCTTACTGCACTGAACCTAGCATACGACAGTATTTCAGGTGAGGGTTAATCATCTCAGCCACGAATGAGCGGATTTCAGGGCGGCTCGCACGGTCGTCCCCGAAAAAATGAGCCGCCCGAAGGAGCGGCCCAGGCGTGACAGGGATCGTCGAACCGAGTGGCGGAGCCACTCGCATCCAGAGTGCTGGATGAGCAGACCCTACGCCGGGGATCCTAAGGAGCGGTAAACCCGCGGCAAAGCCCGGGACACCGGCCGGCGGGGGCATGGCGGCCGGGTCTTCAGGCTACGAGAAAGCGGGCGTCGATTCCGGGGAGCAGGTCAGCAACGCTGCACGCACGTCAGAAACCGCTATGTGGTAGGTTAGGTAAAGGTCGAGGCGACAGAGGGACGGTATAGGAGACCGAAGCAGGCGACTTCCAGTGCGGCACTTAACGACGCCTGAGGATTTCCGTATTCAACTGATAGTCGGCATCATCCTCAAGCTCCTCCAAGGAAGACTTTCCAGCCATCAGCTTATTGCGCAGCTCATCGAAGTCCAAAGCCTTATATGATGGCTTATAGCTTGCAATGCGTTTCACGATCGGGTTGGCACAGGACGGGCAACCTTTGCAAAAGCATGCGTCGACATCAAAGTCCCATCTGGGGCCGAATCGATAGACTGCGAGATACATTAATTGGGCCTGAACCTTGTCAACTCCCCGCGCGATCATGCCATCGAGAAAGACCTTATGAACCGCCTTCCAATGCCGCGACCGAGTTGCGCAATAGTAATCATGGATGACAGAAGCTTCGCGATATTTTCCAGTAAAGGGAGCTCCAATGATGCTCCAAAACACGCTCGGAATGGATGCACCGTCAATTTGCGTGCGCGCCGGAACAGGCCATGTTACGCCGTGGCTGTCCGTATAACCAAAAGACTGCACCAACTCCATCGTGCGGCCATCGGGCAGTGATTTCAGTACTAGCTCGCCGGTGAACCGCCCGGTCGTCTGTGCGTGGGCCATGCTGCCGCAGCAATACAGTAATACCAAGCATCCGACCAATTGTCGGAGCCTGGTTCCCAAGGTTTTTCCAAGGATAGTCATTAACAGCTTTGAGGACTTGCTTAGCGGACGGCGGTGCTGAACCCACGTACTGCGGGAGCGAGATTGCCGCAAAGCGATCCCGAATTATAGCCTTCAGTAATGGCCTCGATGCGAGCCGCCCGCGGTGGGTGACGCCGATTGCCCCCCTCAGTGTACAACCTGTTCGCGGCTCTTATCGCCTCTGCAAGAAAGGCTCTGCCATGATAAACTTCGAACCTCCTTATCGATGCTCCTGAAAAGCGGTCAGCCTCCAGCTCTGCTTCCTTGGGTCTACCCTGATAACTAGGCAGAGTATGGCCGCAGAAGTGATGACCAGCTTCATGCCCGATGATCAGATATGCGTCTACGCCCGATCTGGCCCACATGGGATCAATGATCAACAAGCGGCCTCCTCTGTAAAAAGTCGCGAGGGCGTTGTTCAAGTTATTGGCCCGACCGATGGTTAGATGCAGTTCGTTTATTTTCTGAGTATTCGGAATTCCGGTCATCTCAATAAAAATCTCGGTGTCGAGTACGGGCGATAGAGTTGTTGGAATGCAGTTTCCAGAGAAGGCCTCCGCGAGGGTCTCCGCATGGAAGGCGTTGCCAACGAGTGGCACGCAGCCCAACTCCTGCGCCTGCTGCTGCGGCTGGGACGCGCATGGTCCGGTCGTCCACCCGGCATTCCGGCAGGCCTCTTCGAAGGTGTAGCTTCGCTGAGCAACGGCACCATCGCTAATGAGTATGGACAAGAATAGGGCGTGGACAACGAGCATTCGTCTCATCAACTGCTCCAACGAAACAATTCAATCAACTGGCCTTTATTGTCTCCTAGCGGCTGCTGCCTCCGTTGCTTTCCCCTGCGCTCTCAGCATAGCCGAATGAGCGCCAACCGGGCAAGGTCCGTCCACGTCTTACGGCGTCATCGACCTTCCAGGCCGATGGCGTGCTCACCGGACATCACGACCCGGAAACGCGCGTGGGCGCGTCTGATCTGTCCGACGTCGGCGCCTGCATAAGATTGCATCGGCCCCGGCAGGTGGGCCCCATCTCCCCCGGCCCGCGCCGGAGCCGACGGCCCTCAGTCCTTGAACAGGGCCGAGGCGGCCTGGCCGTGAGCGCGCTTCGATGCGATCTCCTGCTCGACGCGCCGGATCTCCTCGCGCAGTGCGGCGAGCCGCTCCTCGAGATCGCCCACCGACAGCGCGTGAAGGGGCTCTCCGACCGTGATCGTCCTGCCGGGCTGGGGCCGAACCTCGTCCCAATCCATCTCGCCGCTCCCGTTGCCTCGCGCCTCAGCCCTCCTTGGCCTTCGCCTCGAGCTGGTGGCGCAGCTTCTCCTCCTCGTACTGGATGAACCAGCCGATCATCTGCCGCCACAGCGCCTCGCACAGGTCCGGCGGCACGCCGCGCTCGACCGCGCGCGCACGTACCTTGTCGATAACCTGCTGATTGCGCCAGGGCACATTGGCCTGCTGCCTGGCCCCGAGCTTGAGCTGCCAGGCCCGCTCGACGTAGCCGAAGCGCTCGGCGATGAGGTCGACGAGCTCGGCGTCGAGCCGGTCTATCTCGGCGCGCACCTGCCCCATGTCGGTACAGTCTTCCGGGCGTCTGTTGCTCATGCGCTCTCCCCTTCAATCCTTCGTCCACCATCGCTCGGGCACCGGGAAGCGCCCGGCGGCGTCCTCGATCACCTGGCCCGCGCGGAACAGCGTGCCCTCGTCGAAGGGCCGGCCGATGAGCTGCAGGCCGAGCGGCGTGCCCTGGCCCGACAGCCCGCCCGGGATCGAGATGCCGGGCAGGCCGGCCATGTTCACCGTGACGGTGAAGATGTCCTCCAGGTACATGGCGATCGGGTCGCCCGACTTCTCGCCGAAGGCAAACGCGGGCGAGGGCGTCGTCGGCGTGAGCACGAGGTCGACCTTGTCCCAGGCCTCGTCGAAATCGTGCTTGATGAGCGTGCGCACCTTCTGCGCCTTGAGGTAATAGGCGTCGTAATAGCCGGCCGACAGCACGTAGGTGCCGATCAGGATGCGCCGGCGCACCTCCTTGCCGAAGCCCGCCGCCCGCGTGCTCTCGTAGGTGTCGATCAGGCCGCGCCCGGCCACCCGGAGACCGTAGCGTACGCCGTCGTAGCGCGCGAGGTTGGACGACGCCTCGGCCGGGGCGACGATGTAGTAGGCGGGCAGCGCGTATCGGGTGTGCGGCAAGCTGATGTCGTGGATCGAGGCGCCGGCGTCCTTCAGCCATGCGATCCCCTGCTGCCAGAGCGCCTCGACCTCGGCGGCCATGCCGTCGAGGCGGTACTCCCTCGGAACGCCGACCCGCAGGCCCTTGATGCTGCGGCCAGGCTCGGTCTCGTAGTCCGGAACGGGAGCATCGACGGAGGTGGAGTCCTTCGGGTCGTGGCTCGCCATCGCCCTGAGCAAGATGGCGGCGTCCCGGACGCTCTTGGCCAGCGGGCCCGCCTGGTCGAGCGAGGACGCGAAGGCGATGATGCCCCAGCGCGAGCAGCGCCCGTAGGTCGGCTTGATGCCGACCGTTCCGGTCAGCGCGGCGGGCTGCCGGATTGAGCCGCCCGTATCCGTGGCCGTGGCGGCGAGGCACAGGTCGGCCGCGACCGCAGCGGCCGAGCCGCCGGACGAGCCGCCGGGCACGAGCTGCGCATTAGAGCCGTCCTTGCGCCGCCAGGGGCTGGTGACGGGGCCGTAGTAGCTGGTCTCGTTCGACGAGCCCATGGCGAACTCGTCCATGTTGAGCTTGCCCAGCATCACCGCGCCGGCGTCCCAGAGGTTCCCGGTGACGGTCGATTCGTAGGGCGGCTCGAAGCCGTCGAGCACATGGCTACACGCCTGCGAGTGCACGCCGCGGGTGCAGAACAGGTCCTTGATGCCGAGCGCCAGCCCTTCGAGCGGGCGGGCCTCGCCGCGGGCGATGCGCCGGTCGCTCTCGGCCGCCTGCGCCAGCGCGCGGTCCGCGGTCGTCACGACATAGGCGTTGAGATCGGGGTTGGCGGCCTCGATGGCATCAAGAAAGGCCTGCGTCAGCTCCTTTGCAGTGAAGCTCTTCGCCTTCAAGCCCTCGCGCGCCTCGGCGAGGGTGAGCCTGGTGAGATCTGTCACGGTCGAATGCTCGTCGCTTTCGATTCTCGGGCTTTCCCTCTCCCCATGCGCTCAGCGCATGGGGAGAGGGTTAGGGTGAGGGGCAGAAGCTCGCGCAGCGGTCCGTGGCCGCCCCTCACCCCGACCCTCTCCCCGCACGCGGGGAGAGGGAGCTAACTACTCCACGACCTTCGGCACCACGAAGAAGTGGTCGTCTGTCATGGGGGCGTTGCCGATGATGTCGTCGGCGATGCCGCCATCGGTCACCTCGTCCCGGCGCTTCTTCAGGCCGATGGGCACGACGCGCGTCATCGGCTCGACGGCGGACGTGTCGACCTCGCCGAGCTGCTCGACCCAGTCGAGGATGCCGGAGAGTTCCTGCTCGAGCCCGCGGGCCTCCTCGTCCGTGATCTTGATGCGTGCGAGCCTGGCGATGCGCCGGACCGTCGTCTCGTCGACCTGCATGAACCTTCGCCCTTCTCCGCAGGAGTTGCCGATGACGTGGCTGTCTTAGCCCGCCGGCGGCGGCCCGCGCAACGGTCTCACGGCCGCGGCGGCACTTGCTCCGCGCCGCCCATGCCGGCGCCGGACTGGGAGAGCTGCGGCCGGCCTGGCGCGGCACTCTCGATGAAGACGTCGGCCTGCTGGCCCGGGTAGGCGTCGGCCGTGCCGGGCGGCAGGGCGTAGATCACCCGCAACACGCGCGTATCGACCCGCTCGCCGGAGGCGCCGGTAAGCGACCGCTTGGGCACAATCAGCGGCTCGATGCGCACGAACGAGAGCTGCATCCGCTCGGAGGCCTTGCCGCGCAGGCTGGCGTAGGCGCGGGCCGACGGCTCGAAGCGGGGCACGTCGGCCTCGTCGATATCGACGCGGACGTGCAGCGGGTCGAGGTTGCCGAGCACGACCAGCGGCGTCACCAGCGTGCCGGCGAAGGCGAACTCCCCCGGGCGCACGTTGACCTGCAGCACGGTGCCGTCGGCGGGCGCGCGCACCGTCAGCAGTGCGAGGTCGATCTCGGCCCGCTCGACCGCCCGGCGCGCCTGCGCGACGGCCGCCTCGTCGACGGCCAGCGAGGCGCCGTTGGGCCGCGCGATGAGCCGCAGCTCGGCCTCGATCTCGGCGGTGCGCGCCTGGGCTTCCTCGAGCCGGCCCTGGGCCGAGCGCTGCGCGTTGCGCCGCCGCGTCACCTCGCGCTGGCTGATGGCGTTGCCGCCGCGCGCCATGAGCTCGTCGGCGGTGCGCACCTGGTCCTGCCATTCCTCCATCTCGGCGCGGGCGGCGCTGGCGGCGGCGCGCGCCGCCTCGATCTGCGCTTGCAGCGTCGCCGCCCTGGCGAGCGTCTGATCGCGGCGGCGCTCGGCGGCCAGCAGCTCGGCCCGGCGCAGCTCGAGATTGCCGCGCGCCGTACGCTCGTCGATGACGAACAGGGGATCGCCCGTCCTCACCTTCTGGCCGGGCACGGCCCTCACGTCCGCCACGATGCCGGACACGTGAGAGCCCATGTCGATCTCCTGGCCGTTCGGCTCGATGAGGCCGGCAGCGCCGATGAAGCCCCGGACGCCGCCGCCGGCCGTCGCCGGGACACCGGGCTGAACCGGCGGCGAGACGACGGGCGCGAGCGCGACGGCCTGCGGCTGGCTGCGGCCGATGGACAGCGACGCGCCGCCCGCCGCGATCAGCGCCGCGAGCGGCAACCCGTAGATCAGAAGCCTGGAACGCCGGGCCATCAGTGGGCCTCCGTGAATGGGGGCAGCTCGCTCCCCATGATGCGGCCGTCCGACATGCGCACGATGCGGTCGGCGAAGTGGAAGATCCGGTTGTCGTGCGTCACCACGATCACCGCGCGGTCCTTGCTGAGGGCGTGCTCACGCAGCAGCGCCATGACGCCCTGCCCGGCGTGCGCATCGAGCGAGGCCGTCGGCTCGTCCGAGATGACGAGCCGCGGCTCGTGCACGAGCGCGCGCGCGATCGCCACACGCTGCTGCTGGCCGCCCGACAGCTCGGCGGGAAACTTGTCGAGGTGCTGCTCGAGTCCGACCGCGGCAAGGAGGTCGCGCGCCCTGCGGCTCGCCCGGCTCTCCGAGGCGCCGTTGACCAGCAGCGGGACCGAGGCGTTCTCGGCCGCCGTCAGCGCCGGCAGGAGATTGAACTGCTGGAAGATGAAGCCGATCGTTTCGGCGCGGAACCGCGCCAGCCGGCCGCCGCTGAGCACGCCGAGCCGCTGTCCGAACACCTCGACCTCGCCCGCCTCCGCCGACAGGATGCCGGCGATGACGGAGATCAGCGTCGTCTTCCCGCAGCCCGACGGCCCGACGATGTAGGTCATGGCCCCCGTCTCGATGTCGAGATCGATCCCGTGCAGCACGCGCACGCGCGTCTCGCCGGCGCCGAACTCCTTTACGATGCCGGAGCAGCGGACGGCGACCGCGGGCGCGGCATCGGCGGTCGGCTCGGGCCCGGCGAGCGTCAGCATCGGCTCACCCCCGGAACACGATGGCGGGGTCGACGACCAGCACCCGCCGCAGGCTGACGATCGCCGACAGCAGCATGATGACGGCCGCCAGCAGCCCGACGCCGAGCGCCACCTGCCAGGGCAGGTAGAAGCCGCGGAAGAACGAGGTGGGGCTCGAGGTCGCCGTCTCGAAGAACACCGACGTCAGGCCGAGGCCGAGCGCATAGCCGATGGCGCCGACCACCGCCGCCTGCAGCACCACCATCCCGATCAGGCGGGCGTTGGTCAGGCCCATCGCCTTGAGCGCAGCGTACTGCCGCAGGTTCTCGGTGACGAACATGTTGAAGGTGAGCCCGACCACGGCGATGCCGACGATGACGCCGAGCAGCACCACGGTGCCGAAGTTCACGGGGATGCCGGTATTGCGCAGGAAGTACATCATCGTCTTCCAGCGGAACTCCTCGGAGGTGAGCGCCTTCAGCCCAGTGCGGCTCTCGATCTCGCGCGCCACGGCCGCAGGGTCCTGGCCGGGGATGGAGCGGGCAAGGACATACGAGAGCTGGTTGCGGCCGTTGTTGGTGAAGGCCAGCGCCTGCGAATAGCGTGTGTAGATCAGCGGCTGGGTCTGGAACGGCGGGGCCGTGCGCACGATGGCGGCGACGACGGCGCGGCGGTCGTTGATCTCGATGCTCTCTCCGAGCGACAGCGGCTGCGTCGGCCACAGCTTCTCGAACCCCGCCTCGTCGATGGCGATGGCGTCCGGGCGCCTCAGCGCTTCCCGGCCGCCCATGATGATCTCGTGCGGCAGACCGATCAGCGTGACGTCGTCGAGGCCATAGACGAACGAGGACTGCAGGCCGCCGGCTGCGGTCGTCACCACGGCCTGCCCTTTGAAGAAGGGCACCGCCCAGGCGACGCCCGGCACGCCGCGCACGCGGGCGAGCTCGGTGTCGCGCATGGGCCTCACCGCGTCGATTTGCTCGATCACCGGGTCCATGACCCAGATGTTCGGCTCGCGCGTCTCCGAGATGAGGCTGGCGGTCCGCTGCATGATGCCGACGAACATGCTCGCCTGCTGGGTGATGAGAAGCGTCGAGAAAGCCATGCCGAACACCAGCCCGAGCAGCTTGGCCGTGTCCCCGAACAACATCTTGAGCGCGATGCGGTTCAAGCGCGCTCCTCCCCCGCTGCGCCCCCCGTCGAAGAAACGTCGCCGGCTCTCAGTGCGTGCAGCAGCAGCCCGACATGTGCCTCGAGCAGCCTCTCGGCGTCGAGCGGATGATGACGCTCCATGAGCAGCTTCCAGATCACCGCCATGATCATGGGCGCGATGATGAGTTGCGGGAAGTCCCGCAGCGGCGTCGGACGGAACTCGCCGCGGGCTACGCCGCGGTCGACGATGTCCTGCAGCAGGCCGATGCCGCGGCTGACCACCTGCTCGTAATAGAAGGCGGTGAGGTCCGGGTGCTTGGGCCCTTCTGCGATCAGCAGCCGCACCAGGGTATGCATGCGAGAGCCCAGCACCTGCTTCATGAGCCCGAGCACGGGTCCGCGGATCAGCGCCTCGGACGAGAGCTCGGAGGCCGCCGCCTGCGCCCGCACGGATTCGACCCGCGGCACCAGGAAGGTGCGGATCACCGCCTTGAACAGCTCCTCCTTGGTCCGGAAGTAGACATAGACGAGACCCTTCGAGATGCCGGCGCGGCTGGCCACGTCGTCGAGCCGCGTCTCCGCATAGCCCTTCGCGGCGAACTCCTCGAGAGCCGCCTGCATGATCTGCTCCGGCCGCTGCTCCTTGCGTCGCACGCTACGGGCCATGCTGCTCGCCTCCTCCTCGCTGACGCCAAATAGCTATGACTGACTGCCCAGTCAATACGTCCGGAAACGTTCATCTGGCCTCAGCAATGGTCCAGAGCTTCGGCGCCTGGGGAGGCTGAGCGTTAATGCGGGGCCTGAGTGGCGAGAGCCGGTTGCGCCGCCTACAGCCGTCCGGATTTTGAGCGGTGTGGGCCGATCATGCGAACGCGAATTGAGGGCTGGGCAGACGCAGACCCAGGGGCCAGGACGGAGGTTGATGGGCTCTCCTGAGATCGAGAAGGCAAAAGAGATCGAGTTTTAGCGGGTGAGCCGCAGAGCGGGTCTGCCGTTTTGTGCAGGACGTGCCAGCAGCGGAGGATGCCCCAAGCCTCCCGATACCCGCCCCAATCCCGTCACAGCCGCGCCGGCGGCCATCCGCGATGCCTCTCCGCACGTGCTCGTGGAGACGCGTCGCAGATTCCCGCCTCTGCGGGAATGACGGTGAGGGAGAGCAGGCCGTCTGCACCCACCCCTCAGTATCCATCCACCTTAACGCCATCACGGTGGCCCCCACTCATTCCGTCATGGCCGCGCAGGCGGCCATCCGTGATGCCTCTCAGCGAATGCTCGTGGAGACGCATAGCAGGTCCGGACATGGGTGCATGGAGCAAGGTACCCCGGAGCGATTTCAGGCGTATCGGTGGTTGCGTCCGACGGGGGAGCCCGGTGCGGACGCGATTGCGCCATCATGCTGCCACATGAGGCGACAAACCAAGGCAGGATGATCCGCGGACTGCTCCCGATGGCCGTCGCCTGCCGGTTTGCTGGGCGTGCCGCCGCACCTTTGCTCGCGGCCGTCCTCGGTTTCGGCCTGTGGTTGCCGTCGGCGCCGGCGCTGCTGGCGGACGAGAGGGTCAGCGCCATGCTCGAGCGCCTCGATGACCGCCAGCGCCGGGAGTTCCAGGAATGGCGCGCCGCGCAGCAGAGGCTCGAGGCCGAGCTCGCCGCCTACTGGAAGAAGGTCGAGTCGACCAGGTCCGAGCGGCGCGGAAAGCTGAGAGGGGGCCGGCAGGCCGGCCCCGACGACTACGTGATGACCTTTCCGCCGGAGTACACGGGCCCGGGTCTCGCGCCCGAGATCGCCCGTCTCTGGGAGCAGTTGAAGCCGCCGGCAGACCCCAAGCCGATCCCCACCGTCGCCGATATGCTGGACAGCGCCAAGGCCGTCTACGGCTTCGTGCCCGAGCGCATCCCCGAGCGGGAGTTCAAGCGGCGCTATGCGCTCGAGGCGCTGGCGCACGGGATCAGCAAGGAGCAGGTGGTGCGCGTCTACGCGCTCGAGACGGGCGGCATGGGCACCCACGACATGCAGTCGGGCATCAACCCGGTGACGAAGCGCGGGACCCCCATTTCGACGGCCCTCGGCTACGCGCAGCTCCTGCACGCGAACTCGGTGAGCGAGCTGGTCAGGCACGGCGCCACGTTCATCGCCCGCCTCGAGGCGGCGGCCGAGACCCCAGGCCTGGCGCCGCAGCGGGCGGCGGATTTGCAGAAGAAAGCCGGCGTGCTTCGGAAGATGCTGGCCAACGCCCGCAAGGGCCCCGACGACTGGTACGCCCACATGCGGTTCGCGGCGACCCGCAACGGCCTCGGCATCCACGCCCTCAATCTCGACGGCGACATCGGGCCGATGCTGCAGGTGATCAAGCTGAAGGGCGTCCGCGAGGTGGCGGAGAAGGCGGGCCGGGCGACGCTCACCCCGGCCGAGCTCGAGCTGATGAACCTCGCCGGCCCGTCCACCGGCCTCGAGATGATGACGCCCCTCGGCCGCGACGCGCCGACCCCGAACTTCTTCTCGCGCGGGGGCTACCAGCGCAACCCCGTCGTGCACAAGCGCTCCGGGGCGGAGCTGCTGGCGGCGCTCGATGCCCGCATGGACGTCCACGTCCGGAAGGCGGGCGCCGTCGAGTTCGCGACGGTGTTCGACGAAGTGATGTCGGCGCGCGCGTCGCGGCGCTGACCACCAAGGGCAGGTATACGCCACGGCACATTCCGGTTCACCCCGCTCAGAGCTGGTAGCGCGTGACGGTCTCCGCGTACATCGCTGGGCGGGCCGCGCCTTCGATCTCGACCGTGTGGGCGAGCTTGACCTGCAGGATGCCGTCGGAGACGCGATCGACGCTTCCCAGCCGTGACGAGAGCCGGATGCGCGAGGGGATGCGCACCGGCGCGATGAAGCGGACTTTGTCGAGGCCGTAGTTGATGGCCATCTTCACCGGTATTGCGATCGCAATGCCGGCACGCGTGCGGGCCAGCATAGGCAGCAGCGACAGTGTGAGATAGCCGTGGGCGATCGTGCCGCCGAGCCCGGCCTCCACGGCCCGAACCGGATCGACGTGGATGAACTGGCGGTCGCCGGTCACCTCGGCGAATGCATTCACCAGCTCCTGCGTGACCTCGTGCCAGTCGCTGACGCCCATCTCGGCGCCCTGTGCCGCCAGCAGCGCCTCGACCGTCTCGATGGTGATCATCGAAGCTCCTGAACCTCTTCGCCGACGGCCCGTATCCCAGCAGGCCCCGATCGGCCGGGGCGCGCAAGAGCCCGCACCTCGGGCGAGGCCAGCAGCGCGTCGAGAAGGTCGTGGTCGGCGTCGGCGAGAGCGGCGGCTATCGCCTGACGCAGCAGCGGCGCCGCCTCGGCCTCCCTGCCTGCGGCCATCGCCGGCCGCACGATGCCGTCGAGCACCGCGCGATAGCTGAGCCGGCCGCGCGCCAGCGTGTCGCCGTAGCCTTTGAGAACGTGCGGCAGGTCGGCGAGCGCGGCGGCGAAGGCAGGCGCGCGCGCCAGCGCGCATTCCATGGCGCCGAGCCAGGCCTCGATGGCCTGCTGCTCCTCGGCATAGCGCAGCGACCGCCGCCGGACGTGCTTCAGCCGCGCCAGCAGACGCAGCAGCAGGCGCCCGCTGACGGTCGTCGAGCGCAGGCGGATGCCACGACCAAGGAAGGGAACGCTATGGCCCTTTTCCGCCCACCGGGTCAAACGACGCCCCATCGCGGCGGGCAGGGCAGCCGCGATTTCCTCGACGCCGGGTTTGAGGTAGTCCGTCACGTGCAGCACCTGGCCCGGCTGTGCAGCCGCCTCCCCCCGGATGCGGCGGAAGCGCTCCGGCCGGCTCTTCAGGTCGGCGACCCGCGGCACGTCCTCGTAGGCCATCCACAGCGCCAGCCGGCGCGCGGCCTCGATCAGCGCGTGACTTGTCACGGTCTCGTCGAGGCCGGCCGGCCCGGCCGCCGCCGCCAGCCGCTCCAGCCGCTGCAGGTAGAGCGCGCCATAGGCATCGTCCTGGTAGTCGGTGACCCTGTCGAGGCCGTGGCCGGCGATCTCCCGCAGATGCGGCGGCAGCCCGCACAGCCGGGGGTCGCCGTCGGGCCCGGCGGCGCCAACAGGTCCGACGTCCGCCAGCGCCGCCGGCGAAGCCGCCGCCGCGAAGGCCGCAGAGAACCCGGCCCGGCTCGCCTTGGCCGCCGTACCGTCTCCGAGCACGCTTTCCGATATCTCCCGCGGCCAGGGCAGCACGCCGGCACCGGCGAGCGCGCCGAACATGGTCGCGCTCACCATCGTGCCATGTGCGCGGGCGATCGCGGCGAGATCGAGCATCACCAGGCGCCGGGCGAGCTGGGCGGCAGCCGCCTCGATGCGGGCCGGGTCGAGCCGGCCGTCGCCCATCTGCATCTTCTCGGCATTCGTGTAGGTGCGGCTCGACGAGGCGATCAGCGTCGTGCGCCTCGGCGAGACGAAGCCGCGCTCGAGCATGCGCGCCGCCTCGACCAGCTCGCTCGCGACCACGACGTCGACCCGGCCCGGCATCGGCACCAGTGCGAACACCGGCGCCCGCCCTTCGGATGCCGGCGCGCGCAGCATCTCGACGTAGTAGCTGGTCGATCCGGTGCGCTGCGCGACCCCCGGCACCGACGTCGCCTGCACGGGCAGCCCGGCGCGGCGCGCGGCCTCCACGATCCAGCCCAGCAGCACGCCGCCGCCCTCGCCGCCGAGCGCCGCGATCAGGATCGAGAAGTGGGCCGCGTCTCCGGCAGCGGTCATCGCAGGCGCGCTCCCGTGAACCAGCCGCGCACCCGGGCGAGCGCCGCCTCGGCCCGGCCCGGGTTGGCGACGATGTCGGCCTGCCAGAACGAGGGGCAGAGCGTCGCGGCGTGGGCCACCTCGCCGCACAGCCCGCAGCCGACGCAGCCGTTCGTGACGTGGGCGACGGGATCGGTCTTGAGCGGATCGGTGGCCGTCTCGACGGTCAGCGTGGGGCACCCCGAAAGACGGATGCAGGAGTGGTCGCCCGTGCAGGTCTCCTCGTCGACGCCGAAGCGCGTGCGCACGACGCGCTGCCCGCGTGCCAGCGCCTTCGCACGCAGCGGCCGTATGCGGCGCTGCCGCTCGAGCTGGCACTCGCCCTCGGCGACGATCACCTTGAGGCCCTTGAACGGCGACTTGAACGCCTCGAGCAGCGTCCGCTTCATCTCGGCGACGCGGTAGGTGTGCACGGTGCGCAGCCAGGTCACCCCGAGGCCCTTCAACGTGCTTTCGATCCGCGTCTCGCTGCCGGTGGCGCTGGAAGCACCCGCCTCAGCCTTGGCCACCTCTGCGGGAGACGAGACGACCTCCTGCGTTCCCGTCGCCGAGGTGTAGCCGTTCTTGAGGATGACGAGGACGCCGTCGCCGCCGTTCATGAGGCGCGAGGAAACGCCGGAGAGCAGGCCGTTGTGCCAGAAGCCGCCATCACCCATGACGGCGATGGGACGCCGTTCCTGGAAGCTCGTGACGCCGGCGCTCGAGGCGAGGCTCATGCCGTAGCCCAGGATCGAGTTGCCGAAGTTGAAGGGCGCGAACGTCGCGAACGAGTGGCAGCCGATGTCGGCGGAGTAGTGCATCTTGCCGATCTCGCGCTCGGTGAGCTTCAGCGCCGTGAAGAACGGCCGCTCGGGGCAGCCGGTGCAGAAGCCGGGCGGACGCGCCGGCACCGGCCCGCCGAGCGCCTCGGCGGCAGCCCGCCGGAGCTCGGCGACCTCCTCCGCGTAGCCGGCGTCGCCGAGATTGCCGAGCTGCGGAACGTGCGCCTGAACGAATTTCGCGACACCGCCGACCAGGACCTCCGACGTCAGCTCGCCGGCCATCGGCAGCACGTCCTTGCCGCAGACGCGGACGTTGATATCGGCCCGCCGCAGGATCGATCCGATCTCGTGCTCGATGAACTCGGGCTGACCCTCCTCGACGACCAGCACGGCCCGGCGGCCCGCCGCGAACCGCGTGATCTCCTCCGGCACCAGCGGATAGACGACGTTGAGCACCAGCATCGGCAGCGCGCTCCTGCCGAACGCATCGGCGAGGCCGAGCTGCTGCAAGGCGCGGACGAGGCTGTTGAAGACGCCGCCCTGGACGATCAGCCCGATTTCGCCGTGTCGGCCCTCGATCAGCTCGTTGAGCCCGTTCTCGGCGATGAAGCGCCGCGCCGCCGGCATGCGCACCTCGTATTTCTTCCTCTCGTGGACGTAGGTCACCGGCGGATGGGACAGCTTGTCGTAATCGTGCGGCGCGGGCGCCTCGAGCAGTCGCTTCGCCGAGATGGCCGGGGCGGCGTTGTCCTTGGCGACGAAGCTGCCCTGCACGTGGCAGGCGCGGATGCGCAGCTCGAGCATGACGGGCGTGTTGGAGGCCTCCGACAGCTCGAACGACTTCTCGACGCAGCGCACGATCGTCTCGAGGTTCGGCCGCGGGTCCATCAGCCACAGCGCCGATTTCATCGCGAAAGCGTGCGTGCGCTCCTGGATGACGCTGGCGCCCTCGCCGTAGTCCTCGCCGATGACGATCAGGGCTCCCCCCTCGACCCCTGGAGAGGCGAGGTTCGACAGCGCGTCCGCCGCCACGTTGGTGCCGACGATCGACTTCCAGGTCACCGCGCCGCGGACCGGGTACATGATCGACGCGCCGAGCATCGCCGCCGCGGACGACTCGTTGGTGCACGGCTCGACGTGCACCCCGAGCTCGCCGAGGTAGTCCCTGGCCTGGACCATGACGTCGATGAGGTGCGAGATCGGGGCGCCCTGATAGCCGCCGACGTAGGACACCCCCGACTGCAGCAGCGCCTTGGTGACGGCGAGGATGCCCTCGCCGTGGAACACCTCGCCGGCGCCGAGCTTCAGGCTCTCGATCTCGCGGGCGAAAGATCGCTCCATCGGTTCACCTCCGTGTCGGGCGGCATGCCGTGCGTGCCCGCGTCACAATCCAAGATAGGCGGCGCGCACGCGATCGTCGCCGAGCAGTTCCCTGCCCGTGCCCGACAGCGTGATCTCGCCGGTCTCGAGGACATAGGCGCGGGTCGCGATCTGCAGCGCCGCGTTCGCATTCTGCTCGACCAGGAGAATGGTCACGCCTTGTTTGTTGAGCTCGACCAGCACGGAGAAGATCTGCTCGACGATGATCGGCGCGAGGCCCATGCTCGGCTCGTCGAGCAGCAGCAGGCGGGGGCCTGCCATCATCGCCCGGCCGACGGCCAGCATCTGCTGCTGACCGCCCGACAGCGACGCCGCGGGCGAGTGCCGCTTCTCGCGCAGAACCGGAAAGATCGAGTAGACCCGCTCCAGCGGCTCGATGCCGTTGACGACGCGGCGCCTGTAGGCCCCGAGCCGCAGGTTGTCCTCCACCGACAGCGGCGCGAACACCTGGCGGCCCTCCGGCACCTGGATCAGGCCGCGCGCGACGCGCCGGTGCGGGCGCTCGCGCTCGATCGCGGCGCCCTCGAAGTGGACCTGCCCGCCCTTGATCGGCTGGACGCCCGATATGGCGCGCAGCAGGGTCGTCTTGCCGGCGCCGTTGGAGCCGAGCAGGGCGACGATCTCGCCGCTCTCTACCTCGAGAGTAACGCCGCGCAGCGCGTGCACCCGGCCGTATGCGCTGCTCAGTCCGGCCACCCTCAGCATCACGCCCCCCCGCCGGCATGGGCGCTGCCGAGGTAGGCCTCGACGACGCGGCTGTCGAGCCGGACGGCCTGCGGCTCCGACTCGACCAGGACCTTGCCCTCGACCAGCACCAGGACGCGGTCGGAGACGCCCATGACCAGCTTCATGTCGTGCTCGACCAGCGCCAGCGTGACGCCGTCGCGCTTGAGCGCCAGCAGCAGGCGGTCGATCTCGGCCGTCTCGGCCGGGTTGCAGCCGGCGGCGGGCTCGTCCAGCAGCAGGAGCTTCGGGCCGCTGGCCAGGGCCCGCGCGATCTCGAGGCGCTTCATTATTCCGTAGGCGAGCCCGCCGGCCGGCTTGTCGGCCACGTTCGCGAGGCCGACGCGGTCGAGCAGCTCGAGCGCCGTGCGGCGCGACAGCTCCTCGGCCGCCGCCGTGCCGGGCGGCCGCAGCATGCCTCTCAGCGCACCGGTCCGCTCCTGCAGGTGGCGGCCGACCCTGACGTTGTCGAGCGCGGTCATGCGCGGAAAGATCTGCAGGTTCTGGAACGTCCGCGAGATTCCGATCGCCGCCAGCCGATGCGGCGGCGCGCCGGTCACCTCGCTGCCGCGGAAGCGCACCCGGCCGTGACTGGGCCGGTTGAGCCCCGTGAGGACGTTGAACAGCGTCGTCTTGCCGGCGCCGTTCGGACCGATGATCGAGAAGATCAGGCCTTCGGCGATCGTGAAGCCGACGCCATCGAGGGCGCGAACGCCGCCGAACGAGACCGCGATGTCCTCGACCTGCAGCAGGTTCATTCTTTCCGCCTCCGCGCCAACAGGCTCGAGAGCGCCGGGACGACGCCGGACGGCAGCAGGACCATGATGAGGATGACCAGCACGCCGAGCATGAGGTGCTCGTACTCGTGAAAGAAGGTGAGCACCTGCGGGATGACGACCAGCACGGCGGCGCCGGCGACGCTGCCGATCATGGAGCCGAGCCCGCCGAGCACGGCCATGGTCACGAACTCTATGGATTGCAGAAAGCCGGCGCGGTCGGGCGTGACGTGCCCGTTGAGGAAAGCGAGCATCGAGCCGGCGACCGAGCCGTAAACGGCAGACACGACGAACGCGACGAGCTTGGATCGCGCCACGTCGACGCCCAGCGTCCCGGCCGCGACCTCGCTGTCGTGCAGGGCGCCGAGGGCGAGGCCCGCCGGGCTGATCCGCAGGTTCTGGGCGAGGAGCACGCCGAGCACCAGCACGGTGCCCGAAATCCAGTACCACGTCTCCGGTCCGGAGATGCGCCAGCCGCCGAGGTCCGGCCGGGGCGCGGGCATGCCGTCGGGACCGCCGGTCAGCCACACCTCGTTGGTCAGCACCATGGCGACCAGCATGCCGAGACCGAGCGTGGCGACCGCTAGATAATGCCCCTTGAGGCGCAGGATCGGCCGCCCGACCGTGAACGCGACGGCCGCGCACAGGACTGCGCCGGCGGCGGTGGCGGCCAGCGGATGCAGGCCATAGCGCGCCGGCAGAACGGCCGCGGCGTAGGCGCCGATGCCGAAGAAGCCGGCATGGCCGAGGCTCACCTGTCCCGCCAGCCCCATCAGCACGTTGAGGCCGATCACCGCCAGGGCGTTGATCCAGACCAGCGCGCCGATCCGGAAATGATAGCCGGACTGGAACAGCAGCGGCGCCAGCAGGATCACCGCCGCGATCGCCGCCGGAGGCCCGAGACGGGCGAGCATCGTGCGCGCGCTCGTCATACGCGCTCGACGCTCTTCGAGCCGAACAGGCCGCTCGGCATGGCGAACAGGACCAGCAGCAGCACGACGATGGCCGCCGCATCCTTGTAGCTCGACGACAGGTAGCCCGCGGCGAAAGCCTCGAGCAACCCGAGCAGAAGTCCGCCCACGACAGCGCCGATCGGGTTGCCCATGCCGCCGAGGACGGAGGCCACGAAGGCCTTCAGCGCGAGCATCGTGCCGATGTCGTAGTTGGTGAGCGTAATGGGCGTGATGAGAATGCCGGCGACCGCGCCGATGCCCGCGGACACGGCGAAAGCCAGCGTCGTCACGAGCCGGGTGTCGATGCCGACGAGCTCGGCGGCCAGCCGGTTCGCCGCCGTCGCGCGCAGGGCCTTGCCCGTCATGGTGCGGGTCATGAACCACCACATGCCGGAGAAGATCGCCAGCGTGCCGGCCAGCACCCAGAAGGTCTGCGGCAGCACGGCGGCGCCGCCGATATGGATCGAGGCGTCGCCCGAGAAGCCGGGAAGCTTGTGGAACTCCTTGTCGAAGAAGACCTGCGCCAGCCCGCGGATGACCAGCGCCGCACCGATGGTGATGATGATGAGGACGATCGGCCCGGCCTGGCGCGCCGGCCTGATCGCCAGGCCGTCGAGCAGCAGGCCGGCGACGACGGCGAGCGCGACGGCGAGCAGGGCAGCCAGCGGCAGCGGCACCCCGGCCGCGGCGGCGAACACGGTGCCCATGCCGCCGAGCATCACGAACTCGCCCTGGGCGAAATTCACGACGCCGGAGGCATTGAAGATCAGCGTGAAGCCGAGCGCGACGAGGGCGTAGACGGCTCCGACGGTGAGCCCCGAGGACGTGAACTGCAGGAACTCGGCCATGCCGTCACCCGGCTGAGCAGTTGCGGAGGAGGCGCCGGGCGAGCCGGCGCCTGCGGCTGCGTGCAACCAGGTCAGTCGGCCAGCGTCCAATCCCCGTTCTTGATCTGGAGCATTTTGAACGCTCCGAGATCGAGGCCCATGTGATCGGTGCTCGTCATGTTGAACATGCCCGCGGTACCGATGAAGCCCTTGGTCTTCTCGATCTCGTCGCGGATCTTCACCGGATCGGCGCTGCCGGCGCGCTTCATCGCCTCGACCAGCATCATCAGCCCGTCGTAGGCGTGGCCGCCGAACGTCGACACCGGCTTGCCCGTCTCCTTCTCGTAGGTCTGTGCATAGCCGACCGCGATCGGCTTCTGCGGGTCGTTGGCTGGCAGCTTGTCGGCCACCAGCAGCGCCGCGGCAGGAAGCCTGACGCCCTCAGCCGCCGGGCCGGCCAGATCGATGAAGCTCTTGGAAGCGACGCCGTGGCTCTGGTAGACGGGCAGCGTGATGCCGAGCTGCTTGATGTTGCGCATGACGATGGCCGGGCCCTGCCCGAAATCGGCATTGAGCAGCGCCTGCACCCCCGCCTTGTTCTTGATGTTGGTGAGCTGCGGGGTCATGTCGGAGTCCTTCGGACCGTAGGTCTCGTCCGCCACGATCTCGACGCCCGAGGTCGACGCCACCTTGACGCACTCGTCGTGCATCGACTTGCCGAAGCCGCCAGTGCCCGAGATGATGCCGACCTTCGTCAGCCCGCGCTTCTTCATGTCGGCGAAGATCTTCTCGCAGGCCATGCGGTCCGTGTGCGGCGTCTTGAACACGAACTTCTTGACCGGGTCGACGATGACGATCGCGCCGGCGAGCGAGATGAACGGCACCTTGGCGTCCTCGGCGACCGGCACCATCGCCATGGTCGCGCCCGTGGTGCTGCCGCCGACGATGGCGACGACCTTGTCCTCCTCGACGAGCCGGGTGGCGAAGGTGCGCGCCTTGTTGGCGTCGCCGGCGTCGTCATAGACGACCAGCTCGAGCTTGCGGCCGTTGACGCCGCCCTGTGCGTTGATCTTGTCGACGTAGATCTTCAGCGTCTTCTCCTCGGGCTCGCCGAGGAAAGAGGCCGGTCCGGTGATCGACAGAGAGGCGCCGATCTTCACGGTGTCGGCGGCCGAGGCCGGCTGCGCCGCGAGAAAGACCGCGCCGACGGCCCCGACCCAGGCCAGGACACGCCCCCTATTCGAGCCACTGCATTCAGACTTCATGACGCTTTCTCCCTTCCTGAGCATCGCAAACCTTCGAGGCGGCAGACGAGGCGGGGCCCTTTGCGGAGCACGGTTTGCCGTCGAGGCAATCCTTGGCCGCACGGCGCCATTTATCAAGGCTTCTTATCGCTCCCCCTGCCCGCGCGGACGATGAGCCCTTGCGGCGAAATCAGCAATACGGTACCGTTATACTGAATAAGCCAGCCGGCGTCCAGAGCCATCGTATGCAGGGAGAGCAGCCCATGAAAAGCACACTCGGCCCCGGTCTCGAGCTGACGCGCCGCCTGTCGATCGACCGGGACCGCACCATCGGCTTCATGGGAGAGGAGGGGCGCGTCTACGGCACGCCGCACATGGTGCGGGACATCGAGGAGACGTGCCGGGCACTGATGCTGGAGCACGGCGACCCCGGCGAGGCCTCGGTCGGCGTCCACGTCAACGTCGGCCATACGGCGCCGACGCTGCTCGGTATGTGGGTCGATCTCACCGTCCGGGTGGCGGCCGTGGAAGGCCGCCGCGTCCGTTTCGAGGTGATCGGCCGCGACGCCGTGGAGGAGATCTGCCGGGGCGAGCATCAGCGCTTCGCCGTCGACACCGCCAAGACCATCGAGCGGCTCAAGGCGAAGGCCGCGAAAGCGGCGTCGGCTGCCTGAGGCTTCAGCCCATGAGCAAGGGCCATGCCGCCGAGACCCGTAGCGTAGCGAGCTATTGCTACCAGTGCGTCGCCGGCCCCGACCTGCTCCGCGTCGAGGTCGAGAACGGGGTGGCGACCGAGGTGCGGCCCAATCTCGCCGCCGCCGAGATCCACCCTGCCGGCGGACGTGTCTGCGTCAAGGCGTTCGGCCTCATTCAGAAGACGTACAATCCCCACCGCGTGCTCACCCCGATGAAGCGGAGCAACCCCGTCAAGGGGCGCGAGCACGACCCGCAGTTCGTCCCCATCACCTGGGACGAGGCGCTCGACACGATCGCCGGCCGGCTGCGCGCGATCCGCGAGACGGGGCTCACCGACGGGTCGGGCTTTCCGCGCGTGGCGGCGAGCTTCGGCGGCGGCGGCACGCCCACCGCCTACATGGGGACGTTTCCGGCCTTTCTGGCGGCCTGGGGACCGGTCGACATGAGCTTCGGCAGCGGCCAGGGCGTCAAGTGCTACCACTCCGAGCACCTGTACGGCGAGCTGTGGCACCGCGCCTTCATCGTCTGTCCGGACACGCCGCTCACGGAATACATCGTCTCGTTCGGCGCCAACGTCGAGGCATCGGGCGGGGTCTGCGGGGTCAAGCGGCATGCCGATGCCCGCGCCCGCGGCATCAAGCGGGTTCAGGTCGAGCCGCATCTGTCGGTGACCGGCGCGTGCTCCGCCGAATGGGTCCCGATCAAGCCGAAGACGGACGCCGCCTTCATGCTCGCCATGCTGCACGTGCTGCTGCACGAGGCGGCGCGCGAGCGGCTGGACATCCCGTTCCTCAAGGAGCGGACCGCGTTCGCCTACCTCGTCGCGCCGAACGGCTTCTTCCTGCGCGATCCCGTCAGCCGCAAGCCGCTCATCTGGGATTTGCGGACGTCGGCCGCCGTGCCCTTCGACGCGCCCGCCGCCGATCCCGCCCTCGACGGCTCGTTCACGCTCGCCGGGATCGAGATCGGCCCCGACGAGAGAGCCTGGGAGCACGAGAAGGCCGCCAGCCGGCCTGCATTCGCCCTGCTCGTCGATCACGTGAGGCAGGCGACGCCTGAGTGGGCCGCCAGCATCTGCGACGTCCCGGCGGAGACGATCCGGCGCGTGGCGACGGACTACCTAGCCCACGCGCGCGTCGGCGAGACGATCGAGATCGAAGGGCGGCGGCTCCCCTTCCGCCCCGTAGCCATCTCGCTCGGCAAGACCGTGAACAACGGCTGGGGCGGCTTCGAGTGCTGCTGGGCGCGCACGGTGCTGGCCTGCCTCGTCGGCGCGCTGGAGGTGCCCGGCGGCACCATCGGCACCACCGTGCGGCTCAACCGCCCAGCCGACGACCGCTGGAACAGCGTCAAGCCGGGGCCGGACGGATTCATGGACTATCCCATGAACCCGACCAGCAAGGAGGATTGGGTCGAGCGCCCGACCGCGCGCCACGCGCACCGCACGCTGGTGCCGCTGGCGGCGAACTCGGCCTGGAGCCAGGCGCTCGGCCCGACGCATCTCGCCTGGATGATGCAGAAGGAGCCGCTCCCGCACCTTCCCGAGCCGACGCAGCCCGACGTCTGGTTCGTCTACCGCACCAACCCAGCGATCTCGTTCTGGGACACGCGCTCCGTCGCGGATGCGATAGCGGGCTTTCCGTTCACCGTGTGCTTTGCCTATACGGCGGACGAGACCAACCGCATGGCCGACATCCTGCTGCCCGACTGCACCGATCTCGAAGGGCTGCAGCTCATCCGCATCGGCGGCACGAAGTACGTCGAGCAGTTCTGGGATTATCAGGGCTTCGCCCTGCGCGACCCTGTCGCGCCGCCGCAGGGCGAGGCGCGCGACTTCACCTGGATCGCCACCGAGCTCGCCCGCCGCTCCGGCCTGCTCGAAGCCTACAACGCCGCCATCAACCGCGGCGCGGCCGGCATCAAGCTGACCGGGCCGGGCTACGACTTCTCGCTCGATCCGGGAGAGGCACACGGAGTCGAGCGGATCTGGGACGCCATGTGCCGTGCGGCCAGCGCCGAGATCACGGACGGCAGCGAATCGCAGGGCCTCGACTATTTCCGCGCCTCCGGCGGCGTGCGGGTGAAGCCCTACCCGCGCCTGCACTGGTATCTCTATCCCGAGATGCTGGCCAAGGGCCTGCGCTTCGAGCTGCCCTACCAGGAGCGGCTGTTCAGGATCGGCGGCGAGCTCGCCAACCGCCTGCACGAGCGCGGCATCACGTGGTGGGACCGTCAGCTCGCCGAGTACGAGCCGCTGCCGCACTGGCGCGACCTGCCGGCGCTCTGGGAGGAGGCGCTGACCAAGGGCTTCGGCGTGTCGATCTCCGATTACCCCTTCTGGCTCATCACGGCCCGCAGCATGCAGTACTCGTGGGGCGGCAATGCCGGCCTGCAGATGATAAAGGAGGTGGCCGACAACATCGCCGGCCATCGCGGCGTCATCATGAACCCGGCCGCCGCCCGCAAGCTCGGCCTCGCCGACGGCGACCTCGCCGAGATCGCCTCTCCCGCCGGCAAGACGCGCGGCCGCGTGGTGCTGCGCCAGGGTATCAGGCCCGACACCCTGCTCATGATCGGCCAGTTCGACCACTGGGCGACGCCGTTCGCCAAGGACCTCGACCTGCCGAGCATGAATGCGCTCGTGCCGATGCTGCTCGAGCTGACCGATGCGACCGGCTCCGGCGCGGACCTCGTCAAGGTGCGCATCGGCCGGGCCGGAGGTGGCCGATGACACGCTACGCGCTGGTCGCGGATCTCAACCGCTGCGTCGGCTGCCAGACCTGCACCGCCGCCTGCAAGCACGCCAACGCGACGTCACCGGGCGTGCAGTGGCGCCGCGTTCTCGATTTCGAGGCGGGAGAGTTCCCGGACGTGCGCCGCGCGTTCGTGCCGGTCGGCTGCATGCACTGCGCCGACCCGCCCTGCATGGACGTGTGCCCCTCGACGGCGACGCGGCAGCGGCCGGACGGGCTCGTCACGATCGACTACGACATCTGCATCGGCTGCTCCTACTGCACGCTCGCCTGCCCCTATCAGGCGCGCACCAAGGTCGATCGCCCGAGCTACGCCTACGGCGCGCGCCGCATGGCGCACGAGGCCGAGCGCGAGGACCCGGAGCGCTTCGGGGTGGCGCAGAAATGCTCGTTCTGCATCGACCGGATCGACAGTGGGCTCGCCAAGGGTCTGACGCCCGGCGCCGCACCCGAGGCGACGCCGGCCTGCGTCGTCTCCTGCATCGCCGGCGCGCTGCACTTCGGGGACGTCGACGATCCGGCGAGCAACGTCTCGCGCCTCATCGCCGAGAACGAGCATTTCCGCATGCACGAGGAGCTCGGCACCAAGCCCGGCATCTACTACCTGTGGCAGCGCAAGGCTGCCGGCGGCGAAACGCCGGCCGCGGGCGGCGACGTTCCCGTGCTGTCGGCCGACGAGCCGGCCGGGGTGGCGCCGCGGCTGCAGTCGAGCTGGGACTGGCGCGCGGCCGCCAACTTCATGGCGGGCGGGTCGGGTGCCGGGCTGCTCCTCGCCAGCACCCTCGCCGCCCTTGCAGGCGCGCCCCTGCTTCCGATGGCGCTGCTCGCTATGGCGTTGGTCGGCGCAGGCCTCCTCTGCGTGTGGCTCGAGATCGGCCGCCCGTGGCGCTTCCTCAACGTGTTCCGGCACTCGGGGACCTCGTGGATGTCGCGGGAGGCCATGGCCGCCGTGCTGCTCTTCGGAACCGGCTTGCCGGCAGTGGCGATCGACGCGCCGCAGGGCCACCTCCCGCTTGCCGTGGCCGCGGCCTCGCTCGCACTGGTCTTCCTCTATTCCCAGGCCCGCATCATGCAGGCTGCGAAGGGCATTCCGGCCTGGCGCGAGCCGGCAATCGTGCCCCTCGTCGTCGTCACCGGGCTTGCCGAAGGCGCGGGGTTGTTCCTGGCCGCGACGCTCTATGGTCCGTTGTCGCCATTCGGCCGGTTCGCGGCGATCGCCCTCGTCGCGCTGCTCGCCCTGCGCTTCCTCGCATGGCGAAGCTACCGCCGCGCGCTCGGCGCCAGGGGGGCACCGACTCGCACGCTCGCCGTCCTCGACCGGCTGCGGCCGGTATTCGTAGTCGGCGGCCATGTGGCGCCGCTGGTTTTGCTCGGCAGCGGGCTGGCGGTCGAGTCCGCCGCCGGCCACGCGTTCGCACTGGCGGGGCTGACGGCCTTTGCCGGCGGCTGGGTCCTGAAGCACACGCTGGTGACTCGCGCCGCCTTCAATCAGGGTTTCGCGCTGCAGCGCATGCCGGCCCGCGGCGCCGGCACGAGCGCGGCCGGGATCAAGCCCGGATGGAGGATCGAGGGCTCGGATCGCGCAGAGGAGCGCGCGCCCGTGCCGCAACCGACGAGAGGTGACGGGATGGCGCTGCAGACGGTCGTGCCCAAGGCGGAGTCCAGCCTCTACTATTTCGAGCCGCAGGCCGAGACGATGCCGCGCCGGGAGCTCGCACAACTGCAGCTCGAGCGGCTGCGGCGGACACTCGCACACGCCTACGAGCGGGTCCCGCACTATCGCCGCCGCTTCGACGAGCTGGGCGTCAGGCAGGAGCACCTGCGGGATCTGGCCGACCTGCGCAGTTTCCCGCTAACGGTCAAGAGCGACCTGCGCGACGCCTACCCGTTCGGCCTCTTCGCGTTGCCGCGCAGCGAGCTGCGGCGGCTCCACGCCTCCTCGGGCACCACCGGCAAGCCGACCGTCGTCGGCTACTCGGCGGCCGACCTCGCCTGCTGGTCCGACCTCATGGCCCGCTCCATGGCTTGCGCCGGCGCGCGGCCGGGCGACATCGTGCACAACGCCTACGGCTACGGCCTGTTCACCGGCGGCCTCGGCGCCCACTATGGCGCCGAACGCCTCGGCTGCGTGGTGGTCCCGCTCTCGGGCGGCGGCACCGAGCGCCAGGTGATGCTGCTCAAGGACTTCGCCGCCGACATGCTGTGCGCGACCCCGTCCTACGCGCTCAACATCGCGGAGGTCGCCGAGGCCCAGGGCATCGACATCCGCAAGCTGCCGGTGCGCCGCGGCCTGTTCGGCGCCGAGCCCTGGAGCAACCAGATGCGGGCCGAGCTCGAGTCGCGCCTCGGCATCAAGGCGGTCGACATCTACGGCCTGTCGGAGATCATGGGGCCCGGCGTCGCCTGCGAATGCGACGTGGCGCAGTCCGGGCTGCACGGCTGGGAGGACCACTTCCTGTTCGAGATCGTCGATCCGGAGACGCTCGAGCCCAGGCGCATGGGTGAGGCCGGCGAGCTGGTCATCACGACGCTGACCAAAGAAGCGCTGCCGATGATCCGCTACCGCACGCGCGACATCACGCGGCTCACCGACGAGCCGTGCGCCTGCGGGCGCACGCACCTGCGCATCCTGCGCATCACCGGCCGCGACGACGACATGATGATCATCCGCGGCGTCAACGTGTTCCCGTCCCAGATCGAGGCCGTGCTGGTTGGGATCCCGCGACTGGCGCCGCAGTATCAGATCTCGCTGATGCGCGAGGGATCGCTCGACAAGATGATGATCGAGGTCGAGCTGGCGCCGGACGCGCCGGCCGACCTCGCGTCACTGTCGGCCGTGGGGGCCGCGGCCGAGCACCACATCAAGTCGCTGATCGGGGTGAGCTGCGAGGTGATCGCGCGGCGCCCCGGCGAGCTGCCCCGCTCGCAGGGCAAAGCTGTCCGCGTCCGGGACCTGCGCAAGAGCTGAGCACCCTGCAGGACCGGGAGGGCCGCACCTGTCCCCGGCTCCGATGCCCTCCCCTTCACGGGGAGGGCGGCGCGGCGAAAGCCGCGCGGGTGGGGTGGGGCCACGAATGCAACGTCCGAATCCTGGCACCCCCACCCCCGACCCCTCCCCGCAAGGGGGAGGGGAGAAGTGTTCGTCGCTTCATCGGGGGGCGGTGCGATGCCCTCCCCTTGACGGGGAGGGCGGCGCGGCGAAAGCCGCGCGGGTGGGGTGGGGGCCGAACGCAACGTCCGAACCCGGGCACCCCCACCCCCGGCCCCTCCCCGCAAGGGGGAGGGGAGAAGTGCTTCGCGATTACTGTTTCAATCGTAGTCGAACAGACTCTAGTCCTGCGGCACCGGCGGATCGGGGTCGTCGTCCGGGTGGCGGGGCGGCTCGGGATGCTTGTCGAGCTCGCCGAGAACGAGACGCACGTGCTCGTCCTCCTCGGCCGCGAACTCGGCAGCCCAGCGCTTCAGCTCGGGATCGCCCGCCGCCGCGGCGATGCGATCGAAGAACTCGAACGCCCTGCGCTCGGCATCGAGCGCGAGTTGCAGCGCCTGCCGCGGCGTCGTCGTATAGCGGATCGCGCCGAAATCGACGGCCTCCGGGCTCTCCGGTCCGCCCCAACTGTGGTCCCAGGACTCGAGCCCAGGAAGCTCCATCCGCCCGATCTGTGCACGGATCTCCTCGGCGTGGTGGGCCTCGTGCCCGGCGAGCTTCCGGAACAGCCCGGCCAGCTCAGGATTGTTGTGCGTCTCCATCTGGTCGGCCAGAAGACGGTAGCGCTCCTCGGCCTCCTCCTCCATCCGCAGCGCATGTGCCAGCAGCTCACCTACGCTGGCGATGGCCGCGCTGCTGCGGCCCGGCGGACTCCCCGAGACCGGCGCCGTCATATCGCGAACTCCCGGTCCAGCTCGGCGACATCGACCTCGGCCGCCCCCGCCTGCGGAGTGCCCGGCGGGCGGTTGCCGCGGTAGAGGACGCCGATGTTGAAGCCGTCATCGGTCATGATCCGGCGGGCGGCGCGGGCCGGATCGTCGGTCGCCTCGACCGGGGCAGCATGCACGAGGTCCTTCCATTCGGACTGGTCGGGACGGAACGTCACACACGGGCTCAGCACCTCCACGAACGAGAAGCCGGGATGGCGCACCGCCTCGACGATGATCCGCGCCGTCTCGTCCGGGTGGCCGGAGAAGGCGCGGGCCACGAAGTTGGCGCCGGATGCGAGCGCGATCACGAGCGGATGGAACGGGCGCAGGCCGGTGCCGCCGGGTGCCAGCGCGCTGTCCCAGTCGGGCTCGGTGGTCGGCGAGGGCTGTCCCTTGGTCATGCCGTAGACGCGGTTGTCCATGACGACGTAGGTCAGGTCGACGTTGCGTCGGCAGGCATGCAGGAAGTGGTTGCCGCCGATCGAGAACCCGTCGCCGTCGCCGCTCATCACCAGGACGGTGAGGTCGGGCCGCGCCACCTTGAGGCCGGTGCCGAGCGCGAGCGAGCGTCCGTGCACGCCGTGGAAGCCGTAGCAGTTGGTGTAGGCGGGAATGCGCGAGGAGCAGCCGATGCCGGAGACGACGGCCACCCGCTCCGGCGGCGTGCCGAGCGCCGCGAGCGCCCGCGTCACCGACATCAGCACGTGATAGTCGCCGCAGCCCGGGCACCAGACGGGCTTCACGTCGGATGCGAAGTCGCGCGGCTTCAGCTTGATCGCCTCGATGACGCTCATTGGGATCTCCATGCTTGAGCGGCCGCGCAGATCTCCCCCGGCCGGATCGGCTGGGGTCCGGGCCGATAGAGAGTTCGGACCTCGCCCGGCAGGTCGCACATGCTCCGGAGATAGCGATAGAGCTGTCCGCTGTGGTTCTGCTCGATCACCAGCACGCGCCGGCCGGCGATCGCCTCCTGCAGCCGGTCGACCTGCAGCGGCGCGATCAGGCGGGGGGCGACGAGGCGGGTGGCGACGCCGGCCTCGGAGAGCCGCTGCGCGGCCTCGCGCGCGGCGCCGGTCAGCGAGCCCCAGGTCAGCAGCACGAGATCGCCGTCCCCCTCGATCTGCGCCCAGTGGTCGCCGTAGGCGAAGCCCGTCAGCTTGTCGCGCCGCTTGTCGAGCTGGTCGCGGTGGTCGCTGGTGCGGCTCGACGGAGTGCCCTTCTCGTTGTGCGTGAGGCCATCGGCGGTGTACTGGCCCGCGGCCATGCCCGGCAGCGCCATCGGCGAAACCCCGTCCGCGGCGAGCTTGTAGCGCTGGTAGCCGGCAAGCGCGGCCGCATCGGGGACCCGCCGCTGTGCGAGGAAAGCCACCGGTGCCGGCGGGTCGATGACCGCCAGGGTCTGGCCGAGGAACTGATCGGACAGGACGATTGCCGGCGCCTGCATCGCCTCGGCGAGGTGCACGGCCCATTGCGTCGTGAACACGCAGTCGGAGACCGACAGCGGAGCGACCACGATGTGCGGCGCATCGCCGTGACAGCCGTGGACGGCGATGTTGAGATCGGATTGCTCCGACTTGGTCGGAATGCCGGTGGACGGGCCCGCCCGCATCACGTCGACGACGACGATGGGGATCTCGGAGGCGGTGGCGAGCCCCAGCGCCTCGATCATGAGGGCCAGTCCGGGCCCCGACGTGGCGGTCAGCGAAGGTGTGCCGCCGAACGAGGAGCCGATGATCATGTTGACGGAGGCGAGCTCGTCCTCGGCCTGGACCAGGACGCCGCCGACCTTGGCGAGCGCCGGCGTCAGCCACTCGAGCAGCTCGGTGGCGGGCGTGATGGGGTAGGCGGCGGCGAAGCGCACACCGCCGCGCACCGCGCCGAGGCCGGCCGCTTCGTTGCCCGTGATCTGCCAGCGCCCGTGGCCGGCCCCTTCGGCGGCGGCCAGTGCGATTGGGCGGCCGATCCTCTGGGCGTGGTCGAGGCCGATCTCCACCGCGGCGCGGCTCGCCGCGACAGCGCCGGCCCCCTTGGACCCGATGCGCTTCTCGAGGACCGCCATCACGAGCTCGGTGGAAAGGCCGACGAGACCGGCGGCGACACCGAGCGCGATCATGTTGGGGCGGCCGCCTTCGATACCCTTGGCCAGCTCCTTCATCGGCACCTCGGCCGTGGCCGCGCCCGACCTGAGCAGAGCTTCGGGGACGTCTCCGCCGCGCGGATCGCCCACGAGCAGGCTGCCGCTGTCGAGCGCGAACTCGTCGGCGAAGCGGTCCGCCTTGCGCCAGTCGATGGCGATCACGGCATCGCAGCGGTCGGCGATGCACTCGACAGGGTGGGTCGAGAGCCGGACGAAAGCCGCCGCCTCGCCGCCGCGGATCTGCGGGCCGACCGAACGGGTCATCAGCCCGTACCAGCCGGCCTTGCCTGCCGCCTCGAGCAGGATGCTGCCGGCCGTGAGCGCACCGGCGCCGCCGCTGCCGACGATAGCGACGCACGCACTGTCCCGCGCGCCTGTCGAAGTCATGCCCGATCCCTCCAGCGATGCCTTTCCGGTCCCGTCTCCGGGTTTCCCGCCTGCCGACCGGCAGGACACGGCAGGTCTTGACGACTAAATACGTATTGTAGTACCAGTTTACGATAATAGCATCCGTGGGGCGCTGTCAATCCGCGGGTGCACCTGCAGGGAACGAGGAGGAGGGAGGGACATGGCGACGCGATGGATGATGATTGCGCCCGGCGCCCCGCTCCGGCCCGAGACGTTCGACGCGAGCCCCCCCGGGGCGAACGAGGTCCTGGTCGAGATCGCCGGCTGCGGCGTCTGCCACACCGACCTCGGCTACTATTATGACGGCGTGCGCACCAACCATCCCCTGCCGCTCGCTCTCGGGCACGAGATCAGCGGCCGGGTGACCGACGCCGGCAGCGGCGCCGAAGCGTGGCGCGGCCGGGCCGTCGTCGTGCCGGCGGTCATCCCCTGCGGCCAGTGCGATGCCTGCGCCCGCGGCAGGGGCACGATCTGCTCCAGCCAGAAGATGCCGGGCAACGACATCCAGGGCGGCTTCGCGAGCCATATCGTCGTCCCCGCGCAGGGCCTCTGCCCGGTCGACGAAGCGCGGCTGGCGCAGCAGGGCCTGTCGCTCGCCGACGTGTCGGTGGTCGCCGATGCAGTGACCACGCCCTACCAGGCCGTGGTGCAGGCCGAGGTACGGCCCGGGGATCTCGCCGTCGTCATCGGCGCCGGCGGCGTCGGCGGCTACGCCGTGCAGATCGCCGCGGCGCTCGGCGCCACGGTCGTCGCCGTCGACGTCAGCGACGAGAAGCTCGCCGCGATCGCGCGGCACGGCGCCAGTCTGACGCTCAACGCCAGGAGCTTCGACGCGCGCAGCCTCAAGAAGGAGATCGAGGGGTTCGCGCGCAATCAGGGGCTGCGCACGACCGAGTGGAAGATCTTCGAGTGCTCCGGCACCGCGGCGGGCCAGCAGACCGCCTTCGGGCTGCTCAACCGTGGCGCGACGCTCGCCGTCGTCGGCTTCACGATGGACAAGGTCGAGGTCCGCCTGTCGAACCTGATGGCCTTCCATGCCCGCGCGCTCGGCAACTGGGGCTGCCCGCCCGAGCTCTACCCGGCGGCCCTCGAGCTCGTGCTTGAAGGGCGGGTCGAGGTCGCGCCATTCATCGAGCGGCGCCCGCTCGGCAGCATCAACGAGGTATTCCACGCGGTGCATGCCGGCGAGCTCAAGCGGCGCCCCGTTCTCGTCCCAGGCCAGTGAGGGAGATTCTCAGGATGCACGCCACGCCAGCGCTCGAGAGCCACGACATCGTCCCGGACGCCATGCGGGTCGAGGTCTCGCCGGGCATCGTGCTCGAGAAGCGTCCGGCCAGGACGCCGGACGGCAAGCCGGCGGCGGGGCTGTTCAACGCCTGGATCACGCTGGACAACGCGAAGCAGTACAACTCCTACACCACGGCCATGGTGAAAGGGGCGATCCTCGCCTTCCGCGCGGCGTCCAATGCGCGCGACGTCAATGCCGTCGTCTTCACCGGCTCGGGCACCCAGGCCTTCTGCACCGGCGGCAACACCAAGGAGTACGCCGAGTACTACGCGGGCAACCCGCAGGAATACCGGCAGTACATGCGTCTTTTCAACGACATGGTGTCGTCGATCCTGGCCTGCGACAAGCCGGTGATCTGCCGGGTCAACGGCATGCGGATCGGCGGCGGCCAGGAGATCGGCATGGCCTGCGACTTCACCATCGCGCAGGACCTCGCAAGGTTCGGCCAGGCCGGTCCCAAGCACGGCTCGGCGCCGATCGGCGGCGCGACCGACTTCCTGCCCGTGCTGATTGGCGCGGAGCGCGCCATGGCCGCCTGCGTGCTGTGCGAGCCGTTCTCCGCGCACGAGGCCTACTGGATGGGCATGATCAACGACATCGTCCCGGCGCTCAAAGTGGACGGCAAGTTCATCCCCAACCCGCTGGTCGAAACGGGCCGCGTGGTGGACGAGTGGGGGCGCCAGGCGGTCGGCAAGCCCAAGACCGGCGCCCAGCTCGCCGAAGGCAAGGCGCTGATGGCGAAGGGCACGGTCGACCTGTCGCTGCTCGACCAGAAGGTCGAGGAGATGTGCGCCAAGCTCCTGCTCACGTTCCCCGACTGCACCACCAAGACGCTGGAGGAGCTGCGCAAGCCGAAGCTCGAGGCCTGGAACCGCAACAAGGAGGATGCGCGCGCCTGGCTGGCCCTCAACATGATGACCGAGGCACGCGCCGGCTTCCGCGCCTTCAACGAGGGCAGCAAGGAGCACGGCCGCGAGATCGATTTCGTCGCCTTGCGCCAGGCGCTCGCCGGCGGCGCACCCTGGACCGACGAGCTCACCAGCAGCATCATGCCCGGGGCGAAGAAATGAGCGGACCGCTCAAGGTCTGGCGCGATCGCGGCGGCCGGCTCCTGCGCCTTCGCCTCGACCGGCCCAAGGCCAACATCGTCGATGCGGCGATGATCGCGGCGCTCGATGCCGCGCTGCGGCCGGCGGCCGACGACCCCGAAGTCACGGCCGTCATGCTCGATGCTGAGGGCCCGCATTTCAGCTTCGGGGCGAGCGTCGAGGAGCACCTGCCGGCCAACTGCGCCGCCATGCTGGGAAGCCTGCACGCCCTGATCCGGCGCATGCTGGACTGCCCGTTGCCGATCCTCGTCGCGGTCAGGGGCCAGTGCCTCGGCGGCGGGCTCGAGGTCGCGGCGGCGGGCCACCTGCTGTTCGCGGCGCCCGATGCCCGGCTCGGGCAGCCGGAGATCAAGCTCGGCGTCTTCGCCCCGGCCGCCTCCTGCCTGCTGCCCGAGCGCATCGGCCAGGGCGGCGCCGAGGATCTCCTCTACTCCGGGCGCAGCCTGTCGGGCGAGGAGGCGGCGCGGATGGGCCTCGTCAACGCCGTCGCCGCCGACCCAGAGGCCTCCGCGCTCGCCTACTTCGATCAGCAGCTCGCATCGGGAAGCTCGAGCTCGCTTCGATTTGCTGTACGGGCCGCCCGCGCCGCATTCGCGGCTCGCGTCGCAGCACGGCTGGAAGCCGTCGAGCGGCTCTACCTGGAGGAGCTGATGTCGACGCGCGATGCGAACGAGGGCCTCGAGGCCTTCATGGCCAAGCGACCAGCGCAATGGGTGAACCGATGAGCACAGGCAGCAACGGCAAGGCCAACGGCCACCCGTCGGCGGCGCAGATCGTCGAACGGGCGCAGGCGCTCTACGAGGACCTGAGCTTCACCTCGGCGCGGCGGTGGAAGTCCGCGGACGAGAGCCGCAAGGTGGTCGGCTACATGCCGATCTATGTTCCCCGCGAGATCGTTCATGCCGCCGGCGCGCTGCCCCTCGGCATCCTCGGCGGCGGCGACCAGATGGAGGTCATCCACGGCGACGCCTACTATCAGAGCTACATCTGCCGCATCCCGCGCTCGACGATCGAGCTCGGCGTCACCGGCCGCCTCGACTTCGTCGACGGCATGCTGTTCCCGTCCATCTGCGACGTCATCCGCAATCTGTCGGGCATGTGGAAGCTGATGTTCCCGCAGGTCTACGTGCGCTATTTCGACGTGCCGCAGAACTATGCCGACGAGATCGGCGGCAATTACTACGCCAACGAGCTTTCCGAGTTGCGCGAGGACCTGGGCCGGCTCGCCGGCCGCGAGATCACGGACGACGATCTCAGGCGGTCCATCACGATCTACAACGAGAACCGCCGCCTGGTGCGCGAGCTCTACCGCCTGCGCGCGGAGTGCCCGTGGAATGCCCCGGCCCCGGAGGTCTATCTCGTCCTGCGCGCGGGGCTCGTGCTGCCGGTCGAGGAGCACTCGGCGATGCTGCGCGACTACATCGCCGCCGCACGCGCCGAGGAGCGCCCCATCCGCGACAACTGCCGCGTCGTCGTCACCGGCGTCTTCTGCGAGCAGCCGCCGCTCAACCTGATCAAGTCGCTGGAGCTGGCCGGCTGCTACGTGGTCGACGACGACCTGATGCTCGTCACGCGCTGGCTGACGGAAGACGTGCCGACGGACGGCGATCCGCTGCAGAACCTCGCGGCCGCCTTCCTGCACCACTCCGAGAACACGGCGGCCAAGTACGAGCCCGACCAGGGCAAGAAGGGCAAGTACCTCGTCGAGGCCGTCCGGCGCTCCGGCGCGGAGGGCGTGATCTTCGCCTCGCCGAGCTTCTGCGACCCGGCGCTGCTCGAGCGGCCGATGCTGCAGCACGTGCTGAAGGACGCCGGCATCCCCTACATCGCCTTCAAGTACGCCGAGAACTCCGGCCAGATGCAACCCATCCGCGAGCAGGCCGGCACATTTTCCGATTCGATCAAGCTGTGGAGCGGAGCATGACCACGAAGCCAGCCAGACCCGTCGCCACTGCCCGGCCCGCGCCAGCCCCGAAGGTTGTCGAAAAAGACGCCTCGATGCTCAAGCAGAAGGCGATGATGGCCGCCCACTACGACCGGCTGTCGGACGCGCCGGAGACGGGAGCCAAGGTGTGCTCGACGTTCGTGCCGGGCAACCTCAACGAGCTCGTGATGTGCTTCGACCTCCTCAACAACCTGCCGGAGGTCAACGCCATCCAGTCCGGCCTCAGGCGGCAGAGCGGCAGCTACGTGCTCGAGGCCGAGAAGATCGGCCACTCCGAGGACGTCTGCACCTACGTCAAGTCCGACCTCGGCATGATGGCCAAGGGCAACATCGGGCCGAACGGCAGACGCCTTCCCGACCCCGACGTGCTGCTGCTGTCCTATACGGGCTGCTTCACCTTCATGAAGTGGTTCGAGCTGCTGCGGGAGCAGTACAAGTGCCCGACGATCATGCTGCATACGCCCTACATGGGCGACGGCAAGATCACGCCGAACATGATCCAGTACATGGTCAAGCAGCTCAAGGAGGAGGTGATCCCCGCGCTCGAGCGGGTCAGCGGCGTCAAGTTCGACATCGACCGGCTGCGCGAGTACCTGAAGAAGTCGGCCGAGGCCGAGGACGATCTGGTCTGGGTGTTGCAGAGCGCCCGGAAGCGGCCGTCACCGATCGACGCCTACTTCGGCGGCATCTACTACATCGGCCCGATCTTCGGCGCCTTCCGCGGCACCGACGACGCGATCGACTACTACCGCTTCCTGCGCGAGGAGATCGCGGACCGGCTCGCCAAGGGCGAAGGGCCGGTCACGCCCGACGGCGACATGGGTTCCGAGCGCTACCGGCTCGTCGTCGAGGGGCCCCCGAACTACACCAACTTCCGCCAGTTCTGGAAGATGTTCTACGACGAGGGCGCTGTCGTCGTCGCGTCGAGCTACACCAAGGTCGGCGGCACCTACGATCTCGGCTTCCGGCACGATCCGGCCAAGCCGCTCGAGACGCTGGCCGAGTACTGTCTCGGCGTCTACACGAACCGCTCGCTGCCGATGCGGGTGGAGATGCTGTCGAAATACGTCGAGGAGTACGAGGCCGACGGCCTGCTGATCAACTCGATCAAGAGCTGCAACAGCTTCTCCGCGGGCCAGCTCCTCATCATGCGCGAGGTCGAGCGGCGCACCGGCAAGCCCGCTGCCTTCATCGAGACGGACCTGGTCGACCCCCGCTACTTCTCGGCGGCCAACGTCAAGAACCGGCTCGACAGCTATTTCCAGATGATCGAGCAGAAGCGCGGCGGCGCGCGCCCGGTCAAGGAGGCGGCGGCATGAAGACGTTCGTTGGCATCGACCTCGGCTCGACCACGACCAAGGCGGTCCTGCTCGACGAGGGCGGCGCGGTGCTCGGCCGCGGCATCACCAATTCGCGCTCCAACTACGGCACCGCCACCCGCGTCGCGAGCGAGGAGGCGCGCATCGACGCCCGCTTCACGCTGTTCCGCCGCGAGCTGCAGGGCGCGCGCGAGGCGTCCGATATCGACGAGTTCCTCGGCGCGCTCGAGCGCGCCTTCCGGCTGGAGCAGTTCCTGGAGCAGCTCGCGGATCTGGAGCAGACCTGCCTCGCGCAGATCCAGGGCGAGCGCTTCGAGACGGCGGCCGACGGCGTCAGGGAGGTGCTGGCGGAGGTCTTCCGGCAGTTGCGCGCGGAGGCTCCGGCCCTGTTCGCCCCGGGCGCCAAGCGCAAGTCCGACTTCTTCCGCGACCTCGCCGGCTCGCGCTATCTCGCCATCGCCGAGGATGTCGCCCGCGCCGCAGGCGTTCCCTATAACCTCGTCGTCAACGTCTACGACAAGTCGATCATCGCCGTCGAGAACAGGCCCCCGTCCGGCAATCTCAGCGAGAAGTTCCGCCGCGCGCTCGACCGCATGCTGGCCGGCGGCAGCGCCAGCGGGGCCGGCGCCCGGGAGGTGCAAGGGCCGATCGAGCGGGCGCTCGGCATCGACCTCGACGAGACCTGGCTCGTCGGCACCGGCTACGGACGCGTAACGCTGCCCTTCTCCAAAGAGCACATCCGCTCGGAGATCCTGTGCCACGGCCTCGGCGCGCACATGATGTACCCGAACACGCGCACCGTTCTCGATATCGGCGGCCAGGACACCAAGGGCATCCAGGTCGACCCCCGCGGCATCGTCGAGAACTTCCAGATGAACGACCGCTGCGCCGCCGGCTGCGGGCGCTATCTCGGCTACATCGCCGACGAGATGAACATGGGGCTGCACGAGCTGGGCCCCATGGCGATGCAGTCGGACAAGCCGGCGCGGATCAACTCCACCTGCACCGTCTTCGCCGGTGCGGAGCTGCGCGACCGGCTGGCGCTCGGCGAGAAGCGCGAGGACATCATCGCCGGGCTGCACCGCGCCATCGTGCTCAGGGCGATGTCGATCCTGTCACGCTCGGGCGGCGTCAGCGACGAGTTCACGTTCACCGGCGGCGTCGCCAAGAACGAGGCCGCCGTCAGGGAGCTGAGGAAGCTGGTGCAGGAGAACTACGGCGAGGTCACAATCAACATCGACCCGGACTCGATCTACACGGGAGCGCTCGGCGCCGCCGAGTTCGCGCGCCGGGCCGCCGCCGGAGAGGCGGCGCCGACCGAGCTTGCAGGAGACGTGTCATGACGATCGCGGCCGGCATCGACGTAGGTACGGGAGCGGTGAAAGCGGCGCTGTTCGAGGTCGACGGAGAGAGGACGAGCTGGCTCGGACGCTCGACGCTGCGCATCCGCAGCCGCGACCCGTTCGAGCTTGCCGGCGAGGCCTACGATCAGGCCCTGGAGGAAGCCGGCCTGAAGCGCAGCGACGTCGACTACGTGGCGACGACGGGCGAAGGCGAGGCGGTCGCGTTCCACACCGGCCATTTCTATTCGATGACGACCCATGCCCGCGGCGCGATCCATCTCGATCCGGGCTCGCGCGCCGTGCTCGACTGCGGAGCGCTGCACGGGCGCGCCATCCTGATCGACAGCCGCGGCAAGGTGATGAGCTACAAGATGACGAGCCAGTGCGCCTCCGGGTCGGGCCAGTTCCTGGAGAACATCGCGCGCTATCTGGGCATCGCCCAGGACGAGATCGGTGCGCTCTCCCGCCAGGCCGACGACCCGGAGGCGGTCTCGAGCATCTGCGCGGTGCTGGCCGAGACGGACGTCATCAACATGGTCTCGCGCGGCATCACCGCCCCCAACATCCTGAAAGGCATCCATCTGTCGATGGCGAACCGCCTGACGCGGCTGCTCAAGGCCATCGGGTTGGCGGAGGGGACTGTCATGGCGACCGGCGGCCTTGCGCTCGACGATGGGCTCATCACGGCGCTCGCCGAGGACATGGCGAAGATGAAGGGCATGAAGGCATCGGTGAGGAGCCATCCGGACTCCATCTACGCCGGCGCGATCGGGGCTGCCCTGTGGGGGGCGTTCCGGCACGAGAAGCTCGCCGCGGCCGGGCCGCTCAAGAAGGCTTCATGAGCACGAGGAGGAGTTCTGACCCATGGCACTGATGATCACCGACGGCTGCACCGCCTGCGATGCCTGCGAGCCGGTCTGCCCGAACAAGGCGATCACCGCCGGAGACCCGATCTACATCATCGACCCGATGAAGTGCACCGAGTGCGTCGGGGCCGAGGACGAGCCGCAATGCAAGCTCGTCTGCCCGGAGGACTGCATCGTGCCGAACCCCGACTGGGTCGAGGCGCCCGAGGAGCTTCTGGAGAAGTATCAGCAGCTCAACGGCTGACGGCAGGCCCGCGCCTGCCGCCGCCGTTGCGCTCGCCTGCCGGAGAAGGATCATGGATTTCAGGTACAGCATTTCGCGCATCCTCCACGACGAGCACCGCGCCACGATCGAGATGCTCGACGGCGTCGAGGACCTGCTGGCGCGCGGCGGGCGCGGCCTGCCCGACCTCGACGCGCCGGCGACCCGCGGCATGCTCACGAGCCTGGCCGCGATGATCGACGACGAGGTCAGCCGGCACTTCGCGTTCGAGGAGACCGAGCTCTTCTCGCGGCTGGACGACATCGGCGATTCCGGCATCGGCGCCCACCTGACCCACGAGCATCAGGCCATCCTTCCCGTGGCCGAGCGCGTGGCGGGGCTCGCCCGCGGCGCCGTCGCCAACGGCATGACGGAAGGCGATTGGGAGGAGTTCCGGGCGCTTGCCGCCGAGCTGATCGAGCGGATGCTGTCGCACATCCAGAAGGAGGAGATGGCGCTGCTGCCGATGCTCGAGGACACCCTGGACCCCGAGCAGGATCTCGCTCTCGTGGAGAGCTACGGGTCAGCGCAGGGCTAAGCTCCGGCGCGCGCACGTCCCGATTTCCCTTTCGAGCGCGAAAGCTACCTGGTGCGCGGTGCGCGCAGCCGCAGCATCACCACCAGCACGAACCAGCAGAAGGCTAGGGCGCTTGCCAAGCCCGCTACGGCTCCGAGCCGGAGCAGGGCGGCGTTTCCAGCCACGATGCCGGCCGGGATCACCGCCATCGCCGCGAAGTGGCAGCCGGCATGCAGCTTGAGCGGCAGGCCGGGGGTCAGCTCCGAGACACGGGCCGGCCTTCCGCCGCTGCCGCCCGCATGCATCGAGGCCAGAAACGGCAGGATGCGCTGCAGAATGCCCATCAGGAAGGTCAGCAGCCAGCCGACCAGGACCAGAAAACCGAACAGCGCCGCCCCTCCCGGGACAGGCAGGCCGAGCGCGAGCGCGAGCCCCAGCAGCAGCCCGGCCGGCAGGACCAGCCAGGCCACCCTGACCAGTACGAACGACAGGCCCATTCGCTTGCGCAGCCGCCGTTTCCAGACCCAGGCCATGCTCGCGAGATGGCAGCCGGCGGCCCCGAGGCCCAGCACCGCCGCCGCCGCGAGCAGCAGGTCGACCGCCAGCAGCGCCCCGGCCGTGCCGAAAGCGAACCCGGCAAGGGCAAGCCAGAAACCGATCCATCCCGGCAATCTTGGCGGCGCCGGCGACATCGCGAACATCGGCACCAGCACGTAGCTGAAGCCGAGCGCCAGCAGGCCCATGAAACCGTACGCCGCCAGGATGAAATGGGCGAGAGCGGCGGACGCCTGGTCGGGCAGCAGGTTGGCCCAGGAGTTGACGGCGAGCAGGACGCCGAGCAGCAGCACCGCCGAGACCACGGCGAGTGCCGCCCAGCCATGCGCCGCGACGAGCGGCAAGGATCGCGCGCGGCGCAGGTTGTCGGCGATCGCGGCGGCGAAGACGAGCATGGCGAGCGCGATGCCGGCGGCACCCGCCGCAAGCGCGCCGGGCTCGCCTTCGCTCATCCCGTAGGTGAGCGCGACGATGGCCGGAACGGCGAGCCAGAAGACCGCCCGGGCTGGCCACAGCCGGCGAAGCGGCTGGACGGTAGCCACGGGCAGGAGCTGAAAGGCGGCGCCGATCGCGGTCATGACCAGCACGCCCAACGTCAGCAGGTGCACGGCGGCCAGCGGCCGCCCCAGCCCGCCCTGGAAGCCTTGCAGCTCATCGGCTCCGAGGAGCAGCATCAGCCAGGCGAGACATTGGAACAGCGCTGCCGCCGCGAAGAAGCGCAACGGGATCGACGCCGGCAGCAGCCGGCTTTTGGCGCCGCCGAGGAATGTGGCCGCGACCGTCACGCGCCCCTCGTCAGACGCAGCCTGAACTCGCCGGGATCGCCGGGGATGGGCTCGTAGCTCCAGCCGCGCTCGTCGAGCTCGGGAAAGAGGAACACCGGCTCGCGCTCCAGGTGCACAATGATGATGTCGCCCGTCTCCGGCCGCTCGATGAGCGCGATGACGGCCACCATCGGCTCCGGCGGCGGCAATCCGCGGACGTCGATGTGAGTGCCGTCGGCGCTGTTCCAGACGGGTGGGGCCTCGGCCGTCATTCCTCTGACCTTGCCGCGAGCTGGCTGAAGAGCCGCCTGGCCAGCGCCGCGGCCGCCAGTCGGCGGTAATGCGAGGAGGCCGTGGTCGTGCGCATCGGCGACACCTGCTTCTGGACCAGCTTGTCGAGGCGCGCAAGGGACGCGCTGTCCGGCGGCACTGCCCACGGCTCGTCGAGACAGGAAAGGAGGATCGGACCCGAATCGGTGCCGGTGATCGCGACCCGCAGGCGCGCGTGCCCGCCGCCGTCCGGCGCCAGACCCATCGCGACTCCGGCCAGCGGGAAGTCGATGCTGCCGCGCACCCGCACTTTGGCATAGGCCGACAGGACATCGGCGGCCGGCAGATGCACGGCCACCAGGAGCTCGCCGGGCTCGAGGGTCAGGTGCGCCGCGCCGTCGTTGCGGTAGAGCTCCTCGAGCGCGATCCGCCGCCGTCCGCCGGGGCCGGCGATCTCGACCTCAGCTCCATGCACGATCAGCGCGGGGGCGAGATCCCCAGCGAACGCGGCCCGGCAGCGGGCGCCCTGCGGCGCGACATGGCAGGTGTCGCCCTTGTATTTCAGGCAGAAGGAATTGGCCTGCCGCCACCAGTGACTCTGGTTGTAGTAGAGACAGCGCGTGTCGAGGCAGAGATTGCCGCCGACGGTCGCCGCCGTGCGGTGACCGGGACCCGCGACCGCTTCCGCGGCCTGCGCAACGGCAGGGTAGCGCCTGCCGATTTCCACGTGCGCTGCCAGCCTGGCAAGCGTGACGGCGGCGCCGATGACGAGCCCGTCCGGGCCGAGCTGCAGGCGCGACAGCTCCGGCACGCCGGTGATGTCGACAAGCACCTCGCTTTCGACCAGGCCACGGCGCAGGTTGGCGATCAGGTCCGTGCCGCCGGCGATGAAGCGGCTGCCGGCGTGGCGCTCGAGATCGGCGACCGCCTCGTCGAGCGAGCCCGGCCGCAGCAGGACGAAGTCGGGCATCGGCTCGCTCATGACGCCCTCCGTGTCTCCGCCAGCCGCGCGCGGCGGCGGCGCTCGACCAAGGCTTCCAGCACCCTGTCGGGCGTCAGCGGCAGCTCGTCGAGGTCGATGCCGATGGCGTCGGCGACGGCGTTGACGAGCGCCGGCGGGAAGCCGGACAGCGCGCCCTCGCCGGCCTCCTTGGCGCCGAACGGCCCGAGCGGATCGTTGCTTTCGACGATCGCGACCTCGATGTCCGGCGACTCCGCGATGGTCGGCACCCGGTATTCCAGGAGGCTCGCGTGGACGGGCAGCCCCTCGACGTACCTCGTCTCCTCCGAGAGCGCCTGCCCCATGCCCATCCACACCGACCCCTGCACCTGGCCCTCGACGGCGAGCGGATTGATGGCGAAGCCGCAGTCGTGCGCGGCCCAGACCTTCTCGACGCGGATCTCGCCCGTGTCGCTGTCGACGCTCGCCTCCACGACCTGCGCCGCGTAGCTGAACCCCATGGTCGAGCCGACCGCCCCGCCCTTGTGGCGGCCGCCCTGGGCCTCTGGCGGCGTCGTGAAGGTGCCCTTGACGGTGATCGGTCCGTCAATGGCGATCGCGGCCTTGGCGACCTCGGCGAAGGCGAGGCTCGACTGCGCGCCGCCGCGCACGCTGAACACCTCGCCCTCGCACGCGACGTCCTCCGGTCTCGCCTCGAGCTTGCCGGCCGCCGCCTGGATGAGGACGTCGCGCAGGCGCCTCGCGGCGTCGATGGCGGCGTTGCCGACCATGAAGGTGATGCGCGAGGAGTAGGCGCCGTTGTCCTTCGGCGTGATCGCGCTGTCGCCCGCCACGACCCGGATGCGGCCGATGTCGATGCCCAGCACCTCCGCAACGGCGATCGCCACCATGGTGGAGGACCCCTGCCCGATCTCCGGCGCGCCGGTCAGCGCCGTGACCGCGCCGTCGAAGTCGAGCCGGAGCGCCACGACGGCGTGCGGCTCGCCGGTCCAGTGCACGGGCTTGGCGGCGCCGCTGACGTAATGCGAGCAGGCGAGCCCGAGCCCGCGGCCCGGGGGCAGCCTGCCCTTGCGTTGGCGCCAGCCGCTCGCCGCCTCGACCTTGGCCAGGCATTCCTCGAGGCCATAGCTGTTGACCAGGAGGTCGTTCGGGGTGCGGGTCGGCGCCTGCAGCAGGTTCACCCGGCGCACCGCGAACGGATCGAGGCTCAGCCGGCGCGCCATGCGGTCCAGGAGGCACTCGAAGGCGTGGCGCACATCGACGGTGCCGTGGCCGCGCATGGCCCCGCAGGGCGGCAGGTTGGCGTAGACGCGGTAGCCGTCGTAGCTCACCGCGGGGATGTCGTAGATGCCGTGCAGCAGCGCGCCGGCGTAGAGGATGGTGACGATCCCGTAGCCCGCATAGGCGCCGCCGCGCATGACCACCTCGCAGGCGCAGGCGGTAATGCGGCCGTCCTTGCGCAGCCCGAGCTTCAGCCGGATGTCGGTTTCCGGCCGGCCGCGGTGCGTGATGAAGGTCTCCTCGCGGGACAGCGCCATCCTGACCCGGCCCCGGGCAGCACGCGCGAGCAGGGCGGCGATCAGCTCGAAGTTGAGCGCCTCCGTGCGCGAGCCGAACCCGCCGCCGACGAACGGCTTGACGACGCGGATGCGCGAGGCGTCCATCTCCAGGCAGCGGGCAAGGTGCAGATGCGTGTAATAGGGCACCTGCGAGACCGTATGCAGCGTCAGTTGCCCGCGCGCGTCGTCGTATTCGGCCAGCGCGGCGTGCGGCTCCATCTGCGCATGGTTGACCTCGGCGCAGTGGAACCTCTCCTCGCAGACGAGGTCGGCCGCCGCGAAGCCCGCCGCAGGATCGCCGAACGCGTGATGCACCTCGCGCTCGATGTTGCCCGGCTTGCCTTCGTGGAGAAGGACGGCGCCGGCATCCCGGGCGGCCTCGGCGGTATAGTAGGCCGGCAGCGGCTCGATCTCGACGGCGATCAGCGCCAGGGCTTTTTCAGCCGTCGCAGCGTCTCTCGCCGCCACCGCCGCGATCGGCTCGCCCCGGTAGCGCACCTTGCCGCGCGCCAGCGGAAACTCGTTCATGGCGATCGGCAGCACGCCGTAAGGATGCCGGCAATCCTCCCCCGTGATCACGGCCTCGACGCCCGGCAGCGCCAGCGCCCGCGAGATGTCGAGCCGGGTAATCACGCCATGGCTGGCGGCGCTGCGCAGGATCCGGCCGACGAGCGCATCGCCGGCGGCAAGGTCGGCGGTGAACAGCGCGCGACCGGTGACCTTCTCGATGCCGTCGACCAGCGGCACGCGGGTTCCGGCCGCGCGGCGCGCCTTGGGCGGGGTCATGGCGTCGCCTCCGCAGCGGCCTCGACCGATTCGATGATCTTCACGTACCCGGTGCAGCGGCAGATGTTGCCGGCGAGCGCGGCGCGGATCTGGGCCTTGGTCGGGCGGGGGTTGCACCGCAGCAGCGCCGTCGCCGCCATGATCATGCCGGGCGTGCAGTAGCCGCACTGGGCGCCGAGATGCTCGTGGAAGGCCCGCTGCAGCGGCGACAGCCGTCCGCCGGCGGCAAGCCCCTCCACGGTCTCCACGGCGCGTCCGTCGCAAGTCACCGTCAGCGTCAGGCACGATTGACGCGGCGCGCCGTCGACCAGCACCGTGCATGCGCCGCACTCGCCCCCGTCGCAGCCCTTCTTCGGCGAGGTCAGCCCCACCTCCTCACGCAGATAGTCGATGAGCAGGAGGTTGTCGGCCACCGCGTCCTCGCGCGGCCGGCCGTTCAGGTCGATGCGGATGATCTTCTTCATCGGTCGCGTCCCTCCGCTGCCGGTGGACATCGAATACCATATTTTGGTACTCTAATACCAGTTTAAGGTGCGGCGGAAGCGACACGGGTCCGCGGCCGCCCGCGTGCAACAGCAGATTGCCTGCCCGAGCGACGAGCGATAACTAACGGCTGCCGGTAACGAGACCATGCAATCCATGCGCAAGCGCACCCCTGCGACGGCGGCCAAGCCCGCGGCACGGCAGCCGACGGGCGAGGCGCCGGACAGATCCCCGAACCCGGCGGCGCCGGTCCGCATCCGGCGGGCGGCCGTCTCCGACATCCCGCAGATCACCGAGCTCGACGAGCGCGTGACTCGGATCGCGAAGCCGGACTACTGGCGCGACGTCTTCTACCGCTACGGAAGCCGGCGGCAGGAGGAGCGCTTCTTCCTCGTCGCCGAGCATGACCAGGGCGCGCCCGCGGCTCCGCTGCTCGGATTCATCGTCGGCGAGGTCAGAGCCTGGGAGTTCGGCTCGGAGCCGTGCGGCTGGGTGTTCGCGTTCTCGGTCGACCCGAAGGCGCGGCAGCAGTATATCGGCGAGCGGCTGTTCGGGGCGATCTCGGAGATGTTCCGCGCGGCCGGCATTCGCACGATGCGAACGATGGTCGCCCGCGACAACCAGTTGCACCTCGCCTTCTTCAGGAGCGAAGGGATGATGGCTGGACACTATATCCAGCTCGAGAAGGAGCTCGATTGAGAGAGCATCTGGGAGCAGGGTAGACGGACGATGCGGCTTCAGATTTCCAGCCGGCTCGCGATCTTCGCGCTCGTCGAGCTCGCGGCGGATCCCACCCGGCAGGCGTCGGTGGCCGATATCGGCGAGAAATACGGCGCATCGGCGCATCATCTCGCCAAGGTCATGAACGCGCTGGGCCGCGCCGGCCTGGTGCAGTCGGTGCGCGGCGTCGGCGGCGGATACAGGTTCGTCGGCAACGCGAGGCGGGTGACGCTGCTCGACGTCATCCTGCTGTTCGAGGAGATGTCGCCCGGCGGATCGGAGCAGGGCGAGACCGTCGACCGGACGGAAGCCGGCGAGGCGCTGCAGCACGTGCTGCGCGAGGTCGACGACTTTGCGCGAGCGACATTCGGCTCGATCACCATCGCCACGATGCTGAAGCTGGTCGAGCGCCGCAGGCAGCGCAAGGAGGAGAAGCGCGCCGCCAGCCACGTCGAGGCTTGACTTGGGCTTGACTTGGGCTTGACCTGGAACGAATGGCTCCGCGGGTAGGATTCGAACCTACGACCAACCGGTTAACAGCCGGTTGCTCTACCGCTGAGCTACCGCGGAAAGCTCATCCTCGAGACCCGGGCTCTTAGCAGAAACAGGCCGGCCGGGCTAGCCCCTCGATGCATGGGTCGCGTCCGTCACGGGACGGCGAGCGGCGCCGCGACCGCCGAGGGTCAGACCCGCGGACCATGGTCCGGCGCCCCGCCGCAGGGCTACCCCAGGGCCATTCAAAGATTCTGTCCGGTGACGACGGCGAGGGCGTCGGCACGG
>JAHDXT010000026.1 GCA_023384095.1 Hyphomicrobiaceae bacterium
GCGTGGATGGCCGCCTTCGCGGCCATGACGGAAGGAAGGGCAAAGGGATCAAGCGCAACGCTGGCGTCGACGCTGATCGGGGGTCTGACCCTCGACCGCTTCCGGTCAACTCTCGTTGCAGACCCTACGACGCTCACTGCCCATGGCGGGGCCGCCCGTTGCAGAGCGGGGCTTGCCGGCAGCGGCCATGTAGTTGACGCCGAGGTCGGGCCCGAGAACCCAGCGGCCGCTTGCCAGGCTGTAGATCAGCCCCTCGAACGCGGGCCTCTCGAGCCCCGCCGCCACGCAGTAGCGAGTGATTTCCTCGGGTGTCACGAAGCGGTCCCACTGATGGGTGCCGGCTGGCAGCCAGCGCAGGACGTACTCGGCGCCTATGATGGCGAGCGCGTAGGCCTTGAGCGTGCGGTTGATCGTCGAGACGATGAACAGGCCGCCGGGGCGCACCAGCGCCGCGCAGGCCGCAATGAACGCCTGCTGGTCCGGCACGTGCTCGACGACCTCGAGACAGACGACGGCATCGAAACGCGCGTTCTCCCGCAGCACGTCCTCGGCGCGGCAGGCGCGGTAGGCGATATCGAGGCCCTGCGGCCCGGCATGGCGCACGGCGGCGGCGATGTTCTCCCTGGCAGGATCGATGCCGGTGACACGGGCTCCGAGCCGGGCCAGCGGCTCGCAGATCAGGCCGCCGCCGCAGCCGATGTCGATGAGGGTGAGCCCGGAGAGCGGCCTCGGCTCCCGCTCGGGCCTGCCGAAGTGGCGCACGAGCTGCGTGCGGAGGAAGGCGAGCCGAGCCGGCGCAAGCTCGTGCAGGGGCCGGAACTCGCCATTCGGGTCCCACCACTGGCCTGCGAGGCGAGCGAAGCGGTCGATCTCGCCGGCATCGACGGTGTCCGGACCGGGACTGGCGCTGCTCATGACTGGATCTCGCGGCCTTCTTGCGTGGATTGTCAAGCACACGCCGCGTTTGTTGCAGCTCTGGCGCGTTATGGCTATGAGTACGGCCCGATCGGGCCAGCCGGCGCAAGCGATAGAGAAGCGCCGATCGCCTCGTCCTTTGGCGCCCCAAGCGGCACCGGGCGTGAGGAGATCGGTGCCACGGGAATCCGCATGGCAGTCGTAGTGATGAAATTCGGCGGCACGTCCGTTGCCAGCATCGACCGCATCCGCAACGTGGCGCGTCATGTCAAGCGCGAGATCGATGCCGCCAATCAGGTGGCGGTCGTCGTATCGGCCATGGCCGGGCATACCAACCAGCTCGTCGCGTGGGTCCGCGAAGCGGCGCTGCTCCACGACGCCCGCGAGTACGACGCGGTCGTCGCCTCGGGCGAGCAGGTGACGGCCGGCCTGCTGGCGATCGCCTTGCAGTCCATGGGCATCCCCGCCCGCTCCTGGCAGGGTTGGCAGATCCCGATCGTGACCGACAACGCGCATGGCGCCGCGCGCATCCTGGAGGTGCGCGCCGACGATATCCGGCAGCGGCTCTCGCAGGGCGAGGTCGCCGTGGTGACCGGGTTCCAGGGCCTGGAGCCGGACCGGAACCGCGTCTCGACGCTCGGCCGTGGCGGCTCGGATACGAGCGCCGTGGCAATAGCCATCGCGCTCGGCGCCGACGTCTGTGACATCTACACCGATGTCGACGGCGTCTACACCAGCGACCCGCGCATCGTGCCCACTGCCCGCCGGTTGCCGCGGATCTCCTACGAGGAGATGCTGGAGATGGCCTCACTGGGGTCCAAGGTGCTACAGACAAGGTCTGTCGAGCTGGCGATGGTCTACCGCATGCGCACGCGCGTGCTGTCGAGCTTTGCAGACGCCGAAGCTGTTCAGCCGGTACGCTCCGGTTCGGAGTGGCAGGATATCGGCACAATTGTTTGCGACGAGGAAGAAATCGTGGAGAGCCAGGTTGTCAGCGGCATCGCCTACGCCAAGGACGAGGCGAAGGTCACCATCGTCAAGGTGGCCGACAAACCGGGCGTCGCCGCCAGCATCTTCGGGCCGCTCGCCGAAGCCAGCATCAATGTCGACATGATCGTGCAGAACCTGTCGGCCGACGGCAAGCACACGGACATGACCTTTACCGTCGTCGCCTCGGAGCTGCCCAAGACGCTCGAGGTTCTGCAGGCGGCGAGTAACGGCATCGGCTATTCCGAGATCAAGAGCTCGGCCGACGTGGTGAAGGTTTCGGTGATCGGGGTCGGGATGCGCAGCCACGCCGGCGTCGCCGCCCAGATGTTCAGGGCTCTGGCTGAGAAGGGCATAAACATCCTGGCGATCACCACCTCGGAGATCAAGATCAGCGTGTTGATCAACGCCGCGTATGCCGAGCTCGCCGTGCGCACCTTGCACACGCTTTACGGTCTCGACAAGGATTGAGCGGGCGGCCCGCCATCGAGGCGCGGGCCACCTGAGGTGTTCGAAGAGCGACGGGGCCGAGGGTGCCCCTTGTCTCTTGCCAGATTCGCCGTCCGCGACGGACAACTGAACGGCAGCCGCCATGCACACGCGACGCGGGGACGACCCGCGCACATTGCAGTCCGAGCCTGCGCTGCGCGCCATCATGAGGCGCCTGCGCGAGATCATGGCCGAGCCGGGCGACGGCCAGTCGCGGCTCGACAAGATCGTGCGCCAGATCTCGGGCCTGATGGTGGCCGAGGTCTGCTCGATCTATCTCAAGCGCCAGGACGGCTCGCTCGAGCTGTTCGCCACCGAGGGCCTCAACAAGGAGGCCGTGCACAGCCTCCGCATGATGCGCGGGGAGGGCCTCGTCGGCCGCTGCGCCGAGATGGCGGTGCCGGTCAACGAGCCGGACGCCAAGCTGCACCCCGCGTTCTCCTACCGGCCTGAGACGGGAGAGGAGATCTACCATTCGCTGCTCGCGGTGCCGATCCTGCGGGGCGGGACCGTGCTCGGTGTGCTCGTGATCCAGAACCGGACGCGCCGCGAATATACCGACGAGGACGTCGAGGTCCTGCTGACGACGGCGATGGTGGTGGCCGAGCACCTGGTCTCCGGCGCCGTCGCGGGCGCGGGGGCCGCCGCCGAGATCAGCCGCGCGCTGACGGGGGTGGTGCGCGGCGAGCCGATCTCCGACGGCATCGCGCTCGGGCACGTGGTTCTGCACGAGCCGCGGGTCGTCGTCACCAAGCTGCTTGCCGAGGACGCGGCAGCGGAGCTGGACCGGCTCGAAGCCGCGATGCAGCGGCTGCGGGCGAGCCTGGATGAGATGCTGAGCGCCGACTCGCTGGCGCAAGCCGGCGACCATCGCGACGTGCTCGAAGCCTACCGCATGTTCGCTCACGACCGCGGCTGGGTGCGGCGCATGGAAGCGGCCGTGCGCGAGGGCCTGACGGCCGACGCGGCGGTCGAGCGCGTGCACAACGCCACGCGCACCCGCATGCTGCGCCAGAACGATCCCTACTGGCGGGAGCGGCTGCGCGATCTCGACGATCTTTCCGCCCGCCTGCTCCGCATCCTCGCCGGGCGCACGACGGCTGCGCGGGAGGGCCTCGTTCTGCCGATCGATACGATCCTCGTGGCGCGCACGATGGGGCCGGCCGAGCTGCTCGACTACGACCGCTCGAGACTGCGCGGTCTCGTCATCGAGGAGGGCAGCGGCCAGAGCCACGTGGCGATCGTCGCCAAGGCGCTCGGGCTGGCAGCCGTGGGCCAGGCCAAGGCAATCGTCGAGCGGGTCTCGACGGGCGACCCGGCCATCGTCGATGCGGAGACGGGCGACATCCATCTCAGGCCCTCGGCGGAGGTGGTGGCGGCCTACTCCGACAAGGTCCGCTTCCGCGCCCGCCGGCAGCGCCGGTACCGAGCCCTTCGGGATTTGCCGACAGTGACGAAGGACGGAGCCAGGATCGCCTTGCAGATCAACGCGGGCCTGCTCGTCGACATCCCGCATCTCGCCGAATCGGGTGCGGAAGGCATCGGGCTGTTCCGCACCGAGTTGCAATTCATGATCTCCTCGACGTTTCCCCGGCGCGACCGGCAGACGGAGACCTACCGGCAGATCCTGGACGGGGCCGGCGCCAAGCCGGTCGTTTTCCGCAGCCTGGACATCGGCGGCGACAAGGTTCTCCCTTACATCCGCCATCCCAAGGAGGAGAACCCGGCGCTCGGCTGGCGTGCGATCCGCATGTCGCTCGACCGGCCCGGCCTGTTCCGCACGCAGGTGCAGGCCCTGTTGCGCGCTGCAGCCGGGCGCGAGCTCAGCATCATGATCCCGATGGTCTCGGTGGTGCCCGAGATCGAGGCTGCCAAGGCCCTCATCGGGCGCGAGGTCGAGCAGCTCCAGAAACGCGGAGTGCCGCGGCCATCGAAGCTGCGGATCGGAGCCATGATCGAGGTGCCGAGCCTGCTCTATGAGCTCGATTCGCTGATGCCGCACGTCGACTTCGTGTCGGTCGGCAGCAACGACCTGATGCAGTTCCTGTTTGCGGCCGACCGCGCCAACGGTCGGGTCGCGCATCGCTACGACCCGCTGTCGGTCTGTGCGCTGCGGGCGCTGAAACTGGTGGTTCAGGCCGGCCTGAAGCACGGCGTTCCGGTCACCTTGTGCGGCGAAATGGCAGGGCGCACGATCGAGGCCATGGCCTTGATCGGACTTGGATTCCGGACGATCTCAATGTCGCCGGCCTCGATCGGCCCCGCCAAATCGATGATCCTGTCGCTGGATGCCGGCAGGCTTGCCGCTGTCCTCGAGGAGCTGCTGCGGACGAAGTCCGGCAGCCTCAGGCCGCATTTGCAGGAGTTCGCCAGGGCGGAGGGGGTGGAGCTGTCCTGAAGGGATGAGGCCGGCCAGTCTCATTGCGCGCCTGTCCGCGGCTTCGACTCGTGCGGACAATGGGATTGCCCGTTCCTGCGATTCGTCTCATCTGATGGCGGCGCCGATCGGTCGGCGCCATCGAGCAATGCACAAGGGGTCGCTACGAATTCTGACATGAGCGCGGTTCCGCACGAAAAACTCGAAAAGCTTGTCGCGCGCTGGGAGGCGATCCAGGCGGAGCTGAGCCACGGCGTCAACCAGGCGACCTATGCCAGGCTCACGAAGGAGTTCTCGGAGCTCACTCCGGTCGTCACGGCCGTCCAGGAGTTGCACAGCGCCGAGAAGGAGCGCGCGGACCTGTCGGCGATCGCGGCGGATGCCGCTTCCGACCGCGAAATGGCGGCCCTCGCCGCGCAGGAGATCGCAGCGCTGGAGCCGAAACTCGCCGAGCTCGAGGCGAAGGTGCGGCTTCTGCTGCTGCCCAAGGACGCCGCCGACGACCGCAGCGTCATCCTCGAGGTTCGGGCCGGCACCGGCGGCGACGAGGCGGCGCTGTTCGCAGCCGACCTGTTCCGCATGTATCAACGCTACGCCGACCTGCACGGCTGGAAGACGCAGGTCATCTCCACGTCCGAGAACGATCTCGGCGGGATGAAGGAGGTCGTCGCCTCGATTTCGGGGCACGGCGTATTCGCCCGTCTGAAGTTCGAGTCCGGCGTGCATCGCGTGCAGCGGGTGCCGGAGACGGAAGCCAACGGCCGCATTCACACGTCGGCTGCGACGGTGGCCGTCCTGCCCGAGCCCGAGGAGGTCGACGTCGAGATCAGGTCGGAGGACATCCGCATCGACACCATGCGGGCGGGAGGGGCCGGCGGCCAGCACGTCAACAAGACCGATTCCGCCGTCCGCCTGACCCATCTGCCGACCGGCATCGTCGTGGTCTCGGCAGAGAAGTCGCAGCATCAGAACCGCAGGCTGGCCATGCAGGTGCTGCGCTCCCGCGTCTATGAGCTCGAGCGGCAGCGCTCGGCCGACGAACGCGCCGCGCAGCGCAGGGACCAGGTCGGCTCAGGCGATCGCTCGCAGCGGATCCGCACCTACAATTTCCCGCAAGGGCGGGTGACCGATCACCGGATCAATCTCACGTTGCACAAGCTCGATTTCATTCTCGACGGCAGCGCGCTCGATGAGCTGATCGACGCCCTCGTAACCGATTATCAAGCCAGCCAGCTTGTCGAAGCGAATGCCTGAAACCATATCCGAGACAAGCTTCCGCTCGCTCACAGCAGCGGCAGCGGCCGCGCAAGCCGCGCGCCTGCTGCGCGAGGCCGGCATCGAGCCGGCTGCACGCGAGGGCCGGCTGCTCGTCGCTGCGGCCCTGGGCGTCGATGCCGGGCGGCTCCTGAGCCGGCCCGAGACGCCGCTGGGTGCTGCCGAGGAGGCGGTCCTCGACAGCCTGGTGGCGCGGCGCATCGCCCGCGAGCCCGTTTCGCGCATTCTCGGCAGCCGCGGCTTCTATGGCCGGGATTTCGAGATATCGCCGGCGACCCTCGATCCGAGACCCGACAGCGAAACCCTCATAGAGGCCGGTCTGGAGCTGATCGGGCACGATGAGAAGCACCGCAGCGGGCCCTGGCGCGTCCTCGACATCGGCACCGGCTCGGGCTGTCTGCTCGTGACATTGCTCGCGGAGCTGCCCAATTCGACCGGGCTCGGAACCGATATCGACCCGCGGGCGTTGGAGACGGCAGAACGCAACGCGCGTCGGCATGGCGTTGCACGGCGCGCCCGCTGGAAGCTGGCGCGGTCGCTGGATGGCATCGGCGGGCCTGTCGACCTTCTGGTCGCAAATCCGCCGTACGTTCCGACAGGTGAGATTGCAGGACTGGAGCCCGAGGTTCGGGACTATGATCCGCGAGCCGCACTCGACGGCGGAGCGGACGGACTGGATGTCTATCGGGAGATTGCAAGGGATCTCATCCGGGTCGTGCCAAATGGCCGGGCCCTGTTCGAGGTCGGCGCAGGTCAGGCTGGCGCGTTATGCCAGATCCTCGCTGCGACCCGCGTCGGCGACCACCCGCCGGAGGTCCGCACGTTCCGGGATCTGAACGGCATCGACAGGTGTGTGGCATGGAAGGCACTTCACTGAACCGAGAAAGAAAAGCACTTGGAAACCAGCCGATCCCGGGCTAATGTCACATCAGGCGGAAAGAAGCGCGAGCGCAACAGTGCAGCCTGGTTCCTCTTACGGCTGCCACCTGCGAGCGCAAGTAAACCGAGCGAAACGAGCGAATTGCACGCGCTAGGTTCCAGTCAGCCGGCTGGACTAGCGACTTCGACGGCAGCGCTGCTTCGCTGAATGCGCCTTTTCCCGAGTGGATTTACTGGCGAGCTTTCGTGAGTGTCGGAAACACAACAAGAAACCCGGTGCGTCCGCGCGCGCGATTGACGTGACGGCTGCGGCGCGCGGCAGCGTGCTGCGTCGGCGGGATGGAAGGGGACATCCACCACGGCGGGTGTGTGCGGCAGCGGGGCTGCCGGGCATCCCAGGTGCGAACTAGAAGTTATCTGCATAAGGTGCGAACTAGAAGTTATCTGCATAAGTTGAGATTGGGAGACTATGAGGCAGGGACAGCAGAATCGGAGAGGGCGCGGCCGCAACCGAAAGGCCCACCACAATCCGTTGACACGCAGCTATGAATCGAACGGTCCGGATGTGAAGATCCGGGGCACCCCGTCGCACATCGCCGAGAAATACATGTCTCTGGCGCGCGATGCGTTGTCCTCCGGCGACCCCGTGCTTGCCGAGAATTATCTGCAGCACGCCGAGCATTACAACCGCATCATCATGGCTTTCAGGGAGCAGAGCGTCCAGCAGTCGGGCGAGGCGATGAACGGCGTCGACCGCCATTCGATGGAGACGGACGACCTCACCGACGAGGAGCTGGACGAGGCGGAGGGCTTCTCGCATCGCGGATATGAGCCGCAGCCCCGCGGCGACGGCCAGTCGCGCTACGAGGAGCGCTCGCATCGTCAGCCCGATCAGGGCCGTCCGATGCGGGACCGCTATCAGGACCCGCGCGGGGGCTATGCCGTAGAGCGCCAGCCGCGAGCCGAGGCTCCGCAGCCGCAGTCGACGGAGCCGCCGGCATTCGAGCCCGCCCAGCAGCAGCCGCGAGCCGAAGCTCAGCCGCGCCGGCGGGATCGCATCGCGGCATCCGCGCACGAGCAGCCGGAGTTTTTGCGGCGACCAGTGCGGCGGCCGAGGCGCGACGCCAACGGCGGCGGTGCCGGCGAGGCCAACGGGACCGCGGTCAAGGACGAATCGGGGGACTAAAGGAAAGCCGGCGGAGCACTGCCGGCCGCCGGCTTGAGAGCGACGGGGGAAGATCGGGACCCGAGCCGCAGCGACCTGTCGGCCGGGCAATCGCAAGGGACAGACGGCGATCGGTCCGTCTCCGGGCATCTGACATCCGCCAATCCATCCCCCGTCATCGCGGATGCGGTGTTCTTCAGATGACAACGACGGGATCGTCGGCGGATATCCGGCCGGCGCCGATGACTTTCGCGTAGACACCGAAATCCGAATGTCCCCAGGTGCGCAGCAGGGTGGCCGGGATGGCCAGGTCGCGCGCCGCGCTCACCGGATCGACGTTCGTCGCATCGCAGCGCCGCGTCCGGTGGAAAACCGCGAGCCGGGTATCGCCGATCGCCAGCTCGCGGTCCAGCCACGCCAGCTCCTGCCAGGGCTCGACGCCGTCGAGATAGATGTTGGCGCGGAACCGAAGCGGATCGACCGGCCGGCCGACCGACCGCTCGACCTCGCGCACGCTCGCCAGATTGACGATGTGGACACACCTCGCGGCCATATCGGAGAAGCTGTGCCCCGGCGCGGAGACGATCCTGGGCGGCCCGCGCAGCGAGCCGGCCATGTAGCCAGACAGGAACTGCTCGATCATCTGTCGGCCGATCCGGGTCCTCAGATCGCCGCGGGCCACCTGCCTGCCCTGTCGGAGAATGACGAGCGTCTCCGTCCCGGTGTCGAGACGAGTCTGCAGGGTGGCCAGCCGCTCGTCGCGCATCAGCATCAAAAAATTGATCTTGGGGAGATGTCTGGGCTCCGCCGGGTCGAACCGTCCCGGCCCGTTCTCGATCGCATAGGCGCGGTCGAAGGGAACCACCCCGCCAGCCTCGAGCGCCACGCCGTCCAACGGCTCCGGCGACAGGCCCTTGACCGGATAGCGATAGAGCCTCGCAACGCGCGGCCCGGGTTCCTGGGACATCGCCATTCCTGATCGATCGTTGCTCAGTGCAGCGTAGCAATGCAGATTGCCCCCTTTTGGCGGCAATCGGCAATCCTATATGTGCTGCTGACGGGGTCGGAGGGTGCCTGTAGGGCCCGCTGACGACGTCGCAATCATCCTGACGTGCCGGCGTTCGTGTCGTGCCTGACCGGGCGGACGAACGCGCCGAGGAGGGACTCATGAACTTCGACAAATATACCGATCGGGCCAAAGGCTTCGTCCAGTCGGCCCAGAACCTCGCCTTGCGCGAAGGCCACCAGCAGTTCTCGCCGGAGCACATGCTGAAGGTCCTGCTCGACGACGAGGAGGGCCTGGCCGCGGGCCTCATCGATCGGGCAGGCGGCCGCGCCAGGGAAGCGCTCGCCGCCCTCGAGCGGACGCTCGCCAAGCGGCCGAAGGTGTCGGGCAGCGGCGCCGGACAGCTCTACCTCACGCCCGAGCTGGCACGGGTCTTCGACCAGGCGGAGCAGATCGCGGACAAGGCCGGCGACAAGTATGTCACCGTCGAGCGGCTGCTGCTCGCGCTGGCCATGGAGCGCAGCTCCGAGGCCGGGCGCATCCTTTCGGATGCCGGTGTGACCGCCCAGGGGCTGAACCAGGCCATCAACGAGCTGCGCAAGGGACGGACTGCCGATACGGCGTCGGCCGAGCAGGCCTATGACGCCTTGAAGCGCTATACGCGCGACCTCACCGAGGCGGCGGCGGAAGGCAAGATCGATCCCGTGGTCGGCCGCGACGAGGAGATCCGCCGGACGATGCAGGTGCTGTCGCGCCGGACCAAGAACAACCCCGTCCTGATCGGCGAGCCGGGCGTCGGCAAGACCGCCATCGCCGAGGGGCTGGCGCAGCGCATCGTCAAGGGCGACGTGCCCGAGAGCCTCAAGGACAAGAAGCTGCTGGCGCTCGACATGGGCGCACTGATCGCCGGCTCGAAGTACCGCGGGGAGTTCGAGGAGCGGCTGAAGTCGGTGCTGCAGGAGGTGACGGCGGCCGAGGGCGGCATCATCCTGTTCATCGACGAGCTGCACACCATCGTCGGCGCCGGCAAGTCGGAAGGCGCGATGGACGCCTCCAACCTGCTGAAGCCGGCACTCGCCCGCGGCGAGCTGCACTGCATCGGCGCGACGACGCTCGACGAGTACCGCAAGCACATCGAGAAGGACGCCGCGCTGGCCCGACGGTTCCAGCCGCTCTTCGTCAGCGAGCCGTCTGTGGAGGACACGATCTCCATCCTGCGCGGGCTCAAGGAGCGCTATGAGCAGCACCACAAGGTGCGCATCTCCGACTCCGCCCTGGTCGCGGCGGCGACGCTCTCGCACCGCTACATCACCGACCGCTTCCTGCCCGACAAGGCGATCGACCTCGTCGACGAGGCCGCGTCGCGGCTCAGGATGCAGGTCGACTCCAAGCCCGAGGAGCTCGATTCGATCGACCGCGAGATCGTGCGCCTGAAGATCGAGGCCGAGGCGCTGAAGAAGGAGACCGATGCGGCATCGAAGGACCGCCTGCAGAAGCTCGAGGCCGAGCTGTCGGCGCTGGAGGAGCGTTCGCGCGAGCTGACGGTCCGCTGGCAATCCGAGAAGGACAAGCTCGGCAAGGCGGCCGAGCTCAAGACAGAGCTCGACCGGTCGCGCAACGAGCTCGCCCAGGCGCAGCGCCGCGGCGAGTATCAGCGCGCGGGCGAGCTGACCTACGCCGTCATTCCGAAGCTCGAGAAGGAGCTGGCCGAGATCGAGGCCAAGGGCGAGGGCGGGGAATTCCTGGAGGAAGCCGTCACCGCCGGCCACATCGCTGGGGTCGTCTCGCGCTGGACCGGCGTGCCGGTCGACAAGATGCTCGAAGGCGAACGCGAGAAGCTCCTGCACATGGAGGACGCGCTCTCGAAGCGTGTGATCGGCCAGACCGAGGCGGTCGAGGCCGTCTCGACCGCGGTCCGCCGCGCACGCGCCGGGCTGCAGGACCCCAACCGGCCGATCGGCTCGTTCATGTTTCTGGGGCCCACCGGCGTCGGCAAGACCGAGCTGACGAAGGCGCTTGCCGCGTTCCTTTTCGACGACGACGCTGCGCTGGTGCGCATCGACATGAGCGAGTACATGGAGAAGCACTCCGTGGCCCGCCTGATCGGCGCCCCGCCCGGCTACGTCGGCTACGAGGAAGGCGGCGCGCTGACGGAAGCCGTGCGGCGGCGGCCCTACCAGGTCGTGCTGTTCGACGAGATCGAGAAGGCGCACCCGGATGTCTTCAACGTGCTGCTGCAGGTGCTCGACGACGGGCGGCTGACGGACGGCCAGGGCCGCACGGTCGATTTCAAGAACACGCTGATCATCATGACCTCGAACATCGGGGCGGAGTATCTCGTCGCCCTCAAGGACGAGGACGACTTCGACGCAGCGCGCTCCTACGTCCTGGCCGAGGTGAAGACGCGGTTCCGGCCGGAGTTCCTGAACCGGATCGACGAGATCATCGTGTTCCACCGGCTCAGGCGCGAGCAGATTGCGGCGATCGTCGACATCCAGCTCGAGCGCCTGCAGAAGCTGCTGAGCGACCGCAAGATCAGGCTGGAGCTCGACGATCAGGCGCGCACCTGGCTCGCCAACCGCGGCTACGACCCGGCCTACGGCGCACGACCGCTGAAGCGCGTGATCCAGAAGCACGTCCAGGACCCGCTCGCCGAGCAGATCCTGGCGGGGCGCGTGATGGACGGGCAGACTGTGCACGTCACCGCGCGCGACGGCGGGCTCGTCATCAACGGCGAGCCCGTGCGGGCGGCAGCCTGACGTCGGCCGTGCGAGCTCGCTGTAGCCGCGGTCGCAGACGAGGATCGAGCCCTTCGGCAGCGCCCTGCGCCTGCAGGGTGGCCACGACATCGCGCAAGGAGTCCCGCCGCGCCACATGCCCAAGCCCCATCGCGACGAGCTGACCCCAGCGCGTCATCCGCCGCAGCGCCCCGCCGCAATGGCCGGCTTTGGCCAGTCTGTTGAAATCGTGTCTCGGCAACAGTTTCAGCAGTCTGGGCGAATACGGTATCCACGTGGCGGCAAGGCTCGTGTTCCTTCGATGGTTCGGGCGTTTTTCGCAACAACACCCTTGCCAGCGTCCGCAACGCCGAGCCTTGCCACCTATCGAATCATGGGACAGCAGTGGGTCTGACCCCTGGTTTCTCGGGCCGGCCAAACTTGCTGTAGGAGGGTCGCGCAGGCGGGCTCAAGCGGGTGCCGGCTCAGCCCCGATCAGCCGGTCGCGAGGGAAGACGATCGAAACCCGCGTGCCCTGGCCCGGGGGGCTGGCGATTTCCAGACGCGCGCCGCTCTCCCGCGCCAGCGCCTTGACGAGCGGCAGCCCGTAGCCGGAGCCTCGCGCCGCCGCAGCCCTTCCCGGACCATCGTCCTCTGCCTGAAGCCGCTCGATCTCGTCGCGGTGCATCCCGGTGCCGGTGTCGGTCACCGACAGCACCAGCCCGCCGCCGGGCTCCCGCCGTGTCGCGACCGTGACCACACCCCCTTGCGGTGTGAACTTCAGCGCATTGGAAAGCAGGTTCAGCAGGATCTGCATGAGGCTGCGGCGGTCTGCGGCAAGGCGGGGGCGCCCCGGTGCGAGCTCGGACTGGAGCCGCACCGAGGCCTGGCCCGCCAGCTCCCGCATGGCCGACAGGCATCTCGAGACGGTCCCGTGGACGTCCGTCTCCGCCGGCTCCTGGGCGCCCTGGCAGCCGGTGCCTCCCTCCAGCATGGCGACGAGCACGCTGAGCGCGTGGCGGGCGCTGTCGTGAATATCGCTCGCGTAGCCGAGATAGCGCGTGTTGCCCATCGGGCCGAGGCGCTCGTCCTTCATGACCTCGGCCAGCGCCGCGATGGCGCTGAGCGGTGTGCGCAGCTCATGGGCGAGCGTGGCCCGGGCGCGGTCGCCCGTTGCCGCGTCCGGCGCCGCGGAGGCCGCGGCATCCGACGCATCTGCCGCCGCGACGACGAGAACCTTGCGCCCGTCGCGGTCGAGCGGCCGGCATCGACAGCGCAGGCGGACGAGCCCCTGCGCGGCCCACAGCAGGAGCGTGCGCTCCTCGCCTGGTCCGGCGCCGCATTCTCCGGAGCCGGCGAGGCGCATCATGTCCTGCATGCCCGGCATGGCGCGGTCGAGCGTGGTGCCATCCCGCAGCGCACCGCTCCAGAGCGCGCGTCCGGCCGGGCTGGCGGCGATGACGCGCGATGCATCGAGATCGATGATCCAGGCCGCCTCGGCGAGCCGGTTGAGGTCGGCCTCGACCGGCACCAGGGGGGCCGGCTGCGGCAGCGAGCTCACGTGTCGCGCGTCCTGGCGGTTGCAGTGTTCCGCCTTTGTACGTCAGCGCCCGGCGCGCGTCCATGGCGCCGTCGATGCCGAACGATCCGTTATCCTCCGTTTCATCAATTGCCAAGCGCGGAAAACGTGTAGAGTCGGGCAAGTCGGTACGGCGACCGGCGCTCTGACGGAGGTGGCACATGTACGAGAGGCCGCAGATGGAGATTCCGGAGCCGGTTCGGCACATGGCCGAGCGCAATGTCGAGCAGGCGCGCACCGCCTATGGCCAGTTCATGGAGATGGCCCGCCAGGCCCAGAGCCTCATGAGCAGATCCTCCGGCGCGATGGCCGAGTCGGTGGCCGAGATCCAGGCGCGGACGCTGCGCTTCGCCGAGCAGAACATGGAAGCCGGCTTCCAGTTCGCGAGCGAGCTGGCGCGCGCCAGGGACCTCAAGGAGTACGTCGAGATTCAGAGCCGCCACGCGCAGAGACAGATGCAGACCTACGCCCAGCAGGCCCAGGAGCTCGGCCGCATGATGAGCGAGCTGGCGCAACGGTCGCAGGCCAAGCCCTGAGGCGGGCGGCGTCCTCCACCTGCTCCCCTACCCCTTGCGGCCGTCGAGGGGAGGGATCGCGCCACTCGACGATGAACGGGGTCAGCCGCTCACCGGCTTTGCCGACCCTCGACCACCTACCGTCAAGGGGAGGGCTGATTGAGCCTGCGGTATCGTACCGCCCGACCACCCTGGCCCACTCCCCTCCCCCTTGCGGGGAGGGGTCGGGGGTGGGGGTGCCTTCTGCACCAACGTCTCAGCCGTGGCCCCACCCCACCCGCGCGGCTCCGCCGCGCCGCCCTCCCCGTCAAGGGGAGGGCTCGAGCGGCTCGGAAGCCGGGCTACAACCCCTTCCTCACGGCGAGGCCGGATCGTTGTCGACGACCTCCATCAGCACGAGCGGCACGGCGATTGTGGTCGCGATGAGCGCGATCGGCAGGGGCGCGGGGGCGGGTGGCGGCGGCGCAGGGCCGGGGATCGGCGCCGGAGCCAGCGCCTTGCGCAGGATCGGCTGCCGGGTGAACAAGTCGGCGTAGCGGCATTGAATGACGGGGTCGACCGCCAGCCGGGTCTCGAGAAACGGGAACGCCGTCTGCACGCCGACACCGGGCAGCATGGCGCCGTCCCAGGTCGCCCGCTGCGGCGTCACCGCGCCGGAAGGTGTGACATAGACGAGATGGCACCTCGAGCGCAGCCGCTGGCAGCTCCTCTGCACGGTGACGGTCGAGCAGACCTCGACCTCGGTCGTCTCGGCGACGTCCTGGTGCAGGAGCAGGGCCATGCGGCCGTCGTCCGCGACATAGCCGTCGATCTTGGTGCCGCGGATACCGAGCGAGGCGAGCGGCGTCCTGATCTCGTAGGCCTGCTGGCCGCTGCCGCCCGAGATGAACCGGAAGGCGCCCTTCACGAAGTTGACGGTGACCTTGTTGCCCGCGCGCTGGCCGGGGTCGTAGACGAACTCGTCCAGCACCAGCCGCGCCGTGGGCCCGAGCACCAGCTTGGTGTCGTCGGCCAGCACGAACTCGCCCCTCGAGTTGACCGCCGATTCGAGCACCTCGCGCTCGCGGACGGGGTCCTGCTTGGCCAGCCGGCGCTTGTCCTCGTCCGTCTGGGCGGCGGTGACGGAGTTCCTGATCTCGACGGCGGTGCCGATGTTGCGCGGCTCCGCGGCGTGGCCGGGCGTATGGAGGGCGGCCAGCAGCAGGCAAGGCATCAGCGGTCTGAATAGCTTGATCATGTCTCGGTCCACCCCAGGCGAGCGGTTTCGAATCCGCGGAATCGAATCGAATCGGATTCTAACACGGAGATCATCCGTGGAAGTTGCACTGTCGCGGGATGTCCTACCGGCGATAGAAATCGTGTGCAGAAGAATGGCGCCGGCCCCGCATTGGTTTGCCCACAGACGAAGCTTGCGCTTGGCTTGCGCCGAGCTAGGCCGTCCGCTAGCTGATTGTTTGGAAGCGTTGAATTCAACTCAACGTTGAGGTGCGCAAATGGAACTTGGTCGTACATCACCCGGCCAAGTGGGAAGCGACGAAACCGCCTCGACCGCCGAGCCCGATCGCGATCGCAGGCAGGTTCTGGCCGCGCTGGCGAGGTTCTCCGCCTCCGTCGCGCCGATGACGTACGTGCTGCTGGATGCGGAGAGTGCAAAGGCTAAGCTGGATTGCTCCGATCATAAGAATCCGAACGAGCACAACTGCATACCTTGATGACGTCCAGGTCGTCAGCAGCGAATCCAAGTCGTCAGTCACGAATGAGCTTCGTACTGTGAGACCCAGGGCTCACGCTGGACTGTCCACAACCGAAGCTTGCGCGAGGCTTGCGCCGGCAAAGACTGTCAGTTAGCTGATTGAGAAGTTTCAACCGGACGTTGAGGTACGGAAATGGAACGTGGTCGCACGGATCCGACGTCGGCATCGCCGGGCGCTGCCGATGGCAACGACTTGATCTCCACCTCCGCGCCGGACCGCGACCGCAGGCAGGTGCTGGCGGCGCTGGCCAAATTCTCGGCCGCCGTCGCGCCGATGACGTACGTGCTGCTCGATGCGGAAAGCGCAAAGGCAAAGCAGAGTTGCTCCGATCATCCGGAACCCCAGCCCGGCGTGAACTGCGACCCATAGTACATGTCAACCGAATCCTGGACTGTCGGAGAGCACCACGTGCTGTTCTCGACATCGACGCGCGCCGTCGCGGTGGCGAACCGCACCGCGGCGATGGTGTGGAAGCTCTGTGTGCAGGCGGTCGCCGGAACCGCGGCTGTCCGCGAGCTTGCCGCGCTCTGGCGCATGGAGGTGGCCTCCGCAGAGCGAGTGATCGACGGCCTGCTGGACACCTGGCGGTCGGCCGGCTTGATTCCGGCCGGCGACGCCGCCCCTGCCGCGGGCACCGAGGCGTTCCCGCCGCTACGGGCCGGCGTCGAAGCCAGCTATCGGAGCGATGCCGGCTGTTTCAAGATCACGTCGGAGGACCCGGCGTTCGCCGCGGTCATGGAGGCCGTCCTGGCGCCGCTCGCGGCAGGACCGGCGCCGGTGGACCGCACCTGCCGGATCGACGTCCGCGGCATTGCGGAGACCTACACTGTGGTCCGTGACGGCGAGGCCGTCTACGGCCCGGGCAACGTCGCGCTGGCCCGTCATGCCGTGCTGTCGAACCTGTTGACGGGCCATCCCGGGCAGCGCCGCATCTCGGCGGTGCTGCACGCCTCCGCCGTCTCGCTCGGCGGCCGCGCCCTCGTCGTCGCCGGCGACTGCGGCAGCGGCAAGAGCACGCTGACCGCCGGACTCGTGCACCAGGGCGCCGGCTACATCGGCGACGATCTCATCCCGCTGTCGCGCGACGGCAGCCGCATCGGCGCATTCCCGGTGGCGCTCAGCGTCAAGCAGGGCGCCCGGGAGACGCTGCGCCCGCTCTATCCGGAGCGCTTGTGGTCGGGACCCGTGTCCATCAACGGGCACGTGCTGCACTACATCGATCTCACGCACTGCGCCGGCGTGGCGCAGACCTTCCCCGTGGCCGCGATCCTGTTCCCGAAGTTCCGCACCGGAGCGACGACGGAAATCGAGCGGCTGACACCGGAGGCGGCGCTCCAGCATCTGCTGGCGAGTGGAAGCCGCACGGTCGGGGCCGACCCGACGATCGAGGGGCTTTGCCGGCTCGTCAATTCGACCCCGGCCTACCGGCTCGCGCACGGCGGCTGGCGGGCCGCGTCCGAGGTCATCGCCAGCGTGGTTCAGAGCCCGTCCGATTCATACGATGCGTGACGCTTCACGCCTAAGCGCAAGCAGAGCCGTTGATCGCCAGATCGCGGTCGACGACGTCGATCGGGGGGAGCGGCTGACCCCTTCGGTGCCGGCAGACGGGGCGGGGTCTGAATCGAAACTTGGCTAACCGGGAGGCCAGAATCTGCTGACTCGCGAGCTTCAAGGCATCAAAACCCCGTCGCTGCCGAAGCGAAGTGGCGGCGGATCGCAGATACCCGGCTTCGCGGGTATGACGGTGAGTATGGGCGGGCGGATGGGAATGAAACGGTGCGCCGAGCAGGTGTGCGGCCGAATGGCACCACCGTTGCGCCCACCTAATACCGTCATTTCCGCGAAGGCGGAAATCTGTGAAGCGTTTCAGCGGGCAAGACGGGGCCGGACATGGCGCGGCCTGCCGCGAAACCTGGCTGAACACGAGCTCCCAAGCCTCGAGAATCCGAGGCGATTTCTGCTGCACCCGTTTCGTCATCGAAGGTCGGCAAGGCCGGTGAGCGGCTGACCCCTTCGTACCCCTACTATCTCCAGGAGGGCGTCCATGCTGCACTCGAGGGATCTGCGGGCTGTCGTCGGACTGATGCGAGCGGCCCTGGGGCTGGCGGCGACGGAGGGGCAGGTCGAGGCCCTGTCGGCTGCAGACCCTAACGCCGTGGTGCGGATCGCCAGCGCGCACGCCGTTCTACCGCTGCTGGCGCGGGCAGCCGGCGAGCAACGCATCCGGGACCTCGTCGGGCCCGAGCTCGGCGTCTTCCTCGCGCAGATGCACAAGGCGAACAGCGCGCGCAACCTCGCGCTGCGGGAACAGCTCCAGGAGATCGGCACCGCGCTCGATGCCGCAGGAATCCGTGGTGTTGCCCTGAAGGGAGCTGTCGAGCTGCTGGCGCCCTCCTGGCCGGATGGAACGCGCTACATCGGGGATCTCGATATCCTGGTCCCGGAAGACCGGCTGACGTCGGCCTTCGAGTGCCTCGGCGCGCTCGGATACGCGTACCGACAGCAGGGCGACCCGCTCCTGATCCACCACCATCTGCCCGCGCTCTGGCACGCCGGGCGGCCCACTGCCGTCGAGCTGCATTTCAAGATCTCGACCAGACGCGCCGACAGGATCCTGCCGGCTTCGCTCATCATCGCCGAGGCCCGCCCGACCGATATGGCCGGATTGGCGGTGCCATCGCCGCGTTGCCGGCTCCTGCATCTTGTCGCCCACGCTCAGGCCGACGGCCCGGTCGGCAAGCCCCGGCGCCTGTCCCTGCGGGACGTCGCCGGTTTCTCGTGCCTGGGCCCGCTGCTGAGCGCCGACGACCGGGCCTTCGCCAGAGCGCAATTCGAGGCTGCGGGCGCGCTCTCGCAGTGGGATGGGTTTTGCGCGACGGCGCGCATCCTGCTGCACGCCGACGACGAACGAGCCGTGCCGGCCGGCGCCGCGGGGGCATGGGCGGCGGAGGCGCTGGGCGATCTGCAGGTCCCGGGACGCGTTCGCGCGCGCTACCTGTGGAGCTGGCTCACGTTCTACGCGCGGCGGTTCTGCTTCGATCGCGCGGTCCGGCAGCGCTACCTGCGGCGCCTCTCGGACCGCCGGGAGCTCGCCGCGATGGTCCGCCGCCACAGCGACAGCCTGCGCAACATCGCCTGACGGGCGCGCCCGCTCGCGAAGCGGGCGCTTCGGTTTTTCTACGCTAGTGTTTTTTCCGGTTCAGATTGAAACGTCCAAGTCCCCTCTCCCCATTCCGAATGGGGAGAGGGTTAGGGTGAGGCGCAGAAATTCGAGCCGTGCTCGCGGCTGCCCCTCACCCCGACCCTCTCCCCGCACGCGGGGAGAGGGGGAGAGCCTTTTCGATTTCGATCGGAAATCCATTAAGCGGAGCCCTTCATCGGCAGATGGAACGCCAATGGCGAAGGCCGGACGTCCTCGCCGCCTTCGGCTGGGTCGGGTCCCGGGTCATCCGGCGCGCGCAGCGGCACGAAGAGCCTGGGCTCCGCCGGCCGCGCAGATGCTTTCCGATCCGGGCGCGGATGGCGCCTGACCGGCGCCCCGGCCTGCTGCGCCTCGCCGGCGGCGCGCGCCTCGTCTGCGACGGCCGACCTGGCCGCGGCAGCCTCGCGGGCGGGCTCCGCCGGCTCCGCGGGCGGCTTGGCATGAGCAGGTTTCTCGGGCTCGCTTGCGGTCTCGGAGGGTGGGGCGGCCGGCGCCGACTGCTGGTCGGTTTCCGCTCGAGGCGGCGCCGGCGGCTCGGGCTCCTGCCGCGCCGGCGGCTCGGGGCGGGTGACCACCTCGATGATCTCTGCTTCAGCCGCCGCCCGCGCCTCCGGACCGGGTGCCGGCGCGTCCGGCGCGGCGGCAAGCATCGGTGCGGGCCCTATCGCCGCCTCCCGCGGGGCGCCGAGCTTCATCAGCTCCTCGATCTTCTGGCCGAGCAGTGTCGCGTCGGTCTTATCCATGGCCTCGACCGGGACCCGCCACTGGAATGCGTCGAGCGCGCCGGTCACGGGCGAGATCGGCGCCCAGCGCTCGGACACGACACCGTCGGCGGTCCAGGCCGGATCGCGCGGCGCGCTGACGGCGCGCGCCAGCCACTCGCGCACGCGGCCCTTGTCGCCGTGCTGCTCGGCCTCGATGCGGGCCATGAGCGTGCAGGCGCGCTGCGTCGGTGCGGCGGACAGCAGCGGCTGCAGGGCGTGGCGCGCAGAGGCCCAGTCGCGGGCCTCGATGGCGGCGGTGGCGACGGCGATCCCGCTCTCCATCGAATGGGGGCGCAGCGCGGCGAGCTGCCTGGCCCTGTCGAGGCGGTCGCGCGGGCTGTCGCCGATCCGCGCATAGGCATAGGCGGTGGCGATGTCGGGATGCGGCGAGCGCTTCCACGTGCGCTGCAAGACCCTCGCGGCGCGCGGCGTGTTGCCTTTCGCCGCCAGCACGCGCCCGGCGATCGCCGCCGCGGGAACGAGGTCGGGGGCGAGGCCATGCGCCTCGACCGCCAGCGTCATGGCGCGCTCGGGATCGCTGTCCTCGATCTCCTGGGCCTGCGCGGCGAGCAGCACGCCCCGGCGGCGGTCGGCTGCCGCGCGCTCCACGTGATGGTGGCGGCGGGCGACGCCGAGCGTCTGCAGCGCGCCGTCCCAGTCGGCTTCCCTGCACTGGATCTCGAACAGCGCCTCGACCGGCCAGCCGAGCTTGGGATTGAGCGCCATGGCGCGCTCGGCGAACTGCCGCGCCGCCTCCCGCTCGCCCTCCCGCTCGGCCTCGAGGAACAGGCCGCGCAGCCCGAGCTGCTCGGTGTCCGGGGTGGCGAGCATCGCCTCGAAGATGCGCCGCGACGTCCCCCGGTCGCCCGAGAGCTGCGCCGCCTGGGCGCGCAGGAGGTGCGTCAGCGGCTCGTTCGGCAGCGATTTGCGCGCCTGGATGGCGTAGCGCGTCGCCAGCGTGCGGTCGCCGGCGCCGATCGCGATCATGCCGCTCGACAGCGCCTCCAGCCCGCGCTTCTGGCGGCGCCGGTTGAAGAAGCGGCCGATGGCGGCCGGGCTGTGCCAGATCTGGCGCAGCGCCGTCCAAAACACCACGACGAGCCCCAGCACCACGGCGAGGATGACGATCGCCCGGAACACGCTCGTCTCGATGTCGTAGCCCTGCCACTGCACGACCAGGCTCCCCGGCCGGTCGGCGAGCCACGACAGGCCGAACGCGAGCGCGGAGACCGCCAGCAGGTACAGAACGAGACGCAGCATTATCGGGTCCTCTTCTCGACCGGAGCCTTGCCGCTGAGCGACGCCTTGAGCTGATCCTCGACGCTCGCCAGAGCACTGCCGACCGCGGCGCGCGCCTCCACCCTGGCGAGCCAGGCTTCGGCCGGCTCCAGGGCCTTCGGCGGGAGCTGCCGCGCGTGGGCGAGGATCTCCGAGAGCTTGCCCTCCGCCAGCGCTGCCTCCATACGGCCGACGATCGCCTCGACGCTGGTGTCATCCGGGCCGTGATCGGTGCGGCGCACCCGGACGACGGATTTGGCGCCGTGCAGCAGCCGATCGAAGGCGGAGGCATCCGACGGCATGCTCGCCGCGTCGAGGACGGCGTGGGCGACAGGGCGGAACTCCCGCGTCAGCTCGCTCAGCGTCGGGACGCCCTGGTCCTTGTAGCGCTCGAGTACCGCGAGATCGATCCTGCCGGCGCCGGCGCTGACGACCTCCGACAGCTCCGCCGTGTAGCTGCCGCCGCGGTCGAGCGCGCGCTTGAGATTGCCGAGCTCGAGGGCGAGCACGATGCGCTCCGCGTTGGCGCGGCGATCCGCCTCGCTCTTGACGACCCCCTGAACGCTCTGCTCGAGGGCCGCGATGCGGCCTTCGACCGGCGTCACGGCAGCCGTCAAGTCCTGCGCCCGCGCGACGGTCTTGAGCTGCGCGGCAAGCTCGCCCTTCAGCCCGTCGGCGGCGCTGCGCAGGCTGCCCGCCTCCTCCTGCAGGGCGCGCAAGGTCTGCTCCAGCCGGTCATCGGCCGCCTTGAGCGCTTCCGCGCGCTGAGACAGCCGGGCGAGCTCGGTCTTCGAGGCCGCCAGCTCGCGGTCCATGCGCAGCGTGGCGGAGCGCGCCGCCTCGCTCGCCTCGGCCGACTGCGCCAGGCGCGTCTCGAGCTCCGCGCTCAGGCTCTTGCGCAGCTCGGCGATCTGGTTGGGGAGCGTCGATTCCAGGTCCGCGAGCTTGCCGGTGATGGCGGCGAGCTGCGGGATGCGGCCCGGCTGCTCGCCGCCGGCGGCGGCAGTCAGCGTGGCGAGGATCTGCTCCAGCTTGGCGACGCGCTCCACCAACTCGCCACGCGCGCCCGGCTGGCCGATGCGCTCGCCCAGGCTCTTGGTCTCGCCGGCCAGCCTGGCTTGCTGCTCGGAGAGCGCGCCGACGGCGCGGTCGATCTCGTCGAGGCGGGCGAGCCGGCCGGCGACGTCGGCGAGCTTGCGCTCGAGCTCCGCCGCGGTGACGGCGGGGCTGGAACGTTGCTCGGCGATCGCCCGCTCGGCCGTGGTCAGCCGCTTCTGCAGGTCGCCGACGACCTGGGGCGATGGCCCGCCACTCAGTCCGACCCGCGGGCCCAAGGCGTCCGCCAGCAGCAGCGCGAGGAAGCCGCCTGCGACACCTGCGGCGAGATGCGTCAGCAGCCGCCCGATGCCGCCTGGCGGCTTTGGCGCAGCAGCAGGCTTGCTCTCCGGGCCGGCGGACGATTTCGGCGCCTTGGCTCCGGCAATCGTCTGTGCAGTCCCCTGGGAGGCGGCGGGCTTTGCCGCCGCACTCGCGGCTGGCGGTACGCTGCCCGTGTGGCGCACCGGTTCTGCCGGCTTCGGCGGCGCAAGAGACGCCGGGGCGGCCGCGGGCTTCGCCCCGGCACCGGACGCCCCCGTCTCCGCAGCGGCCGGCGGCTTGCCCTCGCCGCTCGAGACTTCGGTCGCCTTGAGGTCGAGGAGCGCCGAGGGCTTCTTCGGACCTTCCGGAGCGGACTTTCCCGCACCCTTGGCGGGGCCGTCGTTCTTGCTGGTCATGGCAGCGGCAAACCTCTCGAGCAGCGGGAGGCCATGTCGACGCAATCCGATCGCTCGGGTCACGTCGAGGAATCGTGCCTGAACGCTGGTTGCTTCCGGGTTGATTTTCTAGGCTGATTGTGGCGCGGCGCGTGCTGTCAGGGCAAGCACTTCCTGCAGGTTGGGCTCAGCAGCGACTTCTACCTTCGCGGGGGCGAGTTGCTCAAGTTGTGCGGCCGCGACGGCCGAGATGCAATAGTGCGTCAGCCCGCGAACGGCATCGGCGAGCCCGTGGGCCGCCACGAGCCGGACGTAGATCTCAGCCGTCCGGGGAGAGAGCAGCAGGACGCCGTCGATGCGGTTGCTGGACAGGCGTGCCGCCGTCGAGCCGCTCAACCGTGTCGCGGGCTCGGCCGCGTAAACGACAGGCCGCAGGACGTGAAACCCGAGGCGGGCGAGCTCGCTGGCGAAGTCGAACGCCAGCGTGTCGCCGGCCAGATGCAACAGCGGCCCGCCGTTCACGTCGGCTCGCTCGACGATGAAGCTGACGAGCTGGCGTCCCGTCCCCGGGCCCTTGACGACCTGCCGGAAGCCGAGAGCGCGAGCCGTAGCCGCCGTCCCCGGACCGACGGCGAACAGAGGCAGCATCAGCGCATCGTCGAATGCGGGACTTGCAGCCAGCGCCCTCAACCCGTTGCGGCTGGTGGCGATCAGCGCCTGCACACCGTCGAGCTCGATCGGATCGGCGTTGTCGAAGCGGATCGTGATCAGCGGCTCGATCAGCACCTCGTGGCCCTGCGCCACCAGATGCGCCCGCAGCGCGGCCGCATCGGGTTCAGGGCGTGTGACGAGGAGACGCATCAGCCGGTCCACTGAAAGAAATCGGGGCCGGCGCGCGCCCTGAGCTCGCAGCCCGCGTCGTCGCCCATGGCTCCGGCGTCGGCGGGTGAGCCCTGCCGGCGCGTCTCGTGGGACCGGCTTCCGTCCGGGGACAGGATCATGCCGCGGAAATGGACGGTGCCGTCGCGCAGCTCCGCCAGTCCGGCGATCGGCGTCCGGCAGCTCCCTTCCAGGCGGGCGAGAAAGGCGCGCTCCGTTGCTACACAGACGGTCGTCTCCGCGTGGTCGAGGGCCGAGACGAGGCGGGCCGTGTCCTGATCGGCGCTGCGGACCTCGACACCGATCGCGCCCTGCGCGACGGCGGGCAGCATGTCCTCGGTCGCCATGACGGCGGTGATCCGGTCCGACTGGCCGAGGCGGTTCAGCCCGGCGCAGGCCAGAAAGGTCGCATCCGCCACGCCCTGCTCCAGCTTGCGCAGCCGGGTGTCCACGTTGCCGCGGAACTCGGCGACCTGGAGGTCGGGCCGCAGCCTGCGAACCTGGGCCTGCCGGCGCAGCGACGAGCTGCCGACGACCGCGCCCGGCGGCAGGTCGGCAATTGAGCCGTAGCGCAAGCTGATGAACGCGTCGCGCACGTCCTCGCGCGGCAGCATGGCGGCCATGACGAGCCCGTCGGGGAGGGCCGTCGGCATGTCCTTCATGGAATGGACCGCCAGCTCGATCTCGCCCGCGATCAGCGCCTCCTCGATCTCCTTGGTGAAGAGGCCCTTGCCGCCCGCCTCCGCGAGCGGCCGGTCCTGGATGCGGTCGCCGCTGGTCTTGAACGTGCGGACCTCGATGGCGGCCCCGTCGATGCCGTGCGCGGCCGCGAGCCGCCGGGCCACCTCGTGCGCCTGCGCCAGCGCCAGCGGCGATCCGCGGCTTCCGATGCGTATCCTGTCAGCTTGCACGCGCCGATCTCCGGATGCTAGGCCCACCCTCGTGTGGCGAGCCGGTCACATGGACATTCATGCTCCCGGCAGCCGGAAGACGCAAACAGCGCGATTGGATCAAGACGCCACATGAGCCTCGAGCCCGCCAGCAACCGCGTGCCCGTCCTGGTGCTCGGAATCGAGACGAGCTGCGACGAGACCGCGGCCGCGGTGGTGGCCCGCGACGGCCCTGGCCGCGGGCGGCTGCTGTCGAATGTGGTCCGCTCGCAATGGGAGCAGCATCGCAAGTTCGAGGGCGTGGTGCCCGAGATCGCCGCCAGGGCGCACGTCGAATGCCTCGACACCATCATCGCCGAGGCACTGACCGAGGCCGGGTTGAGCCTGGCCGAGCTCGACGGCATCGCCGTGACGGCAGGACCCGGGCTGATCGGCGGCCTGCTGGTGGGGCTGACCACGGCCAAGGCGCTGACTCTGGCCTGCCGGAAGCCGCTCGTCGCTGTCAACCACCTGGAGGCGCATGCACTGACCGTCGGGCTCACGGAGGGGATCGAGCCGCCCTACCTGCTGCTGCTGGTCTCCGGCGGGCACACACAGCTTCTGCTCGTGCACGACGTCGGCCATTACGAGCGCCTCGGCACGACGATCGACGACGCTCTTGGCGAGGCGTTCGACAAGACGGCGAAGCTGCTCGGGCTCGGCTTCCCCGGCGGTCCCGCGGTGGAGCGCATGGCGCGCGAGGGCGATCCCCGGCGCTTCGCGTTGCCGCGGCCGATGCTCGGACGCGAGGAGCCGCACTTCTCGTTCGCCGGCCTGAAGACGGCGGTCAGGCGCCAGGCCGAGGCGCTCGCGCCGCTGGCGGAGGGGGACATCCGGGACCTCTGCGCGAGCTTCGAGGCGGCCGTGGCCGATGTCGTGGTGGACCGCTGCGCCCGCGCCATGCGCATCGCCGAGGACCGGCTCGGGGCCGTGCGGCACCTGGTGGTGGCCGGCGGCGTGGCCGCCAACCAGCGGCTCAGGGAGGCGCTGGCCCGCCTCGCCGCGGCCAGCGGCCATACTCTCCACGTGCCGCCGCTGGCGCTCTGCGGCGACAACGCTGCCATGGTCGCCTGGGCCGGCGCCGAACGCCTCGTGCGCGGCCACACGGATCCCCTCGATGCGCCGGCCCGGGCGCGCTGGCCCCTCGATCAGCTCGCCCGACCGGTGCTCGGCGGCGGACGGCATGGAGCCAAGGCATGAATCCTGCGTCCGACGGGGCAAGCCGCACGAGCCCGCTGACAGTCGGAGTGATCGGCGCCGGCGCATGGGGAACGGCGCTGGCGCTGGTGGCGGCCCGGGCAGGCCATCGGGTCATCCTGTGGGCACGGCAGAAGCAGGTCGCCCACGCCATCGACACGGCGCACGAGAACGCGGGCAGATTGCCGGGAGTAGCACTTCCCGAGACGGTGGCAGGGACCTGCGAGCCGGCCGACCTGGCGGCCTCGGACCTCGTGCTCGTCGCGACTCCGGCGCAGGCGGTGCGGAGCGTGATGGCCTCGTTCAGGCCGCATCTCGCCGCCGGCGTACCGGCCGTCATCACTGCTAAGGGCATCGAGCAGAGCACGTCGCGGTTCATGGCCGACGTGCTCGGCGAGGTCTGCCCCGATGCCGAGCCGCTGGTGCTGTCGGGTCCGAGCTTCGCCATCGACGTGGCGCGGGGGCTGCCGACGGCCGTCACGCTGGCCGCGCGCTCGCTGGAGATCGCCCGTCCTGCCGCCGAAACGCTCAGTCTGCCGACATTCCGCCCGTACATCTCGGACGACCTCGTCGGCGTGCAGGCGGGCGGCGCCGTGAAGAACGTGCTGGCCATCGCGTGCGGCATCGTGACCGGCCGCGGACTTGGCGAGAGTGCGCGGGCCGCCCTCATCGCGCGCGCCTTCGCGGAGCTGTCGCGGTTCGGCACGGCGCTCGGCGCCCGGCGCGAGACGCTGGCCGGTTTGTCGGGGCTGGGCGACCTGGTGCTCACGTGCTCGAGCCGGCAGTCGCGGAACTTCCGGCTCGGCCTCGCGCTCGGCGAAGGGCAGCCCTTGCAGGCAGCGGCCGCGGGCCTGCGCGGCGTCAGCGAGGGCGCCTACACCGCCGCGGCCGTGGTCAGGATCGCCGCCGACCTCGGCCTCGAGGTTCCCGTCTCGGCAGCGGTCCTCGACATCCTCGACGGGCGGCTCTCGATCCCCGCGGCCATCGACAGCCTCATGCAGCGGCCCCTGAAGGCGGAGGATTGAGAGCGGCCGGTACGCCTGCGCACATGGAGCTGAGACAGCCCGATGCCGAAAAAGAAAGCAGCAGCCGGCTCATCGAAAGCGCCGCGCATCCGGCATTGGCTTTTCAAGTCGGAGCCGGACGCGTTCTCGTGGGAGATGCTGAAGGCTCGCGGGACCCGCGGGGAGCCGTGGGACGGCGTGCGCAACTACCAGGCCCGCAACAACATGCGCGCCATGCGGGTCGGCGATCTCGGGTTTTTCTACCACTCCCAGGAGGGCAAGGAGATCGTCGGGATCGTGGAGGTGATCGCACCGGCGCATCCGGACCCCACGGATGACACCGGCACCTGGGAGTGCGTCGACGTGAAGGCGGTCACGGACATGCCGCGCCCCGTCACGCTGGCCGAGGCCAAGGCGCGTCCCGGGCTCGCCGGCATGGCGCTCGTCACCTCGACGCGGCTCTCGGTGCAGCCGGTGACGGCGGAGGAGTGGGACGTCATCTGCCGGATGGGCGGTCTCGATCCGAAGCGGATCAAGGCCCTAGCGAAAAGCGAATAGGGGAACGGAGAGCCTGTTGGAAGTGGCGATCATGGGGGCGGCTGTGGTGGATGAGCGGTTGCCATGATCGAGATCGATGCGTCGGCGTTCATCCGCGGGAACACGCGCCTTCAGGCGCCCCCGCTGACGCCGGAGATCGTGCTGCATCTCGCCTCCGAGTCGCTGCCCATCTGGCTCAAGACCGAGGAGGAGCTGGGCGCAATGAACGTGCCGCCGCCGTACTGGGCCTTCGCCTGGGCGGGCGGTCAGGCCCTGGCGCGCTATGTGCTGGACAATCCAGAGGCCGTGGCAGGCAAAGACGCGGTCGATGTCGGCTCCGGCAGCGGTCTGGTGGCGATCGCGGCGGCGCGGGCAGGGGCGCGCCAGGTGCTTGCGCTCGATGTCGATCTGCTGGCGATCGCCGCGATCGGGATGAATGCTGCTGCGAACAGGGTGGCCGTTTTCGCGTCCTCGCAGGACATGCTCGGCGGACCTCCGCCGCAGGCAGACGTGCTCCTGGTCGGCGATCTGTTCTACGAGCGCGAGCTCGCAGGGCGCGTCATGGATCTGATCGACGCGGCGGCGCGGCGGGGCAGCGACGTGCTCGTCGGCGATCCGCAACGCAGCTATTTCCCCGCGGAGCGCTTCGTCGAGGTCGCCGCTTATGAGGTGGCGGTCACGCGTGAGCTGGAGGACGCCGAGATCAAGCGCACGACCGTCTGGCGGCTCGCCGGGTCACAGGCAGCCTGATCCCTGCTATCCTGCGCCGGCACTCGGGAGGGCGGCATGGATTTCGCGGGGATCAATCTGCTGGCAGTGCTGATTGCTGCGATCGGCAGCTTTCTCTTCGGGGGCGTCTGGTACGGCATCTTCTCCCGGCAATGGCTGGCCGCGGCGGGACTCCAGGCGCCGGTGAGCAAGGGTGGCGGCTGGCAGACCAATGCCGTGCCGTTCATCGTCGCTTTCGCCGCACAGCTCCTGATGGCCTACGTGCTGGCCGGAGTCATCGGCCATCTCGGCGCCGGCAAGGTCAACTTGCGCAACGGCATCCTGTCGGGGGCGTTCGTCTGGGCCGGATTCGTGATGACGTCCCTGCTGGTCAACCACACCTTCCAGGGCGCCAAGCGCGCGTTGACGATCATCGACGGCGGACATTGGCTGGGGGTGCTGGTGATCCAGGGCGCCGCCATCGGCGCGGCCGGCATCTGACTCGAGCGCACCGCACGGCCTGGTTGCGACAGTGCATCAGTACGACGAATGAGGCGATTGCCGGCCCGGAATGCGGCCGACATAATAGCCCAAACCCTCGATCACGCTTCCGGGAGGACGATGCCGATGTCGGAGAAGAGCTATGCCGTGCCCGCGGAGTGGGCCAGCCGGGCCTGGGTCGACGCGGTCAAGTACCAGGAGATGTACAAGCGGTCCATCTCCGACCCGGGCGGGTTCTGGGGCGAGGCGGGCAAGCGCATCGACTGGATCAAGCCCTACAGCAAGGTCAAGAACACCTCCTTCGACCCGCACAACGTCTCCATCAAATGGTACGAGGATGGGACGCTCAACGTCTGCTACAACTGCATCGATCGGCATCTCGAGAAACGCGGCGACCAGGTGGCGATCATCTGGGAGGGCGATGATCCGACCGTCGACGACAAGATCACCTATCGCCAGCTTCACGAGCGGGTGTGCAAGTTCGCCAACGTGCTGAAGGCGAACGGCGTCAAGAAGGGCGATCTGGTCACCATCTACCTGCCGATGATCCCCGAGTCGGTCTATGCCATGCTGGCCTGCGCCCGCATCGGCGCCATCCACTCCGTCGTGTTCGGCGGCTTTTCGCCCGACAGCCTGTCGGGGCGCATCGCCGATGCCGACTCCAAGTTCATCATCACCGCCGACGAGGGGCTGCGCGGCGGCCGCGCCGTGCCGCTCAAGAAGAACACCGACGAGGCGCTGAAGAGGACCAAGGGTGGCGAGAAGGTTCTCGTCGTGCGCCGCACCGGCGGCGATGTGCCGTGGAACGCGGAGCGCGACATCTGGCTGCACGAGGAGCTGGTGAAGGTGACGGCGGACTGCCCGGCGGTCGAGGTGAGCGCCGAGGACCCGCTGTTCATCCTCTACACCTCGGGCTCGACCGGCAGGCCCAAAGGCGTGGTGCACACCTCGGGCGGCTTTCTGGTCTACGTCTCGATGACGCACCAGTACGTCTTCGATTACCACGACGGCGACGTCTACTGGTGCACTGCCGACGTCGGCTGGGTGACGGGCCACAGCTACGTCCTCTACGGCCCCCTGGCCAACGGCGCCACCACGCTGATGTTCGAGGGCGTGCCCAACTACCCGACGGCGTCGCGTTTCTGGCATGTCGTGGACAAGTGGGACGTCAACACCTTCTACACGGCGCCGACGGCGATCCGGGCGCTGATGGGCGCCGGCGACGACTTCGTGAGGCGCACCGACAGGTCCTCGCTGCGGCTGCTCGGCACCGTCGGCGAGCCGATCAACCCGGAGGCGTGGGAATGGTATCACCGGGTGGTCGGCGAAGGGCGCTGCCCTGTCGTGGACACCTGGTGGCAGACGGAGACCGGCGGCATCCTCATCACTCCGCTGCCCGGCGCGACCAGGCTGAAACCCGGATCGGCGACGCTGCCGTTCTTCGGCATCGTGCCGGCCCTCGTCGACGACAAGGGAACGGTCGTGGAGGGCACGGGGAGCGGCAATCTGGTGCTGCTGGATAGCTGGCCGGGCCAGATGCGCACCGTGTTCCGCGACCACGAGCGCTTCGTGCAGACGTACTTCTCCGCCTACAAGGGCATGTACTTCACCGGCGACGGCTGCCGGCGGGACGAGGACGGCTATTACTGGATCACCGGCCGCGTCGACGACGTCATCAACGTCTCGGGGCACCGGCTCGGCACGGCCGAGGTCGAGAGCGCCCTCGTCTCGCATCCCAAGGTGGCCGAGGCGGCGGTGGTCGGCTATCCGCACGACCTCAAGGGTCAGGGCATCTATTGCTACGTCACCCTCAGGGCCGGGGAGACGCCGAGCGACGAGCTCAAGCGCGAGCTGGTCGCGCACGTGCGCCAGGAGATCGGGCCGATCGCATCGCCCGACCTGATCCAGTTCGCGCCGGGGTTGCCGAAGACGCGCTCCGGCAAGATCATGCGCCGCATCCTGCGCAAGATCGCCGAGGACGACTTCTCCAATCTCGGCGACACCTCGACGCTCGCCGAGCCTGCCGTGGTCGAGGATCTGGTCACGAACCGCCAGAACAGGCGCAAGGGGGCGTGAGCCTCGTTTTCCGCTGCCCCGCCTGGAGCCGATCCGGGCGGAACTCTGCAAAATACACCGCGGAGGTATGCGCGAGCAGTAAGGGTCACGCTCTATCGGCAGGTCGAGAGGATGCCGCGGTCGAAATGGAAGTGGTCCCGGTGCGCAGCATTGAACTCCGGGCCGAGGGCGACGCGGAAATAGCGGCAGGCGCGCTGGTGCACGGCGCGCAGGAAGAGAGCTTCCTGGTCTTCACCTGTCCAGTCCTTGAGAACGGAGATCCTCTGCCCGTTCTCCAGCGTGAACCCGGAAATATCGATGGCGTTGGCGGTGGCGTGCTCGCTGCGCATGTCCTTCCAGAAGGGGTTGCCGACGATATTGCGGCATGAATAGGTCCCCATATGCTGGACCGATGCGACCCGCTGGCCGAGCATCGAGGCCGCGAGCGGCTGCACCTCGTGCGCCATCCAGAGTGCGAGCGCGGCCGCAGCCTGGCAGGACAGCTTGTCGACCGGCAGACCGGCGCCGCCGAGCGAAGAGACGCGGACGCTGTTGGTCCAGCCACAGCCTTTGCTCAGCGGGTTGTCGCGAATGGGCACAGCCTCGATGTGAGGAGGCACGAGCACGCGCGAGCACAGCTCCGCGTCGCGCCTCAACTCGGCAATCTGCCAGTCGACGAAAAAGAACCCCGGGCTGTCGAGATCGAGCGCCGGCAGCGGGCTGTATCTCGGCGGCACAAGCCCCTGCCGGAACGCCAGCGCGGTCCCTCCCAGCAACAACAGCAGGAGGAGAAAGCGTCCCACGGGAAGTCGGCGTCTGCGCATGGAGACCGTTCGGCGGAGGGCTCCTTCTGTATAAGAGTTTTCGACGGCCATGTAAGCAGGAACTGGCGTCGTCCCCGGTGCTTGTCGAGCTTGTCGTGCCTGTCGTGCAACCCCGCCAGGAACTCGTATGCGCCGCACCACTTTCGCGCTGCGGCGCAACCGGGATTATGGGTCATGAGTGGATGGAATGCCGGAGTCGTCCGGCTGGCGCCGCTTGCGGCCGGTGAGCATGGCCTTCACGAGATTCTCGCGGTGCTCGAAGCTTGCGAGAATGACGCCCGCGACGTGCAGTCCGATCAGCAGGAGCATCAGATTGGCCGCCATCTCGTGAATGTCCTCCAGCCAGTGGGCATCGCGATACGCCTCTCCTGACATCAGGATGCCGGTGGCGGCGGTGAGCGCGAGCGTCAACAGCAGCGCGACGACCATGGCCCCGCCAGCCGGATTGTGGCCGAGGTACCGCCTGGCCCGGAAGCGGAGACTGTCCGCCAGATGACTTGCTACAGCCGATGGCCGATAGATGAAGTCGCCGAAGCGTGCGTGCGTGGTGCCGATGATTCCCCACACCACGCGGGCGGCAAGCAGCACCGCGATGGCATAGCCCGCCCACTCGTGCAGTAACTGCAGCTCGTCGCCTGTCGCCCAGGCCACCGCGAAAAGGATCACCAGCGACCAGTGAAAGACGCGGACGAACGGATCCCAGACTCGGACCGTTTCCGCCGCCCCGGCGGGCGTGGCCCTTGCCGGCGGCGTAGCGCCGCCGGCTCGAAGCCTTTCTGTGACGTCGGTCATCGATTGCGCGTCTTGGTCCGCAGGACTTCGCCCGTGCCCGGATGGAGGTAGGCTTTGACGCGCTTGCCGTCCTTGATCGCCGAGACCTCGTAGGCGCCGTCGTCGATCTCGATCTCGCGGATGTCGTAGCCCTGCGAGGCGAGCTTCTCGGCGATCTGGGCGATCGACATCCATTGTTCCTTCGGCACGTTCACCCCGAGCCTGTCATCGGCGGCCGCGGCGTAGCCGGCACCCGCAGCGGTGGCGATCGCCAGAGCGGACCCGATAAGCATCTTGCGCATTTCCAGTCTCCTCATCTCGGCCGGCACGGAATTGTGCGGCCGTGCGCAGACATGGCAGAGTGGCGCTGACGGCAGGCCGTTGATCCATGTCAGGGAATTGTCAGGCTGCCTGCTGCTAACATCCCGGCCGATGAGCGCGATTCTGGACAGAAGGGCTCTGATGTTCGCCGCGGCGGCCATGGCTGCCGCGGCGGGCGCCGCCTATCCGAGCGAGCGCAGGAACCGCGGGCGCGGCGACCGGCACGATCACGAGAGCGCCCGCCGTGCGCTCGAGGAAGGCCGTGCGCGGCCGCTCGCCGAAATCCTCGAGCAGGTGCGCGGGCAGCTCGGGGGCGAGGTGATCGGCGTCGAGTTCGACCGGGAGGACGGCCGCTACGTCTATGAGTTCAAGGTGATCACGCGCGGCGGCCGGCTGCGCGAGGTCTACGTGGACGCCTTGACCGCGGCGATCCTGAAGGACGAGGAGGACTGATGCGGATCCTTCTGGCCGAGGACGAGGCGCGGATCGCCGCCGACGTCACGGCCGCGCTGCAGGCGGCGGGCTATCTCGTCGAGACCGCGCTCGACGGCGAGGAGGCCTGGTTCCGAGGCGATACGGAGGACTACGACCTCGTCGTCCTGGACCTCGGGCTGCCGAGGATGGACGGCCTCGCGGTCCTGAAAAAATGGCGCGCCACGGGGCGCACGATGCCGGTGCTCGTCCTCACGGCACGCGGCTCCTGGCCCGAGCGGGTCGAGGGGATAGACGCCGGGGCCGACGACTACCTGCCGAAGCCGTTCCGCATGGAGGAGCTGCTGGCGCGCGTCCGCGCCGTGATCCGGCGTTCGACGGGACACGCCGGCTCCGTCATCGAGGCGGGAGCCCTCGCCCTGGACCCGCGGCAGATGCGTGTGACCAGGAACGGCATCCCCGTCTCGCTGTCGCCCCTCGAGTATCGCCTTCTCGCCTATCTCATGCACCACAGGGGCCGCGTCGTTCCGGGTCCGGAGTTGCTCGAGCACCTCTACGGCGGCGGCGAGGGCCACGAGGTCAACGCACTCGAGGCAATCCTGGCGCGGCTGCGCAAGAAGCTCGGGGCGGCAGCCGTCGAGACCCGGCGCGGCTTCGGCTATTCGATCGCGGCCGAGAGCACATGAGCCACGGCTCACTCCGCCTCCGTCTGCTGGCGGCGGGAGCGATATCCATCCTTGCCGCAACCGCCCTGTCGGCGATGGGGCTGGCGCTGCTGTTCGAGCGCCACGTCGAGCGCCGCGTGCTGGCCGAGCTCGGCGTCTACCTCGACCAGATCATCGCCGGGCTCGACCGCGGGGCCGACGGCGAGCTGACGGTGGCGGGCCCGCAGGCCGATCCGCGTTTCGCACAGCCGCTGTCGGGACTCTACTGGCAGATCCAGGCGGGAGAGACGGTCCTGCGCTCGCGATCGCTCTGGGACGCCGAGCTCCACGTTCCGGCCGACACTCTGGACGACGGCGCCGTCCACCAGCATCGCACCCTGGGGCCGAAGGGAGCCCGGCTCATAACCCTGGAACGACGCGTGACGCTGCCGCCGCGGCTCGGCAGCCAGGCAATCCGGGCGGCCGTGGCGCTGGATACGGCGGAGATCACGGCCGCGACCCGCGCATTCGCGGTCGACCTTCTGCCCTATGTCGGGCTCATCGCCATGGTCCTCATCGCGGCGGCCTATGTGCAAGTCGCGTTCGGGCTCGGGCCGCTCTCCCAGGTCCGCGATCGACTCGCTGCGATCCGGGAAGGCCGGGCGCAGCGCCTCGGAACGGAGTTCCCGACAGAGGTGCTGCCGCTGGCGGCGGAAGTGGACGCGTTGCTGGACGCGCGCGAGCTCCAGGCGGAGCGGGCGCGGGCACGAGCAGCCGATCTCGCGCACGGTCTGAAGACGCCGCTGCAGGTGCTCGCCGGCGACGTCGAGCGGCTGCGACAGAAGGGGGAAGTTGCCATTGCCGCCGATGTCGAGCAGGTGGCGACGTCGATGCAGCGCCATGTGGACCGGGAGATCGCCCGCGCACGCGTCAAGCAGGGGGCTGGGCTCGCCCGTGCGCGCGTGGCCGAGGTGCTCGATCGGGTGCTTGCCGTCGTCATGCGAACGCCCGCCGGCGCGCGGCTCGAATGGCAGGTCGACAGCCAGGCTGAGCTTTCTGCCCGCATCGATCCCGACGACCTCGCCGAGGCGGTCGGCAATCTGCTCGAGAATGCGGCGCGGCATGCGCGGCGGCGCGTCAGCGTCACGGCCTCGCGCCGCGGCTCGCTGGCGGTGATCCTGGTCGCCGACGACGGCCTCGGAATTCCCGCCGACCGGCTTGAGGATATGCTCGCCCGCGGCGGCCGCCTGGACGAAGCCGGGACCGGGGCAGGGCTCGGCCTCGCCATCGTCCACGACATTGCCGAGGCGTGGGCGGGGCGTTTCCGGCTACGCTCCGGACCGGCGGGGCTCGAGGCGGAGCTCGAGCTCCCGGCCTGAGCCGGGAGGCGGCGCGCCGACTGGAGCGGCCGCGGCGCCCCTATCGAACGAGCGTAATGCCTCGGATTCCGGCGATGCGGAGCAGAAGCTGCGCCGCGATCAGGAACACCACGACCGAGGCCATGATGCACGCGGCGAACGCGGCGGCCTGGTTGAGTGCGCCGCGCTCGTCGAGATAGAGCACCGAAACGGAGGCGAGCTGGGTCACTGGCGTGATGAGGAAGATCACCGCCGACAGCGTCACCATCGCCCGCATGAAATAGAACACGCCGACCGAGATGATGGTCGGCCATATCAATGGCAGCGTGATGCGCCGGAAGGTGGTCAGCCGGCTTGCCCCCAGCGTGGCCGAGGCCTCGTCGAAGGCGCGGCTGATCTGCTTCATGTTGGTGGTCGCCAGCAGGAATCCCTGCGCGTGATAGTGGTAGAGATTGCAGATCGCGATGATCAGCATCGTTCCGTAGATGGCATAGACGGGGTTTGCGGGATCGTTGAAGGCGAGGACGTAACCGAGCCCGAGCACCATGCCGGGAACCGCGGCGGGCAGGATCGCGAGGAAGTAGAAGAGCCGCATCGGGCGGTTCTGCACATGGTGGTTGGCGTAGGCCGCCGCAGTGACCACGATCATCCCGAGGACGGCTGTGATCACCGCCACATAGATGCTGGTCCACAGCGGCTCGATGCCGTTCTGGACGTCGAACGCGTAGTGATGCAGCGTGAAGCTGAGATTATAGGGCCACAGCCGCACGAAGCTGGCGTAGACGACCACTCCGACGACGATCAGGATGGCAGCGGCGATGGCGGCGCTGTAGAGGAACCAGAGCCGGTCGCGCGCCGGCTCCGGCTTCGGCACCAGCGGCACGGATTGCGCGGTCACCGATGCGAACTGCCGCCGCGCGATCCATTTCTCGGCGAAAACGGCGAGAGCCGCCGGAAGCAGCAGGATGACCCCCACTACGGCGCCCATCGAGAAATTGGCCTGGCCTGAAACCTGGTTATAGATCTCGACCGCGAGCACGGAGTAGTTGCCGCCGATCACGACCGGGTTGCCGAAATCGGTGATGACGATGGCGAAGACGACGAACGTCGCCGAGGCGATTCCATACCGCGTCGCGGGCAGCGTTACCGTCCAGAAGACTCTGGCCGAGGATGCCCCGAGGCTCGTCGCCGATTCGTAGAGCCGCGCGTCGCTGACGGCCAATGCGGTGGCCAGGATCAGGAACGCGTGCGGGAACGCATAGAGCGTGTCGGCGATGAAAATCCCCCAGAACCCGTAGATGTCGAGCTCGGTGCCGAATGTCCGGTTGATCAGGCCGTTGCGGCCGAGCAGGAACTGCAGACCGATCGCCTGCACCAGCGACGGCGAGAAGATCGGGATCAGCGCGATCATCCGCAGCACGCGCTTCAACGGCATGCAGGTGCGCTCGATCGCGTAGGCGAAGCCGTAGGCCAGCGCGACGGTGAACAGGGTCACCGCGATCGTCACCTCGAACGTGTTGCCGAGAATGCCGAGGAAGCGCGCGCTGGTGAAATAGCTCACATAATTGTCGAGGCCGATGCTGCCGTCCGGCGCCACGAAGGAAAAGCGGAGGATCGCCCAGATCGGCGCGAGCACGAACAGCACGAGCAGCAGGGCTGCGCCGGCGGCAATGGCGAAGATGAACAGCCGGTCGGCATCGGCTCGGGGGCGGATCGTGCGCAGCGCAAGACCGGTCATCGGGACGCGGCGCCGAGCCGGCTGAGACGGGCTCGCGGCAGCTCGAACCGCAGCAGCTCACCTTGCGCAAGTCGCTTGCGGGCGCCGTGGACTTCGATCTCCAGCGCATTGCCCTCCGTCTCGACGAGGATCCTCGTCATGTTGCCGAGGAATGCGGTGCGCCTGACGATGCCCTCGAACACCGGCTCACCGCCGCCGCCGTCGTCGACGATGCGGACATGCTCGGGGCGGATGGCGAGGACCTCGCCCGCACCCGCCGCCTCGCCGTCGAGACGGCCCTGCCACGGCGCGCCGTCCAGCACGTTGAGCCGCCCGATGAACTCGCCGACGAAGCGGGTGGCCGGCCGCCAGTAGAGCTCGTCGGCGGAGCCGACCTGATCGATCCGGCCGCGGTTCATCACCACGATCCTGTCGGCCATCTCCATCGCCTCGTCCTGGTCGTGCGTGACCATGATCGTGGTGATGCCGAGGCGCTTCTGCAGCTCGCGGATCTCGCCGCGCAGTGCCTCGCGCACCTTGGCGTCGAGCGCCGACAGGGGCTCGTCGAGCAGCAGGACCTCCGGTTGCGGCGCGAGCGCCCGCGCCAGCGCGACGCGCTGCTGCATGCCGCCGGAGAGCTCGTGCGGGTGCTTCGATGCGTGCTCCGACAGGTGCACGAGCTCGAGCATCTCGCCGGTCCGCGCCGCGATTTCCGCACGCGGAAGCTTACGGCATTCGAGGCCGTAGGCGATATTCCTCGCCACCGTCAGGTTGGGGAACAGCGAGTACGACTGGAAGACGACGCCGAAATTGCGCTTGCGGGCAGGCAGCATCCCGAGATCGCGGCCGCGCAGCTCGATCGCGCCCTCGTCCAGCGTCTCCAATCCCGCGATCAGCCTGAGCAGCGTGGTCTTTCCGCATCCCGATGGCCCGAGAAAACAGACGAACTCGCCCTCGCCGACCTCCAGCTCGACGCGGTCGACCGCGACGACGCCGCTGAATCGCCTCGTGACCTTCTTCAGTGACAGGAGCATGCTGCGCAGGTCCTCGAAAGCGTTGTGTTCGCCAACCTTGATGTTGTGATTGCCACATACACGTGCTAGCGTCGCCGTGCTGACGAAATTCGCATAATCTGAATCCCGCGCGCAAGCGGAGACAGATCGAAATCGAAAAGGGAGGATCTGGATGAGACACCTACGCAAGGTTCTGGTTGCAACCGCGCTCGCCGCGGCGGTAGCGGTCCCCAGTGCGCAGGCAGGCGAGATCACGGCCTATACGTCGCTCGAGGAGGACGACGTCCGTGTGTACCTCGAGGCGTTCAACAAGGCCGAGCCGAACATCAAGGTGAACTTGCTGCGCCTTTCGACCGGCGACCTCGGCGCCCGCATTCTCGCCGAATCGGCCAATCCGCAACACGACGTGATCTGGGGATGGGCGGTCACCAATATGGTCGATCCGCGAATCATGGCGCTGCTCGAGCCCTACGCGCCGAAGGGCTTCGACAAAGTGAATGCGAAGTTCAAGGACCCGGAGAAGCGCTGGTTCGCGACAACAGGCTATATCGGCGCCTTCTGCGTCAACACGGAAACGGCGAAGAAGAAGAATTTGCCGATCCCGAGCTCGTGGGAAGACCTCAAGAACCCGGTCTACAAGGGGCAGATCGTGATGCCCAATCCGGCCAGCTCCGGCACCGGCTACCTGCACGTCGCGGCGCTGCTGCAGGCGAAAGGCGAGGAGCAGGGCTGGAAGTTCCTCGAGGAGCTCGACAAGAACATGGGGCAGTATATCAAGTCGGGTTCGCGGCCGTGCGCCATGGCGAGCAGCGGCGAGTACGCGGTCGGCATCTCCTTCGCGTTCAAGGCGGTCAAGGACATCATGGCCGGCTATCCGATCAAGCTCGTCGTTCCGCGCGAAGGCGCCGGCTACGAGATCGAGGTCAGCGGGCTCATGAAAGCCTCGAAGAACAAGGATGACGCGCGACGCTTCTTCGACTGGCTGCTGACGCTGCAGGCGGCCGAGCTCTACGGCAAGCGCGCGGAGATGTCCGCTGTTCCGGGCGCGAAGCCGACGGCCGAGGTGCTGAAGGCGGGCCTGCCGGAGGACGTGTCGACCATCCTCTATCCGATGGACTTCGGCTGGTCGGTCAAGAACAAGACCCGCGTCACCGAGGAGTGGCGCAAGCGGTTCGAGCGCTGAAGCTCGGCTGCCGCGGCATCGGGGAAAGCCGGGCCGCGGCAATCCGCAATGGTATCGCCGTAAGATTTCGGCCGCGTCGTTCAAGGGGCAGCGCCGGGTGAGGCAGTCGCCGTGCCGCACCTGCGACGACGGCGTGCGGCAACACGGGAACCTGGCGGCCTGCAATGTGTAAGTTACCACATCGAGGGGCTTGGCCCTGAAATCCGGGAGCGAAGCTTCATGGACTTCATCTTCATGCTGACGCGCCGGGACCGGACCGTCGAGGACTCCCTCGACCTCCTCGATCTGATCCGGCCGCTGCGGCTCCGGCACATCGGGTTCAAGGATGTCGGCGTCCCGCCCCAGGTGCTGGCGCGGCTGGCCGAGGCGATCCGCGCGACGGACGCCACATCGTACATGGAAGTGGTCTCGACCAGCCCGGGCGACTGCCTGCGCTCGGCGCGGATCGCCCGCGAGCTGGGCGTGGACAGGCTGCTCGGCGGAACGCAGGTCGACGAGATCCTCGATATTCTCAGCGGGAGCCGGACGAGCTACTTCCCCTTCCCCGGGCGGCCCACCGGCCACCCCACGCAGCTCGCGGGCACGCCTGCGGAAGTCGAAGCCCAGTGCCGCTCCTTCGTCGAGAAGGGTTGCCCCGGAGCGGATCTGCTCGCCTATCGGGCGACCGAGGCCGACGCGCTCGACCTCGTCGCCGCATCGCGCCGCGGCCTCGGGCTCCAGGGCTATCTGATCGTAGCAGGGTCGGTGAATACCGCCGACCGGATCCGGGCCCTCGAGGCAGCCGGAGCCGACGCCTTCACGATCGGATCGGCCGTGTTCGACGGCTCCTTCAGCCCGAGCAAGGGATCGATCCTGTCGCAGCTCTCGGACGTTCTCGAGGCCTGCGCGGGCCTGGATTGACCACCTGCAGCCGTGGCTGTCCGGTTGTTGGCGCGAGCCAGCCCGACCGGATCGTCGACCGGGAGCAACGCCATGTCGCAACGCAACCTCGAGCGCATCCTCGCCGGAACTTATCCCGACCCGGACGGCGGCGGCATGCTGTCGGTCCCGGTCCGCGCCGTCGTCATCGACAGCGGATTGGCGGCGGTGGCAGGCGAGCTGATCGCCCCGCTCGATCTCGGCGCGCGACTGGCGGTCGTCATGGATGCCGCCACGCGCCACGTGGCTGGCGAGGCCGTCATCGCGGCCCTGGCCGGCCGCGGTCGCGCTGCAAGCGTCGTTCTGGGCGACGCTCCGCATCCGGACATGGACACGGTGCGGCAGGTGATGGCCGAAAGCACGGATGCGGACGGCCTTGTCGCCGTAGGATCGGGCTCCATCAACGACATTACGAAGCACGCGGCCCACCTCGTCGGCAAGCCCTATGCCGTATTCGGCACGGCGCCTTCGATGAACGGGTACACGTCGGTCTCGGCCGCGATCACCGAAGACGGACTGAAGAAGTCGCTGCCCTCGACCGCGCCCCGGGGCGTGTTCCTCGATCTCGACGTCCTCGCGGCGGCGCCGAAGCGGCTCATCGCGGCCGGGTTCGGGGATTCGATCTGCCGCTCGACGGCCCAGACCGACTGGCTGCTGTCCCACCTCATGACCGGCACTCCCTACCGCGAGGCGCCGTTCGCGCTGCTGGCCGAGGACGAGGCGGCGCTGATCGCCGGCGCCGCGGCGCTGGCCGAGGGTGACCGGACCGCGATCGGGCTGCTCGCGCACACGCTCGTCATGTCGGGCTTCGGCATGACCATCTGTGGCGGCTCGTATCCGGCGAGCCAGAGCGAGCATCTCGTCGCGCACTACATGGATATGCTGGGGCACGGACTGCCACCGGCCTATCACGGTGAGCACATCGCGGTGACGACGCTGTCGATCGCCAGGCTTCAGGAGCGGATCATCGGACTGCCGTCGCCGACCGTCCGCCGCAACGGCGACAGCCGCGGAGCGTTCCAGGACTGCTTCGGGCCGGCGCTCGGAGACGCGTGCTGGCAATCCTTCCTGCCGAAATTCCTTGACGATGCACGGGTGAAGCGCCTTCAAGAGGCCGTCGATGAACGCTGGCCAGACGTCCGGGAGCGCCTGAAACGCGTCGGCCGTCCTGCCACGGAGATCGAATCGGCGCTGCGCGCGGCTGGCGGGCCGACCAAGCCTTCGGCGCTCGGTATTCCCGGGCCGTTCTACCGGGAGGCCCTTCTCAACGCGCGCAAGATCCGCGACCGGTTCGGCATCCTCGATCTCGCCGAGGCCGCCGGCGAGCTCGAGGCGTTCGTGGCCGGCGAGGTTCCGATGGTGGAGTGCTGATCCTGAATGCGCGCGGTGGCTGAATTTCCCGAAGAGGCGCGGCGCAACGTGCGCGCGGTGCTGACCGACATCGACGATACGCTGACGGAGGACGGCCGTCTGCCCCCGGTTGCCTACGACTCGATGGCGCGCCTCGAGGCTGCCGGCCTTGCCGTCGTGCCCGTCACCGGCAGACCGGCAGGCTGGTGCGATCTCATAGCGCGGCAATGGCCTGTCGATGGCGTCGTGGGAGAGAACGGCGCCTTCTACTTCCATTACGACGAGGCGCGCCGCACCATGGTGCGGCGCTACGCGAAGACCGCCGCGGACCGGTCGCGGGACAAGCGTGCGCTCGAGGCCATCCGCGAGGCCGTGCTGTCGGAGGTGCCCGGCGCGGCGGTCGCAGCGGACCAGGCCTACCGCGAGGCGGATCTGGCGATCGACTTCTGCGAGGACGTGCCGGCGCTGCCGCAGGAAGCCATCGCCCGCATCGTGGCCGTCTTCGAGCGTTTCGGGGCCACGGCGAAGGTGTCGTCGATCCATGTCAACGGCTGGTTCGGGACCTACGACAAGCTTTCGACGAGCACCCGCTTCCTGCGCGAGGTGCTCGATCTCGATGCCTGCGCGGACGCGGAAACCATCGTCTTCGTCGGCGACAGTCCCAACGACGCGCCGATGTTCAGCCATTTCCCGAACTCGGTGGGGGTGGCCAACGTCGTCCGGTTCAAGGACGTTCTGAGCGCGGCGCCGCGATGGGTGACCTCGCAGCCGTCCGCCCGCGGCTTCGCCGAGCTGGCCGACCTGCTGCTGGAGGCGCGGACATGAGCTCCGGCAACGATGCTCCGGGGCCGCTCTTCGATGTCGCCATCATCGGCGGCGGCATCAACGGCTGCGGGATCGCGCGTGATGCGGCCGGACGCGGCCTCAGCGTGGCGCTGTTCGAGAAGGACGATCTCGCCAGCGGCACGTCCTCGGCCTCGACCAAGCTCATCCACGGCGGCCTGCGCTATCTCGAGCACTACGAGCTCCGCCTGGTGCGCGAGGCGCTGATCGAGCGCGAGGTGCTGTGGGCGATGGCGCCGCACATCATCAGGCCGATGCGCTTCGTCCTGCCGCATCACCCGGCGATGCGACCGGCCTGGCTGCTGCGTCTCGGTCTGTTCATCTACGACCACCTCGGCGGACGCAAGGCGCTGCCGCCGACGAGGACGCTGGCGCTCGCGTCGGATACCGCGGGCAAGGCGCTGCGGCCGGGCCTGTTCCAGCGTGCGTTCGAGTATTCCGACTGCGGGGTCGACGACGCCCGGCTCGTGGTCCTCAACGCGCGCGATGCCGCCGATCGCGGCGCGCTCGTCCGCACCCGATGCGCCGTCGAGGGCGCGCGCCGCGGCCGAGACAGGTGGCACATCACCACGACGGACGTGAGGACCGGGAAAGCCGAAGCGGTCGCGGCCCGCGTGCTGGTCAACGCCGCCGGGCCGTGGGTCGATTCCTTGACAGGGCGACTGCTTCCGAACGGATCGAGCAGGCGCACACGGCTCGTGCGCGGCTCGCATATCGTCGTGCCGAGGCTGTTCGATCACGATCGCGCATACATCCTCCAGAACGAGGACCAGCGCATCGTGTTCGCGATTCCCTATGAGGGGCGGTTCACGCTCGTCGGCACGACCGATTGCGACCACACCGGTCCGCTCGAAAATATCCGGGCCGCGGCCGAGGAGGTCGCCTACCTCTGCGGTTCCATCTCCTCCTACTTCGCCGCGACGGTGCGGCCGGACGACGTCGTGTGGAGCTATGCCGGCGTGCGCTCGTTGCACGACGACGGTGCGGAAGCGGCGCAGGCCGCCACGCGGGACTACCGCCTGGAGCTCGAAACGGACGGAGGAGCGGCCCTGCTGACGGTGCTCGGCGGTAAGATCACGACGTACCGGCGGCTTGCCGAGGAAGCGCTCGCCGCGCTTGCCCCCTGCCTGCCCGGGCTCGGCAGAGCGGGGTGGACACGGACGGCGCCGCTACCGGGCGGCGACTTCCCGATCGACGGCTGCCCGGCGCTGGTCGACGCCGTCGCGGATCGCTACCCGGGTTTCGACAGGCCGTATCTGGAGCGGCTCGTCCGCGCCTACGGCACGCGCGCCGAGCGCATCCTCGCCGGTGTGCGAAGCCCCGACGACCTCGGCGAGCACTTCGGCGCCGGGCTGCACGAGGCCGAGGTGCGATACCTGGCGCGGCAGGAATGGGCCGAGACCGCCGCCGACGTGGTCTGGCGGCGCTCCAAGCTCGGCCTTTCCATGAGGCCCACGGAGATCGCCCGCCTCGACGACTGGCTCGCCAGGGAGCGAGCCGCCGCCTACGGTTCTCCGACCCTGACCCCGACTCCAGCTTCGGCCAATGCGCGCGCGAGCGCGGGCGGCGGCGCAGCATCGGTGGCGAGGTAGTCCAGGCTGTCCAGTCCGCAGACGTTCTCGAATGCCCTCTGCTCGAACTTGGTCCCGTCTACTGCCAGGATCACCTGCTCGGCGCGCTCGATCATGACGCGCTTGATCCAGGCCGAGGTCGATATGACGTCGCTGGGTCCGTCCGCATCGAGCCGGCTCGCCCCGATGATCGCCTTCGTGACATGGAAGCGCCGCAGGTAGGCGAGCGTGTCGGGTCCGCAGACGCCGCCGTCACGGGGGTCGAACTCGCCGGGGCAGACGAGGATGCGGATCGTCGGGTTGGCGACGAGCGAGGATGCCACGCCGAAGCTGGTGGTGACGACCGTCAGGCCGCGCAGCTCCGCCGCAAGCTGGCGTGCCACATAGATCGTCGTGGAGCCCGCGTCGATCATCAGCGTGTCGCCCGGTTGGACGAGCGTGCCGACCGCTTTGGCGACGAGCAAGCGCTGGTCGGCCATGGTGCGATAGCGGTCGTCGAGCGAGGGCTCGGGTGCGAGCGGCGGGATGGCGGCGCCGCCGTAAGTCCGGCTCAGCAGCCCGCGCTCGCTCATCTCGTCGAGGTCGCGCCGGATCGTCTCCGTCGAGACGGCGAAGCGTTCCGCGAGCGTCGAGATCCGCACGGCCGGAGCTGCCCGCACCTCGGCGAGGATGGCCTGCTGCCGGTCGAGCTTCCCAATCGAGTTCGCTTTCCGCGCCAACGTCGCCACCCCGTTCGTCCACGGCATGGCTGTTGCAGAATCCGCGAAGATTTTCAATCGGCGCGGCGGTGTCAGTCCTTGCCGGGCTCCTGCTTCGATGCGCGCATCCTGGGTGCGGGCGTCCCCGCGGCCATCGCATGGCCACCGCCGGTGTATGACGGCACATCGCTGGCCGGGAACGACTCGATGGAGCCCTCCTCGACACGGTTCGCTCCGACGCGGACCTGCTCGCCCAGCTCGAGAGTTGCCGGCATCCGCACGTCCGAAGCCCGTTCCTCCCGCCCGCTCAGGAGCTGCCGCAGGACATACTGCAGAATGCCGCCGTGCCTGTAGTAGAGCACCTCCGCGGGAGTATCGATGCGGGCGATGACCTCGAACGAGTGGCGCGTCCCGTCCTCGCGCAGCACCCGTACGGTGAGCGCCCGGCTGTCGGCGAAGCTGCTCGCGACGCCATCCGTGATCCCCTCCATGGCGAAGGTCTCCCGCCCTGTCAGGCCCAGGCTGGCCGCCGACCGGCCGGGCGGGAACTGCAGCGGCAGGATGCCCATCCCGACGAGGTTCGACCGGTGGATGCGCTCGAAGCTCTCGGCGATGACGGCTTTCACGCCCTGCAGGAACGGTCCCTTGGCGGCCCAGTCGCGGCTCGAGCCGGAGCCATACTCCTTGCCGGCCAGGATGACGAGAGGGATGCCCTGCGCGATGTAGCGCTGCGAGGCGTCGTAGATCGTCATCACCTCGCCGGTGGGCAGGTAGGTCGTGTAGCCGCCCTCGGTCTCTGGCGCCAGCCGATTGCGGATGCGCACGTTGGCGAAGGTGCCGCGGACCATGACCTCGTGGTTGCCGCGCCTGGAGCCGTAGGAATTGAACTCCCTCGGCGGAACGCTGCGGCCGACCAGGTGCTCTCCGGCCGGCGACTGCGCGCTGATGCTGCCCGCCGGCGAGATGTGATCGGTCGTGATGCTGTCGCCGAGCAGGGCCAGGACCCGGGCGCCGCTGATCTCCGGCACGCTCGGCGGCGCCTCGCGGGTCATGTCGGCAAAGAACGTCGGGCTCTGGATGTAGGTCGAGCCCGCGTCCCAGGCGTAAAGATCGCCCGATGCGGCTTCGAGCGACTGCCATTGCTCGTCGCCATCGAAGATCCGCGCGTAGGTCTCGCGGTACATCTCGGAGCTGATGGCATCGCGTATGGTGCTGCGGATGTCCTCCTGGCTGGGCCACAGGTCGCGCAGGAAGACGGGCTGGCCGCCAGGATCGCGCCCGACCGGCTCGTTTTCCAGATCGATGTCGATCCGCCCGGCGATGGCGAACGCCACCACGAGTGGCGGCGACATCAGGTAGTTGGCGCGCACCTCCGAATGGATGCGGCCCTCGAAGTTGCGGTTGCCTGAGAGGGCCGATGCGACGACCAGGCCGTTACGGTGGATCGCCTCCGAGACCTCGGGCGGCAGCGGTCCTGAGTTCCCGATGCAGGTCGTGCAGCCGTACCCGACGAGGTTGAACCCGAGCGCCTCCAGGAACGGCGTCAGGCCCGCCCGGTCGTAGTAGTCCGTCACCACGCGCGATCCTGGCGCCAGCGAGGTCTTGACCCACGGCCGGCGCTGCAGCCCGCGCTCGACGGCCTTCTTTGCGAGCAGGCCGGCGGCCATCATCACCGAGGGATTGGACGTGTTGGTGCAGCTCGTGATGGCGGCGATGACGACCGCCCCATGTCGGAGATCGCCATCGAAATTGCCGACCGGCTGCTGCAGGGCGGCCGAGATGTCCTTCGCCGGCGTCTCCCCCCACATGCCGACTTGGACCTGACCGGTGGAGTGCGCAGTGGCGCCCTTCCGGGTCGCGGGCGGCTCGGGCGGCAGCAGCGAGGGCAGCGACCGCTCGAAAGCCTGCTTCGCCATGCGCAACGGAATGCGGTCCTGCGGGCGTCCGGGACCGGCGATGCTCGGCTCCACCGTGGACAGGTCCAGCTCCAGGGTATCCGTGAAGCGAGGCTCCGGGGCGCCGGCGTCATGAAACAGCCCCTGCTGCTTCATGTAGGCTTCGACGAGCGCGACCTGCTCCTCGGAACGGCCGGTGAAGCGGAGATACTCCAGAGTCAGCTCGTCGACGGGGAAGATGGAGCAGGTGGAGCCGTACTCCGGCGACATGTTGCCGATGGTCGCTCGATCGGCCACCGGCACGTTGCGCACGCCGGGCCCGTAGAACTCGACGAACTGGCCGACGACGCCCTTCCGGCGGAGCATCTGCGTCACGGTCAGCACGAGATCTGTCGCGGTGGCGCCCTCGCGCAACCCGCCCGACAGGCGGAACCCGATCACCTCGGGAATCAGCATAGAGATCGGCTGGCCCAGCATCGCGGCCTCCGCCTCGATGCCGCCGACGCCCCAGCCCAGCACACCTAGGCCGTTGACCATCGGCGTATGGGAGTCGGTCCCGACGAGCGTATCCGGGTAGGCCTGGGGTTTCGAGACGCCGGCAGGGGCGTCGCCTTCGCGCGCGCCGAACACGACGCGGGACAGGAACTCCATGTTGACCTGGTGGCAGATGCCGCCGTTCGGCGGGCTCACGCGGAAGTTCCGGAACGCCTGCTGTCCCCATTTCAGGAACGCGTAGCGCTCGCCGTTGCGCTTGTAATCGAGCTCGGTGTTGATGCGCATGGCGTCGTCGATCGCGAACGCATCCGCCTGGATCGAATGGTCGATCACCAACTCCAGCGGCTGCAGCGGGTTGATCCTGGTGGGGTCGCCGCCGAGCCGGGCCATGGCGTCCCGCATCGCGGCCAGGTCGACGATGGCCGGGACGCCGGTGAAGTCCTGCATCAGCACCCGCGCCGGCGAGAAAGCGATCTCCTTCGGGGACGCCGCGCGCGGCGTCCAGCCGGCCAGCGCCTCGACGTCGGCCTTGGTCACGACCGAGCCGTTCTCGTTCCTGAGCAGGTTCTCCAGAAGAATGCGGAGCGCATAGGGGAGGCGCTGGACGTCGAAGCCGCGCTGGCCGAGCGCACCCAGCCGGAAGATGACGTAGTCTCGATCGCCGACGCGGAGCTCTGAGGCGCTTCCGAAGCTGTCCATGGCTTCCGCTCCTGTCTTTCAGGCTTTCATCGGCTCCGACCGGAGCGCCAGCCGATCCGCGGCCTCCGACGGCGCCCCCGTCGCCTCAACATGCTGCCGGGCAAGACGTTCCCCGCGGGGCCTCATCTGCCGTGGTGCGATTTCGAGCGCAGCGATCGTCGACAAGGGAATAGGCTAGCGATGAGGTGCCTTCCCGGATCAGCGACTCGCCGTCATCACCGGCGCCCGCCGCATCAGCTCGTCTATCCGGGCTCGCTCCTTCTGGTACTCGGCGAGCTGGCGCCCTGCAAGCTGGCGTTCGCGCGGGACCTGGATCTTGAGCGGGTCCACGAAGCGGCTGTTGACGAGGACCTCGTAGTGCAGATGCGGGCCGGAGCACAGCCCCGTGCAGCCGACGTAGCCGATGACCTGACCCTGCTTGACCTTGACGCCCTCCCGGATTCCAGCGCCGTGCCGCGACATGTGCGCATAGGTGGTCTGATAGCCGTTGGCATGGCGGATGCGCACGTAGTTGCCGTACTGGCCTTTGCGTTGAGCCTCCTCGATGAGGCCGTTGCCGGCGGCCAGGATGGGCGTGCCGACGGGCGAGGCCCAGTCAACTCCCGTGTGCATCTTGGGCACGTTGAAAACCGGGTGAACGCGCGTGCCGTAGCCGGAGGTCAGGCGCACGGCTTCGCCGCGAACCGGCCGGCGCATCAGGAACTTCTTGGAGTTGCTGCCGAGCTCGTCGTAGTAGTCGACCATTCCGTCCGGCGTACGGAAGCGCCAGAACCGCTGCGTCTCGCCACCCGACGTGATGGCGGTATAGAGCAGCTCGCCGGGCGCGCTGTCCGGACCTGCGTCCTCCTTCACGTCGAAGAAGAAGTCGACCGCGTCACCGTGCCTGACGCGGCGGCGGAAGTCCGTCTCGTAGGCGTGGATGCGCAGAATATGCAGGATGCTGTCGGGCGGCACGCCCTCGAGCAACGCCGAGTGGTAGAGACTGGAATAGAGGCTTGCCGTGTGGGCTTTGTCGCTGTCGCCGAGCGCGGCGCGCGCCGACCTGGGGTCATAGGGCGTGGAGCTGACGACGAACTCGCCCGCGGCATTGCGGTGCACGGTCACCTTGTGCTCGTGCGCCTCGGTGAACACGCTCAAGCGCACCGGGTCGACCTTGTCCGGCTTCGACAGGGACGGCACCAGCGTAACGTGCACCTCCTGCCCCGGCGCCAGGGCGTTCTCCGGAAACGAGGGCTTGGCCGCCTCCAGCATGGCGCGGATCTGCCAGGGCTCCGAGCCCAGCCGCTGCAGGATGCGGTCGAGACTGTCCCCCCGCGCGACGCGGATGACGCGAACCTCGCTCTGCTCCAGGTCGTCGGCGTCGTCCGCGTCGGCAACCGACTTCAGGAGCACGGTGGTGTTGGCCGCCGGTGCTGACCGCGATTCGGCATCCGGGGCCGCTTCGGCCTGGCTGTTCGCCGGTGCTCCGGAGTCCTCCGGCTGCAGGCTCGGCCGCATCGCCGCGCCCTCGGCCTCCGCCTCCTGCGCCCGCGCCACCAGTTCCGCCACCTCCTGGGTGTCGAGCTCCTGCCCGTCCTCGCCGGGAAGAATGCCCCCGAGCAGCTCCAGGACCTTGATCGCGACATCCGATCGGGCCTCGCTCGCAGCCCCTTCTGCATCGGCATCGGTCTGGGCAGGCGCCGCATAGAGCTTGAAGGGGTTGAATGGCGGGACGACATCGGCTTCCGCCGGCGGCACCTCGGAAAGACGGGCCACGATCCGCAGATACGGCCGGATCTGGATGAAGGGCCGATTGTCGCGCCGCACCTGGACCTGCTCGTGGATGATGTGCTTGGCCGCCATGACGCCTGCCGTGACCTGCAACCGGTCTGACTTCGGCGCCGTCCAGCTCAGCCCGTCGGAGCTGCGCGGGGCAACGGCCGGTTGCGGCAGCCGTGCCTCCCTGAACTTCTGCAGCGCCGGGATCACGCCCTCGCTCGTGTCCACTCCGTCGAGCGAGCCGAACAGGACCACGCCGATCGCCACCGCGCCGACGGCCGCCGCGAGGCAGGTGCTCAACAGCCAGCGGAATCGTCCACCGCGACGGGGCTCGCCGTGATCGTAGATGTCCGGAACCGCCCGGCGTGCCCGGCCGCGGTAGACGTGCGGCAACCCCTGCGTCCGGCTCGCAAGCCGCGTCGCACGAGTGCGCCCGACTGGTGCATGGCGCCGGGTATCCAGCACGCCCGTTCAACCCCCTTGCCGGCATTCCTGCGGATCACCGAGGCCCGCATGCGCCCGCTGCCACCCGCAAGCAAGCGCTTGTCTGCCACGACGACGACTCTTGTTGGCGCCCTCGGCCAAGTCAATCGAATCGTGCTGACGATTCACACTGACGCGACGATGAGGCGACATGACGGCGCCGTGCGCCCCTGCGCATGGCCGGCCGCTTCTGCGCGGAGCGCATGCACTGCCCCGGCCCCCTGCATCAGCCTTCCGTCAGCAGGTTCCAGCACCCATCTCCGGTTTCGTCGTTCGTGCGGTACGCCGAGCCCAGGAACCAGGCGATTTTCCTGCGTCCGAGGCCCTTGCATTCCCGGCGATCGACACCATCTCGAGCGTACACGAGCCGAGGTTGCCACGCGCGTTGCGCGCGGTTGCCGGGGCGACCTCCTTGCCGACGACCTTGCCGACGAAGTGTCGCGAGCAGTTTTTCGCGGATTTCATAATCGGGTGTTGACAAGGTGGCGGGTGTGCTATTAGATGGTCCCTTGTCGCGAGGCACTCCACTGCTTCGTCGCCCCGATGGGGCATCACACTTTCGTCCACCGGCGCGGCTCTCCACCGGGTAATCCGGAGGGGGCTTCGTTGTCTCGGGCTCGCCCATAGAGGCAGAGATGTGGTGCTCGGGAATATGCTCTTTGACAAGTTGATCGTGAAGAAAGGGAAACGCAGGCGGCGGAGTCCTTGCGGGTCCGACGGCGCCCTCGCGGGTGCTCAGGGCCAAACGAGACTCTGGCGATAACTGCGTTTCAGCCATCACCATGGATGCGCCCGGTAAGGGGAGACTCTTGCCGCGGTTGCATCTTGTGTGAAGGTGCCCGTTACGCAGTGATCCTTGGAGAGATTCCCTCCAAGCCGTCCAGAATCCAACTCTTCAACTTGAGAGTTTGATCCTGGCTCAGAACGAACGCTGGCGGCAGGCCTAACACATGCAAGTCGAGCGCCCCAGCAATGGGGAGCGGCAGACGGGTGAGTAACGCGTGGGAACCTTCCCAGTGGTACGGAATAGCCCAGGGAAACTTGGGGTAATACCGTATACGCCCGAAAGGGGAAAGATTTATCGCCATTGGATGGGCCCGCGTCGGATTAGCTAGTTGGTGAGGTAATGGCTCACCAAGGCGACGATCCG
>JAHDXT010000027.1 GCA_023384095.1 Hyphomicrobiaceae bacterium
CGCCCTGGTCGCAGATCGGGCAGTCGAGCGGGTGGTTGATGAGCAGGAACTCCAGGACGCCCTCGCGCGCCTTCCTGACCATCGGCGTGCCGGTCTTGATCTCTTTCGGGCTGCCGTCCTTGTTGGGCGGCAGATCGTTCACCCCCATTGCGCACGAGGCGACCGGCTTCGGCATCCCGGCCACCTCGACGAGGCACATGCGGCAGTTGCCGGCGATCGACAGGCGCTCGTGATAGCAGAAGCGGGGGATATCGACGCCCGCCTGCCCGCAGGCCTGGATCAGCGTCAGGCCGTCCTCGACCTCGACCAGCTTCCCGTCGATGATGAGTTGTTTCGGCATTCCCGCGCTCTCAAACCCAATCCCGCGCCTTGTAGCTCAATCGACGAGCTTCTCCTCGACACTCGGCAGCCTTTGCTCAACCTAACGGAAGAGCTCTTCCATCTGCTTCTGGCGAGACTCGCAATCCTCTTGCCGAGTATCCTGCTCTTCGTTCTTGAGATGGCCCGTCATACCCATTCCAAGCGCGTGGTTCATATACCCGCGCATCTCGTCGAACCGCTTCTCCAGCCTATCGAAACGCCGATCGATCGCTGCAAACCTGTCGGATTGCTCGTCCAGCTTTTCGCGAATTTCGCGAAGCAACCTTAGGATAAGATTATCGGGCTCCTCAGCCATCATACCTACTCCGCCGCGATCCGCTGGTTGGCCCCCACGTAGCGGTCGATGCGCGCCTCGATCTCGTCGCGGAAGTGGCGGATCAGCCCCTGCACCGGCCACGCCGCGGCGTCACCGAACGCGCAGATGGTATGGCCCTCGATCTGCTTCGATACGTCGAACAGCAGGTCGATCTCCCGCTTCTGCGCCTCGCCGCGGCTCATGCGCTCGAGCACCCGCCACATCCAGCCGGTGCCCTCGCGGCATGGCGTGCACTGGCCGCAGCTCTCATGCTTGTAGAAATGGGAGATGCGCGTGATCGCCTTCACGATGTCGGTGGACTTGTCCATGACGATGACCGCGGCCGTGCCGAGCCCAGACTTGAGCTTCGATAGGGTATCGAAGTCCATGGTCAGGTCGTCGCACATGGCGGCGGGCAGCAGAGGCATCGACGAGCCGCCGGGAATCACCGCGAGCAGGTTGCTCCAGCCGCCGCGGACGCCGCCTGCGTGATCCTCGAGAAGCTGGCGCAGCGGCACGCCCATCTCGTCCTCGACCACGCACGGCCGCTCCACGTGGCCGGAGATCTGGAACAGCTTGGTGCCGGTGTTGTTAGGCTTGCCGAGGCCTGAAAACCAAGTCGAGCCGCGCCTGAGGATGGTCGGCACCACCGCTATCGATTCGACGTTGTTGACCGTCGTCGGCGCACCATAAAGCCCGACGTTGGCCGGAAACGGCGGCTTCAGCCGCGGCATGCCCTTCTTGCCCTCGAGGCTTTCGAGGAGCGCCGTCTCCTCGCCGCAGATGTAGGCGCCGGCGCCGTGATGGACGACGACCTCGAGGTCCCAGCCGTGGATGTTGTCCTTGCCGATCAGCCGCGCCTCGTAGGCCTCGTCGATGGCCGCCTGCAGGCGCTCGCGCTCGCGGATGAACTCGCCGCGCACGTAGATGTAGCAGGCGTGGGCGCGCATGGCGAAGCTGGCGACGAGGCAGCCCTCGACCAGCACGTGCGGCTCATGGCGCAGGATCTCGCGGTCCTTGCAGGAGCCCGGCTCCGATTCGTCCGCGTTGACGACCAGATAGCTGGGACGCGGGTCGCTCTTGGGCATGAACGACCACTTGAGGCCGGTCGGGAAGCCGGCGCCGCCGCGTCCTCTCAGCCCCGACTTCTTCACCTCGTCGATGATGCCCTCGTGGCCCTTCTCGATCAGCACCTTGGTATTGTCCCACGTGCCGCGTGCCCGCGCGCCGGCCAGCCGCCAGTCGTCGAAGCCATAGAGGTTGGTAAAGATGCGGTCCTTGTCCGCGAGCATCGCCTTGCCTTCCGAACGTGTTTGGCGTCAGTCGCCCGCCTTCATCAATGACTTGAGCGTCGTCGGCCCGCCCTCCGGGCACGAAGCCCGACGGCCGGTCTGCGAGCCGGGCCGCGGGGGCTCTCCCCTGGCGAAGCCGTCGAGGACCTTCTCGAACAGGTCGGGCGTCAGGTCCTCGTAGGTGTCCTTGCCGATCTGGACCATCGGCGCGTTGGCGCACGAGCCCAGGCACTCGACCTCCTCCCACGAGAAGTCGCCGTCGTCAGCCAGATGATGCGCTTCGGGGTGAATGCGCCGGCGGCAAACCTCCACGATTCCCTCCGAGCCGCGCAGCATGCACGGCGTCGTGCCGCAAACCTGCACATGCGCCTTGCGGCCGACCGGAGACAACTGGAACATGGTGTAGAATGTGGCGATCTCGTAGACCCGGATGTAGGCCATGCCGAGCATGTCGCCGACGCAGCGGATGGCGGGCTCCGGCAGCCAGCCTCCGTGCTGCTCCTGCGCCCGCCACAGCAGGGGGATGACGGCCGACGCCTGCCTGCCCGCGGGATACCTGGCGATGATCGCCTCGGCCCAGGCGAGGTTCTCCGTCGTGAATGCAAAACTGGCAGGCTGGTTCGGGTCGAGGCGTCGGACGGCCATGGCAGCTCGGTTCCAAGGAGGATCGGCAGGACAGGACTCACGATCGCGAGATCGTGCGCCAAACGGCGCATACTGCCGCTGGAGCTCGCGATTCCAGTGACGCAACGTCCCACCCCGCAAGCGGTGCTCTTATGCAGCAGGGCCGTGCCGCCTGCAACAAATCTCGACGTCCTACGACCAATTGCAGCATCGGGCTGAGTTGCGGTTCGACCGCGGACGGCACGCAGACCGGTCCTCAGGCGCTCGGCCGCCGAGCCAGACGCCAGGCCATGCTCGCAAGGGCGCCGCAGAAGAGGCCGGAGCCGCTGTGGAAGGCGACCGAGACCCAGCGGCCGCTCGAGGTCGCGGCGATCAGCGCATCGCCGAAGCAGACGAGCGTCGCCATCCCCAGCCAAAGCGCCACGGCGCACCAGTCTCTCAGCATGGCGAAGGCCACCACGAGCAGCCCCAGCCAGAGGTCGCGCAGGGCGATGGCCGCGTGCGGCGCGAACCCGGGATCACGGCGGTCGATACCGAAGAAGGTGGCCGCCGGCTCGGGTTGCAGCAGAAAGCGGATGCCGATCAGGCTCAGCACCACGCCGGTCGCGATGGCGAGCCAGAAGACGGCATCCACGAGCCGCTGTCCTCCCCGCTGCGCCATCCTCGTTTCCCCCCGCGAGCGAAGTCTAGACCATGATCGGATCAAGTTAGCGCCTATGCGCGGAGACGGCCATGACGGGATAGCGAACGGCGTGCCTCAAACCAATGCCGTCATCCCCGCGCAGGCGGGGATCTGCGACACGCCGCCACGAGCGCTCGCCGGGAGGCATCACGGATGGCCGCCTCCGCGGCCATGACGGATTTGGGAGGCGGCGTCATCCCCGCGCAGGCGGGGATCCGCTATACGCCGCCACGAAAACTCGCAGTGAGGCGTCGTGGATGGCCGCCTCCGCGGCCATGACGGATTGTGGGATGACGGGTCGTCCCACACCCAATGCCGTCATCCCCGCGCAGGCGGGGATCTGCGACACGCCGCCACGAAAACTCGCGGTGAGGCGTCGTGGATGGCCGCCTCCGCGGCCATGACGGAATGTGGGATGACGGGTCGTCCCACACCCAATGGCGTCATCCCCGCGCAGGCGGGGATCTGCGACACGCCGCCACGAGCGCTCGCCGGGAGGTATCACGGATGGCCGCCTCCGCGGCCATGACGGATTTGGGAGGCGGTCGGTTCGGTTGGTTCGATGCCACAGTGATCAGGCACCAATCTCGACTGGCGGCGCGGCTCACGTGATCCCGGGGCTTGCCATCGGAGTCGATTTCCCCGCCTGCTCCGGTGCTTGCGGACAGATGGTCGACATCACCGGTCGATCTCACCGAACACGATGTCGAGCGAGCCGATGATCGCCGAGACGTCGGCCAGCATGTGGCCCCGGTTCATGAAGTCCATCGCCTGCAGGTGGGGGAAGCCGGGCGCCCGGATCTTGCAGCGGTAGGGCTTGTTGCTGCCGTCGGCGACGAGATAGACGCCGAACTCGCCCTTGGGCGCCTCGACGGCGGCGTAGACCTCGCCCTCGGGCACGTGGAAACCCTCGGTGTAGAGCTTGAAGTGGTGGATCAGCGCCTCCATCGAGCGCTTCATGTCGGCCCGCTTCGGCGGCACCACCTTGAGGTCGGGCGCGACGTGCGGCCCCTGGCCGTCGGCAGAGAGCAGCTTCTCGCAGCACTGCTTCATGATCCGCACCGCCTGGCGCATCTCCTCCATGCGGATGAGCTGGCGGTCGTAGTTGTCGCCGTTCTTGCCGATCGGGATGTCGAAATCCATCTCCGCGTAGCACTCGTAGGGCTCGGCCTTGCGCAGGTCCCAGGCCGCGCCGGAGCCGCGCAGCATGACGCCCGAGAAGCCCCACTCGAGGCAGTCCTCGAGCGAGACGACGCCGATGTCGACATTGCGCTGCTTGAAGATGCGGTTCTCCATGACGAGGTCGTGGATGTCGTCGAGAACCTTGGGATGCGTCTCGCAGAATTTCGCGATGTCCTCGATCAGCTCCGGCGGCAGGTCCTGATGCACGCCGCCGAAGCGGAAGTACTTGGCGTGCATCCGGGCGCCCGAGGCGCGCTCGTAGAACACCATCAGCTTCTCGCGCTCCTCGAAGCCCCAGAGCGGCGGCGTCAGCGCGCCGACGTCCATGGCCTGCGTCGTGACGTTGAGGAGATGCGACAAGAGCCGCCCGATCTCCGAGTAGAGGACGCGGATGAGCTGGGCGCGATAGGGCACCTCGAGCCCGAGCAGGCGCTCGCCGGCCAGGCAGAAGGCGTGCTCCTGGTTCATCGGCGCGACGTAGTCGAGCCGGTCGAAGTAGCCGATGTTCTGCAGATAGGTGCGGGTCTCGATCAGCTTCTCGGTGCCGCGGTGGAGCAGCCCGATGTGCGGGTCGACCCGCGTGACGACCTCGCCGTCGAGCTCCAGCACGAGGCGCAAAACGCCGTGCGCCGCCGGATGCTGCGGCCCGAAGTTGATGGTGAAGGGGCGGATGTCGGTTTCGGGCATTTGATTCTCGGGGCGAATAGCGAATAGCGAATAGGGATTTCGTCTTGGTGCGATCAGCTCTTTTGCTGCAATGACCTGATGAGAGATCGTAACATCCGTCCGATGCTCTCGCATTCTGCCAACAGCGGACCCGTTGACGTCTTCGGCACGATGCCTACGCGCTCGGCCAGCATCACATGCGTTTCGAGCTCTTTGAGCGAACCCTGACTGACCCGCAGAAACTGGATGAACGACCCGGTGTTCTCCCGACCGTGGCCCTCTGCAACATTGGCGGCGACCGATGCAGATGCACGCCTGATTTGAGCCGCCAGACCATAGAGCTCATCCTTGGGGAACTTCGCCGTCAGCTCATAGCAAGAAACAGCAACATCCATGGCCTTCTGCCAAATCACCAAGTCCCTGTAGGACCGGATCGTATACTCGGCTGGCTGGCCCATTTCGCTCACTTGCCGACCTGCTCCCCTATTCGCTATTCGCCATTCGCTATTCGCTCCCGGGCTTTCCCATCCCCCGGCAAGACCCTCCCCGTCCCCTCCCACGGGCTCTCGAAGTCGAAGTCGCGGAATTCCTGGGTCAGCCGCACCGGCTCGTAGACCACGCGTTTCTGCTCGTCATCGTAGCGCACCTCGACGTATCCCGTCAGCGGGAAGTCCTTGCGCATCGGATAGCCCTGGAAGCCGTAGTCGGTGAGGATGCGGCGCAGGTCGGGGTGGCCGGCGAACAGGATGCCGTACATGTCGTAGGCCTCCCGCTCGTACCAGTTGGCGGTCGGGAACGCGTCGACCGCGCTCGCCACGGGGTTGACCTCGTCGGCCTCGATCTTGACCCGGATGCGCTGGTTGAGCCGCGGCGAAAGCAGGTGATAGACGACGTCGAAACGCTTCTCGCGGCCCGGCCAGTCGACCCCGCACAGGTCGATCAGCACCTCGAAACGGCAGCGTCCGTCGTCGCGCAGCAGCTTCAGCACAGGCACGATCTGGGCGGCGCCGACGAACAGGGTCAGCTCGCCGAGCCGGACGTGCCAGCGCTCCAGGACAGCCCCGAGCTTGGCCTCGAGGTACTCTCCGAGCGCACTCAGTGTCTCGTTCTCAGCCACCATGGTTGGGTTGACCCTTTCTCCCTCCGGCCGCCCCGGACTCAGCGCTCGATGGTGCCGGTGCGGCGGATCTTCCTCTGCAAGAGGAGGACGCCGTAGAGCAGCGCCTCGGCTGTCGGCGGGCAGCCGGGCACATAGACGTCGACGGGAACGATCCGGTCGCAGCCGCGCACGACCGCGTAGGAATAATGATAGTAGCCGCCGCCGTTGGCGCAGCTTCCCATCGAGATGACGTAGCGCGGCTCCGGCATCTGGTCGTAGACCTTGCGCAGCGCCGGCGCCATCTTGTTGGTGAGCGTGCCGGCGACGATCATGACGTCCGACTGGCGCGGAGAGGCGCGCGGCGCGAAGCCGAACCGCTCGGCGTCCCAGCGGGGCATCGACATCTGCATCATCTCGACGGCGCAGCAGGCGAGCCCGAACGTCATCCACATCAGGGAGCCGGTCCGCGCCCAGTTGATGAGGTCGTCGGTAGCCGTGACCAGGAACCCCTTGTCTGCCAGCTCGCTCGAAACCTGCTCGAAGTAGGGGTCGGTGGGCGTCAAGAGCCCCGCCCCGCCTTCCCGCGGCTTCTCGAAAACAGGATGCGGGGGCAGGATCAATCCCATTCGAGGGCTCCCTTTCTCCACTCGTAGATGAACCCCACGGTCAGCACCGCCAGGAACGCGATCATGGACCAGAAGCCGAAGGCGCCGATGCTCCCGAAGGCGACCGCCCAGGGGAACAGGAACACGACCTCCAGGTCGAAGATGATGAACAGGATCGAGACCAGGTAGAAGCGCACGTCGAACTTCATGCGCGCGTCGTCGAAGGCGTTGAAGCCGCATTCGTAGGCCGACACCTTCTCGGGGTCCGGGTTGCGGACCGCCACGAGGAAAGGCGCCACGAGCAGGGCGGCGCCGATGAACAGCGCGACTCCGATGAACACCGCGAGCGGCAGGTAATCGAGTAGGAGCGGGCTCATGGTCGGTCTTCCTGCATCCGGCGCCAGGTCGGGGTCGGGCGCCGATGCACGCTCGTAACGCAGCCGCGGCGGGCGCGCAACAGTAAGGGGAGCACTTGGTGCCGGTCCGTGCCGTCACCGAGCAGACCGAAGGTCGCAGCCGGCGCGGGGCCGCCGAATGCCCGGCGAGCCCTCCCGATAACCACGCCGGCGCCCGGCCCTGCGCTCACCGGAACCAAATCGGCAACTCTCGCGTTCGCTAGGCTGAGCACGGCCTAATGGCCTGCGTTTCCGGACAGAAATGCCGCCCCCCAGGGCGGGCAGCGACGGGAGCACGGGATGAGTCCCAGCGCAATGCACGGGATGCCGGTGAGAGCGGCACGTGCTCTCCGGCGGCCGGCGAGCCGTCCTGCTCCGCGCCGCCGCGAATCCCGCAGCCCGACCACCATTCTCCTCGTGCGGCATGCGGCCCATGATCTCATGGACCGGGTCCTCGTCGGCCGCTTGCCCGGGGTCCCGCTCAGCAACGAGGGCCGGCAACAGGCCCAGCGGCTCGCCCGCCGCCTGGCCCGGCAAGGCATCACGCGGGTGCACACCAGCCCGCGGCAGCGCTCGATCGAGACCGCCGGCATCATCGCCCGTGCGGCGCGTGTCCCGCTCGAGATCTCGTTCGCGCTCGACGAGATCGACCTCGGCGCCTGGACGGGACTGTCGTTCGACGAGCTTTCGAGCGATCGGAGCTGGAATCTCTGGAACATGCTGCGCAGCCTCGCCCGGCCGCCCGACGGGGAGAGCATGCACGAGGTCGAGGCGCGCATCATGCGCTACCTCCGGCACGTGCACGCCATCCACCCCGGCGGGCGCATCGTTCTCGTCAGCCACGCCGAGGTGATCCGGGCGGCGGTCATGCACTGCCAGGGCCTCTCGCCCGATGCGTTCGGCGACGTCAGGATCGCGCCGGCCGAGGTCGTGGCGTTGGCCGTCGGCGACGACGGCGCGCGCATGGCCGAGGCCGGCGAGGCGGACTGATGCGGCTCGTCGTCTTCGGCCTGTCCATCACGTCATCATGGGGAAACGGTCACGCCACCTTGTGGCGCGGGCTGGTCCGGGCGCTGGCGCGGCGCGGCTGCCGGGTCAGCTTCTTCGAGCGCGACGAGCCTTATTACGCCGCGAGCCGCGACCTCGGCGAGATTGCGGGCGCCGAGATCGTTCTCTACAGCCGGTGGAGCGACGTACGGGGCCGCGCAGCCGCCACCCTCGGCGAGGCGGACGCGGCTATCGTCACCTCCTATTGCCACGACGGCATCGCGGCTGCCGAGCTGATGCTCGATAGAAGCCGCGGGCTCGCCCTCTTCTACGACCTCGACAGCCCCGTGACGCTGGCCAGCGTCGGCAGCGGGCAGCCGCTGAGCTACATCGGCCCCCGCGGGCTCGCCGACTTCGACCTCGTGCTCAGCTATGCCGGCGGCCGGGCGCTCGAAGAGTTGCGGCTGCGTCTCGGCGCCCGGCGCGTCCTGCCGCTCTACGGGCATGCCGACCCCGACGTGCATCATGCGGTGCCGCCGGCCGAGCACTACCGGGCAGACCTGTCCTATCTCGGCACCTACGCGGCGGACCGGCAGGCGGCTGTCGAGGCGCTGTTCGCGGCGCCGGCCCGCGAGCGGCCCGCGCAGCGCTTCCTCATCGGCGGCGCGCAATACCCGCCGGAGATGCCGTGGCCGGCGAACATCCATTCCGTCGGCCATCTGCCACCCTTTGAGCATCCGGCGTTCTATTGCTCCTCCCGGCTGACGCTCAACGTCACGCGGCGCACCATGGCCGAGATGGGCTGGTGCCCCTCGGGCCGCCTGTTCGAGGCCGCCGCGTGCGGAGCGGCCATCATCTCCGATACGTGGCCGGGCCTCGACTCGTTTTTCGAGCCAGGCCGGGAAATTCTGCTGGCGCAGGACGCCGACGAAGTGCTCGCGGCTCTCGACCTCTCCGACGGCGAGCTTGCCCGGATCGCCAACGCCGCACGTGAGCGCACCTTCGCGGAGCACACCTCCGACTGCCGCGCCGAGGAGCTGCTGGAGGTCCTATCCACCGCCAGGGCGCCTGCCAAGCACGCCGACCCTCCCGGGGAAGAGGAGCTCCCCTCCCCCTTGCGGGGAGGGGTTGGGGGTGGGGGTGCTCCAATCGCAGGCGTCTCGCCCGTCGCTCCTCCCCGCCCGCGCGCCTTCCGGTGCGCCGCCCTCCCCGTCAAGGGGAGGGCATCGGAGGGGCGGGGGTCGTGGCCGCATCGAAGGACGCGGCTGCCATGACCTGGGGCATCATACCCGCGGCGGGCCGCGGCACCCGCATCCAGCCGCTGGCCTTCTCGAAGGAGCTGCTGCCCGTGGGCAGCCGCATGTCCGGCAGCGCCGAGCGCCCCTGCGCCGTGTCGGAGTACCTGCTCGACCGCATGCTGCTCGCCGGCGCGGACCGGCTCTGCTTCGTCATCGCCGCCGGCAAGACCGACATCATGCAGTACTTCGGCGCCGAGTACGGCCGGGCGCCAATCGCCTACGTGTTGCAGCCGCAGCCGGCAGGGCTGTGCGATGCGGTCTTCCGGGCCGGACCCGTGGTCGGGCGCGAGGAGAGGGTGCTGGTCGGCCTGCCCGACACCATCTGGTATCCCGAGGACGCGCTCGACGAGCTGCCAGGCGACCGCCTCGCGTTCCTGCTGTTCCCTGTCGATCATCCCGAGTACTTCGACGCTGTCGTGCTCGACGCCTCGGGTGCGGTAACCGAGGTCCAGGTCAAGCAGCAGGGGGCCGCCTCCTCGTGGATCTGGGGCGCATTCGGGATGCCGGGCGGCGTCTACTCGGATCTGCGGCAACTGTGGCTCGCCCGCGGTTGCCGCGACGAGTACTTCGGCACCCTGGTCAATGCCTATCTGGCGGCTGGCGGCGCCGCGGTCGGGGTGAAGGCAGGCCGCGCCTACGTCGATGTAGGCACGCTCAACGGCTACCGCGCCGCGTCCGCCCTCGTCGCTGCCGAGGCGTCTGCGCGCACCACCACGTCCTCCCCGGCCCGGAATCGGCCGCTTGCCGTGCCGGACCTCGCCTCCGGTCCGCCCGCCGAGGGGGCCGTCCGGTGAGCAGCGAACTCGCGCCGACACGCCTCTCCCGGGATGAGATCGCCAGTCGGATCGAGGCACTGGGGCCGTGGTTCCACAATATCGACCTGGCGGGCGTCGAGACGGCGCCGGGCCACTTCCTCGGCGACTACCCCGCGGTCAAGTGGCGCCACTTCTGGCACGCGGTCGCACCGGCCATCGCCGGCCGCAGCGTGCTCGACATCGGCTGCAATGCCGGCTTCTACTCGATCGCCGCCAGGCGGGCCGGCGCCGCCCGCGTGCTCGGCATCGACACGGACCCGGATTATCTCGCGCAGGCAAGGTTCGCTGCCGAGGTCTGCGGCCTCGACCTCGAATACCGTCAGCTCTCGGTCTACGACGTCGCCACGCTCGGTGAGCGCTTCGACGTCGTGCTGTTCCTGGGCGTGCTCTACCATCTGCGCCACCCGCTGCTCGCCCTCGACCTGATCCACGAGCATGTCGCCGGCGACCTGCTGGTCTACCAGTCGATGCAGCGCGGCAGCGCCGAGGCGGCACCGGTCGAGCCCGACTACGGCTTCTGGGCGACGGACCACTTCGATCACCCCGGCTACCCGAAGCTGCATTTCATCGAGCACGCCTATTCGGGCGACCAGACGAACTGGTGGGCGCCGAACCGCGCCTGCTCGGAGGCGATGCTGCGCAGCGCCGGCTTCGCCATCGCCGCGCATCCGGAGGACGAGATCTTCATCTGCCGGCGCCTCGCAGCCCCTGCGGGCGTCGGCGCCGTCTATCCGGCAAGGGGGCCGCGATGATCGAAGCCGCGATGATCTGGAACGAGCCCAACAACAAGTCGCACTGGGACCCGGAGCTCGATCCAGGCTGGATGCGGTTCTCGCGGATGGCGGTGCTCGCCGCGCAGGCGATCCGGCGCGAGAACCCCCGCCTCACACGCGTGCTGGGCGGCATCTCGCCGATCGATCCCTGCTTCATCCGGAACATGGCGGGATCGGGGGTGCTCGACAGCGTGGACACCGTCGCGGTCCATGGCTTTCCGCTCGACTGGAACCTCTGGCAGATCCACGAGTGGCCGGACAAGCTCGACGAGATCCGCGCCGAGACGGGATTGCCGGTCTGGGTGACGGAGGTCGGCGTCTCGACCTTCGGCGCCGAGGAGGTGCAGGCCTGGGGCGTCGACCGGACCGCGGAGCTGCTCGTCGGCCGCACGCACCGCATCCACTGGTACAGCCTCTACGACCTGCCGCGCACCTGGGAGGCCACGACCCGCCACCGCGAGGCGGAAGGCTCCTCCTACTACCGGCACTTCCACATGGGTCTGCTCGACGAGGAGGGTCGGCCGAAGCTGGCGCTCGACCGCTTCGGCAGGCACACGCCCGACCTCGGCATCTGCCAGTGGTTCCACTTCGAGGACCATCGGCTGGACGAGGCGGTGGCCTGGATGAAGCGGCTGGGAGTGCGCCACCTGCGCACCGGCCTTTCGTGGGCCGACAGCTTCCGCCCCGGCGCGCTCGCGTGGTTCGACCGGCAGATGGCGGCGCTCGAAACCTTCGAGGTGACGCTGACGTTCTGCTTCACGCCAGAGCGCCGCGGGATCGCGCCCCACCATACGAGCCCGCCGCTCGTCGAGGAGGAGTTCGCCGAGTTCTGCGCCGGCATGGTGCGCCGCTACTGCCCGGGCAAGACCGAGGCGTCAGCGGACCGGCTGGCGCTGGAAGCCTGAGAAGAGCGTTCACCCGCATGGGCGATCCGGGAGCACAACAGCGGCAGACCGCAGGCGGCCGGGAGCACGGCCAGGACCGGCTCGCCGCCCTGCTCGACCGCCATCTTGGCCGGATCGATGCAGCCGATGTCGGCATCGTCGTTGCCCACCCCGACGACGAGACCATCGGCTGCGGCGCGCAGCTCGCGCGCTGGGCGGGCGCCACGCTCGTCATGATGACCGACGGCGCGCCCGTCGACCTGAAGGACGCACGCGCCCAGGGCTTCGCGACGACCGCGGACTACGCGCTGGCGCGCCGCAGCGAGCTGATGCAGGCGCTGGCCATCGCCGGCGTGCCCGAGGCGGCGGTGGCCTTCCTCGACATCCCCGACCAGCAGGTGGCGCGCCGGCTGGCCGAGGCGGCCCGCCGCCTGACCGAGATCGTCGAGGCCCGCGATCTCGGTGTCCTCTTCACCCATGCCTACGAAGGCGGGCACCCTGACCATGACGCCACGGCGTTCGCGGTCCATGCCGCGGCGCGGCTGCTCGAGGCGGAGGGCCGCCCCGTGCTGGTAGTGGAGATGCCGTTCTATCAGTCGGGGGACGGCGGCATGGCACTGCAGCAGTTCACTCCGGCTCCTGACGGCAAGGAGATCACGCTGTACCTGTCGCCGGAGGAGCAGACGCTCAAGCGGGGGATGATGGCGGCCCACCGCACCCAAGCCGCGATCCTGGCGCCGTTCGAGGTCGAGGCAGAGCGCTTCCGCATCGCCCCGACCTACGACTTCGCCAAGCTGCCCAACGACGGGCGGCTCCTCTATGACGAGCGGGACTGGGGGCTGACCGGGTCCGAGTGGCAGGCGCTGGCGCAAGCCGCGCTCGCCGAGCTTGGGCTCGCAAACGCACCGTGCTGAGGGTCCTCCAGCTCGCCTATCCGCTCGCGCCGGTCGGGCCCGACGCCGTGGGCGGCGCCGAGCAGGTGCTGTGCCATCTCGAGCGCGGTCTCGCCGCGCGCGGCCATGAGACCATCGTCGTCGCCTGCGAGGGCTCGCAGGTCTGCGGCCGGCTATTGCCGGTGCCGCGCATCTGCCCGCCCTACGACGCCGCGGCGATCGAGTCCGTGCGCGCGCGCCACGCCGAAGCGATACGCGACGCGCTGACCCGATGGCGGGTGGCTCTCGTCCACATGCATGGTTTCGACTTCGACAGCTACCTGCCCCCTCCGGGCGTGCCCGTGCTCGCGACCCTGCACTGTCCGCCGTCCTGGTACTCGCCAGATGCACTGCGGCCGCGGCGGGAGGAAACCTGGCTCAATGCCGTCTCGCGGCGCCAGCACGAGGAGCTCTCCCCCAACGACCGGCTGTTGCCGTTCGTCGAGAACGGCGTGCCTGTCGAGGCATTCTCCGGGCTCAATGCCCGGCGCGGCTTCGCGCTCGTGCTGGCGCGCATCGCTCCGGAGAAGGGCATTCGCGAGGCACTCGAGGCGGCGCGGCTGGCCGACGCGGCGCTGCTGGTGGCGGGCGAGCTTTTCCCCTATCCCGAGCACCAGCGCTACTTCGCCGAGGAGATCGCGCCACTGCTCGATCGAAGGCGGCGCTATCTCGGCCCGATCGGCTTCGACCGCAAGCGCCGGCTTCTGGCCGCCGCGCGCTGCGTCGTCGTCCCGTCGCTGGCAGGGGAGACGAGCTCGTTGGCGGCCCGCGAGGCGTTGGCTTCCGGCACGCCGGTGGTGGCGTTCCGCCGGGGCGCGCTGGCCGAAACGATCGAACACGGAGTGACGGGGTTTCTCGCCGATGCGGACGACGTCACCGGCCTGGCGGCGGCCATGCAGGCAGTCTCCTCGATCGATCCCGAGGCCTGCCGCGCCGCCGCCCGCGCCCGCTTCTCGCTCGATCGCATGGTGGAGGGCTATGTCGGCCTCTATCGGGAGATGATCCGGCGGTCTGCGGCACTTGGCCCGGCAGCGGAGGCGGCGCTGTGACAGGCGCGTTCGAGACCGACGAGATCCGCGAGCCCGCGGCGCTGGCCGGCCTGGCCCCGGAGTGGTGGGAGCTGTGGCGGCGCTCGCCCGCGGCGACGCCGTTCCAGTCCCCCGCCTGGCTCACCGCCTGGTGGGCCGCGTTCGCGCCGGGCAGGCTGATGTCGATCGCGGTCCGCGACAGGGGCCGGCTGGTCGCCCTGGCGCCGCTCTATCTGGAGGACGGCCCTAATGGCCGCCGCCTCCTCCCGCTCGGCATCTCGCTCAGCGACTACGTCGATGTGCTGGTCGATCCCGAAGCTCCCGGTGCGGGAGGCGCAATCGTGCATCACCTGACGCATTGCCGCGAGTCGTGGGTCGCATGGGAGATGGCCGCGTCCTTCCCGATGCCGCCTCGCTTCGCCTGCCCTGCCCCGACCATTGCTCGGAGGCGGTGGAGGACGCCGACACCTGCCCTGTTCTCCATCTGTCGCCCGGCTGCGCCGATGCGGCGACCCATCCGGCCATTCCGGCGCGGCAGAGGCGCAAGCTGCGCATGGCCCGGCACAGGCTGTCGCGCAGCCCCGGCGCGGCGGTCGTCGCGACGCGTGAGCGCACGCCCCGGCAATGGCTCGACGCTCTCGTCGAAACGCACACGACGCGATGGGAAGGGCGAGGTCTGCCCGGCGTGCTCGCCGATCCGCGCACCCGCGCGTTCCATGGCGACGCTCTGGCCGGCCTCGTCGAGCGCGGGATCGCGCGCCTCTTCGCATTGAGGATCGGCGGCGGGATCGCGGGCGTTTACTACGGGTTCTCCCACTGCGGCCGCGCCTATGGCTACCTGGGAGGCTTCGACCCGCGCTTCGCGTACTACAGTCCCGGCACGGTGCTTCTCGGCCATGCCATCGAGGACGCGATGCGGGAGGGCGTGCGCGAGCTCCACCTCCTGCGCGGCGGCGAGGCTTACAAGTACGCGTGGGGCGCCGTCGACCGGCATACCCTGAAGCTGACCTTCGTGAGGCACACGGGCCATGGCTGAAGAGCGGCACGGATCGGTTGCGGCGGACCTGCCTGATCCGCTGCGCCGGCCGCTCGATGCGTGCGCGCGGGGCGCCCTCGCTCCCAACGTCGCCCTGATGCGGCTGCTGATCGAGGCGAGGTACGCCGACGAGATCGCGCCGGCGATCCTCGCCGCCTCGGCGGCGGCAGGCCGGCCGGAGCGCGAGCGGCTGGCCGCCATGCTCGCGCTGTGGCGCCGCTCTCCGGGCGCATGGGACACCGTGAGGTCCGTCCTGGGCGAGGCAGATCACACGAGGCGCGATGCCGGGCTAGGCTCGCCGGCGCGCTGGGCCGCGGTCTTCGACCGCCTGTCCGAGCTGTCGCCGGAAGCCGGCGTCGCCCTCTACTCGCTGGGGTCGCCCGACCTGCTCGATGCGGCGACAACCAGTCTCGTCGACCGTCTTCGCGAGTGGGGATTGCTCGGCGGCGACCGCACGGCACTCGACCTCGGCTGCGGCATTGGCCGCGTCACGGCCGCGCTCGCGGGCGAGGTCGGCGCCGTGGTCGGGGTCGACGTCTCGGGCGGCATACTCGCCGTCGCCCGCCGGCGCTGCGCCGGCCGCCCCAATATCCTGCTGGCGCAGACGTCGGGCCGCGACCTGGCGGCCTTGGCCAGCGGCGCCTTCGACCTGGTGCTGGCCGTCGATACGTTTCCCTATCTCGTCCTTGCGGGCGGCGGTCTCGCGGAAACGTGCCTGCGCGAGGCACACCGCGTCCTCAGGCCCGGCGGCTCGCTCGTGCTGTTCAATTACTCCTACGGCGACGACGGCGAGCCTTTCGGCCCTCAGGCGGAGAGCGCCGGGTTCCGGCCCGTGCGCCTCGGCACCCGCGATCTCGCGTGGTGGGACGGGATCACCTATCATGTCCGCCGTGCGGATTGATCCGCCGCCAGCGAACGATCCGGCCACTCGCGCGTTGACGACAGGCCGGTAAAGACCTTGCAGCGGAAGCCGACGAAATGCCACGCGCCGCGCTCCTCGTCCTCGATTCGGTGGGCATCGGCGGCGCGCCGGACGCGGCTCTCTACGGGGACGCGGGCGCCGATACCGTCGGCCACATCGCCGAGTGCTGCGCGCGCGGCGAGGCCGATCGGGCGGGGCTGCGGAATGGACCGCTGTTGCTGCCGAACCTCATTCGCCTCGGACTCGGCGGCGCGTGCGGGCTGGCAACCGGCCGCATCCCGCCCGGGCTCGAGGGCGCCGCGCCACACGCGTGCTACGGCTCGGCGGCCGAGGTCTCGCGCGGCAAGGACACGCCTTCCGGCCATTGGGAGCTCGCCGGCGTGCCAGTGCCCTTCGACTGGGGCAATTTCCCGGACAGCATCCCCTGCTTTCCGCCGGACCTCGTCGCGGCACTGTGCGCCGAGGCCGGACTGCCGGGCATCCTCGGCGACCGCCACGCGTCGGGCACCGCCATCATCGAGGAGCTGGGCGAGGAGCACCTGCGGACGGCCAAGCCCATCTGCTACACCTCCGCCGACAGCGTGCTCCAGATCGCCGCGCACGAGGAGGCGTTCGGGCTGGCGCGCCTCTACGCAGTGTGCGCCGTCGCGCGCCGGCTGGTCGATCCGCTGCGCATCGGGCGGGTGATTGCGCGCCCGTTCGTCGGCGCCCCGGCAACGGGCTTCCAGCGCACCGCAAACCGGCGCGACCTCGGCGTGCCGCCGCCCTCGCCCACGATCCTCGACCGCGCGACGGCGGCGGGCCGCGACGTGGTGAGCGTCGGCAAGATCGCCGACATCTTCGCCCATTCCGGCACCGGCCGCGTGCTCAAGGCCGTCGGCACCGATGCGCTGCTCGACCGCACGCTGGAGGGCCTCTCGTCGCTCGGCGACGGGGGGCTGCTGCTCGCCAACTTCGTCGACTTCGACAGCGAGTACGGCCATCGCCGCGATGTGGCGGGCTACGCCGCGGCCCTCGAGGCCTTCGATGCGCGCCTGCCGGATCTCATGGCGCGGCTCGGTCCTGGCGATTTGCTGATCGTCACTGCCGATCACGGCTGCGACCCCACGTGGCGGGGCACCGACCATACGCGCGAGCAGGTCCCGGTCCTGGTCTCCGGCACCGGGCGCGAGCCGGGCCCGCTCGGCCGCCGCACGACCTTCGCCGATGTCGGCGCGACTATCGCAAGGCATCTCGGGCTGGAGCCCACCGCCGCAGGCTCGCCATTCTGAGCGGCCGCTGCCGCGGCTGGTCAGTGCTGGTCGTATCCGCTGTCGCCGCGCATGAATGCGAGCGTCAGGGCGCGTGCTTCCGCGTCCGAAAACTGCCGTGGCGGCGACTTCATGAAATAGCTGGAAGGTCCGATCAGCGCGCCTCCGACGCCGCGGTCGAGCGCCAGCTTCGCGCAGCGCACCGCATCGATGACGACTCCGGCCGAGTTGGGTGAATCCCAGACCTCGAGCTTCAGCTCCAGATTGAGCGGCACGCCGCCGAACGTCGTGCCCTCGAGCCGGATGTAGGCCCACTTGCGGTCCGTGAGCCAGGGCACGAAATCGCTCGGCCCGACGTGCACGTTACCGGGTTCGAGCGGGGCGTCGAACTGGCTCGTCACCGATTGCGTCTTCGAGATCCGCTTCGATTCGAGTCGCTCGCGCTCGAGCATGTTCTTGAAATCGGAATTGCCTCCGAAGTTGAGCTGATAGGTCCGATCGATGCGCACGCCGCGCTCGCGGAAGAGATTCGCCAGCACCCGGTGCACGATGGTGGCGCCGACCTGGCTCTTGATGTCGTCGCCCATGAGCGGCAGCCTCGCCTTCTCGAAGCGCTCGCGCCAGGAGCGGCTCGATGCGATGAACACGGGCACGCAGTTGACGAACGCACATCCCGACTCGAGTGCGCACAAGGCATAATGCTCCGTCGCCCGCTGGGCGCCGACCGGCAGATAGGAGACGACGATCTCGGTGCCGCTCTGTTTCAACTCCCGCGCGACATCGGCTTCCGGGAGCGACGATATCTCGATGTCGTCCTTCAGGTATTTGCCGAGACCGTCGAGAAGCCGCCCGCGCAACACCGTCACGCCGGTGCGCGGCACCTCGGCGAAGCGGAAGGTGTTGTTGGGCGGCGCCAAGATCGCGTCTGCGACATCGCTGCCGACCTTGGCGGCGCTGACGTCGAAGGCCGATGCGATCTCGATGTCCCCGGTGCGGTATCCGCCGACATCGGTGTTCATCAGGCCCGCGGGCGTAGCGTTCTCGCTCGAGTCGCGGTAGTGGGCGAGACCCTGGACGAACGAGGACGCACAGTTCCCGACGCCGACGATCCCCACGCGAACTTTGCTGGCGCACAAGGCGGTAGGCTCCGTATTTCGCTGATCGGGGGAGCAGCCTGAAGCTCCGGTGGCTCCGGGAGGTTGTGCCGGAGGAACGCACGAGCAGGCGATGTGTTCCGGGCCGCCGGTTATCGCCCGATGTGGCATCCGCATGCGGCAGGCAGCCGCAAGCTTTCTCACACCCGGTATCAGCCGATGCCGGGAACCAAGCCACCTGCCGTGCGTTTTGATGCTCAGGCGACGCATCGGTGTAGAGGCGGGACGTGACCCAGGCGAAGACCACGACCGACCATCGCGAGATCCGGAAATGGGTCGAGGCGCGCGACGGCCGCCACTCCGTCGTCAGGACCGATGGCGAAGGCGGCATCCTGCGGATCGGCCTCCAGGAGCCCGACGAGAACGTGGAGCAGATCTCCTGGGACGAGCTCTTCCGCATCTTCGAGGAAAGAAAGCTCGCCTTCCTCTACCAGGAAGCCACTTCGGAGCAAAAGAGCCGCTTCAACAAGCTCGTCGTTCGCACCGCCAACGCGTAGGCGAGACCGCACATGCCGCAGAGAGTTCTGATCACCGGGGGCGGTGGCTTCATCGGGCGCAACCTGACGCGGGCCCTCATCGAGCGCGGCGCAACGGTGCGCATCCTCGACAACCTGCATGAGCAGGTGCACGGCCGCTCGGCCGGCAGGCATCGGCTCGGGTCCGACGGCGAGGTCGTCATCGGCGACATCCGCGACGCCAGCGTCGCCAGGCGGGCTCTCGTAGGCGTCGACAAGGTGGTGCATCTGGCCGCCGAGGTAGGGGTCGGCCAGAGCATGTACGCCGTCGAGCGCTACGTCAGCACCAACGATTGCGGAACCGCGGTCCTCATGGAGGCCCTGATCGGCAACCCCGTCGAGCGGATCGTGGTCGCCTCCTCGATGAGCATCTACGGCGAGGGCCTCTACCGGGACGCCGACGGCAAGCTGATCGAGGATATGCCGACTCGCGCCGGCCGCGGCGACGGCAGCAGCGGCTGGGATCCGCGCGACGGCCAGGGGCGGCCGCTCGTCCCCGTGCCGACGCCCGAGTCGAAGCGGCCGAGCCTCGCCTCGGTTTATGCGCTCACCAAATATGCGCAGGAGCGGCTGGTGCTGCTGATGGCCGCCGCCTACGGCATGCAGGCCGTCGCGCTCCGGCTGTTCAACGTCTACGGCCCGGGGCAGGCGCTCAGCAATCCATACACCGGCGTCCTGGCGATCTTCGCCTCTCGCCTGCTCAACGGTCGCAGTCCGCTGATTTTCGAGGACGGCCGCCAGCGCCGCGATTTCGTGCACGTCGACGACGTGAGCCGCGCCTTCACCTTGGCGCTGGAGCATCCGGCGGCGGCGGGCAACGTCTATAACGTTGGCAGCGGCCGGCACCGCTCGATCCGCGAGGTCGCGGATATGCTCGCCGCCGCCATGGGCCGCGACGACATCGTTCCCGAGATCGCCGGCAAGGCGCGCGCGGGCGATATCCGGCACTGCTTCGCGGACGTGGAGAAGATCCGCGCGGAGCTCGGCTTTACGGCGACCTCCGACTTCGCGCACGGGCTCGCGGGGCTCGCCCGATGGGTTGCGAGCCAGGAGGCGCAGGACCGCGTCCCGAAGGCCCGTGAGGAGCTCGAGCAGCGAGGCCTCGTGGCATGACGGCAGACGGCTCGAACGGCGGCCGCAAGCGGTCCAGCGCGGCCTCGCGACGCCCGGTGCTCGTGACGGGCGGCGCCGGCTTCATCGGCTGCAATCTCGCCGACCGGCTGGCGAGGGAGGGGCACGACGTCATCGTGCTCGATGCCCTGATGCGCCCCGGCGCGGAGGCCAATCTCGCCTGGCTGAAGCGCCGGCACCCCGAGCGGATCTCCGCGGCCGTCGCCGACGTGCGGGACGAGGCGGCCGTCACGTCCGCCGCTCGCGAGGCGAGCGCCGTCTTCCACCTGGCGGCCCAGGTGGCGGTGACCACCAGCCTCGACGATCCCTGCCGCGACTTCGACATCAACGTCCGCGGCACGCTGCTGCTGCTCGAGGCGCTGCGGCGCCGGCGGGATCGCATCCCGTTCGTCTTCGCCAGCACCAACAAGGTCTATGGCGATCTCGGCGGCCTCGCGCTGGAGCGGGCCGCAGACGCCTACCTGCCGAGAGACACCCGAGTCCGCGCGCATGGCGTCGGCGAGGACCAGCCGCTCTCGCTGCATACGCCCTATGGCTGCTCCAAGGGCGCGGCGGACCAGTACGTGCTCGACTACGCGCGCTCGTTCGGCATGCCGACCGTGGTGATGCGCATGAGCTGCATCTACGGGCCGCGCCAGCTCGGCACGGAGGACCAGGGCTGGGTTGCGCATTTCGTCAGTTCGGCGCTGGCGCGGGAGCCGATCACAATCTACGGCGACGGCTGCCAGGTCCGCGACGTGCTGCACGTCGCCGATGCGGTCGAAGCCTATCTCGCCGCCTGGCGCCGCATCACCACCGCGCGCGGCAACGTGTTCAACCTGGGCGGCGGGCCGGCCAATGCCGTGAGCCTGCTGCAGGTGGTCTCCGAAGTCGGCATGCTGGTCGGCCGGCCGCTCGCGGTCGAGCTCGCGGACTGGCGCGCCAGCGATCAGCGCTACTACGTCTCCGACATCCGCCGCGCGGAGCGCATGCTGGCCCTGCCGCCGCCGAGAGGGTGGCGTGACGGGTTGAGGGACCTCTACCGCTGGATGCAGAAGGAGAGCGCCCAGCCAGCGGCCGTCCCGACGACCGCGGCTGCGGCCACGGCTCAAGCGGCAGAGCTGCCATGAGGGTGGCACTCGTCAACCCGCCCTGGCGCTTCGAGAACAGCATTTATTTCGGCTGCCGCGCGCCGCACCTGCCGCTCGAGCTCGGCTACGCCAAAGCCCTGCTCGCTGCTGCGGGACATCGTGTGCTGCTGCTCGACGGGCATCTCAATGGACAGGGCAGCACCGAACTGGCCGACAAGGTGGCGGACTTCCGGCCCGACATGACGGTCGTTACGACGGCGCCGAGCTATCTGTTCTGGCGCTGCGCGCAGCCTGAGCTGCGGGTGCCGAACGAATTCCTGCTGTCGCTCGGCGGGCGCGGAGGCACGACGGTGGCCGTCGGGCCGCACGGCTCGGCGACTCCGGCCACCGTGCTGCGCAAGCTCGGCGTCGACATCGCCGTCATGGGCGAGTGCGAGGAGGTGATCGCCAAGCTCGCCGACGCACACTCGCTGGCGCAAGTGCCCTCGATCGCCTACCGTGCCGGGGGCGGGATCGAGGTCAACGGAACGCCCCATGCGGCCCGTTTCGAAAGCCTCGCCGCGCTCGGCTGGCCGGATGACTGGATCGCCCGACACCAGCACCACCACCACCGCTTCGACCGCGAGCCGGATGGCCCCGGCGCCGAGGTCGAAGCCTCGCGCGGCTGTCCCTATTCGTGCACGTTCTGTGCAAAGATGGATTTCCGCGACAGATATCGCCGCCGTGACCCGGTCGCGATCCTCGAGGAGATCGACGGCCTCGTCGCCCAGGGCGTCACCTACCTCTATTTCATCGACGAGATCTTCCTGCCCGATGCCGGGCTGCTCGAGGCGCTCTCCGCGCGCGATGTCGCGTTCGGCATCCAGACACGCATCGACCTGTGGAAGCCGGACATGCTCGACATGCTCGGCCATGCCGGATGCGTGTCGATCGAGGCGGGCGTCGAGAGCCTCAGCGCCGAGGGCCGGGACGCATTGGCCAAGCGATGCCGCATGTCCACGGACGAGCTCGCCGAGCGCCTGATCCACGCCCGCCGCTCGGTGCCTTTCGTGCAGGCCAACCTGATCAGGACGGCCGGCGACGACGCCCGCCGGATCGCGGCGTGGCGCGTCCTGCTCGAACGGCACGGAGTATGGGCCAACGACCCGGTGCCGCTCTACCCCTACCCGAGCTCGCCCGATTACCACCGGCTCTGGGGCAGGCCGGACGACGACGCCTGGGAGCGCGCGCACGCCCACTACCTCGCCCAGTTCACTGAGTTCAGCGACATCCAGGACGAGCGGCCGCACCCACTTGCCGAGCTGGAGGTCACATGCTGCCGGAGCTGACACAGGCCGACTCGCTGCGGGTATTCATGACCGCCGATGCAGTGGGCGGGGTCTGGCAATACTCGCTCGACCTGGCCCAGGGGCTGCGGGCCTACGATACCGAGACGACGCTGTGCGTGCTCGGACCGTCGCCGCGCACGGAGCAGCTTGCCGCGGCGCGGCGCATTCCGGGCCTGAAGCTGATCTGCCTCGATCTGCCGCTCGACTGGACCGCGGACTCGCCCGACGAGGTGCTGGAGGCGGCAGCCGCCGTCGCGTCCGTCGCCCGCGCGGAAGGCGGCGGCGTCATCCACCTCAACAGCCCCGTGCTCGCTGCCGGCCCGCGCTACCCGGTGCCTGTCGTCGCCGTCTGCCACTCCTGCATCGCGACGTGGTGGCAGGCGGTCCGCGCGCGGCCGCTCGCCCGGCAGCTCCGCTGGCACAAGGATCTCGTCGCCAGCGGGCTCGCCAGGGCCGACGCCATCATCGCTCCGAGCGGCGCTTTCGCCCGCTTCGTCTCGCAGACCTACAAGCTGCCGGTTGCTCCGACGGTCGTCTACAACGGGCGCCGGCCCTGCATGCGCCAGAGCCTGCCCGAGGGCACCGCAGTCCCCGAGGCGCCTTTCGCCTTCACGGCGGGCCGGCTGTGGGACGAAGGCAAGAACTTGCGCGCGCTGGATGCAGCGGCCGCACGCCTGTCGTTGCCGGTGCTCGCCGCCGGGCCGCTCAGGGGGCCGAACCGGGCGAGCATAAGCTTCAGCCACGTTCAGCCGCTCGGCAGCCTCACCGACGGCCACCTAGCCGAGTGGCTGGCCGCCAAGCCCATCTTCGTCTCGACTGCCCGCTATGAGCCGTTCGGCCTCGCGGTGCTCGAGGCGGCAGAGGCCGGATGCGCGCTGGTGCTGTCCGACATCGCGACGTTCCGCGAGCTCTGGGAGGGCGCCGCCTGCTTCGTTCCGCCCGATGACGAGATGGCCGTCGCCTCGGCCATCGAGCTGCTCGCCGGCGACGCCCGCCAGCGGACACTCATGGCGTCTGCGGCGCGCAGGCGGGCGCGCCGGTACACGGCCGAGGTCATGGCCGCGAAGGTGCGGGCGATCTATGGGGGCCTGCTGTCGAGGAAGCGCCAGCGTTCCGGCAGCGAGGTCATGGCATGAGGCTCGTCTACTTCACGCATTCGCTGACCTCCTGCTGGAACAACGGCAACGCCCACTTCCTCCGCGGCGTCCTCGCCGAGCTGATCGCCTCGGGCCATGACGCCGTTGCCCTGCAGCCCCGGTCCGGCTGGAGTCTCGACAACCTGCTGGCGGACCATGGGCCCAGCGCGGTCGACGCGTTCCATGCCGCCTACCCGGAGCTGAAGCCTGTCGCCTACGGTGCTGATGCCGATCTCGAGGCGTGTGTCGCAGGGGCCGACGTCGTCATCGCCCACGAGTGGAACGAGCCTCGGCTGGTCGGCGGATTGGGCCGGCTGCGGGCTCGCGGCGGCCGCTTCACCCTCCTCTTCCACGACACTCACCACCGTGCCGTGAGCGACCCCGGCGCGATCGGCCGCTTCGATCTCGACGGCTTCGACGCGGTGCTCGCCTTCGGCGAGGCGCTGGCGGCGGTCTACCGCCGGGAGGGCTGGGGCCGCCGCGTCCATGTCTGGCACGAGGCGGCGGACACGCGGCTGTTCCGTCCGCCGCCGGAGGGCGGCCCCCGCGATGGCGTCGTCTGGATCGGCAACTGGGGCGACGAGGAGCGTTCCGAGGAGATTGCCGCCTATCTGTTGAGACCGGCGGCGCGCTGCGGATTTGCGCTCGATGTCCATGGCGTTCGCTATCCCGAGTCAGCGCTCGCCGCCCTCAGCGCGCACGGCGCCCGCTACCGCGGCTGGCTGCCCAATGCGCAGGTCCCGACCGTGCTCGCCCGTTATATGGCGACCGTGCACGTCCCCCGCCGGCTCTACGTCGCGCGGTTGCCGGGCATCCCGACCATACGCGTCTTCGAGGCGCTGGCCTGCGGGATCCCGCTCGTCTCGGCGCCATGGGAGGATGCCGAGGGGCTGTTCCGGCCCGGAGCGGACTTCCTGATGGCGCGGGATCCTGCGGCGGTCGAGCGCTACCTGTCGATGCTGAGAGACGACGGCGAACTGTGCAAGGCGCTCGCCGCCAGCGGTCTCGCAACGATCCGAGCACGGCATACCTGCCGCCACCGGGCCGGGGAGCTGGTGCGTATCATCGAGGAGATTCGCGCCGAGCCCGTGGACGCAGCGGCATGAAGGTCGCCTTCTACGGCTCCAGCCTGCTCTCCTCTTATTGGAACGGCGCCGCCACCTACTACCGGGGCCTGCTGGCGGCGCTCGCCCGGCGCGGCCACGACGTCACCTTCTACGAGCCCGACGCTTTCGGCCGGCAGCAGCACCGCGACATCGACCCGCCCGACTGGGCGCGCTCGCGCGTCTACCCGCCCACTCCGCAGGGCGCCGCCGCTGTGCTGGCGGAGGCCCGCTCGGCCGACGCCGTTATCAAGGCGAGCGGCGTCGGCGTGCTGGACGACGAGTTGCTCGCCGGGATCATGCGCGAGGCGCGGCCGGGTGCGATCCGCATCTTCTGGGACGTGGACGCGCCGGCGACGCTGGCGGAGTTGCGCCGCAACCCGGACCATCCTCTGCGCCGCGCCCTGCCGAGTCTGGACGCGGTATTGACCTACGGCGGCGGCCCGCCCGTCGTCGCGGGCTACCTCGACCTCGGCGCCCGCCGGGCGGAGCCGGTCTACAACGCGCTGGATCCCACGACGCACCATCCGGTCTCGCCCGACCCCCGCTTTGCCGCCGACCTCGCTTTCCTCGGCAATCGGCTGCCGGACCGCGAAGCCCGCGTCGAGGAGTTCTTCCTCGCTCCCGCGAGGTCCGCGCCGGCGAGACAGTTCCTCATCGGCGGCAACGGTTGGGAGCCGCATCAACTGCCGGCCAACGTCCGAAATCTCGGCCACGTCTATTGCCGCGACCACAACGCTTTCAACGCGACGCCGCTCGCCGTGCTCAACGTCGCGCGCGACAGCATGGCAGCGGTGGGCTTCTCCCCGGCGACGCGCGTATTCGAGGCGGCGGGCGCCGGCGCCTGCATCATCACGGACGCGTGGGAAGGCATCGAGCTGTTCCTCGAGCCGGGCATGGAGATCCTCGTCGCGCGCGACGGCCGCGACGTGCTCGCAATACTCGAAGCGCTCACCCCCGAGCGCGCATGGGAGATCGGCCGCGCGGCGCTGGCCCGGATCACGGCCGAGCACACGTATGAGCTCAGGGGAGCTCGGGTCGACGCGATCCTGTGCGGGCTGGCTGCGGATAAACGGCACAACGGGAGCGGAATGTGAGGAGCGGGCCGCTGCGCATCGTCGTGCTGGGGCTCAGCCTGTCGTCGAGCTGGGGGAACGGGCACGCCACCACCTACCGGGCGCTGCTGCGGGCGCTCGCGGCCAGGGGTCACGACATCCTCTTCCTCGAGCGCGATGTGCCCTGGTACGCATCGACCCGCGACCTGACCGATCCGGACTACTGCCGTCTCGCGTTCTATTCGAGCCTGCCGGACCTCGACCGCTACGCCGGTCCTATCAAAACGGCCGACGCCGTCGTGGTCGGCTCCTACGTGCCGAACGGCATCGCGGTCGGCCGGCTCGTGCAGGCGAGCGCTCGCGGCGTCAAGGTCTTCTACGACATCGACACTCCGGTGACGCTGGACGACCTCGAGGCCGGAACCTGCGCCTATCTTTCCCCCGAGCTGGCCGCCGGCTACGACCTCTATCTGTCGTTCACCGGCGGCCCGATCCTCGCCCACATCGAGCGGCGGCTCGGGGTGGCGGCGGCCCGCGCGCTCTATTGCTCCGTCGACCCCGACGCCTATGCACCGCAGCGGCGGCCCACGCGCTGGGACCTGAGCTTCCTCGGGACCTACAGCGCCGACCGGCAGGCGGCGCTGCACCGGCTGCTGATCGAGCCGGCGCGGCGGTCTCCGCACCTGCGCTTCGCCGTCGCGGGCGCACAATATCCGGCCGGCATCGCGTGGCCCGGCAACGTCGAGCGCATCGAGCATGTGCCGCCCTCGGAGCATCCGGCTTTCTACGCCGCCAGCCGCTTCACGCTCAACGTGACGCGGGCGGGGATGGTGCGGGCCGGCTTCAGCCCGAGCGTACGGCTGTTCGAGGCGGCCGCCGCCGGCACCGCCATCATCTCGGATCCGTGGCCGGGCCTCGAGACGATCCTGCAGCCGGAACGCGAGGTCATCGTCGCGATCCGACCGGAGGACGTGCTCGCTGCGCTGCTGAGCATCCCCGAATCCAGGCGGAAGCGACTGGGCCAGGCCGCGCGGCGTCGTGTCCTCGCCAACCACACGGCGGTCCGGCGCGCCTTGCAGCTCGAGGCGTACCTTCTGGAAGCCTTGCACGGATCCGCCCCGCGCGCCGCCGGTCGCGAGCTCGTCGGGACCGGCGCTCATCGCCACTGACAGCGGGGCGCCGCCGCCGCGAAACCGGATCCAAAGTTGCGCGTTGGAGCAGGGCGCTGAAGGTCTCGCCTGAAGAGCAAGTCGCACCGGAGAGGATTTCGATGGGCAAGGCAAAGGGCAAGCTCGTCCTCGTGGCGGGAGGGGCGGGTTTCCTCGGCTCGCATCTGTGCGATGCTCTGCTGGCGGACGGCGCCCGCGTGATCTGTCTCGACAACCTCAAGACCGGCACCATCGAGAACCTGCGGCACTTGAAGCGGGAGCCCCGCTTCTCTTTTATCGAGGCCGACATCTGCGACGACATGCCGGTAGCGCTCACGTCGCGACGGCGACGGATCGAGGCCATCTTCAATCTCGCCTGCTCGGCCTCGCCTCCGCACTACCAGGCCGATCCCGTACACACGCTGCTGACCAGCGTCGTCGGATCGCGCAACCTCCTCGAGCTGGCCGGGCAGACCGATGCCCGCTTCCTGCTCGCCTCGACGAGCGAGGTCTACGGCGACCCGGAAGTGCATCCGCAGACGGAGCGATACTGGGGCAACGTCAATCCGACCGGCCCCAGGGCTTGCTACGACGAGGGCAAGCGGGCCGCCGAGGCGCTGACCTATGATTTCGCCCGCACCAAACGCGCCTCCGTCCGTGTAGCGCGCATTTTCAATACCTACGGCCCGCGCATGCGCGCCGACGACGGGCGCGTCATCTCGAACATGATCTGCCAGGCTCTCGCCGGCCGCGACGTCACTATCTACGGCGACGGGCAGCAGACACGCTCGTTCTGCTACGTCGCCGACCTCGTCGCCGGTCTTCAGGACCTGATGTGGCTTCCCGGCCCCGTGATGGGGCCGGTCAATCTCGGCAATCCCGCGGAAGTGAGCGTGGCCGACCTCGCCCGCCGCGTCATCGCCATGACGGAGTCGAGCTCGCGCATCGCCTCGCGGCCGCTGCCCCTCGACGATCCGCGCCGCCGCAAGCCCGACATCTCCCTGGCGCGGGCCCTGCTCGGGTGGACGCCGCGCGTATCGCTCGAGAAAGGGCTCGACGCGACGATCGCATGGTTCACCCAGGCGCATGGAGGCGGCCTGCGCCCGCGGAGGTCCCGTCCAATGGGTGCGATCGGCCCCGCCGAGCCGTCGTCCTCCGTCCTCGTGCCCTCGACCGCGGCTCGCGGGCGGGCCTAGACCGTTGGCGGACGGCTTCATCTCGGCTAAACCGAGGCGGACGACGATCAGCAGGCCGAGCGCCCGGCCCTGGTCAGCGCAACAGCGGGAGCAGCCCGGCATGGCCGACGCCAAGGACGCGCAGCAGAGGACCAACAGGATGCGGATCGCCGTCATCCCGGGCGACGGCATCGGCAACGAGGTCGTACCCGAGGGGCTGCGGGTGCTCGAGGCGGCGGGTCGGCGCCACGGTCTCGAATTCCAGTGGGATCACTTCGACTGGAGCTGCGGGCGATTCGAGAAGACGGGAGCCATGATGCCCGCGGACGGGCTCGACCGGCTGCGCCCCTATGACGCCGTTTATCTGGGCGCCGTCGGCTATCCGGGCGTACCGGATCACGTCTCGCTCTGGGGACTGCTCATTCCGATCCGCCGCGGTTTCCAGCAGTACATAAACCTGCGGCCCGTGCGCATGTTCGAGGGACTCAAGTCGCCGCTGGCCGGACGCGAGCCCGGCGACATCGACTACTGGATCGTGCGCGAGAACAACGAGGGCGAATACTCCTCCATCGGCGGGCGTATCTACGATGGCACTGACCACGAGATGGCGATCCAGCAGGCGGTGTTCACGAAGAGGGGCTGCGAGCGTGCCATGCGCTACGCCTTCGACCTCGCCATGACGCGCAAGCGCCGCGAGGTGACCTCGGCCACGAAATCGAATGGCATCTCGATCTCGATGCCTTACTGGGACGAGAGGTTCGCCGCCGTCGCCAAGGAGTACCCCGAGGTCAGGACCCGGCAGTTCCACATCGACATTCTGACCGCCCATCTCGTGCGCAATCCGCATTGGTTCGACGTCATCGTGGGGTCGAACCTGTTCGGCGACATCCTCTCGGACCTCGGCCCGGCCACGACTGGGACCATCGCCATCGCGCCTGGCGCCAACATCAACCCCGAGCGGGAGTTCCCGTCGATGTTCGAGCCTGTGCACGGCTCCGCTCCCGACATCGCCGGCAAGGGGATCGCCAACCCCATCGGCCAGATCTGGTCGGGCGCGATGATGCTGGAGCACCTCGGGCACAGGCAGGCGGGCGAAGCCATCGTCCGCGCCATCGAGGACGTGATCCGCGCGCAGGAGGCTCTGACGCCCGACATGGGCGGCAAGGCTTCCACCTCGGACCTCGGCAAGGCCATCGCGGAGATCGTGCGCGGGTAAGGACCGGCTGCCGCTCAAGCCGAACCTCTCGAAGCATCGAAAGGGAGATGGGCCTATCGGGTTTGCTCGCCTGTTGCGTTATACTCCCAGGCATTGGGCGGGAGCATCTGGAGACGACATGCGGAAACCGACCGCAATCCGAGCCGCCGCCGTTGCGCTCGTGCTCGTGCTCGCGCCAGTCGGGCCGGCGCTCGCGGCTGGCGAGAGCGCCGCCATCAAGGCGCAGGAAGCGGCTTCCGCGCTGCTCCGGGGTCAGATCGATCAGGCAGTAGCCGCCTATACAGAGGCCCTGCAGGACGCCAGTCTCCCCAACGATCGGCGCGCCGCCATCCTCAACGACCGGGGTGTCGCCAACACGCGGCTCGGGCAGCACAAGCTCGCCCTCGACGACTACAATCGCGCCGTCCAACTGTTCCCGGAGTATGCACCTGTCTACAACAACCGGGGCAACACACTGCTCGGGCTCGGGCTTCCACAAGAGGCGCTGAAGGACTTCGACCGCGCCATCGCGCTGGCTCCGGGCTACGCCGCCGCCTACAACAACCGCGCCGGCACCCTGCTCAGGCTCGGCCAGGGGCCTGCGGCGATCAGGGATTACACGCGCGCCGTGAAGCTGATGCCGCAGCAGGGCACGGCATCTCTCACCGGGCGCGGGCGCGCACTGTTGCGGCAGGACAGGCCCCACGCCGCCATGCGCGACTTCAGCCGCGCAATCGCCGCCGACGGGCGCTCGGCGTCGGCCTACCGCGCCAGGGCCGCGGCCGCCATGGAGCTCGAACGCTTCGAGGAAGCCATCGAGGACCTCAGCCGCGCAATCGCCTTCGAGCCGGACAACGCCGAGATGCACGTCGAGCGCGGCCATGCTTACAGGTTCGCCGACAATGCGGCCGCCGCCATCCGGGATTTCACGCGCGCGCTCGAGATCGACCCCCGCTCCTCACGCGCCCTCGCGAGCCGAGGCCTGGCTCTGGGCAGGGTCGAGGCCTATGAGGAAGCCGAAGCCGATCTTGCCAAGGCGATCGAGATCGACCCGCGCTCCGTCGAGGCATTCGCCTACCGGGCCTGGCTCTACAAGCAGACGGGCCAGCCCGAGCTCGGCCTCAGGGAGGTCGAGAAGGCGCTCCGCATTCGCGCGGACGACGCCGACGTGCAATGGGCCAAGGGGGAGGTCGAGCTGGCACTCGGGCGCACCGACGACGCCATCGCCAGCTTCCGCAAGGCGCTGTCGCTGAAGCCTGCCCACCGCGACGCCCGCGCCGCCTTGCAGCACATGGCCGTGGCGCCCGATGCGACGGGCGAGATCGATGCGGCCGCGATCGCCGGCTGGCGCGTCGTCAGCCGGAACGGCCGCTACATCGCACTGCTCGAGGAGAATCCGAACCTGAGGGTGCCGCTCGAGATGGCGGGCGAAGGCGAGCCGCGCCTCATCGACTGGGAGCTGAAGGATGGCCCGCTGAAGGGCATCGGGCTGTTGCGCTATCAGGCCGGCGTGGCCGAGGGGCGGAGCGGGCCGGAGCCCGTCGAGCAGGTGGCGATCGTCGATCTGGCGGCGAGCCGCGTCGTAAGTCTGCAACTTCATCGCCAGGGCGAGAAGTTCTCGAACTGGATCTGGAATGAAGGCACCGTGACCATCGAGAGCATCGACGGCCTGACGGACGTGATCGAGCTGCGCGCGAAGCCGCGCGAGGTGGCCCAGCGCCGCCCGGTCAATGACCGGGGCGACTTCGGCGGCCCGTCCTGGGCGCCCTGGAACCAGGGCTGGGAGCAGCCGGCGTATGCCCAGCGAGGTCAGCAGCAAAGGCGCAGGAAGCCCCCGAAGACCCTCTTCGACCTGCTGTTCGGCAACTGAGGAGCCCGGATGCCGAAGCGGGATGGATGACGGGCAGCGGCGGCTCGCCGCGCCGCCACCGGCTGGTCTCCACTCGCCATTCGCTAATTCCTTGCGACGCGGCAAGTCCCTGCGCTCTCAGAGAGTTGGCGCTGGCGCGGCCCGGCTGCTAGTGTTCTGCGAAAAGGGGCGTTCAAGGGGAGACGAGCAGGATGCGCGCACTGGCAGGCTTCGTGCACCTGGCTGAAGCCGTCAACGACGTGGTGGGCCGGTCCGTGGCCTATCTCACTCTCGCCACCGTGATCATCTGCGCCACGGTCGTCGTGATCCGGTATGCTTTCCAGACCGGCTTCATCTGGCTGCAGGAGCTGTTCGTGTGGACGCATGCCGCTGCGTTCATGCTCGGCTCGGGCTTCACCCTGATGACCAACCGGCATGTGCGGGTCGATATCGTCTACGCGACCCGCTCCCCGCGGACTCAGGCCTGGCTCGACCTTTTATCGACCTTCGTATTCCTGTTCCCGTGGGTCATCGTGCTCTGGTACCTGGCGTGGCCCTACGTGGAGGCCTCTTGGCTGCTGGGCGAGGAGTCGCCGCAGGTCGGCGGCATGCCCGGGCTCTACCTGCTCAAGGCGGTCGTCCTCGGCTTCTGCGCGCTGATGATGCTGCAGGGGCTGGCGATTTGCGCGCGCTGCACCATCGTGATCCGCGGCCGGCCCGACCTGCTGCCGCCGCCACGCACAGTCGATTGACGTTGCCGCGGGCGACGCCCCGTCCTCAACCCCGCATTCCCGAGCCGATCAGCCCATGCTTGCTGCCCTCAACATTGGCGACATCCTCTCCATTCTCCTCTTCCTGTCGGTGCTCGGGACCCTCCTCATCGGCTACCCGATCGCGATTACCCTGGCGGGGTTATCGCTGATCTTCGCCTTTCTGGGCCACCAAGCCGGGGTCTTCGATTACGCCATCCTCAACGGCCTGCCGCTGCGCTACGTCGGCATCATGACCAACGACGTGCTGGTCGCGGTCCCGCTGTTCATCTTCATGGGACTGGTCCTGGAGAAGTCCGGGATCGCCGAGGCGCTGCTCACGACCATGGGGCAGCTCTTCGGGCCGCTGCGCGGCGGGCTCGCGTTCTCGGTAATCGTCGTCGGCGCCCTGCTCGCCGCCTCGACGGGCGTCGTCGGCGCGACGGTGATCACCATGGGCCTGATCAGCCTGCCGGCCATGCTCCGGGCCGGCTATTGCCCCAAGGTCGCCACCGGCACGATCGGCGCCTCCTCGACGCTGGCGCAGATCATCCCGCCTTCGACCGTGCTGATCTTCGCCGGCGACCTGCTCGCCGGCGTCAATCAGGCAGCCCAGCTCAAGCTCGGCAATTTCGCCCCCGACCCGATCTCGGTCGGCGATCTGTTCGCGGGCGCCCTCATCCCCGGCTTCATCCTCGTCGGCATCTTCCTGCTCTGGATCGTCTACAAGGCCGTGTTCCAGCCCGAGACGGTGCCCGCCCTGGTCATGACGACGCAGGAGCGCAAAGGCCTGCCGGCACGTGTCGTCGTCGTGCTGATCCCGCCGCTGATCCTGATCGTGGCGGTGCTGGGCAGCATCCTGCTCGGCTTCGCGACGCCGACGGAATCGGCGTCGGTCGGCGCCGTCGGCGCCATGCTGCTCGCCGCGATCAATCGCCGGTTGTCGTTCGCCACCATCCGCTATGCCGCGCTCGGCACCATGGTCACGACCTCGATCATCTTCGTGATCGTGCTCGCGGCGTCGCTGTTCTCGCTGACGTTCCGCGGCCTTGGCGGCGAGCACATGGTCGAGGAAGCTCTGCGCAATCTGCCGGGCGGCGCGTTCGGCGCCATGCTCGCCGTCATGTCCATCATGTTCGTGCTCGGCTTCTTCCTCGACACCTTCGAGATCATCCTGATCATGCTGCCGATCTGCGGGCCGCCGCTGATCCTGCTGGGGCTCGATCCGATCTGGATCGGCGTCATGATCGCCATCAACCTGCAGACGAGCTTCATGACGCCACCATTCGGCTTCACGCTGTTCTATATGCGCGGTATTGCGCCGCCGGAGGTCGCAACCGGGCAGATCTGGGCCGGGGCCCTGCCGTTCGTGGCACTGCAGCTATTCGCGCTGAGCCTCGTGTGGGCGTTCCCGAGCACGGCCACCTGGCTGCCCAACAAGCTCTTCGGCCAGCAGCAGCAGCAGATGGCGCCGGCGGAGAAGGGCAAAGGCGGCATCGGCGAGTTCATCAAGGACAAGGCGATCCAGTTCGACGACAGCGGCATACCGGTGGAAACGGACAACCCGTTCTCGAACAAGCGGTAAGGCGGCGAGAGACCAGGCCCCATGGACGACATCACGACAATCGAGATCGGAGCCGCGCTGCTGGCCTTCTGGCTGGTGACGCTGTTCGGCCTCTTGAAGCTGATCGACCGACGGGACCATCCGGGCCCGGTCAAGAGCGCGGTGGCGAAGGAGCTGCTGATGCTCGTGCATCTCGCCATGCTCATCGCCGCCGCGGCGATGCTCGTCAAGGGCACGCACATCGCCGGCTGACGCGCCCGACGAGAAAGCGGGGCCCGCAACAGGGCCCCGCCGAAGCTCGTTGCGAGCGGAAACGGATCAGCCGGGAAACTTGTAGTCGAGCAGCCGGGCGTTCATCATGCCCTGCTCGGCGATCCTGTTCCAGTTGACCAGATCGCGCCGCGCCTTGAGGAAGGATTCCACCACCTCCTTCGTCAGCGCATCTCCGCCGTCGCGCATCTCCTGGATCACCTCGCCCGAGGCATTGCCGTAGGCCTGCAGGAAGTCGTTCGGCAGCCGTTTGAGCTGCACGTTGTGGGTGCGGATCAGCGTTTCGAGCGCGCCGCCGTTGCGGGCGTTGAACTCGGAGGTGAGCAGATTGTTCTCGTTGCGGCAGCAGGCCTCGAATGTCAACTGGATGTCCTTGGGCAGCGCCATGAACTTCTTCTTGTCGACGGTGGTCTCGGTGTGCGTGCCCGGCTCGTGCATGCCCGGCCAGTAATAGAACTTCGCGACCTTGTAGAGCCCGAGCGCCAGGTCATTGTACGGGCCCACCCATTCGGTGGCATCGAGAGCTCCCGACTGGAGGGCTGCGAAGATCTCGCCGGCGGGCAGCGACAGCGTCGTCATCCCGAGCTTGCGCAGCGCCTCGCCGCCGAGGCCCGGGATGCGCATCTTCATCCCCTTCACGGAATCGATGCCGGTGATCTCCTTGTTGAACCAGCCGGCCATCTGCACGCCGGTCGAGCCGGTATGGAAGCCCTTCAGTCCGAACTGATCGTAAATCTTGTCCCAGAGCTGCTGGCCGCCGAGGTGATTGACCCAGGCGTCGAGCTCGCTCGTCGTCATCCCGAACGGGACGGTGGAGAAGAAGTTGAGTGCCTTGCTCTTGTTCGGCCAGTAGTAGGGCGTGGCGTGCATCAGGTCTGCGGCGCCGCGGATGACGGCGTCGACGCTCTCGAAGGGCGGGACGATCTCGCCAGCCGCGTAGACCTTGATGGTCAGACGACCGTCGGTCGCCACTCCCACCGATTGCGCGAGACGCTCTGCGCCGACGCCCTGGCCGGGAAAGTTCTTGGGCCAGGTGGTCACCATGCGCCATTCGATCCTGCCCTGCGCGATGGCAGGCTTGGCTAGGGTGGCCGCGCCGGCGGCTGCGCCCGCGGTCGCTACTCCCTTGAGAAATTGCCGGCGTCTGATCTTCGACATCGCTTCTGCTCCCTGGGCTGGCCCACTCGTGGCAAGTTGTTATCGGCTGCTGCGAGCCGCGCGCGAGTATGAGTTCGCCGCAGACGTTACGCAACTCGCCAACGTGCCCCACCCCTGCCGCCAGGAGCCTCTTGGGCGAGGACCAGAAGATCTCGTGCGAGGGTCTGCCGGCTGCACGCCTGATGCAGGCCCGGGCTGCATCGGCAGCATGCGCGCACCAGTTGCCCTTGACGTTCCGGACCGGTTAACTATCTGCAGGGAACAGCGGAAATCACGAGATTATTTTGCGCTGCAATATTCAGAGAGCCATAACGGCCGAGAAACGCCGCCGTCGTTGCAGTTTTCCCTTAGCTGCACGGCAGCATGACGGAGGCGGCGGGGCGGGAGAAACGCAGTTCAATGGGAGAAGTCTATGGGCAGACGTGCAGAAAAGCTTCCAAACGATTGCGTTGAATTTCTAGCTGAGCTCGACGACTACGACGACCTGCGCGACGTTTACGCGCGGGTGCAGGACCGGATCCGCGCGTACTCGGCTGCCGGCCGGCCGGTGCCGGAGGCGCTGCGCCGTTGCGAGCGTGATCTGATGACGGAGTTCATGGCTCAGTCGCAGGGCCGGTAGTGCGGACCGCCGCCCGCATGCCCGCGAGCGGCGGCGACAAGGACAGCGGAACAGCGAGCAGGCAGTAGCGAATAGGGCTGCTCGCCATTCGCGACTCGCTCGAAAGGGGATGCGGCCGGCCGGCCGCATCCCCTTTTTCAAGCTTTCGACTGCTCGTAGCCGGCTTACATCTGCTCGTAGCTGATCTTGCCGTCCGGCATCTTCTTCCAGACGTACATCGTGTAGTCGGCGTCCGTGCGGTCGCCCTTCTTGTCGAAGCTGATGTTGCCGAGAACCGTCTTGAACGCCGTGCCCGAGTGGGTCGCCTGGGCGACCTTCTTGGGATCCAGCGATTTCGCCTGTGCCGCCGACTGCGCGATGATCTGCATGGAGGCATAAGCATAAAGCGTGTAGGCCTCGGGTTTGAAGTTCTTGGCGAGGAACTTCTTCACCACCTCGGCCGCCTCGGGCTTCCTCTGCGGGTCGGGCGCGAACGTCATGAGCGTGCCGATGACGCCGGGGCCGGCAATGGCCGCGAACTCGTCTGTGACGATGCCGTCGCCCGACATCATGACCGCGTTGACGCCCTGGTCGCGCATCTGGCGCAGAATGAGGCCGCCCTCGGTGTGCAGCCCGCCCCAGTAGACCACATCGGCTCCGGCCGCCTTGATCTTGGAGACGAGGGCCGTGAAGTCCTTCTCGCCCGTGTTGACACCCTCGTAGAGGACTTCCTTCACGCCGGCCGCATTGATCGCCTTCTTGGTCTCGTCGGCGAGACCCTTGCCGTACGTGGTCTTGTCGTGGACGACGGCAACCTTCTTGCCTTTCAGGCTGCCGGAGATGTGCTTGCCCGCCACTGCGCCCTGCTGGTCGTCACGACCGCAGACGCGGGTGACATTCCAGAGGCCGCGCTCCGTCACCTTCGGGTTGGTTGCCGCGGGGGTGATCATATAGAGCCCGTTCTCGGCATAGACTTCGGACGCCGGCATCGTCACGCCGGAGTTGAAGTGGCCGATCACGAACTTAACGCCGTCGCCGACGAACTTGTTCGCCACCGAGACGCCCTGCTTGGGATCCGACACGTCGTCGCCGAAGACCACTTCGATCTTCTGGCCGTTGATGCCGCCGGCAGCGTTGATGTCCGCGGCAGCCTGCTCGGCTCCGTTCTTCATCTGCGCGCCGAAAGCCGCATTCGGCCCGGTCAGCGGGCCTCCGACGCCGATCTTGATCTGACCGTTCGCCGTACCGGCGAGCGCAACGCTCGCTGCCAGCGCCAACCCCGACAACCAGACTTTCCTCATTGAATATCTCCCTACTGACGGACCCACTTCCGCTCTGAACCCGGAGTGTCGCTCGCACCCCATCGGGCGTGGCATCCTGCGCCCGAATATCCTCCGAAACCGGGCGGAAGTCACCCGGAATCGGAAACTCTGCTCAGTCCGGGCCGGTCGGCTTCCGGCGCCACCCGAAAGGACCGGCCGGCGTGAAAAGCCAGGCGTATTGCGTCGATATCTGGAGCGCCCGCATCCGCCTGTAGCCGATGAGCGCCGCAGCCAGCAGGACGAGGTAATCGACCAGCCAGTTCTGGACCGGCAGCAGCGGCTCCTCCCAAAGTGCGTAGTGCAGGAAGCGGACAGTTGCGGTCAGCAGCAGCACGTATCCGGGCAACTGCCAGAACGGCCGCCAGGTCTGGGCGATGGCCTTGCCGGTCACCCACGCCGCGGAGCCACCGAGAATGACGGTGAGCAGGATGAACACCCACGTGCCGTTCTCGCTCGAGACATAAAGCCACTCGGGCATCGGCAAAGCCTCCTCAGTGACGTCCGCCTTCGAGATAGGCCGCCTGGACCTCCGGCCGCGCCAGCAACTCGCGGCCGGTGCCGCTCATGGCGATGAGCCCGTTGACCATGACGTATCCGCGGTCGGCCAGCCGCAGGGCATGGAACGCGTTCTGCTCGACGAGAAAGATCGTCATGCCGTCGCGGCGGTTCAGCTCGCGCAGCACCTCGAAGATCTGCTTGACGATGAGCGGCGCCAGCCCGAGCGAGGGCTCGTCGAGCAGCAGGAGGCGCGGCCGGCTCATCAGCGCCCGCGCGATCGCCAGCATCTGCTGCTCGCCGCCCGACAGCGTGCCGCCGCGCTGGTCGAGACGCTCCTTGAGTCTCGGGAACAGCTCGCAGACGCGCTCCAGATCCTCGGCGAAGTGCTCGAGGCCATCGATTTCGGCCCCCATCTGCAGGTTCTCGAGCACGCTCATGCGCGGGAAAATGCGCCGTCCCTCGGGCGACTGCGCGATGCGCATGCGCGCGATCTCGTGGGTCGGCTTGCCGGTGATGTCGACGCCGCCGTAGACGATCCGCCCGTCGCGCGCCCGGGGATTGCCGAACACCGTCATCATCAGCGTCGACTTGCCGGCGCCGTTGGCGCCGATCAGGGTCACGATCTCACCCTGGTTGACGTCGAGGTCGACCCCGCGCAGTGCGATGATGTTGCCGTAGTAGGTGGTGACACCACGCACCGAAAGAAGTGGCTCGTTCAAATCCCCACCTCCGCCTCGGCCTGCTGCACCTCTTCGTCCTCGACGCCCAGATAGGCGGCGATCACCTTGGGGTCGTTGCGGATCTCGGCCGGCGGCCCGTCGGCGATCTTGGTGCCGTACTCCAGGACGACGACGTGATCCGAGATCTCCATCACGACGCTCATGTCGTGCTCGATGAGCAGGATCGAGGTCTTGTCCTCGTCCCGGATCGCACGCAGCAGCGAGTTGAGCTGCGCCGACTCGCGCGGGTTGAGGCCGGCTGCCGGCTCGTCGAGGCACAACAGCACCGGGTCCGTGCACATGGCGCGCGCGATCTCCAGCCGGCGCTGATCGCCATAAGGAAGCTCGCCCGCGGAATCGTCGGCGCGGTCGACGATGTCGATCCTCTCGAGCCAATGGGCCGCCCGCTCGACCGCGGCGCGCTCCGCCGCCACGTAGCTGCCAGAGCCGAACAGCCCGAGCAAGGAGAAGCCGGAGGCGCGCATCAGCGGGTTGTGCTGGGCGACGATCAGGTTCTCCAGCACGGTCATGCCCGAGAACAGCCGGATGTTCTGGAACGTGCGGGCGATGCGCGCCTTGGCCGCGATCTGGAAATCCGGCATGCGCTCCAGCAGGAACAGCCCGCCGCCGTCGTGAGTGGCCCAGCGCTCGCCGGTGCCGGTCAGCGCGTCGATGCGGTCGAGCGTGGCGGGAACGGGGAACGCCAGCGCAATGCGTCCGCAGCTCGGCTTGTAGAAGCCGGTGATGCAGTTGAAGACCGTGGTCTTGCCGGCGCCATTGGGGCCGATGAGGGCGGTGATGTCGCCGCGCCTGGCGACGAAGGACAGATCGTTGACCGCGACGAGCCCGCCGAACCGCATGGTCAGCTTGTCGACCGTCAGCAGCGGGTCGGCTCGCCCGTCCGTCATCCGTGTCCCTCCTTGACGTGCTCGACCGACACAGTCTTGCGGCGTTTGAGGAAGACCGAGGGCTCGCGGGTGGAGATGAGGCCACGCGGCTTCCAGATCATCACGATGACCATCGCCAGACCGAACAGCAGCATGCGGTACTGAGTGGGATCGAAGTCCGGCCCGAACACCGTCTTGAGCCAGTCCAGCTCGCGCAGGATCTCGGTGCCACCGATCATGACCACGGCGGCGAGGGCGACGCCGAACTGGCTGCCCATGCCGCCGAGCACGACGATGGCGACGATGACGGCGCTTTCCATGAACACGAAGGATTCAGGCGAGATGAACCCCTGCCGGGCGGAGAAGAAGGCGCCTGCGAAGCCGCCGAACATGGCGCCGGTCGCGAACGCCGTGAGCTTCGTCGAGACGGTGTTTATGCCGAGCGCCCGGCAGGCGATCTCGTCCTCTCTCAGCGCCTCCCAGGCGCGGCCGACCGGCAGCCGCCGAAGGCGTATGGTGACGACGTTCGTCAGGAGAGCCAGGAGGAGAATGATGTAGTAGAGGAAGATGGTACGGTGCAGCGGCGTGAACTCGAGCCCGAACACGGCCGCGAAACCTGTGTCGCTGGCGTTGAACGGGATGCCGAAGAAAGTCGGGCGAGGGATGCCGGAAATGCCGGCATAGCCGCCTGTGACGTCGATCCAGTTGATCAGGATCATTCGGATGATCTCGCCGAACGCCAGCGTGACGATGGCGAGATAGTCGCCGCGCAGGCGCAGCACGGGAAAGCCCAGCAGGATGCCCCAGAACGCCGCGAGAATGCCGGCGAGCGGCAGGACCATCCAGAACGACAGACCGAACGTCGTCGCCAGCAGCGCCGCGGAGTAGGCGCCGACGGCATAGAATGCGACATAGCCGAGGTCGAGCAGGCCGGCGAGGCCGACGACGATGTTCAATCCCCATCCCAGCATGATGTAGATGAGGATCTGGATGCCGAAGTTGTCGATCCACTTGACCGAGCCCGCGGCGCCCGTGAACTCGATCGCGAGGAACGGATAGGCGGCGAGCAGGCCCAGACCCAGGATCCCGAGCACGTTCGAGGTCCTGTCGGAGATGGTGAAGCGTCGCGCCCGCTTCTTGAGCTTCTCACGCCGCACCGGCGCGACGGCCAGGAGAAAGCGCACGGCGAATGCTGCGCCGACGAGTGCCGCGACCAGGTTCCAGCGCGGCTCGAGCACCAGCCTGTTGCTGATGTCGGTATCCGTCCTGAAGGCGATGATCGGGAAGCAGAGCCCGAAGGTGACGAGCGCCGCGAACGCCGCTTTCTTGACAGCCGCCCCCCAGGCGATCGCCGGGCTCGCGGCACTGCGCTCTTCAGCGAGGGTCGCCATGTATCAGACCTTTTCCACCTCGGGACGCCCGAGAATGCCGGAGGGAAGAAAGATCAGCGTGATGGCGAGGATCGAGAACGCGGCGACATCCTTGTAGTCGATCGAGAAATATGCGGACCACAGGACCTCGATCAGGCCGATCAGCAGCCCGCCCAGCACCGCTCCTGGCAGCGAGCCGATGCCGCCGAGCACGGCGGCCGTGAACGCCTTGATCCCTGGCACGAAGCCGTCGGCGAAGTTCACGACCCCGTAGTAGAGCAGGTACATGACGCCTGCGACCGCCGCGAGCGCCGCCCCCATGATAAACGTGATCGACACTGTGCGATCGACATCGACGCCCAGCAGCGAGGCCATCCTGCGGTCCTGCTCGCAAGCGCGCTGAGCGCGGCCGAGCGGTGTATGCTGGACGACGTACCAGAACCCCGCCAGCAGCAGGACCGTCGCCACCATGATGAGTATCTGCCGGTAGGAGATGACGACCGATCCCGCGTCCGTCTGGTAGACCAGCACCTCGTTCAGCATCGGCGGCAGCGGCTTGTTGCGCGGGCCCTGGGTGACCTGCACGAAATTCATCAGGAAAATGGACATGCCGATCGCGGAGATGAGCGGCGCCAGGCGAAAGGAGCCTCGCAACGGTCGATAGGCGAGCCGCTCGATGGTCCAGCTCCACAGCGAGGTCAGGAACATGCCGGCAAACATCACCAGCAGCAACGAGAACAATAAAGAGCCCAAGCCGAGGATTTGAGTCAGGATCAGATAGAAGATCAGCGCAATAAAAGTCGACATCATGAAGACGTCGCCATGCGAGAAGTTCACCATCCCGATGATTCCGAACACCATCGTATAGCCGATCGCGATCAGGCCATAAATGGAACCGAGCGTCAGGCCATTGATGATCTGCTGCGCGAAATACTCCACGATTGTCTCTCCCTCCGCCGAGCGCGACAGTTTGTATTTGCGCCGGCGCCTTAGTCAAAGCTTGTTTTCGTTGCTGTGTCGCAGCATGAGCTCATTGCAGCGCCGCATCGGCAGGCACGTACTCGTAGCCGAGCGCCTCGGCCACCGGCTCGCAGGTCACCTTGCCATCCCAGACGTTCAGCCCGTTCTTCAGGTGCCTGTCCTCGGCGAGCGCGCGCCTCCAGCCCTTCTCTGCCAGGACGGTGACGAACGGCAGGGTAGCGTTATTGAGCGCATGGGTGGACGTCTTCGGCACGCCGCCGGGCATGTTCGCCACGCAGTAATGGATGATGCCGTCGACGACGTACGTCGGATCGTCGTGCGTGGTGGGCCGCGATGTCTCGGCGCAGCCCCCCTGATCGATGGCGACATCGACGATGACCGATCCCGCCCGCATCATCCTGACGTGCTCGCGGGTGATCAGCTTCGGCGCCTCCGCCCCCGGGATCAGCACGCCGCCGATCACCAGGTCGGCGTCCCTGAGATGGCGGTCGATGGCGTCGCGCGTCGAGTAGACCGTGTTGAGGGGCCGTCCGAAATGACTCCACAGCCGGCGCAGCACGTCCACGCTGCGGTCGATCACCCACACGTCGGCACCCATGCCGAGCGCGATATGGACGGCGTGCGTGCCGACGACGCCGCCGCCGAGCACGACGACCTTGGCCGGGTCTACGCCCGGCACGCCGCCGAGCAGCACGCCATGACCGCCATGAGCCTTCTCGAGGAAGTAGGCGCCCGCCTGCACCGACATCCGCCCGGCCACCTCCGACATCGGGGCCAGCAGCGGAAGGCCACCGGCAGAGGACGTCACCGTCTCGTAGGCGATGCACACGGCGCCGCTGCGGATCAGGTCCGCCGTCTGCTCCGGATCGGGCGCCAGGTGCAGATACGTGAAGAGCACCTGGCCCGGCCGCAGCATCTGCCGCTCGACGGCCTGCGGCTCCTTCACCTTCACGATCATATCGGCGCGGCCGAATATCTCGCCGGCGCCCGCGGCGATGGAGCCGCCCGCACGCTCGTAGTCCGCGTCCTCCATGCCGATGCCGGCGCCGGCCCCCTGCTCGACGAGCACCTCGTGGCCGAGCGCGGCGAGCTCGCGCACGCTGGTCGGCGTCAATCCTACGCGGTACTCGCGAACCTTGATCTCCTTGGGTACGCCGATGAGCATTCAGGTCTCCTGTCCGGCCCAGGGCACCTAGATGATGCGCCCGGGCATTCGTCTATCGCGCGGCGCCCGGCAAATCCACTCAGCGGGCCTTTCCGTCCTCCAGCGCCTCACGCAGAACGCGCGCGAGCTGCGCCTGCCGATAGGGCTTGCGCAGCACCTTGAGGCCGAGCCCGTCGACCTTCTCCCGGCCGATGAGCTCTGCGGAATAACCGGAGGTCAGCACGAGGCGCGTGCCCGGGTATTCGTCCCGCACCCGCCGCGCGAGATCAAGGCCCGACATTCCGCCCGGCATCACGAGGTCCGAGAATACGAGGTCGATGCCGGGCGCCTCGGCGAGCACGGCCAGCGCCTCCTGCCCGTTCGCCGCCTCGTGCACGCGGTAGCCGAGCTGCTTCAGCCGAGTGGCGGTCAGCCGCCGCACCCTGTCGTCGTCCTCGACGACGAGCACCGCCTCGCCCTGGCTGGCGTCGGCGGTGGAAGCGGCGGCGGCGGAAGACTCGGAGCCGGCGCCCGGCGCTCTCGCCCTGGGCAGATAGAGGTTCACCGTGGTGCCGTGGCCGGGCTCGCTGTAGATCGTGATGTTGCCACCGGACTGCCGCGCGAAGCCGTAGATGGTCGACAGCCCGAGACCGCTCCCCTTGGATGGCCCCTTGGTGGTGAAGAACGGCTCGAAGGCGCGCTCCTTGACCTCGGGGGCCATGCCCTCCCCCGTGTCGGCGACGGACAGCACGACAAAGTCCCCCGCCGCGAGCCCCGGCACGTGCGCCACGTCCTCGGCGTCGAGCGGCGTGTTGCGGGTCTCGATGACGAGGCGCCCTCCCCCCGGCATGGCGTCGCGCGCATTGATGGCGAGGTTCAAGACCGCGTTCTCGATCTGGCCGGGGTCGGCCTCGGTCGACCACAGGTCCGCCGCCAGCGATGTCGACAGGTCGATGTCGGTCCCGATCGTCCGCCGCAGCAGCTCCGTCAGGTTCAGCACGAACTCGTTGAGGTCGATGCGGCAGGTCTCGAGCCGCTGGCGCCGGGCGAACGTCAGCAGCCGGTCGGTGAGACGGGCGCCCATCTCCGCCGCCTCCCGCGCCTCGCTGGCGAGGCTGATGCTGAGCTCGGCCTCGAGCTTCGGCTCGAGCAGCTCGATGTTGCCCAGGATGACGGTCAACAGGTTGTTGAAATCGTGGGCGACGCCGCCCGTGAGCTGCCCCACCGCCTCCATGCGCTGCGCCTGCAGCAGCGCGGCGGCCTGCTGGCGCTCGGCAGTGACGTCGTGAATGAGCGCGAGCCCGCCGATCGCGTTGCCGTTGCGGTCGACGATCGCCAGGTGCGCGGCCCGCGCCGGGAACGTCTGGCCGCTGCTGCGCCGGAACTGCATGATCTGCGGCCCGGAGCCGACGGCGGCAGAGCCGGGCCGGCCGAACCGCTCGGCATCCTGCGGGCTCTCGCACAAGCTGCCGCACGACTTGCCGACGACCTCGTCCTGTAGGTAGCCGAAGGCCTCGGTGAAAGCCGGGTTGACGAGGCGGATCCGGCATCCCGTGTCGGAGATGACCACGGCGTCCGGCAGACTGTCGAAGATCGAGCGGAACAGGGCCTGCTCCCGGTCGAGCCGGTCCTCGATCGCCCGCTGGGCGCTGAGATCGTAGACGATGCCGGTGAAGAAGCGTTCTCCGCCGATGGAGTATTCGCCGATCGACAGATGCATGGGGAAAATGCTGCCGTCGCGGCGCAGCCCCTGGACCTCGCGCCCGATGCCGATGATCCTGCGCTCCCCGGTCGCGAGATATCGCGCGATGTAGCCGTCGTGCTGACTGCTGTAGGGCTCCGGCATCAGCATCGACACGTTGTGCCCGGCAAGCTCCGATCCAGTGTAGCCGAACAACCGCTCGGCGGACCGGTTCACGGTCTCGATGCGGCCGCTGCTGTCGATGGTCAGGATGGCCGCCACGGCCGAATCGAGGATGGCCTTGAGCCGCAGGCGTTCCGTCTCGGCGCTCGAGCGCCCTGTCGCAGTCATTGAGATCGCCGGATCAGCTCCTGTTTGCGCATCTCGTCTCGCGCACGATCCGGCCCGCGTCGAGTGGCCTTGCAGGGGAGCGACAATGCGCCTCAGAGCTCGACTCCGACGAAATGGCGGAGCAGGTAGCCGATGACGTAGGCGAGACCTGCCGCGCTCATTCCTATCGCCAGCGTCTCCAGGCCCGAGTGCCACCACCGCGCGAGCGACCACCGGCTCTTGACCGAGCCGATGACGAAGAACACGACCCCGGTCGCGAGAATGGCCCACTGGAAGGCGTCGGGAAGCCCGATCAGGTACGGGATCAGCGGGATGCCGCCGCAGGCCATGAACGCCGAGAACGTGTAGAGTCCGGCGGTGACCGGCTGCCGCGCGATGGCGGGCAGTCCGTACTCCTCCGCCAGCATGGTCTCGACCCAGACCTGCTCGTTGGAGGTGATCGCGGTGACGGCCTCCTCGAGCGCCGCGCCGGACAGCCCCTTGCTCACCAGGATCTGCCGGATCTCCTCGCGCTCGCCTTCGGGCACCAGCGCGATATGACGGCGCTCCACCTCGGCCAGGCGCCGCATGTCGTCGATCTCGCTCTTGGTGCCGCTGTAGTTTGCGGCAGCCATGGAGAAGCCGTCGGCGACGATGTTGGAGATGCCGAGGATGAGCACGATGCCGGGGGAGAGGGCCGCGCCGGCGACGCCGGCGATCACGGCGAACGTCGTCACGGCGCCATCGATGCCGCCATAGACCCAATCGCGAAGGTAGTTGGGGCGCCGCTCCTGCTGCAGCCGGTCGATGATGGCTTCGGACGTGTGCTCATGCTCGAGTTGCATACCGGACGCGTTCCTGCTGTTGGGAGCCAACCCGGGGCTGGCAATTCCGTTCCTGAGCCTGATGTAGGACCAATTCCATGGGGCGAATTGACACCAATCAAGGATCGCGCGCCGCCCGGCCTGCTATCAGCTCCGCGAGCCGGAATGCCGACGCCAGCCCGTGCGGCTCCCTGGACTTGATGGCCGTAGCCGCACCGATTAGATGGACTGACCAGTCCAGCAAAGGAGAACCCTCCGTGTACAAGCACATCCTCGTTCCGACCGACGGGTCGGAGTTCTCCGAGCGGGCGGCGCTCTACGGCGTAAAGCTCGCCCAGTCTCTCAACGCTCGGATCACCGCCATCACGGTGACCGCCCCCTGGCAGGCGATCGCCATCGGCGAGGTCGCCGTCGCCATCCCCGAGGGCGACTACGAGATGCGCGCCGAAACCAACGCCTGGAACTTCCTGAACAAGATCACCGATGCGGCCAAGGCGGCCGGCGTGTCGCGCAACGCGGTCCATATCCGCCATGCGAGCCCCTACGAGGCGATCATCGACGCCGCCGCCTCGCACGGCTGCGACCTGATCGTGATGGGCTCCCACGGACGCCGCGGCATCGCCGGGCTGCTGCTTGGCAGCGAAACCGTGCGCGTGCTCACCCACAGCAAGCTGCCCGTGCTCGTCTACAGGGAGTAGACGGGCGGCCGGGCATACGGCGAGGCCGCGCGGGACCTCACGTCTGCCGCGCGCGCCCGATCATCATCATCTCCGCGAAGTTCTCCGCCGTGATGAAGCCGACGAGCCGATCGTCGGCGCCGGCCACCGCCACTGCGCGGGCACGCTTCTGCTGCAGCATCTGCACCACGTTCTCCAGCGTCGCGGAGCCGGTGACGACGGGGATGTCCTTGACCATGAACTCGGACACCGGGGCATCGCCGCCGCGGTCCTTCAGCGCCTCGATGAGGCCGTCCCGCGTGACGATTCCCTGCAGCCGCGAGGTCGAATCCAGTACTGGGAACTCCTGCTGGGTGGTGCGCAATAGGAGCCGGGCGGCGTCATCGGCCGTCGAGCTCGGGCTCAGCCTCTCGAAGGTGGTGATCATCGCGTCGCGGGCCAGATAGCCGCGCGCAACGGCCCGCATCTCGACGAACTGGCTCTCGGCCGTCGCGGCCAGGTAGACGAACACGGCGATCAGCACCAGCAACGGGTTGCCGAACAGCCCCACGAACCCGAGGAAGATGGCGAAAGACTGCCCGACGACCGCGGCGACGCGCGTGGCGCGCACGAAGCCCATGCGCATGGCGAGCAGCGCCCGCAGCACACGGCCTCCGTCCATTGGGAATGCGGGGATCAGGTTGAAGACGACGAGCGCGACGTTCGCCACCGCGACGCGCGCGACCATGTTGGCCCCCGGGTCCTCGAGAAGGTTGAGGTCAGCCGGGTCCAGCCGGGCGCCCAGCAAGACGACCAGCACGAACGCGATCACGACATTGACGGCCGGGCCGGCGAGAGCGACGACGACCTCCTGGCTGGGCTTCTCCGGCATCCGCTCGAGGCTGGCGAGGCCGCCGATCGGCAGCAGCGTGATGTCGGGCGTGCGGATGCCGTAGCGGCGCGCCGCGAACACGTGGCCGAACTCGTGCAGCACCACGCAGAGGAAGAGCAGCAGGATGAAGACGATGGCGAAGACCGCCGCCTCGAAGCCTGCGCTCATCCACTGCACGGCGCCGAACCAGGCCAGGAGCAGGAAGAACGTCAGGTGGACGCGCACTTGGGTGCCGCCGACCGTGAGCAGTCTGAACGACCAGGACATGAAGACCATCCCCGTGGAGAGCCGAATGCTTGACGCTAGAGGCTCGCAACGCTCGAGGCTTTGATCTAGCCACGGGCTGCCGGAAAGGTCCAGGCGGCGTGGAGCCGAGCCATGACCGGGAACCGGCGAGGCGCGCAGGCGTTCCGCAGCCGCCGAGCCGTGCCCCCGGCGCATCCGGCCGGAGATGCCGGCTTAACCGGTCGGCGGAACGCCATGAGACACGATGGCCCGTGCTCTGGTACGGTCAAAGCCCCGAGCGGTCGGACGATTCCATGGCATGACGTCAGCACTCGCCCACGGCCTGCAATCGATCGAGATCTTCCAGGACCTGGACCCTGACGACACCGTCGCGCTGGCCGCCGAGTTCAGGATCCTGGAGCTGAAGAGGGGCGAGGTCCTGATCCGTCAGGGCGATCCGGCAGACGCCTTGTACGTCGTCGTTTCGGGACGCTTCAGCGTGCATCGGCAGGGCCGCAGCGATCCCGTCTGCGAGATCGGCCCCGGCCAGCCGATCGGCGAGATCGCGTTCCTGACCGGCGGCACGCGCACCGCGAACGTGCGGGCGATGCGGGACAGCCTCGTGCTGAGGCTCAGCCGCGAGGAGTTCGAGGGCCTCACCGCGCGAAAGCCGTCCATCTGGAGGTCCCTCACCGCCACGCTCGGCCGCCGGCTCGCCGCCACGACGGCCGCCGAGGTGCTGCCCTCCGACCCGCGCCCGCGCACCATCGGCGTCATCCGCGCCGGCAGCAGGCCGGTGCCGCCCGCATTCATCCGTATGCTCACTTCGACCTTCGAGGCAGGGGCGCGGACGCTGGTGCTGGAGTCCGGCACGACCGCGCTCGGCAGCGGGGTGGCGCTCGGCACGCCGGAGGCGACACGGGCCATCAACGCGCTCGAGCGGCAATACGAGGCGATCCTGTTCATCGCCGATGCAGAGCTGACCCCCTGGTCGGAGAAGGTTCTGCGGCACGCCGACCTGGTGCTGGCCGTCGGCGCCTTCGACGCCGACCCGGGCCTCAGCCCGCTCGAGCAGCGCGCCGCCGATTTCCTCGCGCCCGAAGCCGTCCGACTGGTGCTGGTGCACGCGCACCGGACGCGGCCGGCCGGCACCGCCCGCTGGCTCGACCGGCGCAGGGTGGTCATGCACCACCACGTCGCCCTGGACGACGCAGCCGACGTCGAACGTCTGCTGCGTTTCGTGAACGGCACCGCGCTCGGGTTCGTGGCCTGCGGCGGCGGGGCGCTGTGCGCCGCGCACGTCGGCCTGTTCAAGGCGATGGTGGAGGCCGGCATCGGCTTCGACATGATGGGCGGGACCTCCGCGGGCAGCGCCATGGCCGCGGCATTCGTGCTCGGCTCCAGCCCAGACGAGATCGACCGGGCGTTGCACGAGATGTTCGTCAGCAACAGGGCCATGCGGCGCTATACCTGGCCGCGCTACAGCCTGCTCGACCATCACCACTTCGACCAGCAGCTCGCCCGCTATATCGGCCACGTCGACATCGAGGACCTTTGGATCCCGTTCTTCGCGGTATCGACCAACCTGTCGAGCTACAGCCTCCACCGCCACCGCCGGGGCGACCTGTGGACAGCCGTGCGCGCTTCGAGCTCAATCCCGGCGCTGCTGCCGCCCGTCTATACGGCCGAGGGCGAGATGCTCGTGGACGGCTGCCTGCTCGACAACGTGCCGGTCGGGGTGATGCACGAGCTCAAGAGCGGGCCGAACGTGGTGGTCAGCTTCATGCTGCCGCAGCTCGAGCGCTTCGCGGTCGACTACTTCGAGCTGCCGTCGCGCAGCGAGCTGATGCGCCGCGCGATCAACCCGATCAGGCGCCAGGACCTGCCCGCCGCGCCCGGGCCGGCCGCCGTGCTGATGCGCAGCCTGATGGCCAACCGGCAGGATTTCCAGCGCCACATGCGCCCCGGCGACCTTCTCCTGATGCCGCCCCTGCCGCAGGACGCAGGCTTCCTCGACTGGCATCGCCACGAGGAGCTGATGGACGCCGCCCACCGCTGGGCCGCCTGCGAGATCGCTCGCCACGTCGCCGCGCGCCACCCGGCGATGGCGGGACTGGAGCGAGCTGTGAGCAGTGCGTAGTCAATAGATTGAGGGTTAGTCGGGCGGTACGACCCGGGCAGACGCTATCGGCCCTCCCCTCGACGGGGAGGGCGGCGCGGCGGAGCCGCGCGGGTGGGGTGGGGCCACACAGGAAACGTCGGTATTGAAGCACCCCCACCCCAACCCCTCCCCGCAAGGGCTACGGGATTCACACATCTCGCGTTCCCATCGCAAGCGCAAATCCGGCGAGGCGCTGTGTGAGGCGGTCGAGGCCGATCCCAGGGCGCTCGACGCCGCGTTCGGGACGCTGACGGCTGCTCTTCTGAAAGCCCTCGCCGACGGCGGCGTGATCGCCATCGATGACAAGTCGCAGGGAGGGGGTGAACCTGGCGCATTGGAGTGTTTTTCGCGAAAGCCGTGGCAGCACGAATTCACGAATTCACGATCTCACGACTTCACGACTTCACGACTTCACGGCCCTCATTATGGCTGCACCACCATCTTCGGTTTGCCCCTGAAGAGCTGCGCGATCTCGCCCACGATGCCGCGCCGGAACAGCAGCACGGTGACGACGAAGATGGCGCCCTGGATGACGAGCACCCACTCGCCGAAGCCGACGAGATAGTTCTGCATGGTGATGATGACGGCGGCGCCGACGATGGGGCCGAACACCGTGCCCATGCCGCCGACCAGGGTCATCAGCACCACCTCGCCCGACATCTGCCAGGTGACGTCGGTGAGCGAGGCGAGCTGGAACACGATCGCCTTGGTTGAGCCCGCGAGGCCCGCCAGCGTCGCCGACAGCACGAATGCCAGCAGCTTGTAATGGTCGACCCTGTAGCCCAGCGATATGGCGCGCTGCTCGTTCTCGCGGATCGCCTTCAGCACCTGGCCGAAGGGCGAGTGGATGGCGCGGTGGATGATGAGGAACCCGACTGCGAATATGGTCAGAACCACGTAATAGAACGTGAGGTCGTTCTTGATGTCGAGCACGCCGAGCAGCGGGCGCCGGGGGATGGCCTGGATGCCGTCCTCGCCGCCGGTGAAGGCCGCCTGCACACACAAGAAGAACACCATCTGCGCCAGCGCCAGCGTCACCATGGCGAAGTAGATGCCCTGCCGGCGGATCGCGATGGAGCCGGCGACGAGCCCCATCAGGGCCGCGACGCCGGTGCCGGCCAGAATGCCGATCTCCGTCGGCCAGCCCCACGCCTTGACCGCGTAGCCGGAGACGTAGGCGGCGAAGCCGAAGAACATCGCGTGCCCGAACGAGAGCAGGCCGACGTAGCCGATCAGCAGATTGAAGGCGAGCGCGAACAGCGCGAAGCACAGCACCTTCATCAGGAACAAGGGGTAGAGCGCCAGCGGCGCCGCGGCGAGCAGCAGCACGAGCCCGGCGAAGATCGGCATGTCGTAGCTCTTCATCCCAGGCTCCCAGCCGCCGAGGCCATCCACATTCTCGTGTGCCGGGGCGCCATCAACCCGTCCCCGCAAGGGGAGGGGAGGACGAGCACGCACCTTCTGCCCTCCCCTCGACGGGGAGGGCGGCGCGGCGGAGCCGCGCGGGTGGGGTGG
>JAHDXT010000028.1 GCA_023384095.1 Hyphomicrobiaceae bacterium
GCTCCACCCCACCCGCGCGGCTCCGCCGCGCCGCCCTCCCCGTCGAGGGGAGGGCGGCAGCGGCGCGCTCCGGCTCTCCTTCGTGGGCAGCCGTTCGGCGAGCCGGCGCAGGGAAGCGGAGGACCGAGGCGCTGGGGGCGCCTCCCTCCGCCGGCTGCGCAGCCGCCTCGCGCCAGCTCCAGCCCTCCGGCGCCAGGGCGATGAAGATCTGGCCTTCGCCGTGGGCCACGACATCGTCCAGGAACAGCGTACACTGGCCCTTCTCCGCCCGCCGCTGACCGAGGGTGAGGAGGCGGCAGAGGCGGCCATAGGCGGCGCGACTGGTCGGCAGGCACACCAGGCTCGGGGCGTCCTGAAGATCGAGCCGGACACCCACGATCAGCCTCAATCCGGAATCCTTGGCCGCCGTATGGGCCCGCACGACGCCGGCGAGCGTATTGCGGTCCGTCACGGCGAGCGCGGAGAGGCCGAGCGCCTTGGCCTGGGCGACCAGCTCCTGCGGATGCGAGCCGCCGCGCAGGAACGAGAAGTTGGTCGTGACCTGCAGCTCGGCATAGGCGTGTGCGGGAGGGGACATGCCGGCGCTCCTCACCCGAACAGCCCGTGCATGTACCAGACGGGCGGTCCAGCCTCGGGATCGCGATCGTAGAGCCCTTCGCGGAACACCCAGTACCGGGCGCCGCGATCGTCCTCGATCCGGTAGTAGTCCCGCGGACACGGCGGCTTGGCAGGGTTCCCCAACGCACGCCACCACTCGGGCTCGATGCGCTCCGGCCCCTCGGCCCTGGCGACGGTGTGGCTGACGCGCCGCCAGGTGAAGCGCGCCGGCGGGCCTTCCGGCACCTCGGCGAGAACCGTGATCGGCTCGGGTGGTGCGAAGAGGAGGGGCGGGCGAAGAGTAAAGCCAAGTGGGCTGGGACTGACCTTGAACCGTTCCTTCCCGCTCAATGCAGGAACATGGACCTCGGCCCGTTCGGGGATGTGGCTGCCGTAAGGGGCGAGCCGGAACACGCGCTCCGCCCCGAGGCGGTTGGCGAGCCTGTCGATGAGGATCGCGGGATCGGCGCGCGCGTCCTGCTCCAGCCCGCCGCCGAGCGCCGCCTGCTCGGGATCGAGCGGCTCGAGGCTTGTTGCCGCGAGCGTCAGCGCGTCGATGCCGAACCCGGCATCGACGGCCGAAACCTTCGGCGCCAGGAGCTGCAGGAAATGACGGGGCTCGCGGCAGGACCTGCTGGTGCCGGCACGCGCCTCGGCCACGGTCCCATCGACGCGGTAGAGGCAGAGCCGCAAGCGGCGCGCGCCGTCGGCGGTCTGGCCGAGCATCCGGCTGAGATCCGCGGCAAGCTCCGCGACGGCGCTTTCGATCCCTTCCGAGGAAATCAGCGGCTCGGAGAAGATGCGGCGGGCGAGAGGCGGCGGGGCCTCGGCGAGCGCGCGCCTCGCCTCCGGCGCCCGCCCGAGAGCGGCATCGAGCCGGGCCAGCACCGCGCCGGCAAGACCGGCCGGACTCCTCGTCCGGCGGCGGCCAGTCCGAAGCTCCCGGAAGCGGCGGGCCAGCGCCGCGCGCGGAAGGTCGCAGAGCTGGCCGATGTGGCGCAAGCCGAGCCGCTTCAGCAGCAGCACGGCATCGTCCTCCAGGCCGAGCGCTTCCACGGGGAGGCCGGCGAGCGCGTCCTGCATCCGGCCGGCGGGCGCAATGGCAAAGCCCTCTTTGCCAACCGGGGCGAACCGGGCCAGCGCAGCGGCCGCGAGGGTCGTATCGGCGAGGCCGGCGCGGACGGTCAGCCCGAACGCGCGGAGGCGGCCCGCGAGATCGCCCATCAGCCGGTGCTCGCCGCCGAAAAGATGGGGCACGCCAGTGACGTCGATCCAGAGACCCTTGTCTCCATCGCTGTTCCGGGCCGGGCCGTAGCGTCCGCTCCAACGGATGAGGGCGACAAGCGCGGCCTGGTCCTTGTCCCGCTCGATCTTGCGCGTCAGGAGGCCTGGAAAAATCGCCCTGGCATCCGAAAGGGACTGCCCCGGGCGAATGCTTTCGGCGCGTGCCAGCAGGTTGACGGCGACGACGACGATGCCATGCGGGCCCGCTTCGACGAGCGCGAGCGGGCGGTCATCGGGCGCCGCGTCCGGATCTGCACGCCGCATCCGCTCGATCGGCCATGCCGGGAGCCAGACGGAAGCAAAGCGCCTCATCACACCACTCCAAACTGAAGGAGGCTGTCGCGGCCGAAAGCGGCTGCGCGCGGCAGCGCTCGAGGTCGACCATGAATCGGGGAGCACCTGGGGCCTGCTCATCGAGGGGATGCGGCGCGCTCGGGGCCGGCCCGACCCGCCAGCGGGTCGCCGTTGCAGCCGTCGCCTCGGCTCGGGGATGGGTGAGAAGGAGGCAGGGCGAGCGGTGCGCGGCAGCCGCCAGGGCAAGGCGGCGGGCCGGCGTCAGCGCGACCGCATCGAGCACGCCCAGCACGAGCGCCAGGCTCCCCGATCTCAACCCCTCCTCCACGGCCCACAGCGTGTCTGCCGCATTGGCCGCCTCGACGATGACGAGACGGTCGGGTGCGAGGTCCAGGGTGCACAGCCCCGGGCCGTAGAGGCCGCCGAGCTCGCTGGCCAGAGCGGCAGGCCGGCAGCAAAGGATGGGGCCCGGCGCGCGGCGGCGGATGCCGAGAGCCAATGAGAAGACGAGCGCTGCGGCCCAAGCCGCCGCCCAGCTTGCGCCCAGCTCCCCGGCTGCGGGCTTCACCTCGTGCACGCCGCCGATCTCGAGGCCGTCAGGACCGAGCAGGGCGTCCACCTCATCAGCACCGAGCCGCCAGGGCGGACCGACCCGACCTGCGAGCCGCTGTGACCGGGCAGCTTCGTCCTCCGGGCCTGCATGGGAGGCCTGTCCAGCCCTGCCGCCGCCGGCGTCCGCGGCGAGCTCGATCCTGCGGATCCGCGCCCGCAGGCTGTCGAGCTTCTGCTGCCGCAGGGCCGCAGCAGCCTGCGGCAGACCGGAGGTCGGAACGGAAGAAACCCAAAGCTCGACAGGAGCCTGAACCATGGCGAGCGACCGTAGCGTTAACCGTTGTTCTTGTTATGTTCTAATGCATTGCGCCCAGATCGTCAACGCCCTCCGGGCGCACGCCTCGGCACCTGCGGCGTGATCGCCGCCAGCACCGCTCACTGACGATCAGAGATCCGAGCCATGTGTGCGATCCGCACGGCGCCATCGCCGTCGGCATCCGTCCCCACGCGCACAATCTTGACCATACTGTGACTTTCATGTGCCGGTTTTGGGAACGAAACTGCTGTATAGGAACTCTCCATCATGTCTCGATCGAGCAAGGTACCGGGTGGCGCGAGCCTTCTGCCGGATCGTCACGGGCCTTGAGCCCATGGAGCACGAAATGATCCTACGTAAGATCATGAGCCGGATTGCCGTCACCGCAATTGTGGGCATGCTGCCTGCAACCGCCGTCCTGGCAGCTCCCGGCGACACCCAGTCGGGCTCCCTGTGGGGAGGCACCTCGGAATGGGGCGGCGGCCGTCAGGCCATAGCCTTGAGCTCCAAATACGGCACGGGCCAGATCATCGTCAGCTTCGGCGACCGGCGGCTCTATCTCGTGACGGGCCCCGGCAAGGCGATCAGCTATCCCATCGCCATCCCGCGCGAGCAGAGCCGCTGGCAGGGGGTCACCAACGTCTCGATGAAGCGCGAGAACCCGTCCTGGACGCCCACGCCCGAGATGCTGCGCGAGAATCCGCGGCTGCCGAGCTGGGTTCCGGGCGGCCATCCGATGAACCCGCTGGGTGTGCGCGCCCTCTATCTCGGATCGAGCACCTACCGCATCCACGGCACCGACGCGCCCTGGACGATCGGCCAGGCGGTCTCGAAGGGCTGCATCCGTATGTACAATCAGGACGTGCTCGACCTTTACCCGCGCGTGTCCGTCGGAGCCAAGGTGACCGTCACGTGGCAGCGCCTCGGCGCCAACGCCATGGCGGAAGACCCGGAGGACGAGCCGCAGAAGCGCAGGACGGCCCGCCGCTCCCAGGGGCCGAGCACGGCAGCTACCGAATAGACGCGGCTGCCGCAACGCCGCCGCCTATGGGTCGGCGAGGCACGCCTTCAAGTCTCTCGCCAGATTGCGCATCAGCCTCTGGTAGAGGTCGGGTCCGGGGGCGAGCGTGACGCCCTCGGGATCGAGCGTGCCAGCCCGGGCCGCCGTGCCCTCGACGACCGCCGAAATCGCCCGCGCGTCGACGTGCGGCTCGGCGAAGACGCACAGCACTTCCGCACCGGCAATCTTCCTGCGCAACTCCTGCAGCCGCTTGCCGCCCGGCGGAAGATCGGGGCCGGCCGTCACCGAGCCGACAGCGGAGAGGCCGTAGCGCCGCTCGAGGTACTGGTAGGCATCGTGGTGGACGATGAAGGGCTTGCCGGAGAGCGGCGCCAGCTCGCGCGCCAGCTCGCTCGAAAGCGCGGCGATCCTGGCAATCTCGGACTCGGCGTTGGCGTTGATGGCGGCGGCCTTGTCTGGCGCCAGTCCGGCGAGCACGCCGGCAATGTGAGCCACCATCGCGCGGGCGTTGTCCGGGTCGAGCCAGACGTGCGGATCATACGCGGGTGCGTGACCGCGATTGCCGCCGTGCCCGCGGTGAGCGTCGAAGGCCCCGGCCTCCCGCCGCTCGAGCAGCTTCAGGCCAGGCGTCTCCGCGAGGCTGACGACCCGGACGGAGCTCGGCAGCGAGCCTACCACCTTGCCCGTGAACGGCTCCATTTCCTCCGAAACCCGGAACAGGACATCGGCGCCTTGCACCTTGCGGGCGTCCGAGGGCTTCATCGCGTAGGAGTGCGGCGAAGCCTGTCCATCGACGAGCAGACCGGGGGTGCCGATCCCGGCCATGACGCTGGAGACGAGGGCGTGGATCGGCTTGCTCGTGACGACGACGTCGAGATCGGCCAGCGCCGCTCCGGGGAAGAGCAGGAGCCCGGCAGCAGCCAGCAGGGGCAGGTTGCGAATTGCGGTCATCGCGTCAGCAAAAGTCTCCCGAACGCTGCGTCGGCCGTCGAGCTCGGCCAAGTGCAGACTGACGATATAACATTACATATCCGGCGAGAAGCGGCCCCGCCAGCCCGAGCCGGCGACCCATGCGGGCATGAGGTCCTGATCCGAGCCGGCTCGGCCTACTTTCCGACCGTCGGAGCCGCAAATCTGGCGCGCCCGATAATCTCGGTCCGCATGGCCGGCCGGGGCGCGATGAGCGCCATGAGGGACTTCAGATCCGGACGGGGCTGGCTGACGAGGTCGTTGAGCTCTTTCAGCTTGCCGAGGTCGTTCAGACCCCAGACAGTACGGTATTCGAAATCCGGCGCCGCGGACGACACGCTCACGGCAAAGGTGCCGAAGTATCTGACCCCGGTCGACGGGTTGGGCAGGTTGTTCGGATTGCCCTCGAATCTGGCGACGAGCCCTGCGAATTCAGTGCGCTCGGCCGGCTCTACCGTATAGAACCAGACGACCAGGAATGGTGGCATCGGGTCCCCGACGTCGCCTTGCGGCGAGTACCCGAAGGTCGCGCCCGAACGGACATCGGGCGTCAGGACGGCCACTGCCGGCGCCGAGGCCCGGTCGCCGATCAAAGCTGCGATCTGGTTCAAGTCGTCGTTGCTAGCCATCGTCCCCTCCACTTGTCCGGGCGGGATCAGTCCCGTCCGGCTCCGCCAGAATCAAATCGTGCTCGGCGAGCGCGCGAAGCCCCATCTGCGCGTCCCTGCTCCCGGTCTGACGGTCGCTGCCGTGCAGGAGCTCGAGATACGAGGCTTCGATATCGCCGACCCTAGATCCGTCGCACAGCCTCAATAGCAGCCAGCCGCTCGCGTTCAGCGAGATGATCCTCGCCGGGCGCGGCCGGTAGACCATGCACATGCCGAGCTCGAGGATCGGTCGCATGACCAGATCGCGCCGCTGCCGGACGCGCTCATCCGGGCAAAGCCGTGAGATCGATGCCATCGTTCAGCTCCACGTCGAACGGATCGGGCGCGTCGAAACGGCCATGAAACGCGTACGCAGTCGAGCGGCAGCCGCCGTGAGAGCCCTGGCTCGAGGCGCACTCCCTGCAGCTCCGCTCGACCACGCCCGAGCGCAGCGCTACCGCCTGGGCATTGTTCCACGTCGCCAGAAAAGGCATGCCGCGGACGTTGCCGAAATTCACGTACTCGCGCAGGTATGCGCATCCGATCGAATCGCCGAAGGCGTTGATCGCTGACATCTGCCAGCAGCAGTTTGCGTTTCGCGGGTGCCACGACTGCATTATCCTGACGGAAGTCGGCGGCCGGAGATCGTCGAGCGCCTTCGTCATTTCGGAAAGACTCAACGCCAGCTCGCTCCACTGCTCCTTCACGCGGCCCAGCGGGTAGAGACGGAGGATGCCCGCCGTGCGCACGCCCAGTTGCCCGGCAAGCTCGACGTAACTCTGCAGCTCCGCCACGTTGCGCCGGTTCAGGATGAAGAGCATCTGGGTCTCGATGCCCGCCTCGAGCAGGCTCTGGATGCCTCGCAGCGAGCGCTCGTGGCTCCCCGGAACACCGGTCAATCCATCATGCACCGCGGCCGTGGCGCCCCAGAGGTCCACCAGCACGATGCCGACGTCGATCTCCTTCAGGCGCCGGGCGAGCGGCCGGTCGATCAGCGTGCCGTTGGTGCGCACCATCGTGAACATGCGGTGTGTGTTGTCCGCCAGCAGGTCGACGAAACCGCTCTTCAGGAACGGCTCGCCCCCTTCGATGTAGAGCCAGATGACCCCGCATGCCGCAAGATCATCGATGATGCTCCGCCATTCCTCGTCCGTCAGCTCGCGGCGCGGCTTCGGCAGCTTGCAGTCGCCGTAGCACAGGCGGCAGTCGAGATTGCACTGCTCGGTGATCACCAGCGTCGTCTTGACCGGCCGCTCCAGCGGGCGTGGCGGCACCTGCTGCAGAGGCTCGAGGCAAGCGCCGGTGGGCGGGGCAAAGAAGGCTGCGGCTGGGTTCATCGGTGCTCTTGCCAGTCCACGTTTTTCGCGCCTACTCCGAAGCCGGCATTTCGGCGCAGGCCACGCGGCGACGGAGCTCGCTCACGGCGGCTTGCGGGTTGAGCCTTCCCCTGCCCAGCCGCTCGGACCAGGCGCCGGTTGGGTTCAGGACAATATCCTTGCGCGCAGTCGAGAACAGGACGTCCTTGATCTGCGCCAGGCTGGCGCGGGGCTCTATCTCGTAGAGGCACGCGATCGTTCCCGTCACGAATGGCGCCGCCAGGCTGGTGCCGCTCGAACTGACGCAAGTGCTGTCCGATTTGGACCGCGCCAGCCAGATCCACTCGCCCGGCGCCGACAAGTCCGGTTTGGCGGGCTGACCGTTACGACCCGGGCCACGCGCCGAGTGCTCCGAGGGCTCGACGGCTCGATTCGCAGCGTTATAGGCCGCCACGACGAGAGCGTCCTCGCCGCAAGACAAGGTGCCGATCGTCGATGCCCTGTCCTCTGCCGAAATCCAGCTCGCGTCGCTCGCATCGGTTCTCGCGATGCCGGTCTGGCCCTCGTCGTCGCGTTCCAGCCAGGCGTCGAAGCGAACCGGCGACCCGGCTGCTCCCCCCGCACTGGCGCCGCTGCCCAGCAGCCTCAGCCTGATCTTCCAGCGGACCTGGCCGGCGAGATGCGGATCGAGGGAGATGAATATGACGTGCCGGCCCGCGACCCGGTCGCTCGCCGGCAGACCTCCGGGGTCCTCGAGCAGGCCGTCCTCGACCCCGGAATTGTCGCGAATCGCCGGCCTGACGCGCGAGCCGATGACAGACCCGATCACCTTTCCATCGTGAATGATCTCGGCCGCATGACCCGGACCGACCGTCGCGACAACTCCGGATGCCGGATGCTCGAGCGTCACTTCGAGCCACGCCCCGGCTGCATCGTACCAGATTTCCAGGCTGTTCCGCGTCACGTCCTTCGCAAGGGCGGCGGTCATGTTCCAGAAGAGCTCGAATGGCTCGCCGACCGACACCACGTCGCTGATGTGCTGCCAGCGCCGCGCGGCATGCTCCCAGAAGGGAAGGTTGCCGGCCGCGATCACGATCGACCGGCCCCGGATGTCGCGGCCGGCGTTGCCGGAGCGCAGGAGGTCGGCCAGCCGCCTCTCCAGGTGGCCGTCGCCATCGTGCGGCCCGCTCATGGTGTTCAGGCTCAGATTGACGACGCACGGCCGGCCCTGCTGGTCGGCGAGATGGAAGATGTAGGCCACTGCATCGACCACGTCGTTGGCGTCGAGCGTCCGCCTGCCGTCTGGCTGCCGATGTGTTCTGGCCTGGACGAACACGATATCGGACCGCGGCGCGACACCCGTCACCGTCGGAATGTCGGGGGGGCGGCTCGGACAGGTCGGCCGCCGGCCGCCGGCGGCGATGTCGAGCACGATGGTTCCGTGCGCTCCGTCCGGCTCCCTGCGCGTGTAGTAATGATCGTGAGGATCGTAGCCGAGCGCCCCGTAGGGCCAGCCCCGGTCGCCGGCGTGGGTCTCGCGCCAGGCATGGAGCACGCGGTCGATCTTTTCCCGGGTGAAGACGCGGCCGAACCCGAATGCGCAGCGATCGCCGCCGATCGAGGCGTAGGGAGGCTCCGGCTCGACGAGCGCCGGGCCGAGATCCGTCTCCGGCCGGTCGTTCTGGTCCCAGAGAGCCAGCAGCCGCGAGCGCTTGCGGTCTGCCGGATCGCAGAAGCTCGGGTGCGCGAAATCGCAGCCGAAGTCGACCACGCCGACGATGACTCCGCTGCCCGTCTCGCTTATCCCGAAGTCGAGCGAGGGAACGGGCGTCGTCGGGTACCGGTCGCCGTGGCGCAGCTCCCGGATCGCGTTCTTCAACTGCGCGGACAGGCCTCCTGAGGCCGCGAGGTCCTGCGTGTCGATGCCCGGGCCGGCCGTCAGCCGCCTGAAAGGCCTCCGCGTTCTCCCGAACAGCACCTCATCGATGCCGGGAGGCCTCTCGGACGCGACCGCTTGCCCCGTCACCCGCAGGCCCGCCGGATGGATGACCGCCCTCAACCTCTCGGCGCCGACGGTGAAATCGAAGTCGATCGTCAGGCCGATCGTTCGCGCGCGTTCCAGCTTTCCTCCGGTCAAGCGGCGCAAGCGGCGCAACTGCCGAAGCAGCTTCCACATGCTGCGCACTGCCTGGAAACGACGTCCCGTGTCCGGATTGAAGGAATAGAGCGGCAGCGCGACGCCGGTCGCCCCGTCGCTCGTCAGGTAGCGCAGCCGCGTGATCTGGGTCCAGACCAGGGGCGCATCGGCGATCCTGAGCGCGCCGACATGCCGGAGCACGAGGTGCGGAACGCGATAGACGACTGCGAAAATCGCGATCAGCTGCTGGTAGGGCGTCCAGATGATCTCGCCGCCGGGACCGCTCCGCCTGAGCAGCTCGATATAGCCGCGCGCCAACCCCGAATGCGTCTGGCCCTCCGACATGGACGCCAGCAGACGCCCCACCTCGGCATCGTAGGTCGGGTCGATCCGCGGTCCAAGTCCGTGGCGATGACGAGCCCGGTAGCGGGATGGCGCGCCCTCGGCTGTGCTCTGTTGCGTGCTGATGCTGGCCATCGATGGTCGCACGACGGAAGGACGTGACCGGTCGAATATGGATGCTAACAGCCGCCCCGGCCCCTCGCAACCTGGCGGGCGACCAGGTAGGCGAATCCTGTTGCGCCGGCGAATCCGGAGGCGCACCATCGGACACTGGCTCTATCATGCTGCCTGCGCATGCCGATCGAGAGCTCGCGAACGTGCTGGGCCTGTGGCACCGAGCAGGACGCCTCTGCGCGGTTCTGCCCGGCGTGCGGCACTTACCTCGACCAGCGTGGCAGAAGCGGTGATGCCGAAGCCGCGATCAGGCCCACCGAGCGCCGCCAGCTCACGGTCATGTTCTGCGACCTGGTCGGCTCGACGAGGCTTTCGCTCGAGCTCGATCCCGAGAGCTATACGGAGCTCCTCGCCGCCTATCGCGACGTCTGCGTGCACATCGTCCGGCAATGGAAGGGCTACGTCGCGCGCTATGCCGGTGACGGCGTCCTGTTCTATTTCGGATACCCGATGGCGGCGGAGGACGATGCCTTGCGCGCCGCCGCGAGCGCTTGGGAGCTGGCGCAGGCCGTGCCGCAGCTCAGGTTGCCCGGATCGGTACGCGACGTGCTGCAGCAGTCGCTTCAGGTGCGGGTCGGATTGCACACGGGGCTCGCCGTCGTCGGCGGCGTCTCGGCCCGGGAAAGTACCGAGTTTCCCGCTGTTCTGGGGGCTGCGCCCAATATTGCCGCCGGACTGCAGGCTCTGGCTCGGCCGGGTGGTGTCGTGATCAGCGAGGCGACGCGGAAGCTCCTTCCTTCCACTGTACGGCTGAAGCCTGTCGACCGCCGCGACGCTCGCGCCGACAAAACCGGCGTGCGCGCTTATGTGATCACCGGCATGCCGCGCGATCTCGTCCGGCCGGCGCCCGAGCTGGGCGAGTGTTTCGTCGGGCGTACCGCGGTGTTGAGGCGCATCCTGTCGGGAATCGAGGAGGCGAGACCCGGCGGAGCAGCCTACCTGCTGGTCGGCGAGCCGGGGATCGGCAAGAGCCGGCTGGTTCAGGAGATCATCTGTCACCCGAGGGCACTGGGGATCTCGTGGATCGAGCTCGCCTGCAGCTCATTCGGCCAGCTGTCGCCGCTGCATCCGTTCGGCACGCTCCTGGCAGGCTCGCAGAATGCTCGTGGCGCAGCAGCGGTCGCGGCCCAGGCCGGCGCTGCGCCGCCGGGGCGGGCAGACGATCACCCGGCCGCCGACGAGTCCTCGTTCGAGATGTCCCCGTTCGAGCGCCGGCAGCAGACGTTCGCCCGATTGAGGTCCGCTATCCTGTCCCATGCTCCGCCTGTCGGGCTCGTTCTGGAGGACTTCCATTGGGCCGATCCGACGACGCGCGAGTTCATCGAAGAGCTTCTCGCGTCCCCGGATTCCGCCGGCCTGAGGCTCGTCCTGACCTCGCGTGTCGCTCCCGACTCGAGCGCCGTCCGATCGAGGCGGCTCCTCGTCGAGGCATTGGAGCGCCTGCTGCCCGGCGATGCCGCCGAGCTTGCCCGGGCCACGGCCGGCGACAGGATGCTGAGCGCATTCGATCTCGCGGAGATCGTCGATCGCGCCGAGGGCGTTCCGCTCTACGTCGAGGAGTTCGTTCGGGCGGTCCTGGACTTCGACCCGACCTTCGCGAAGTCGAGCGAAGGCCGCATCCCGACGACGCTGCGGGATTCGCTCATGAGCCGGCTGGACAGGTTGCAAGCCGGCCGGACGGTGGCGTTGTGCGCATCGGTGTTCGGACGCCGCTTTCAGTACGCGCATCTGCGCGCGCTCCTCGAGCTGGCTGAGCCGGAGCTGATGACGGCGCTGCAGACGCTGACCGGAGCAGGCATCCTGCTGCAGAGCGGCGAAATCCCCCGCGCGACATTCGAGTTCCGCCACGCCCTGTTGCGCGATACCGCCTACCAGACGCTGCTCAAGTCGGAGCGTGAGAACCTGCATCGGCGCGTCGCGCAGCTCGAAGCGAGCGGCGCCCTCAGTGTCGGCGAGACCATGCGCGAGCTGCTGGCCACGCACCATTCCCTCGGCGGGAATTTCAAGGAGTCTGTCGGCTACTGGCTCAAGGCGGGCCGCGAGGCCAGCAGGCGGTCTGCGAACTCGGAGGCGCTGGCCCATATCACGAAAGGTCTCGAGGACTGCCGCAAGCTCGAGGGCAGCGATGGGGCCGGAGCCGCAGCAGCCGAGCTCGAGCTGCTGGATGCGCTTCATGCTCCCCTCATCGCGGTGTCCGGCTGGTCGAGCCCCGAGCTGGAAGGGATCTATGCCCGATCGAAGGAGCTGTGCGCCAGGGTCGGATCGGAGGATGCGGAGTTCCACCTGGAACGCGGCCGTTACAATTTCCGCCTGCTGCGGAGCGAGCTGGCCGCAGCCGACGAGATTTCAGACTGGCTCCTCGCCATGGCGCATCGGCCGCGCGAACGGATGCAGCGGCGATCCTATCTGGTCGAGGCGCTGCGGACCAAGGCGCTGACGCAGTTCTACCGGGCCCGCTACGCCGACGCGCGCAGCCTCCTGGAAGAGATGATGCGGATCTACGACCCGGCCGAGCACGCGGCCCATGCCCACCAATATGGGACCGAGCCAGCCGCCGTCGCCCTCTCCTATTGCGCGTGGATGGACAGCATCGGCGGAGACGAGGAACCGGGCGGTGCACGTCTGGAGCAGGCGCTCGGCCATGCAACGGCTGCAGCGCACGCGTTCAGCGTCTGCTACACGCGCTGTTTCGCCGCCTCGTGCGCCCAGTTGCAGGGAGACGCGCAGCGCGCAGCCGCTTACGCGGACGAGGCCATCCAGCTCGCCAACCGGCACGGGTTCCAGTACTGGCTGGCATGGGGCAGGGCGCTGCGCGGCTGGGCTGCGGGCCTCAGGGATCCCCAGAAGGGGATGGCGATGATCAATGAAGCGCGCGGGGCCTATCTGGCGACCGGCTGCACCCTGGTCGCGCCATATCTCGACGCGCTCGCCTGCAACCTCGCCCGTCACGCCGGGCTGGCGGAGGCCGTCGAGCGGGAGCAGGCCATCAGGCGGTCGACTGAGCCTACGGGCGTGATGTTCTGGGAGGCGGCGCTCGACCCGCCGTATCGCAAGCGCTAGACCGTCTTCCGAGCGGATGGCATCGGACACGGCACACGAGCTTTGCCAAGTCATCCCCCTCATCATGCCGGCCGGAGCGCATGGGCGCGGAGAGCCGGGACCCAGCGGCCGCGTATTGCAACTCGTGATCGAGTTTGCTCGAAAAGCGCGCTAGTCTTCCGATTCGGACGCGCTGAGCGATCAGGGCCGGTCGGCAGTCATGCATGGACGCACGCAGAGATCGCTGAAGGGTCTGAGGGTATTCAGCGATCTGCCGCCGGAAGCCCTCGCCGAGGTCGAACGCCGCTGCCGCTGGCGCGAAGTTCCCGCGCGCTCCGATATCCTGCACTCCGAGGATCAGTCGAACGACGTCTTCTTCATTGCCGACGGCCAGGTCCGGGCCATCCTCTATTCCGCCGCCGGCAAGGCGGTCACGTTCCGGGACTTGCGTGCAGGCGACATGTTCGGCGAGCTTGCAGCCCTCGACGGCCAGCCGCGGTCGGCGACGATCCAGGCGGTGAGCGATTGCCTCGTCGCGCAGTTGAGCGCGAAGGCCTTCTGGGAGCTGCTGCTCTCTGAGCCGGCCCTCGACAAGGCCGTCCTGATGCACCTCGTCCGCCTCGTGCGCTCGCTCTCGACGCGGGTCTACGAGTTCAGCACGCTGGCGGTCAGGAACCGGATCCACGCCGAGCTGCTGCGCCTCGCCCGCGAGACCGGCGAGGCGGGCGAGCGGGGCGTCGTGATTGCCGCCGCGCCCACTCACGCCGAAATCGCAAGCCGCATCAGCACGCATCGGGAAGCCGTCGCGCGGGAGATGAGCCGGCTGGCGAGGCTCGGCGTTATTGGGCGTCGCGGCGCCGGCGTCATCGTCCCAGACGTCGATCGGCTCGCGCGCATGGTCGCGGCGGCGACCGACGAGTAGCGACCCGCACCCCACGCCTCGGCCGACGGTCCAGCGAAGAAATCTCCCGAGCTGTGAGTCTTGCCACTGCGCCGGGCGCGGCAAGGGCTCATGGTGAGATCGAGGCGGCTCCGAGCTCACGTGCGCCGCCTCCGCGTATGACGGCTCAGGACAATGGGGAGGGCGGGAATGTCGGACCAACATGCCCTACGCAGGTCCGGTGCGCCCTTCGACTCGGAAGGTTCGTTGGTCCCTTCGACGGCGATGTCTGGGCTCAGGCGCCTCATCGCCGTGCTGCGCCGGTCGGCCGCTGCGGCGCAGCGCTACGAGGAGCTGTCGCGAATGGGTCCAGGGGGACGGTCCAAGCGGGGCGTTCCGCCGGATCTGTCGCGGCACATCTTCGAGGAGTTTTTCTCCGGCCGAGGGGACTGAGCGGTCATCCGCAGTTGTTGCGGACGGAGAAGAGGCCCATTGCGAGGGCGTCTTCTCCACCTTCGACGCAAGCGGGCGAGACGGTGGATGCCATGCCATTCGCAAACAGCACCGGCGCGATTTCGTCCTCCAGGGCGCGGCAACTGGCGGCTCGGGTCAAAGATCTGCTGGCGAGCATCGTGTGCGCGGCTGTTATGTCGCCACGACGCAGAGCGCTTCTCCACAGCAGCCGGCAGCTCCATGATAGAACTCTCAAGGATATCGGTGTGAACCGATCTGATTTGCTCTGATGCCCGAGCGGGGCGATCCTGCGGCGCGGCCTGGCGTGTGCAACGAACGGCCGCCGGCCGCGTTTACGCGGGAGCCCCAGGAGCCGGGACCGACAGCGCATGGCGGATGGAACACCGACCGATCGCTTCTGGCGCATCGTCGCGCTGGTTGCGCTGCTCATTTCCGGCCTGTTCGTCGGAGAGCGCTATCTGCGGGTCTATTTCCTGGCAGCCGACGAGCCGCGGGTAACGGTACCGCGGCCGGAGCTCACCGGGCGCGAGCAGGTTGCGACGCAGGTATTCGCCAACACCGCGCCGTCGGTGGCCTACATCTTCACACAGCAGCCCGGCACCCGGCTGGGGGCCGCGGCGGTCGGCGGCACCGGGTCCGGGTTCGTCTGGGACCGGGCCGGCCACATCGTCACCAACGCCCATGTCGTGGAGGGAGCGAGCGAGGTCGGCGTCGTCATCGACCAGGGCGACGTCATCCCGGCGCGCGTCGTCGGACGGGCGCCATGGGCCGATCTGGCGGTGCTGAGGCTGACGCGGCCGCCGGCCAACCTCCAGCCCATCGCTGTCGGCACGTCGTCCGACCTCGCGGTCGGCCAGGCCGTTTTTGCGATCGGCAACCCGTTCGGGCTGGCGCGCACCCTGACGAGCGGCATCATCAGCGCGCTCGACCGCACCCTGCCGACCGAATCGGGCCGGGAGATCGCCGGCGTCATTCAGACCGATGCCGCCATCAACCCCGGCAACTCGGGCGGGCCGCTTGTCGATAGCGCCGGCCGGCTGATCGGCGTCAACACGGCCATTCTCGCGCCGTCCGGCACGTTCACGGGCGTGGGCTTCGCCGTCCCGGTCGACACGGTCAACCGGATCGTGCCGGAAATCATCCGGACAGGGCGCGCCCCGCTGGCGGGCATCGGCATCCGCGTCTTCCCCGTTGAGTTGACCGCGCGGCTCGGCGCGCCGGGCGTCGTCATCCAGAGCGTCACGCCAGGCTCCGGCGCCGATCGGGCCGGCTTGCGCGGCATGGACGAGCTCGGCCGGCCGGGCGACATCATCATTGCCGCCAACGGCGAGCGCATCACGGAGCTGGCGGACCTGACGCGGGCCCTGGAGAAGGCCGGGATCGGCAATACCGTCAGCCTGACGGTGCTGCGGGACGGGTCCCGCCGGACCGTGGAAGTCGAGGTCCAGGACATCAACGCCTGAACGGTCGGTGCACCGTTCCGCTCGGGAGTGCGTCGAGTGGCGGGGTCCGACCCGCAGGGTCTGAAACGAAACGGTACAAATTGAGCCGAAGGGGTCAGATCCCCGATCAGCCTCGACGCCAGCGTTCCGCCTGGTCCCCTTTGCCCTTCCTTCCGTCATGGCCGCGAAGGCGGCCATCCACGCAACTCTCCACACCTGATCTGCGGCGTGTCGTGGATTCCCGCCTCCGCGGGAATGACGGTGTGGGTATGCAGTGGGAATCGTTTCGTCATCGAGGGTTGGCAAAGCCGGTGAGCGGCTGACCCACTCAACCGCAAGAAAACCACTACTCGACCGCCACCTCGCACCCGCAGCCATCGCCGTGCACGTGATCGTGATGGTGGCCGTGGTGCTCCGGCTCGACGATCACGCGTGACAGCACCCCTTCGATGGCGACGGCAGCCTCGCGCGGAGCATCGGCTCCCTCCAGCGCCAGCGCCATGATCTCGGCGCCGATGCGCAGGTCGTCGATCTGGCCGAAGTAGTGGCGCCGCAGCCGGCCCCGCCGGTCGAACAGCAACAGCGTCGGCGTCCCGCGCATCTCATAGGCTCGCATCGTCAGCGGCGGACCCTGGCCGTCCGGCGCATCGACCGCGACCGGGAACGGCCAGCGGTACTCGTGGATGAACGCCTCCAGAGCGGCAGGCGTCATCACGTCGTGGTGCTCGAACACGGTGTGCAGGCCGATGGCGGCAACCTCGTCCGCATGGAAGCGCTGGGCGATCCGGCGCATCTGCGGCAGGCCGTGCGAGACGCAGCCGGGACACAGCATCTGAAATGCGTGCAGGACCACGACACGGCCCTTGAGCGCCGACAGGGACAGCGGCTTCTTCGTGTTGAGCCAGCGCACCGTCTCGAGCTCCGGCGGATGCTCCGCGTCGAACATGGCTGATCCTCCTGATGTGCCCGAAGCCGCCGCGCATTGCAGCACGGGGGCCGGCCGTCCTCTACTCTGCCGAGGCGCTGACCTCAAGCGCGCTACTGCGAGAAGTGCAGTCGTCCGGCGGGGTGCATCCGATCGCGAGATCGCTTGACAGCGCCGCCGCGGGGGCCGCAAGGCAACGCAGCCCGCCCACTCCCGGAGGACGACCGTCATGCCCGCCCCAAGCCGATCGCCCGCTGCCGACCGCGCCCGTCTCATCGAGATCGTCAAGGCGCGCTCCTTCCAGACGGGCGCACAGATGAAGCTCGCGTCGGGCCGTACATCGAGCTTCTATTTCAACATGAAGCCGACGATGCTCGATGCCGAGGGCGGGCTCATCGTCGCCAACCTCATCCTCGATCAGATCGAAAATGCCTCCGCCCGCTGGATCGGAGGCCTGGAAATGGGGGCGGTCCCGATCGCGGCGGCCGTCGCAGCGGCGAGCGCGATGCGAGGGCGGCCGATCTCGGCGTTCTTCGTGCGCAAGCTGGCGAAGGAGCACGGCACGCGCAGTCTCATTGAGGGGCTGGCGCCCGGCGAGCGCCTCGGCGGCGCCCGCGTCGTCGTGGTCGAGGACGTCACCACGACCGGCGGCTCCGCGTTAAAGGCAGCCGAGGCGGTGCGCGCCGAAGGCGGCGAGGTGGTCCGCATCGTCACCATCGTCGACCGCCTCGAGGGTGCCGCCGAGGCCTTCCGCGCCGCCGGCCTGACGTTCGCGCCGCTGCTCACGCTGGACGATTTCCGGTAAACGAGGGGGAGAGCGCCATGTCCATTACCGACGACATCCTCGCCCGCTTCGCCGACCTCGCCACGCCGACACTCGCCAATGCGCTCGACGACATCGGGTTCGACGGCGTCATGAGCGGCATCGGCCAGGTCGTGCCCGGCACCCGGTGCCATGGCCGCGCTGTCACGATCGTGCAGGCGGCAGGGCCGCGCGGCAGCTTCGCCTCCGAAGACTTCAAAGTCGGGCACATGATCGACGCGGCGGGACCGGGCGACGTGCTCGTGGTCGACAGCGGCGGCCGCGCGGTGTCGACCTGGGGCGGGCTTGCCACGTTCGCCGCCAAGGTGAAGGGGGTCGCGGGCCTCGTCGTCGACGGCGGCGTGCGCGACCGCGAGGAGATGGAGAAGCACCGGCTGCCGGTGTTCACGCGGCACATGACGCCGCTGACGGGCCGCTCGCGCATCCGCATCACCGGCATCAACGAGACCATCCGGTGCGGCGGCGTCCGCGTCCGTCCGGGCGACGTGATCGTGGCCGACGGATCAGGCGTGGTCTCTATCCCTGCGGAGCACGCGGAACAGGTCGCCGAGCTCGCCCACCGCTATGCCGCCGATGACCGGCTGGCCGAGGCGGAGCTCGCCAAGGGCCTCTCGTTCCGCGAGGCGATGGCGAGGTTCAAGCGCATCTGAGCAACAGGAACCCCACCCCTCTGCCGCCGCTTCCGGCCGCGGCGAGTCGGTCAGGCGCAACGCGCGAGCGTCAGTGAGCCATGAGCACCGGCAGCTCGGTGCTCGACAGGATATGGCTCGTCGCCCCGCCGAAGATCATCTGCCGCAGCCGGCTCTGCGTATAGGCGCCCTTGACGAGCAGGTCGGCCCCGAGCCGCTGTGCCTCCTCGAGAATCGCCGCGCCCGGCTTGCGGCCGCCGGCCAGCACTGTGAGCTCGCGCGCCTCGATGCCATGGACGGCGAGGCAGTCGGCCAGCTCCTTTCCGGAAGGACCTGGGGAAACGGCGCCCTCGACCGTCAGCACCGCGACCTCGCGCGCCTTCAGCAGCAGCGGCATGGCGTAGGCGACCGTCCGCGCCGACTCCGTGCTGCAGTTCCACGAGATCACGATGCGCTCGCCGAGCGAGCGCGGCGGCACCGGCGGCGCGATCAGCAGCGGCCGTCCGCTCTCGAACAGCACGGCTTCGAGCGTGGTCATGCGCGGCCCGGCCGTCCCGCCCTGCGGCCGGCCCACGACCGTGACGTCATAGACGCGCGCAAGACTGCCCAGCGCCGCGTCGTCCACCGGGTCGATCGCTCGCCAATGATGGCGCGGGCGCTGGCCCGCGAGCGGGGACATTGCCGCTTCGGTGGCGAAGTAAGCGTCGAAGATGCGTCGCGAGCTGGCCAGGATCTCCAGATCCTCCTGCTCGGCGCGCGGGAAAGTGACAGTGACGACGGGGTCCGGCCCCACCACCGAGATCTGCGGCAGCCGCAGGGCGACGCCTTCGACGGTGCCCGAGAACATGCCGGCGAGGCGCGTGGCGCAGTCCAGCATGGAGGTGACGAGATCGTGCTTTTCGATCGGAACGAGGATGCTCTTCACGGTGCCCTCCACTTTGACGGTTGTTTACGTGTTGTTTTTTGACGGACGAGGCATCCTACCACGATTTGCAGGGCATGGCCTCGCAGGCGGCATTTTGCGTCCCTCCAAGGGCCGCGTTTGGGTGGTGAGAACCGCATTGCGGTCTCGTCGCTAGAAATCGAGGTCCTCGTAGTGCGGCGGCGGCATCAGGCCCGCGATGCGGTCGGCGAGGACCGGCCGGAAGGACCGGCGCGACTTGATGCGCGCATACCAGGTCTTCGCGACGGGGTGATCCTCCCACGGGACCTCGCCGAAATAGTCCACCGAGGACAGATGCGCGGCTGCGGCAATGTCGGCAAAGGTCATCTCGCCGCCGGCGAGCCAGCTCCGCTGGTCGGCGAGGAAGCCAATGTAGCCGAGGTGATAGCGCAGGTTGGCGCGGACAGCGCGCAGCACGTCGAGGTCGGGACCGCGCGGGGACGGGCCGGAGATGCGGGCATAGAGCTTCTCGTGCAGCAGGTCGCGGACCACCTCGCGGTTGAGCTTGCGGTGGAACCAGTCGACGAGCCGCCGCACCTCGGCGCGCTCCTCGCTCGTGCCGGGGAACAGCGGGACGGCGCGCCCGTCGACCGGGTGCTCGGCGATCTCCTCGGCGAAGTATTCCGATATCGCGTAGGCGCCGCACAGCAGCACGCCGTCGTCGAGCTGGAGCACCGGCAACTCACCCGAGGGATTGAGCGCCAGGAATGCGGGGCGCCACTCCCACGGCTTTTCCTCGACCATTTCCGCCTCGATCGCGAGCTCCGCAAGGACGATGCGGATTGCGCGCGACGCGGGACAGAGCCGATAATGGAAGAGCCTGTGCATGGCCTCGTGCAGCCTCGGATGACCCCTTGTTGTGGCGACCCCGTCCGATTCGTCAAGGTTGGCCGGATGTGACTCTGCGGCGGCTCCCCGACCCGCCGGAATCTGCTAATGCGGCCAGAGCGAAAAGCGGCCCGCGCACTCGCGCCGGCGGGCGCGGCCGGGAGGATGGGAATAGCGCATGCCGGTATGGCAAGTCCTGCTGCTCGGGCTCATCGAGGGACTGACCGAGTTCATTCCCGTATCCTCGACCGGCCACCTGCTACTTGCCGGACACTTCCTGGGCTTCCAATCCCCCGGCAAGTCGTTCGAGGTCCTGATCCAGCTCGGAGCCATTCTCGCCCTTCTCACCGTCTATTCCGGCCGACTCGTCAGGCTGGCGGTCGACCTGCCGGCCGACAGGCGCGCGCGCCGCTTCGTGCTCGGCGTGCTCCTCGCCTTCCTGCCGGCGGCAGCAGCCGGCGTGGCGATGCACGGCTTCATCAAGACCGTGCTCTACGAAAGTCCGGCGCTCGTCTGCGCATCCCTGATCCTGGGCGGCGTCGTGCTGCTCCAGGTCGATCGGATGACGTTCAGGCCCCGGTACAAGACCGTGATGGAGTTTCCGCCCTCGCTGGCGCTCAAGATCGGCATCTGCCAGGCCGCGGCGCTCATTCCCGGCGTCTCGCGGTCCGGCGCCACGATCGTCGGCGCCCTGCTGCTTGGAACGGACAAGCGGTCGGCCGCCGAGTTCTCCTTTTTTCTGGCCATGCCGACCATGGCCGGCGCGTTCGCATACGATCTCTACAAGAACTGGGCGGTGCTGCAGCCGGAGGATCTGGCGGGGATCGCCTTCGGCTTCCTTGCTGCCTTCGTCGCGGCCGCCCTGGTCGTGCGCTTCCTGCTCGAGTTCGTCAGCCGCTACGGCTTCGCGCTGTTCGGCTGGTGGCGCATTATCGTCGGCGGTCTCGGCCTCGGCGCGCTCGCCGTGCTCGGTTGAGGCGTGCCGCATCAGGCGACATAGGACGAGGCCTGCTCGGTCAGGACGGCGTAGAGCGCCGCGCCGTCCGTCGCGGCGCGCAGACGCGCTATGGTGTTCGGCTCCCGCAGCAGGCGGGAGATGCGGGCCAGCGCCTTCAGATGATCACCGCTCGCGTGCTCGGGCGCCAGAAGCAGGAAAATGAGATCGACCGGCTCATTGTCGAGCGAATCGAATTCGATCGGCTCCTCGAGGCGGGCGAACAGGCACACGATTGATTTCAGCGATCGCAGCTTGACATGCGGGATCGCGATGCCGCGGCCGAGCCCGGTCGAGCCGAGGCGCTCACGCTGCAGCAATGTGTCGAACAGGTCACGCGCCTGAAGTCCGGTGAGCTCGGCGGCGCGCTGGCTCAACTCCTGCAGCGCCTGCTTCTTGCTCTTCGCCTTCAGGGACGGAATGACGCCTTCCGGCGACAGCAGGTCCCCAAGATCCATGATGATGTCATCCCTTCGGGGTAGTGGCAGGCTCCAGTCGATGCACGGCTCTTGCGCGCTGCCGGGTTTTCCGGTCCCAATCAAATGCGCACTACCTCCCCCGACGCCCATTGTGACCAAAGGGCATCCGGGGTGTGGTTGGTCCAACAGATCTCGTGTCGGGAATGCGACGTGCGATCCCGGTGCCTCCGCGTCCGACATTGCGAAACACCAGAAACATATGGCTCGTCAAGTCCGGCGGCATCAAGGCCGGGCCGCGCATGCTGCGACACTTGGAGCCCGGCTCGGCTGAATACAGAATACCCCAACCGGCGCATCGCCATGCGTGCCGCGCGGCAAGCGCCTCGGCGTTTGCACCGACGCTGCGTAACCGGTGAGGTGTCGTGCGAGGCATAGGATCCGGATTTACGTCGTGAGCGCGGCCGCGGCCGCCGAGAACGCATCCACTTTTCGAAACCCCGGAATCACAACTCGGAGCATAACGGCTGCCAGGCATGATGATCGACAGTCTTTGTTGCGCCCCGCAGAAGTCGATGCTCTCGCTGGTGACCATCAGCATCACTGCCATGCCCAAACCACCGCGTGCGCACCACATGCGACACGGCTGCTCGCCTCGGCTTATGTGCTTGCTCCGCCCGAACTACCAGTCGCTCATGCCACTGAGGCGGTCCGAATACTTTGCTAACATCGATCCGCGATAGTTAAACCGTACCCCATCGCGTGTCAATTCGAGCGGGCAAGGTGTTCACCGATTAGGTGCAGGCGGCACCCCGTTGCACCCTTGCTCAGGCGACGCTGCGCGCGCCGGCGGCGAGCCGCTTCTCGCGGCGGCGCTGCACGGAGGAGGGGATGCGCATCGATTCACGGTACTTCGCCACGGTGCGCCGGGCGATGTCGATGCCGTCCGCCTTGAGCCTGTCCACGATCATATCGTCGGACAGCACCGTCTCGTACGTCTCCGCATCGACCATTTGCCGGATGCGGTGCCGCACGGCCTCGGAGGAATAGGCTTCCCCCGATCCGGCCGCCGCGATCGAGGACGTGAAGAAATACTTCAGCTCGAAGATCCCGCGCGGAGTGGCGATGTACTTGTTGGACGTCACGCGGCTGATCGTCGATTCATGCATGGAGATCGCCTCCGCGACGGTCTTCAGGTTCAGCGGCCTGAGGTGCTGGACGCCATGGGTGAAGAACCCGTCCTGCTGGCGGACGATCTCCTCCGCGACACGCAGTATCGTGCGGGCCCGCTGGTCCAGGCTCTTGGCGAGCCAGTTGGCCGACTGCAGGCAGGTCAGCAGATAGGACTTGTCGTCGGAGGCCCGGGTCGACCTGGAGACGCGCGCATAGTAGGTGCGGTTGACCAGCACGCGCGGCAGCGTCTCCGAGTTGAGCTCGATGTGCCAGCTCCCGTCGCTGGCGGCGCGCACGATCACGTCCGGTACGACGGGCTGCACCTCGACCGAGCCGAACAGCAGCCCCGGCTTGGGGTTGAGGCGCTTGATCTCCGCGACCATCTCCAGGAGCTCGTCCATGTCGACGCCGACGGCCCTGCGCAGCGCCGGCAGGTTGTGCTGGGCGAGCAGCCCCAGGTTGTCGAGCAGCGCCGCGATCTGCGGGTCGTAGCGGTTCTGGTCCTTGAGCTGCAGGGCGAGGCATTCGGCGAGATCCCGCGCCAGCACGCCCGGGGGATCGAACGTCTGCATCCTGGCGAGGACGGCCTCCACACGCTCGGCGCTGGCGCCGAGCATGTCGGATACGATCGCGAGGTCGGCCGTCAGGTAGCCGGACTCATCCACCATATCGATCAGGAACTGGCCGATCAGCCGGTCGGCGGCGTCGTGGAGCGCGAGCGGAAGCTGGCCGAGCAGATGATCCTTGAGGGACACGTCCGCGGCGGCGAAGGCTTCGAGATCGGCCTCGCCGTCGCCGGCATGGCTGCGCTGGCGCAGCGATGCCCAGCCGCTGTCGCCGAGGCCGGGACCGAGATCCGTCGCGGTCGCGTCGGGAAAGAGGCTGGCGGGATCGGCGTCGAGGCTGGCGGCGGCATCGTCGCTGCGTCCGCCGAGGTCGAGCCATTCCTCGGCATCGGACGGCCCGCCCGCATCCGGCTCTGCCGGTGCGGCGCCGAGACCCTCAGGCAACGGCAAATCGCCATCCTCCTCAGCCCGCTCCAGCAGCGGGTTGCGCTCGACCTCCGCATCGACGAAGGCGTTGAGCTCCATGTTCGAGAACTGCAGCAGCCGGATCGCCTGCTGGAGCTGGGGGGTCATCACCAGCTGCTGGCTCTGTCGGAACTCTAGCCTGGCGGATAGCGCCATCGCCTCGACACCTCGACTGCCCATGCCGTGGGCAGCGCTTGCCCGAACTTGCTCGGCCAAGGCTTAACCGAACATGTCGCCGAGATAAACTCGCCTGACGTCTTCATTCTTTATGATTTCTTGCGGGTCGCCCTGCGTCAGGACCTGTCCGTCGTAGATGATGTAGGCGCGGTCGATCAGGCTCAGCGTTTCGCGCACGTTGTGATCCGTGATGAGGACGCCGATGCCGCGCTGGGTCAGATGGCGCACCAGCTCCTGGATGTCGCCGACCGCGATCGGGTCGATGCCGGCGAACGGCTCGTCGAGCAGCATGTACGAGGGGCCGCTGGCAAGGGCCCGGGCGATCTCGCACCGCCGCCGCTCGCCGCCCGAGAGCGCGATCGACGGCGATTTCCTCAGCCGCGCGATGTTGAACTCCTCCAGCAGGCCGTCGAGCTTCTCCCGGCGCCTCCTGCGGTCGGGCTCCACCATCTCCAGCACGGACATGATGTTCTGCTCGACGGTCAGCCCCCGAAAGATCGACGCCTCCTGCGGCAGGTAGCCGATGCCGAGCCGGGCGCGGCGGTACATCGGCAGCCGCGTCGCGTCGCGCCCGTCGATGTAGATCGTTCCCGCGTCCGCGGGCACGAGCCCGGTGATCATGTAGAACACCGTCGTCTTGCCGGCGCCGTTGGGGCCGAGCAGGCCGACCGCCTCGCCGCGGCCGACGGCCAGGCTCACGCCCCTGACCACCTTGCGATTGCGATAGGACTTCTCGACCTGATGAACGGTCAGCCATCCCTCAGCCGCGTACGGCTGCTCCTCGTCGGCCGCGGCCGGGTCGTGACCGCCGGACCCGTTGTGCCGGTCACCGGCGGGGCCCGCCGCCGTCTCCGGCCGAGGCTCCGGACCGGGGCGCCGGCGACGAACAGGGAACAGCTTCACGGCCGGAGCGTCCTGATCGCGGTTTGCCGCAGGCCGGCGCGGTTCAGTAGCGTCATTGCGGGCCGCCCGCCGGGGTGGTCGTGGAGCTCCAGCTCGAGGCCGCTTCGGGCTGGCGCGGCTCCGGCCGGCCTTCGGCGGCCTCCGCCGGCTCCTTCGCGCGGAGGCCCTGCAGCGGACCGGCGAGGCCGCGCTGGGCAAGCTCCCTGGCGTCCTTCGGATAGAATACGGCGCACATGCGTCCGCCGCAGTTGCCGTCGGGGCGAGCCGGCTTGGCCGGTGCGGTCGCCGCCGCGTCCGCGTCCGCCAATGGCGGCGCTTTTCCGGCCGTCTGGGCGCCCGCCGGCCGGCCGGTCTCCATGCGGCTCAAGCCTGTCGTCATGTCGATGACCAGCCGCGGTCCGCGCACCACATTGCGCCCTTGGGTCAGCACGACGTCGCCGCCGAGGACCACCGTGTTCGCCTTGACGTCGAAATCCGCCCAGTCGCCGGTCGCGCTCTGATCGCCCTTGGAGGTGACGACCACCTTCTTGCGCGCCTGCACCCGCTGGAGCTGCGCCGGCCCGGCTTTGGCTCCCGCCTCCGTCGGCTGCATGAGGTTCACCCCGGCCTGCCCGCTGTAGGTGGCGACGAGCTCGACCGTGCGGATGCTGAAATCCGCCTGCACCGCGAGCACGTCGCCGTGGAACGTGGCGGTCCTGGCCTTGTCGTCCACATCGAGGACGTCGGACGTGATGTCGATGGGCGCATTCGGGTCGGTATGGAACCGCCACCCTCCGGCATCGCCGTCCGGCGCAGCCTGCGACCTGGCGGGCTTCGCCTCCGGCTGATGGAACCGCGACGCGATCCGGCCCGCGGCGAGCCCCGGCGTGGCCGGAGCGGAGAGTTGCATGGTGCCGTTCCGGCGGTCGACCGACAGGCGGCGGCCCTTGAGAACGTTCCTGCCCTGCGAGACCGTTACCGCCCCGGTCAGGAGCGCCGTCTCCGCCTTCAAATCCAGGTCCGCGCGATCGGCGATCGCCTGCCGGTCCGGGCCCGAGGTGAATGTGACCGCGCCGGTCAGAACCGACGTCTCGCCGGCGGTGTCGAACTCTGCGGCGTCGCTGGTGACGCGGTCGCTGCCCCTGGTCAGTACCACGGCGTCCCGTGCCACGATGCGCTTCACGCGGCCGCTCGCGGGGCCGACGGCGGCGCCCCCGCCGCCTTGGTCTGCGGCCGTGCCGGCCTCGTAGATCACCTCCAGCTCGCGCGAGGTGAGCACCGAGCCGTCCTGCTCGGCGCGCACATCGCCGGAGAAAAGCGCCGTCTTCTTCGCATCGTCGACGGTCAGCGTCGGCGCGGTCACGTCCACCGGCGCGTCGCTGCCGCCGATCAGGCCCGATGCGGAAGCGGGCCGGGCCGGCGATTCGGGGCGAGCCGCAGGCCGGCTCTGCGGCTTCAGCCGTGCGGCGACCCCGCCCGAGAAGGTCACCTCGCGTGTCTTCTGCAGCAGCACCATGCTGTTGCCCTTGAGGGTGCCGGCCGCCATTTCGACCGTCACCGGCTCGTCCGAGACGATCCTGCTCTCCTTCATGAACACCTTGGCGCGGGTGAGCCGGGCCGCCATGCCGTCGCTCGCCTTGATATCGATCGCGTCGAACAGCTCGAGCTCATTGGACTGGCTGTCGAATACGCCCCGCGTGGCGGTCAGCGTCGTCACCGCATCGTTGGCCTGGACGAGCTTGCCGTCGATGGCGTTCAGCTTGATCGGGCCCTTCTGCCCAACGTCCTGCTCGGCGGTGCGCGCGGACACCGAGTAGCGGCTGCCGTCCTTGCCGTAGCCCTCGTACCGCGGGTTGTGCATGGTCAGAAATTCGCTCGAGAACGCGACCGGGCCGAGCTCGAGCCTGCCGTCGCCGACCCTGATGGAGCGCTGCACGGACAGGACATAGGAGCTCAGCACCGCGACGGCCGCGATCGGCAGCAGCACCTTCAGCCAGCGCACGACACTGCTGTGGCGGCGCGCACGGGCAAACGCACGCGCACGCTCGCTCCCCGTGCTCCAGGCCGCGGGCGCCGGTCCGGCCGGCAATTGCCGGCCGCTCGTATCGGTCGCTATCGCCATTTGTGCGGCTTCTGGAGCGGTTGATCCGTGCTTCGCGTGATTCTGCAGGCAAATTAGGGAGAGATTGGGACTGGTGGCAAGTCCAGGGCTTCAGCAGTGAAACGGGGTCAGACCCCCGATCAGCGTCGACGCCAGCGTTCCGCCTGGTCTCCTTTGCCCTTCCTTCCGTCATGGCTGCGAAGGCGGCCATCCACGCAACTCTCCACACCTGATCTGCGGCGTGTCGTGGATTTTCGCCTCCGCGGGAATGACGGCGTGGGTATGCAGTGGCAATCGTTTCGTCATCGAGGGTCGGCAAAGCCGGTGAGCGGCTGACCCCGCAACACTCTAATGCTCGAGCACGTCCACGTCCTCGAAGCCCAGGAGGTCCAGGTCGGTGCGGGTGGGCAGGAACTCGAAGCAGGCCTGCGCCAGGCCCAGCCGGTTCTCGCGCGCCAGCATGACGTCGAGACGCGCCTTGATGGCGTGCAGGTAGAGCACGTCGGAAGCTGCATAATGAAGCTGCTGCTGCGTCAGCTCGGCGGCACCCCAGTCCGAGCTCTGCTGCTGCTTGGACAGCTCGACGCCGGCCAGCTCGCTGGCGAGATCCTTGAGCCCGTGCCTGTCCGTGTAGGTGCGGGCGAGCTTCGAGGCGATCTTGGTGCAGTAGAGCGGCGCAGTGCGGACGCCGAGATAGGACTTCAGCACGGCGACGTCGAAGCGCGCGAAGTGGAATATTTTGAGCACGGAAGCGTCGGTCAGAAGCGCCCGGAGGCGCGGCGCGGCGTAGTCCACTCCGGTGAACTGGACGAGATGGGCGGTGTTGTCGCCGCCAGAGAGCTGCACCAGGCACAGCCGGTCCCGATGCGGCTTGAGCCCCAGCGTCTCGGTGTCGACAGCCACCGATTCGCCGAAATCGAGGCCGGCCGGCAGATCGCCTCTGTGCAGCTCGATGCGCGGACTGGCCATGGGCGAGCAGACTTCATCAGCCGTGGCCAGGAGAGACCTTCGTAACTCTCTCTTAAGCCGTTGAGATCAAGCCGTTTTCGGCTTTCGTCAGGGCGTATCTCTAGCACCTTGGCGGGCGCCCGGCAACCCGTTGGGGCCAGCTCGTCGCCTAACCGTTTCCCTCCTCCGAAGGTTCGCCGAGAGAGCTCTCCGGCGCGTCGAGGGTCCAAACGAGCCCTTCCGGCCGCCAGTCGAGCTTGGCCGTGCCGTCCAGGCTTGCCGCCGCCATCCCCTCTATGACCGCGTGGCCGAAACCCTTGCGGGTGGGGGTCGCCGTCACCGGCGGGCCATTCGACTCCTTCCAGCGCACCTGCAGATGTCGCACATCGTCGGCTACGGCGTGCCAGGCCCATTCGATGTCGACGCGGCCCGCCGGCACGGACAGCGCTCCGTGCTTCGACGCATTGGTGGCCAGCTCGTGCAGCGCCATGCCGAGGCTCTGCGCCGCCTCGGCGCCGAGCAGCAGGGGCGGGCCGCTCGTCGCAACTCGCGGCCGGTCGGTGTCGATGAACGGCGCAAGCTGAGCCGCCACGAGCTCTGCGATCGGAACGCCCTCCCAGCTCTTCTTGACCAGGAGGTCGTGGGATCGGGCGAGGCCAGCGAGCCGCTCGCCGAGCCGCTCGTTGAACTCGCCGATATTCTCGGCCGAGCGGCCGGTCTGGCGGGCGATCGCCTGTACGACGGCGAGCAGGTTCTTGGCCCGATGCGAGAGCTCCCGCATCAGGAAACGGGTGTGCTGCTCGCTCTTGCGCAGCGTCTGCTCGCGAGCGGCGATGTTGCGCGAGGCCTCGGCGAGCGCATGTCCGACGACATTGGCCTCCTGCATGTGCGTCTTCCCGAAATGCACGGGATTGCCCTCGCCGAGCGCCCGGGCGCTGCCCAGGAGCTGGCGTGCCGGACCGCCGATGACTCGGCCTGCGAGCAACGCGGCCGCGAACGATACGAGCACCGTCAGCGCCGCCAGCCCGACTACCAGCAGCACGACCCGATAGGTGCCGGCGTAGAGCACGGATTTCGGAGCCCAGATCAGGATGCGCCAGTTGGACAAGGCGCTCCGCTGGTAGCTGGCCACGACCTCCTGGCCGTCGAGGTCCGTGCTCTCGACGATGCCGTTCGGCCCGGCGAGCCGGGTGAAGAATTCCCGCGTCGCCGGCTTCCCGTAGAGCTCCTCGTGGCGGAACGTGCGGGCGACGATCCGCCCGTTGCCGTCGATCACGCTCGCGCGCCACCCGTCCGGCAGGTAGGTCTGCTGGACGACGTCGAGGACGGCGCTGCCATGGGGCTCGAACGACAGCACATACCGGATCTCGCCTCCGACCTCGACCGGGACCCGCGCCACGTAGAGGAGCTGATTGGAGACGGCGCCGATGAAAAGCTCGCTGACCGCCGGCCTGCCGGTTTGCAGCACCTTCCGCAGGCTTTCCATGTCCTCGGTATGCGGCAAGGAAACGTCGGCTGCCAGGCGGGTGTTGACGAGCTGCTGGCCGGATGGGGCCACCAGCACGAAATGACCATGGGCCTTCAAAGCCGCGTCTCGAGCCAGCGCGCCGAAGTCGCTCAGATCGCCCTTCGCGAGATGCCGGGAGGCCGCGACCACATCTGTCGTCTCGAGCTGGTCGCTGAGCTCGCGGTCCAGCGACCCGGCCAGGGACTTCGTGTATTCGGCCATTCGATCGAGCTGGTCGGCCCTCTCACCCGCAACATACTGCGCGAGGCCGTAGATGCCGACCAGAAGGAACGGCAGAATCGAAACGAGCGTGACGATCCCGAGCAGAGCAGCCAGGGAGTATTCCCGGCGCAGCAGTCCGTCGGGTCCGCGAAGAAAGCTCATGCGCGGGACCTGCCAATGTTCCAACGCCCCCATCGAGCAGTCCATCCGTATGCTTTGCTTGAGAAGCTCTAATGGATGACTGCCGGGAGTTATGCAATCGGGGGGAGACAAAATGGTTGGCGGCAAGGGAGCGCAGCGGTCCTGGCCGCCGGCGGGCGCTCGATGTCGCGCGGCGACCTACCGCACGGCGCGGGCAGCTTGGAGATGGTGTCGACGCGGTGCCGGACGGCTTGATCCTAACGCGAGCCGATCTGGTGCCAGATCCACCAACCGAGCAGGAACAGGAGCGAGCCAACGAAAGCGGAAACCACGTCGCGAAGGGAGATCGCGACCTGATTGAGCGCGGGCAGGAGGTCGAACAGCCTGAACAGCAGCCCGCCGACCAGGGCGCCCACGAGCCCGACGCCGAGGTTCGTCCAGAAGCCGAAACCCGCTCGCTCCCGCTTGACGAGCATCCCGGCGAGGGTGCCGCCGATGAGCCCGATGATCAGCCAGACGACGATATGTGCGAGGGTGATTGGCATGTTGCTCTCTCAGGCTCGGAGCGTACACAGCGTACGGGTCGCGTGGTCAATGATGCTCGATCCATAACGGCCTCCCGATGAGCTCACGTAAGGCCGCGCCAATCTAGCGTAGTCCCGCCGAGTTTGCGCTATCTCCGGCGGGGGGCGGTTAACGTTTCGAGCCGCGCTTGGATCAGCAATGATCGAGCGGCCTCCCGCGCCGTTGTGTGAAACGACGGCAAGCGTGGACGGCCTGCAGCATCGCCACGACCATCCTCCCCCGCAGTTGGGCTGCAGACCTGCGGCGACGAAAGGTGATTTCGAGCTCGGACGACCTCCGAAGTTTTTCGGTGTCGTCAGCAAAGCTCGTCGTGGCACGCCGATGAACCGGCGACACCCCCGACGTCGACTCACATCGGCCACATCAAGGCCAAAATCCCACCGGTTTTCATTGAAGCTCCTCCGCGAAAATCTTCCCTGAGCAGCCTTTCGTGTCGCAATCAACTCGGATGATTGCCTGATTGCGGGTCCATGGTGCTCGGCGCCGCAACCGGAATTGCCTGGCGATCGATCGCTGCTGGTTGCGTCGGTGAATGAGCAAGTACGGAGGTTTTAGTCCATGGCTACTCCCGCTGTCTCAAGGTCGGCTCAGTCGACCGGTCGGGCTGACAAGAGCTTCCTCGATCGTATCGAGGTCCGGCACGGCCCCGTCGCGGTCCTTGGCCGGTTCTTTCTGGCGGCCGATGCCGCCGCCCGCTCGCGCGGGGTCTCGCTGTCGTTCGCCAGCCTGGCCGAGCTGGTGGAGACCAACGAAGCCAATTCCGACAGTTGGCGGCCCCTGCTGCCGCTGTTCGACGACCGGTGCTTCGATGCTTCTCCCGACAATGCCTTCTGCGTGGTGGGTCGTGACCGCAAGGGGCGCATCGTTGCCACGCATGCGGCCCGACTCTACGACTGGTCGCAAACCAACTTCCATGATGAAGCAGAGAGCTTGCGCCTCTTCTACAGCGACCCGCAACGGATGCGTCTTCCGGGCGAGGCCTTGGAGGTGACGGCGCCGTCAGCGCGGCAGGTGACGGGCCTGACGGTTTTCTCGGGGGCGGCCTGGTATCACCCTGACTTTCGCGGCGTCGGCTTGTCCGGCATCCTGCCGCGCATCGGCAAGGCCTATTCCCTGACGCGCTGGCCTGCGGCAACGATCGTGAGCTTCATGGCCCAGGAGATCCACGCGCGCGGCTTTGCGAGCCGGTTCGGCTACGACAACGTCGATTGGGGCGTCCTCATGAAGAACACCCGTCCGGGGACGCTGCGGGCGGCGATCCTGTCGGTGAGCCGGGACAGTGCCCTGGCATATATCGCCGACTTTCTATCCGACCACAGAGCGAAGATCGATGCTCGTGTCCTCGGCCGTCGCGCTTAGCAGGTAGGTCGGCGGCGAGGAGTCGTCGATGGCGAAAGGCAGCAGGAGCCGTTTGTAGCGGCGATGCTGCCTTGCGCGCCGCCAATACACATAGGCGTCGACATCCTGCAACACCGGCCTCCTGTGCATCGCCGACGCCTCGTAGGCCAACGCGCAGGCCCAGCCGTACTGCCGGTCGGGCTGGTCCTGGACGCGCTGGCCGATGGCCAGGCGCAGCCAGTCGGTGGCGCAATCCGGCAATCCTTCGCCGAAGTCGCGGACGACGAAGTCGCCACCCGCCCGCAACTCGAACAGCACGTAGCGATCGGAGAAGATCCTGCCCAGCTCCGAAAGTCCCCCGAGCCTGCTCCATTCCCCGCCAATGCTGCGCCAGTGCTCGACGGCGACGCGCAAGGGACTGTCGAGCGGAAGAACCGAAACCTCGGTTGGACGCGACAAGATGTCGTGGCCGAAATTGCCGTCCCGGTCTGCGGAGCGCAGTGAGGCAGCGATCGCATGGTAGGCAGCAAGCGTCCTGCCGTGGAGTGTGTGTTGCCAGTCGCCGTTCACATAAGTGCTGATCAACATCCGCGAAAGGCGCTCCTCCGACATCCAGTGGATAAGCCGGGCAAAGGCCATCGGCGCTATGGTCTGCGGCCGGAACCGTATGGCTGCGGCGGCATCGCTGCGCCTGCGAATCCCCACGAAGCCGAGATTTCTGATCAGATAATCGACGAAGTCGGTGTCGGCGCCGAAGGCTTGCAATTGGGAACGCAACACCGAGGAATCACTGTCCCAGAATCTTCCGCTGTCGTCGACCAGCAGCGATTGTCCAGCCATCAAGAACCTCTACGGGCAGCCACACACCCGCGCCCCACTCCCAAGTCTCATGCTCCCCTTATTGCGCAGATCGACGATAAGGCCTGGCTCAGCCGCATTCAACCTCTGCCTCGCACACGCGAGCTATGCAGGAATTGAGCGGACATGCAACCGCAACCAACGCGTGCAAGCGATCGCCGGGCCCCGCCCGCCCCCGGGTCTTGCGTCGGGAGAACCAGAAATGGCGGTCCGATCAGGACCGAAAAGGTCACGCCAGGACGAGTGCGTGGTGTGGCTTGGCGCAAGGCGGTGCTGGTGCCCAGGAGAGGACTCGAACCTCCACGGTGTTACCCGCTAGTACCTGAAACTAGTGCGTCTACCAATTCCGCCACCTGGGCAAGCCGGGCATCAGTTAGAGCCGGGCAGTTCCAATGTCAATTGCGCTGGCCTCACTTCACAGCGGCGGAGGGGCTGTGTATTGCTGCGCCACGCATTGCCTCTGCTCGCAGGAGATCGACAAGCATGTCCTCCAGCCTCGTGCTCGGCGGTCTGGTGACCGTGTTCGGCGGATCGGGGTTCGTGGGTCGCCACGCGGTGCAGCCGCTGGCGCGGCGCGGCTGGCGGATCAGGGCCGCCGTCCGCCGGCCCGATCTCGCCGGCCATCTGCAGCCCATGGGCCGGCTCGGCCAGATCCACGCCGTGCAGGCCAACGTGCGCTATCCCGATTCGGTCGCGCATGCCGTCAGGGACGCCGTTGCCGTCGTCAACGCGGTCGGCATCCTGAGCCCTACCAGCCGGCAGTCGTTCAGCGCCGTGCACGTCGCAGGCGCGCGCGCCATCGCCAGGGCCGCCCGCGAGGCCGGCGCCAGGCGGCTGGTGCACGTGTCCGCCATCGGCGCCGATCCCAGGAGCCGCTCCGCCTACGCCCGCACCAAGGCCCAATCCGAGCGGGCGGTGCTGGAGGAGTTCCCGGATGCGATCATCATCCGCCCCTCCGTGGTGTTCGGCCCGGAGGACGACTTCTTCAACCGGTTCGCAGCCATGGCCCGCTTCGGACTGTTCCTGCCGCTGATCGGCGGCGGCCGCACCCGCTTCCAGCCGGTCTACGCGGCCGACCTCGGCAACGCCATCGCCAACGCCGTCGAAGGCGGCGGCGGGCCGGGCACGGTCTATGAGGCCGGCGGCCCGGAAGTCTTCACCTTCCGTGAGCTGCTCGACCGGACACAGATGTGGACGGATCACCGGCGTCCTTATGTCTCCATCCCGTTCTGGCTGGCCAGCCTGCTCGGGATCCTGATGTGGCCGCTGCCGAACAGCCTGCGGCCCTTCACGCTCGATCAGGTCCGCCTGCTGAAATCCGATAATGTGGTCAGCGACGCCGCACAGCATGAAGGCCGGACGCTCGAGGGGCTCGGCGTGTCGAGCCTGCATACGATCGAGGCCATCGTTCCGACCTACCTCGAGCGCTTCAGGCCGCACGGGCAGTTCGCGCGCTACCGGGGCTGAGCCGCACCAAGCGAAAGGCGCTCCGCTCGCATGCGAGGGAGCGCCCCAGCCCGTGTCGCAGAATGCAGCGCGAGGCTCGCCGGCCTCAGTGGACGCTCGCCACCTCCAGCTTGTCGCCGCGGGCGTGGCCGATGGCGGCCTGGCGGCTGTCGGTGAGCGCAATGGGTGTCCCGTCCGCCGCGTGCAGGGCATAAAGGTCGATCCCGCCGGGAAGCCCCTCGACTGCCGGGTAGAGGCGCTGGGCCTCGTCGGACGTCAGAACTCTGATGTAGGCAACCTGGCCGCCGCCCAGACGCGCCAGCTCGAGCTGGCTCATGACCGGCGCGACCTTCACGCGCTTCCGCGGCGACCTCGTGCGATTCGTCCTGTTCATGACGCAACTCCTCCAAGTGCGGGGACCGACACGTCATGCCCTGCAGCCCCGGAGCCCTCGTCCGGCCGCTGCCTGCACCTATCGTCCCGTGATTCTCTGTCTTTGGCCAGCGGCCAGTGCTCAGGCGGCCAGTGCTCAGGGGCCAGACTTGCGCTCGCCGATCTCGATCTTCCGCACCAGACGCTCCGGCTCGTGTCGAACGAGGTCGATGGACAGAAGACCGTTGTTCAGGTCTGCGCTGCGGATCTCGATGCCGTCCGCCAGCACGAACGTGCGGTGAAACTGCCGTGCCGCAATTCCCCGGTAGAGATACTCCCGGCCCTTGTCGTCCTGCTGCCTGCCGCGGACGGTGAGCTGGTTGTCCTCGACGGTGATCTCGAGCTGATCGCGCGTGAAGCCCGCAACCGCAAGCGTGATCCGCAGAACCTCGCCCCGGTCGCCGTTGGCCTCGTTCTTGACGATGCGCTCGACGTTGTAAGGCGGATAGCCGTCGCCGGAGCTCTTCCCGGCGCGGTCGATCAGACGCTCGATCTCGTCGAAGCCGAGCAGCATGGGACTGGACAGAAGCGACATGCGTGACATCGTGCAAAGCCCTTTCCAAGCGACCTTGTGTCATGTTCCGCGGGTCCCTTCGGGGCCCCCGCGAGCTGCGGCCCCGCTGATTGCCGGGCGCCGTAATTCACGCAAAGTGAGATATGGTGCCCGGTGGAGCGAGTTCAAGCAAGCACGCCGCGCATGACCCGCGCATGAACGCCAGGGCGGCGCATGGCCCGGCCCGCCGTCATAATCCTGCGCGAGTTGAGCGCCATAAGCCGGCGCTGTTTTTGCCAGATACCGGGGGGTCTCATGTCGGTCCGTGCCGCGCTACTATACGTTCTTGCTGCCGGTGTTCTTGCAGTGGCCGCCGCTGCTCCCGCATCAGCCCAGGAGCAGAAGTCCGCCACGGCCAGCGACGAGGCGGAGCTTACGCCGGAGGAGCAGGCCGAGCGCGAGAGCCGGAAAGCCTGCAAGGTCGCGATCTGCGCCGCCTTCCACAACCGCAATTCCGACGGCGGCGACATCGCCTGCAACATCGTCAAGACCTGGCGCAAGGAGCGCCTGGAGAAGATCGTCTCGAAGGCCAAGGTGTCGTGGCCCTGGGGGCGCGTGCAGTGCGTCGCCGACATCAGGCTCAAGCGCGACATGCTCATCAAGGCGATGACCGAGCCCAAGCATGAAGCGGTGCTCGACAAACATCGGGTCGCCTGCCAGATCGAGCGCGAGAAGGACAAGGCCGAGATCAAGTTCGACTTCACGCCGAAGGTGACGTTCGAGGGCGGCAAGGCGACGAAGGCTCTGCTCAACTGGGGGACCATCGAGGCGCCGACTTTGGTCAAGGGCGCCATGTGGACGGCCACCGCCACCGACAATACCTTCAACGTGCTGGAAGGGACGGTCGTCGAGGACATCAACGACTTCATCGCCAGGAAATGCATGGAGGTGAAGGACGACTGGCAGGGCAAGTAGCTGCGGCCGATTGCAACCGGCCAGTGGCCCGAGACCGGGTCAGCTCGCGGCCGGTCCCCCCAGCTCCTCCCGCAGCAGCTCGAGCTCGAGCCAGCGGTCCTCGGCCGCGGCGAGGCTCGCCTCGGCCTTGCCCAGCCGCACCGTTGCAGCGTCGAACGCGCCGGTGTCGCGGCTGTAGAGCTCGGGGTCCGAGAGCGTCCTGTGCAGCGCTTCGATTTCGCGCTGCAGCACCTCGATCGTGCGCGGCAGGGTAGCCAGGGCGTGCTTCTCGTTGAATGACAGCTTGCGCTTTTGCGGCGGCAGGGTGTCGGTTGCGGAGTTGCCGGCGGGCCTTGTTCTGGCGCTCGCCGGCGCCGGCGAGCCGGCGGCGGCAACGGGCGGCAGGTCGGCGCCCGACCGCTGCGCCAGCATGTCCGAATAGCCTCCCGCATATTCGATCCAGCGGCCATCCGCCTCGGCGGCGATGACGGAGGTCACCACGCGGTCGAGGAAATCGCGGTCGTGGCTGACGAGGAGCACAGTCCCTGTGTAGTCCGCGAGCAGCTCCTGCAGCAGCTCGAGCGTCTCCAGATCGAGATCGTTGGTGGGCTCGTCGAGAACCAGCAGATTGGACGGCCTGGCCAGCGCGCGTGCCAGCATGAGCCGCGCCCGCTCGCCGCCCGACAGCACCGACAGGGGGCTCAGCGCCTGCTCGGGCTGGAACAGGAAATCCTTCATGTAGCTGGCGACGTGCCGCGGCTGGCCGTTGACGACGACCTTGTCGCCGCGGCCGCCGGTAAGCGCTTCCGTGACGGTCATGGCGGGTGCGAGCTCGTCGCGGCGCTGGTCGAGCCTCACCACGTCGAGCCCCGTGCCGAGCCGCACCTCGCCGGAGTCGGGCCGAAGTCGGCCGGTCAGCATCTCGAGCAGGGTGGTCTTGCCGGCGCCGTTCGGGCCGACGATGCCGATCCGGTCGCCGCGCACGATGCGGGTCGAGAAGTTGCGCGCCACCACCTTGCCCTCGAACGCCTTGGTGAGCCCGGTGGCCTCGATCACGAGCCGGCCGGAGGGGCCGCTCTGACCGGCTGTGAACCGCACGTCGCCCTCGACCCGGCGGGCCTCGCGCCGCTCCATGCGCATTCGGGCCAGCTCGGCGACGCGGCGCACGTTGCGCTTGCGGCGGGCCGTGACGCCGCCATGCATCCAGCTTTCCTCCCGCGCGATCCTCCGGTCGAGCTTGTGACGCTCGCTCTCCTGTTGCTCGATGAGGGCGTCGCGCCAGGCCTCGAACGCGCCGAAACCCTGCTCGAGGCGCTGCGTGGAGCCGCGGTCCAGCCAGACCGTCGCGCGCGACAGGTTCTCCAGGAAGCGCCGGTCGTGGCTGATGAGCACCAGCGCCGACCTCGACGCCTGGAGCTCCGCCTCCAGCCACTCGATGGCCGGCAGGTCGAGGTGATTGGTCGGCTCGTCGAGCAGCAGGACATCGGGCTCGGGGGCCAGGCTCCGCGCCAGAGCCGCTCGGCGGGCCTCGCCGCCGGACAAGGTCTCGACGGATTCCGTCCCGTCGAGCCCCAGCGTCTCGAGCAGATACCGCGCGCGGTAGGGGTCCTGCGCCGGCCCGAGGCCGGCATCGACATAGGCGAGGGTGGTGGCGAAGCCGGAGAAGTCCACCTCCTGCGGGAGATAGCGCACCAGCGCGCCCGGCTGCGCGAAGCGCTCGCCCCGGTCGGGCTCGGCGAGCCCGGCGGCAATGCGCAGCAACGTGGACTTGCCGGAGCCGTTGCGCCCGACGAGGCACACGCGCTCCCCCGGCGCAACGGCGAGATCCGCCCCGGTGAGCAATGGGGTGCCGCCGAAGGTCAGGTGGATGCCGCGAAGCGCCAACAGGGGAGGAGCCATCGAATGCCTCAGCTTGATGCGCGCGCCGCGCCGGAGCGACCGTATTCAGGACGTCCGTGGCGCGATATTGACCTGACCGACCGGAAATCTACTATTGCAGCTCGCTCGCCGTGCGGACGTGAGAGTATCCTCGCATGTATGAAACCGTCACCCGCGGCATCCGCGTCCGAGTCACTCCGGCCTACATGGAGGATCAGTCGACGCCGGAGGAGAATTACTTCTTCTGGATGTACACCGTCGTCATCGAGAATGCGGGGAGCGACCCCGTCCAGCTCCGGTCGCGGATCTGGCAGATCACCGACGCGGACGGCCATACGGAAGAGGTGCGCGGGCCAGGCGTCGTGGGTCAGACCCCCGTCATCCCGCCCGGCGAGACCTTCACCTATACCTCCGGCTGCCCGCTGCGCACGCCGCAGGGAATCATGGTCGGCGCCTATCAGATGGTGAACGCGCAGGGCGACAGCTTCAGCGTCGCCATCCCGGCCTTCTCGCTCGACAGCCCCTTCGCAAGGCGCAACCTGAACTGAAGGGCCGGCGATCTGCTGGCCGCACCGCGTCAAGTGATCTCCTGGCTCTCGAAGCGGTACTTGGCGTTGCAGAACTCGCAGGTGACGGTGATCGCGCCGTCAGGCTCCCGCATGTCCGCGAGCTCGCTGGCGCCGAAAGTCTCGAGCAGGTCGCCGACCCGGTCCCGCGAGCAGCGGCAGTGCTCCGTCAATCCCACGACGGGAAAGGCGCGCACTCCCTCCTCGGCGAACAGCCGATAGAGCAGGCGATCCGGGGTCAGCATCGGGTCGAGCAGCTCGTGGTCCTCGACGGTGGCGGCCAGCATGCGCGCGCCCGTCCAGCGCTCGTCGTCCTCGCCCACCAGCGCGTGCTCGTTTTCATCTGGGGCGGCGCCCTCCCCGACGGGCGGCACGTACTGGACGAGCAGGCCGCCGGCCCGCCATTGCCACGAGCCCGCCGCGTAATGGCGCGCGACGGCCAGTCGGATGAATGTCGGGATCTGCTCCGACTGCCGGAAGTAGGCGTGCGCGGCATCGCTGAGCGAGCCGCCGTCGAGCGCCACGATGCCCTGGTAGCGGTCGAGACTGCCGCCGGGGTCGATGGTCATGGCGAGATGCCCGGCGCCGAGCAGGCGGCCCGGGGCGTCACGGGCATCGCGGCCCAGCGCCTCGACCCTGGCCTTGTCGAAGCTGGCATAGGCGCGCACCCGGCCCGGCTCCTCGAAGTCGACCACCAGCATGCCGATCGCGCCGTCGGTCTTCGTCTGCAGGATGAGGCGGCCGTCGAAGGCGCTGTCGAACTTCAGCGACGAGCCCAGCAGCGCGGTCAGCGCCACCGCCTCGCCGATAACGCGGCTCACCGGTTCCGGATAGTCGTGCCGGCGCAGGATGCCGTCGACGACGGGGCCGAGCCGCACGACGCGGCCGAAAACGCCGGACCGCTCGGTCCGGAACGGCATGATCAGGTCATCTGCAAGTGAAATCCCGCCGGCAGCGGCGGGCATTCGGCGTTCTGCCATTCAATCCTTCCCGAGGCACCATGCCAGTATCGCCTTCTGTGCATGGAGCCGGTTCTCCGCTTCGTCGAATACGACGGACTGCGGGCCATCGATCACTTCCGCACTGACCTCGTTGCCGCGGTAAGCCGGAAGGCAATGCATGAATATGGCGTTGCTGCCCGCCTTGCGCATCAGGTCGCGATCGACGGCATATGGTCCCAGCATCTGCTTGCGCCGGGGCGCGTCCGTGTGCCCCATCGAGACCCAGGTATCGGTGACGACGCAATCGGCCCCGGCCACCGCCTCGGCGGGATCGTCGGTTACGAGCACCTCGGCCCCCTCGGCCGCCACCCAGTCCAGCACCGGCCGCTCGGGCTTGAGCTGGGCGGGCGAGGCGATCCGCAGCTTGAAGCCGAAGCGCGAGGCCGCATGCGCCCAGGATGCGGCGACATTGTTGCCATCGCCGACCCAGGCGATCGTGTGGCCCGCGATCGGACCCTTCCGCTCCTCGAACGTCATGATGTCGGCGATGACCTGGCAGGGATGGCTCTTGTCGGTCAGGCCGTTGATCACCGGCACCGTCGCGTTGCGCCCGAGCTCGACGACGCTCTCGTGGCTGTTGGCCCGGATCATGATCGCGTCGATGTAACGGGACAGCACGCGCGCGGTGTCCGCGATGGATTCCCCGCGGCCGAGCTGCAGGTCCGTGTGATTGAGCGCGATCGTCTGGCCGCCGAGCTGGCGCATGGCGACGTCGAACGAGACCCGCGTCCGCGTCGAGGGCTTCTCGAAGATCATCACCAGCACGGCCTCGGCGATGCCGGGAGGCCGCAATCTTGCCGGCACCACCTTTCCGGCCCGCTTCATCTCGTGGCCGGCATCGACGATGCGCCGCAGGGTTGCCGGGTCGATGTCGCCGATATCGATGAAATGGCGTGGGGCCATGACATGGACCTCGCGTGGCGAGCGGGCTCGCGCCGTCAGGATCGAGATGCGGACACGCGCTCGAGCGCCCGCGAGAGGCGCGCGGCCGCTTCCGACAGCTCCGCTTCGGTTGCATTGAGCGGCGGCAGCAGGCGCACGACGTTGTCGCCGGCGGAGACCGTCAGCAGCCGCTCGGCCGTGCAGGCCTTGAGCACGTCTGCGGCCGGCTGCTTGACGCGGATGCCGGTGAGCAGGCCGAGGCCGCGGATCTCGGTCACCACGTCCGGGTGCTCGTCCTTGACGCGTGCGAGCTCCTGCTTGAGGCGCAGCGCCTTCTGCTGCACGGCTTCGAGGAACCCGGGCTCGAGCACGACGTCCATGACGGCGTTGCCGACCGCCATGGCCAGCGGATTGCCGCCGAAGGTCGAGCCATGCGTGCCCGGAGCCATCCCCTTCGCCGCCTCCTCCGTGGCGAGGAAGGCGCCGACGGGAAAGCCGCCGCCGATGCCCTTGGCGATGGCCATGACGTCGGGGGTGATGTCCGCCCACTCGTGCGCGAACAGCCTGCCGGTGCGGCCCATGCCGCACTGCACCTCGTCCAGGATCAGCAGCAGCCCGTGCGCGTCGCACAGCTCGCGCATCCGCCGCAGGTCGTCTGGCGGCACCACCCGGATACCGCCCTCGCCCTGCACGGGCTCGATCATGATGGCCGCCGTCTCCGGGCCGATGGTCGCTTCGAGCGCGGCGGCGTCGCCCAGCTCGAGCACGTCGAAGCCGGGCATCTGCGGCCCGAAGCCGTCGAGGTACTTCTCGTTGCCCGCGGCCGCGATGGTGGCCAGCGTGCGGCCGTGGAAGGCGCCCTTGAAGGTGATGATCCGGTTGCGCTCCGGCCGCCCCGAGACATGATGATAGCGGCGGGCCAGCTTGATGGCGCCCTCGCAGGCTTCAGCGCCGGAGTTGCAGAAGAAGACCCGGTCCGCGAATGTCGCAGCGCACAGCCGCTCCGCCAGCCGCTCCTGGCCGGCGATGCGGTAGAGGTTCGACGTGTGCCAGAGCTTCTGCGCCTGCTCCGTCAGCGCCGCGATGAGCCTCGGGTGCGCGTGGCCGAGCGCGTTGACCGCCACTCCGCTGGCGAAATCGAGGTAACGCTCGCCGGTGGTGGAAATCAGCCAGGAGCCCTCGCCTCGCTCGAACACCACGTCCTGACGCGCATAGGTGCCCATCACTGCAGAAGACGGGCCAGGGTTTGGCGTCGGGGCGGCAGTCCGGTTGGCGGCTGGCGCGGGCTGCGGCATGGCGGGCAGCTCCCTCAGGCGGAAAAGCAAAAAGAGCCGCCCTCGTGTGGCGGCCCAGCGAACATCATGGATACAACCGGCCGCCAGCGGCTGTCAACGCACTGTAGCCGCGCCGTTCCGGCTCATTCAGCGCCTCGGCGCTGCGGCGGCGTGCACGCAAACATACAGCGAACTTGCCTTCCCATGTGGCGCGAACGCCACGAATCCGCGGCAATGCAGCCCGGAGAGGCCGGCACGGCTTGTAGACCAAAAACTGGATGTTGTAGTTTGGCCCCTGCCCGCCGCGAGATATGGCGGTGCCCTGCCGAGACCGGCAAGGCTCGGCAATATGTTCGAGTACGGGGCAATCCCGGCGCGCCCAGTCGGCGTGAGTATCGTCTCGAGTTCCTCCAGTTCCAGCGTCTGTAACGGCCAAGCTGCGTCGTGAGTCCTGCGTCACGCCAAGGGCGTCTCGCGCGGCCCGTCGCTTGTCCGCTCGTGTTCCGGTGCGCCTGTCGCGGACCGGATGTGACCTGATTCTGCAAGGAGCGACAAGATGGGCTGGACGGACGACCGCGTCGAGCAACTCAAGAGGCTCTGGGCCGAGGGGCTGAGCGCCAGCCAGATCGCCGGCCGGCTGGGAGGCGTCACGCGCAACGCCGTGATCGGCAAGGTGCATCGGCTCGGGCTTTCCGGTCGGGCGACGACCTCGCGCATGAAGAGCCACCGCGTGCGTCCCCGGTCCGCCGCCTCGGTCACCGCCAAACGCGCCGTCAGAACCCGGTTCGGCACCGTCGGCAACCCGGCTCTGCGGGCGCTATACCTGCCCGACGCAGAAACCTATGTGCCGCCCGTCGAGGAGCTCGTCGTGCCTCTGGCGGAGCGCAAGACCATCCAGATGCTGACGGACTCGAGCTGCCGCTGGCCGATCGGGGATCCGCAGACCACGGAATTCCACTTCTGCAACCGCAACAAGGTGCCCGGCCTGCCCTACTGCGAGGCTCACGCCCGCCGCGCCTTCCAGCCGCCGCAGCCCCGCCGCCGCGACCGCGAGGTCGGCGAGCCGATCGTGCCCGCGATCTCTGTCCGGCCGGCGAAGGATCCTGTCGACGCATAGTGCGGTCGGCGGCGACCCTCTCCCGCCAGCGGGAGAGGGACAGGCTTCCTCTTCGCGCACCCGCCCTGCCGCCCACGTCGATGATCGGGTCATTGCCTCTGCCGGCGAGCCATGGCAGATCTGATGGTCGCCAGGACGTCGGTCGGCGGCCTGTATCCAGAAATCAGCCAAGAAAAGGGGCGCTCACCGATGATCTCACAGCCCAACTCGACGCTCGTCACGGCTCTATGGCCGGAGAGCCGTGGACATCTTCTCCGGTTGAGCGCGATCGTGCTGCTCGGCACGATCCTGTTGACCGCGTCGGCCAAGATCCAGGTGCCATTCTGGCCGGTGCCGATGACGATGCAGACATTCGTCGTGCTTTTCCTCGGCGCGGCGCTCGGCCCCCGCCTCGGGGCGCTGACCGTGCTGCTCTACCTGGCCGAGGGAGCCGTGGGCCTGCCGGTGTTCGCCGGGACTCCCGAGAAGGGCCTCGGCCTCGCCTATCTGGCCGGGCCGACGGGCGGCTATCTGGTCGGCTTCGCGGCCGGCGCATACGTCGTCGGCTGGCTGGCCGAGCGGGGCTGGGACCGCTCCGTGCCGCGGCTGTTCCTGGCGATGCTGCTGGGCCACGTCGTGATCTTCGCCTTCGGGCTGGCCTGGCTGACGCAGCTCATCGGGCTCGAGAAGGCATGGATGCTCGGCGTCACGCCGTTCTACGCCGCGACGCTGTTCAAGACTGCGCTCGGCGCCTGCCTGGTGCCGGCCGCCTGGCAGCTCGTCAGGCGCTGACGCAAGGAACGGGTCGCTACGATCGGCGCGGGGCTGCCGGCGCCGATCACTTCTTCTGCAATGTCACCCCGCGAGCCCGCTTTGCCTATGCCGCGCGCCGCTCGTCGGCGCTGCCGGCGCTGGCATCATCGGGCTCCGGGAACGTGATGTAGTCGCGCTCGCGCGCCGAGGCATTGCCGTCGGCGCGTTGCCGGCTCTGCTGCGCAAGCTCGAACCAGGTCCCGAAGACGCGCTGCGAGCTCTCCGAGTACTGCCGCGTCATCGTCTCCCAGAACCGCATTTGCTCGGCTGCGACATCCTGCGGCGAGCGGCACTGGCTGAGCCGCAGCGGCAGCTCCATGTAGGCCTGGGCGCGGCGGCTCATGAGCGTCATGACCTCCAGGTTGCCCCTCGCCGACGCCCGCAACCATGGCTCGAAGCTCTGTCCGGCCGCAGCAAACCCTCCGCAGACGTCGTGAAGCATTTTCTGGACTGGCCCCCCCGACGGATCCGATTTGTAATCCATTCGCATGACCCAGCTCCATTCGCTGACCAGAAACCGATTATGATCGACCCGTGGCGATCATACAACACGTATCGGTGCGGACGATGGTGCAATGCAAAATGCGCGGTGTGGGCCTCGACCATTCAGGCATCGATCAGCCCGACCAGCGTCTGCAGCCGTTCCGCCTCTGCTGCCGGCTTGTCCCAGCGGATGCGGTGAATGCGCGGGAAGCGCATGGCAACGCCCGAGCGGTGCCGCACAGAGCGCTGGACGGAGTCGAACGCGACCTCCAGCACCAGCCCCGGCCGCACGGAGCGCACCGGCCCGAACCGCTCGACGGTGTTGTTGCGGACCCAGCGGTCGAGCTCGATCAGCTCGGCGTCCGTATACCCCGAGTAGGCCTTGCCGACCGGCACTAGCGCCTCGCTGCCGCCGGGCCCTTGGGTCCAGGCCCCGAAGGTGTAGTCGGAGTAATAGGAGGACCGCCGGCCGGATCCCCGCTGGGCGTACATCAGCACGCAGTCGAGCGTGATCGGCGCCCGTTTCCACTTGTACCAGTGGCCGCGCGGCCTGCCGGCGAGGTAGGGGCTGGCGCGCCGCTTCAGCATCAGGCCCTCGATGCTGGCGCCGCGGGTCTCGCGCCAGATGCGCTCCAGCTCGGCGCGATCCGCGATCCCGACCAGCTCGGAGAGATCCGTATGCGCCGGCCGCGTCGCCACGTGCCACTGCTCGAGCCGTGCGCGGCGCTCGATGAACGGCAGCGGGCGCAGGTCGTCGCCGCCGATGACCAGCGCATCGTAGAGGCGCACGTGCGCGGGATGGCGGTCCATCATGGCGCGCGTCACCGTCTTGCGGTTGAGGCGCTGCTGCAGGTCGTTGAACGGGGCGACCTTGCCGTCTCGGACGACCAGCAGCTCGCCGTCGACCACCGCGTCGAACCGGAACATCGAGACGAGCTCGGGGAAGCTCGCGCCGATATCATCGCCGGTCCGTGAATAGAGCCTCGCCTCGCCGCACCCCGCCGCGATCTGCACGCGAATGCCATCCCACTTCCATTCGGCGGCGAACTCACTGATGTCGAGCGCCGCGAGCTCGCTCTCCTCGAGGGCATGGGCGAGCATCAGCGGACGGAAGACCGGCGCGCCCGTGATATCCGGCTTTGCCGCCCGGCCTTCGAGCCAGGCGAACAGCGCCTCATAGGGCGGAGACAGGGCGTGCCAGACCTCCTCGACATCATCGACCCTGTGGCCCGCCATGGCGGCGATGGCAGTCTTGGCGAGACGCGCGGAGACGCCGACGCGCAGCGCGCCGGTGAGCAGCTTGAGCAGCGCCCAGCGGCCGGTGGCGTCGAGCCGGTCGAGCCAGGCGGCGATGACGTCGCCCAGCTCCTGCGCGTCGATCAGCCCGAGGCGGCTGACGACTTCCGACAGGCGGGGCGGGTCCGTCTGCTCCGCCGTGTCGGGCCAGACGAGGGCAACCGTCTCGGCGGTATCGCCGACATAGTCGCGCGACAGGCGGAACAGCTCCGCATCGAGCCGCTTGTCCATCAGCTCCATTATGGTCCGGCGCACGGGGAAGGTGAACGGCAGCCCGTCCGTCAGCGCCGCGAGCGCCCAGCCCCGGTCGGGATCGGGCGTGCTACGGAAGTAGTCCTGCATCAATTGCAGCTTGGTGTTGCGGCCGGGGCTGTAGGCGAGCCGGTCGAGCAGCGCGGCGAAGGCCTTCATCGGCGGACGCGCTCCGCCGCTTGAAGGCCCTCCCCTTCGACGGGGTCGAGTTTTGAAACGGGGCCGCCCCTTTCGTCACAGCAGCGTCGCATGCCTCTACGTAAGGCGGTCACCCTGGCCAGCCAAGGTCTCCAGCATGCGGGCCTTGCCGTTGAGAACATGGCGCTCGAACGCCTGGCCGGCTTTATCTGCGTTCCCATCGATGATCGCATCGAGAATCTTCCGATGCTCGGAATTCGAGGTGCGGAGCTGGGAGAGACTGAAGGCCGCTTTCCGAAGAGAGAGCTGGAGCTGATTGCGGACCAGTGCGTCGAGCTCGATCAGGCGCTGGTTGCCGGTGAACTCGAGAAGGCGCTCGTGGAACTCGAGGTTCAAGCGGTAATAGGTTTGAACGTCCCTCTTGGCAATTTCCCTGTTCATGCGTTCGTAGAGCGCTTCTAGGATTCGGATCTGCTCCCTGGTCGCCCGTGTCGCGACGAGGCGTCCGGCGGTGCGCGCGAACCCGGCGCGGACATCGTAGACGTCCAGCATCTCCTCGATCGAGACCTTGCGCACGATCGCTCCCTTGTTCGGAACGATCCGCACCAGTCCGGCCTGCTCGAGCACGCGGAGGACCTCCCGGACGGGGCCCCTGCTCACGTTCAGCCGATTTGCAAGGTCGAGCTCGTTCAGTCGCTCCCCCGGGGCGAACTCTCCGGTGAGGATCATCTGCTCGATCGCATCGCGCAACTCGCCAACTCGTGAGAGTATTGTTTCCGGGGTGGCCATTTTGCGCGCAAAGCAGCCCTGGTTGTTGACAGGCGAGCGTCTGTTGCCGACAAATCTACCTGCGTCGCACGACGTCTTCAATGACGCATGAGAATGCGTGTAAGTTTGCCGCCTCACCCGATTATGGGCCGCGGAAGCCGAACCAAGCGGAGGAGTCGTGAACGGCCCGAGCCGGGAGCATTCCAGCGGCAAGCGGCGGGAGCGCTCATGATCCGCATCAAAGCGCCTCGCGATTTCGCCGCCGGGTGCCTGTTCATCCTGATCGCCGCCTTCTTCCTCTGGTTCGGCCGCAATCTCTCCATCGGCAGCAGCAGCTTCATGGAGGCCGGCTACTTTCCGCGCCTCGCCAGCATCGTGCTCGCCATCCTCGGCCTGATGGCCATCGCCTCCTCCCTGCGCTTCGATGGTCCGGGCCTGTCGGCCTGGGCCTGGCGGCCGCTGCTGGTCCTTTCAGGATCGGTCGCGGTCTTCGGCCTCCTCATTCCGCGCGCCGGTCTCATCATCACCACCCTCGTCGTGATCGCGATTGCGGCGGCGACCGGGCGTCGATTGGGTTGGCGGGAATTCATCGGTCTGGCGATCGCGCTCGTCGCGCTCATGGTTGCCATTTTCCATTATGGCCTCAATCTGCCGGTCCCCGTGTGGCCCCGATGGTAGACCTCTTCCAATACCTCTCGCTCGGGTTCTCCGTCGCCCTCTCATTCGAGAACCTGGGCCTTGCGCTTCTGGGCTGCATCCTCGGCACGCTGATCGGCGTCCTGCCGGGAGTCGGGCCGCTCGCCACCTTCGCGATGCTGCTGCCCATCACCTACTATCTGCCGCCGACCGGCGCGCTCATCATGCTGGCCGGCGTCTACTACGGCGCCCAGTACGGCGGATCGACCACGGCCATCCTGGTCAACATCCCCGGAGAGGCCTCCTCCGTCGTGACCTGTCTCGACGGCCACCAGATGGCCCGCAAGGGCCGAGCCGGCGCCGCGCTCGCGACGGCCGCGCTCGCCTCGCTCTTCGCCGGATGCGTCGTCACCCTGCTGATCGCGATCGCCGGTCCGCCGCTGGTGCAGGTCGCCCTCATGTTCGGGCCGGCCGAGTACGTCTCCATGATCTCGGTCGGCTTGATTTCCGCCGTGCTCCTCTCGCACGGCTCCATCATCAAATCGACGGCGATGATCATCGTCGGCATCCTGATCGGCGTCGTCGGGACCGACGTCAATACCGGGGAGATCCGCTACGACTTCGGCTTCTATGAGCTCAGCCGCGGGATCGATTTCGTGCCCGTCGCCATGGGCCTGTTCGCCCTTGCCGAGATCGTATCCAACCTCGAATCCTCGGCCGGGCGTGGACGGATCATCGCCGAGGTGAAGCGGCTATGGCCGTCCCTCGACGACTTCCGCCTGAGCTGGAAACCGGTGCTGCGCGGCACGGCGCTTGGTGCCGCCCTCGGCATCCTGCCGGGCGGCGGGGCGACCATCAGCTCATTCGCCGCCTACAGCCTCGAGAAGAAGGTCTCCAAGACGCCGGAGCGTTTCGGTCATGGGGCAATCGAGGGGGTCGCCGGCCCGGAGGCGGCGAACAACGCCGGCGCCCAGGCGACGTTCATCCCGATGCTGACGTTGGGAATTCCGCCCAATGGCCTCATGGCCCTCATGATGGGCGCGATGATCACGCACGGGATCACGCCGGGGCCGCAGATCATGACCAAGCAGCCGGAGCTGTTCTGGGGCGTCATCGCCTCGATGTGGATCGGCAACGTGGTGCTCGTGGTCCTCAATCTCCCGCTCATCGGCATATGGGTCCGATTGCTGCGGGTCCAGTATGCGTATCTCTTTCCGGCGATCCTGCTGCTCTGCGCGATGGGGACCTACAGCGTCAGCTCGAGCTCGCTCGACGTGTATCTCATGGTCCTTTTCGGCCTGCTCGGATACCTGTTCCGCAAGCTCGACTGTCCGGCAGCGCCCCTGCTTCTGGGCCTCGTGCTGGGTCCGCAGCTCGAGGAGCAACTGCGGCGCGCGCTCCTTCTCTCCGATGGCGACTGGTGGGTCTTCATCGAGCGCCCGATCAGCCTCGGCTTCCTCCTGATCGGAGCCGCGCTCTTCCTGATGATCGCTCTACCCACCATCCGCAAGACGCGTGACGTTGCATTTCAGGAGGAGGATTAAGAGTCCTTTCGGAGCAAATGGGAGCGGAAACTTCTCGCTGGCCCAGCCCGCCACAACCGTCATTCCCGCGGAGGCGGGAATCCAGGACACGCCTCAACGAAGGTGCGGGTCAAGTATTTGCACGGGCGCCACACTCGCTGGCACACCCTCGCGGCGCGGTGACCTGGATGCCCTGAGTTCACAAACGAAGTGCAACACTTCCTGCGGGGGGGTGTTGCGATGGGAAAAGCCTACGTCCAACTGTCACTTGAGGACCGGTGC
>JAHDXT010000029.1 GCA_023384095.1 Hyphomicrobiaceae bacterium
CCAGGAATCACACGCACGATCTCATGGCTAGGAATTAATGAGACGGGACACTAGCGGCTTCGGCTGCCCTTGGGCCGATCCCCAACTGTTCCGGGCGGCAAGTGGATTTCGGCCAAGGCTATACAGTAGAGCTGGCTTCAGCCCGTCGGTGAAGGACACTGCCATGATCGGGCGCTTGAACCACGTGGCTATCGCGGTCCGGGATCTCGCAGCCGCCGCCGCGGTCTATCGCGACACGCTCGGAGCCGCCGTCTCGACGCCGGTTCCGCAGCCTGCCCATGGCGTGACGGTGGTATTCGTCACGCTCGCGAACACGAAGATCGAGCTGCTGGAGCCGCTGGGGCCCGACTCGCCGATCGCCCGGTTCCTGGAGCGCAGCCCCGATGGCGGCATCCATCACGTCTGCTACGAGGTGGACGACATCATCGCGGCGCGGGACCGGCTGCAGGCGAGCGGCGCGCGCGTGCTCGGCGACGGGGAGCCGAAAACCGGCGCCCACGGCAAGCCCGTGCTGTTCCTGCACCCGAAGGATTTCCTGGGCACGCTGATCGAGCTGGAGCAGGCCTGACAGGGCGCGGGGCCTGGAAACGGGGAGCGAGGATGAGCTTCACTCTGTCGGTCGCGGTCTACTTCATCATCTGGTGGACCGTGCTGTTCGCGGTGCTGCCGATCGGCGTGCGCACGCAGGGCGAGGACGACAGCGTGGTGGCGGGCACGCCAGCGAGCGCGCCGACGGCACCCAGGCTGCTGCGCGTCGTGGCCCTGAACACGCTTGTTGCGTCCGTCGTCTTCGCCGGCGTCTGGCTCGCGATCACCTATCGGCTCGTGCCGGTCTGATGCCGTTCTCGCCAATCACGGGTGTTGCGTGTTGCGGGGCGTTCCCTCGGGCCACCCTATTCGCTATTCGCTGCGGGGATGCGATCGCGTCTGCGGGCGCCAAGTACGGGCATAGAGCCCGTACACCAGGCGGCATTAAGCGAAAGAGCAAGGCTCTGCGGCCTTGCCCTCTCGCGCTCATAATCCCTGGTTTCTCGATCCGGCGACTGTGAAACCAATTCCGCCAACAGGTCGTGCCGGTTGGTACTGAAGACCGCAGGGCGCGGTGGCCTCGGCGGCTCGCGTCTTCCCTTCCCTAGACTTGGGCACCGAGCCGGTTCGTCGCGCCGGCCTTGGGACCCGTCGTCTCTCGACGCCGACGACCATAGCCAACTCGCGGCCATCTGTCACGGCCTTCGATCGGCGGCAAACCGAGAAGAGCTGGTCGCCGCGCGCCGTTCCTTGTCTCTGCCCGAGATGGGGGGCTCGGCGGCTGCGGATTGCCTCTGTCCTCGGAACGGGCTATGAGCCCGCGAGGCGCATCGTCGCCAGTGTGAGAGCGCGTTGCGGCGTATCCTCCAGGCGCCCGGCGCACCTCACCGCAACGCCCGCCGCCCTGCACAACCGATCCGGTCCCGCCCCATGCGCCTCTCCCGCTACTTCCTTCCAGTCCTCCGCGAGACGCCCAAGGAAGCCGAGATCGTCTCGCACCAGCTCATGCTGCGCGCCGGGATGATCCGGCAGGCAAGCGCCGGCATCTACTCCTGGCTGCCGATCGGCCTGCGCGTGCTGAAGAAGATCGAGGCGATCGTGCGCGAGGAGCAGGACCGCTCGGGCGCGATCGAGGTGCTGATGCCGACCATCCAGTCGGCGGACATCTGGCGGGAGTCGGGCCGTTACGAGGCCTACGGCAAGGAGATGCTGCGCATCGTGGACCGGCACGAGCGCGAGATGCTCTACGGCCCGACCAACGAGGAGCTCATCACCCAGATCTTCCGCGACGGCATCCGCAGCTACAAGGACCTGCCCCGCAATCTCTATCACATCCAGTGGAAGTTCCGGGACGAGATCCGCCCGAGGTTCGGCGTCATGCGCGGACGCGAGTTCCTGATGAAGGACGCCTACTCGTTCGACCTGACGCCGGAGGCGGGCCGCCACGCCTACAACCGCATGTTCGCGGCCTATCTGCGCACGTTCGCACGCCTGGGACTGCAGTCGATCCCCATGGCCGCGGAGACGGGGCCGATCGGCGGCGACCTGAGCCACGAGTTCATCATCCTGGCCGAAACGGGCGAAAGCCAGGTCTACTGCCACAAGGACCTGATCGAGGGCGCCATCCCTCCCGCCGACACCGATTTCGACGCCGATCTGTCGCCCATCGTCAAGGCTTGGACCTCGCTGTATGCCGCCACCGACGAGAAGCACGATCCGCAGCGGTTCGACCGCGAGGTGCCGAAGGACAGCCAGGTGACGGCGCGCGGCATCGAGGTCGGCCATATCTTCTTCTTCGGCACCAAGTACTCGGAGCCGATGGGCTGCCGGGTGCAAGGCCCGGACGGCCGCATGATGACCCTGCAGATGGGGTCCTACGGCGTCGGCGTTTCGCGTCTGGCGGGGGCCATCATCGAGGCCTGTCACGACAGCGCCGGAATCGTCTGGCCTGTACCGGTTGCGCCGTTCGAGACGGGGCTGATCAACCTCAAGGCCGGCGATGCCGCGACGGACGCCGCCTGCGCCGGAATCTACGAGCGGCTCGAGAATGCCGGGATCGAGGTGCTCTACGACGACACCGACGAGCGGCCGGGAGGGAAGTTCGCGACCATGGACCTGACCGGGCTGCCTTACCAGGTGATCGTCGGCCCAAAAGGGCTGAAGAGCGGCGAAGTGGAGCTCAAGCACCGCCAGAGCGGCGAGCGCGAGAGCCTGTCCGTGGAGGCTGCCGTCGCGCGCGTCGTCGACCTCGTCTGCAGCCAGCGTGTGCTGGCCTGACCGGGGGTGAGCCGATGCAGGGCGGCGCCGCGTCTTTCATCGGTCCGCTGCGAGAGATACTGCGGCGTCGGGCAGAGGCTCCGCCGGGCCCGGTACTGAAAGGGGATAGGGCATGAGCGCCACCATCGACACGCGCCCCTTCGCGCCGTTCGAGTGGCTGCTGGCATTGCGCTATCTCAGGGCCCGCCGCAAGGAAGGCTTCATCTCGGTCATCGCCGGCTTCTCGTTCGTCGGCATCCTGCTCGGCGTCGCCACGCTGATCATCGTCATGGCGGTGATGAACGGCTTCCGCAATCAGCTCTTCGAGAAGATCCTCGGCATCAACGGCCACGTCGTCGTCTACAAGCTGGCGAGCACAGGCCCCTTCGACGACTACCCCGACGTGGCCCGCCGCCTGGAGCGAGTTCCCGGCGTCCGACACGTCGTGCCGCTGATCGAGGGACAGGTCATGGTGTCCTCGCGGGTGCAGGCGCTGGGCGCTTTCGTCCGCGGCGTCTCCGAGCAGGGGCTGGCATCGCTGCCGCTGGTCTCCGGCAACATCATTCTTGGCAGCATCGAGGGCTTCGACCAGCAGACCGGGGTCGCGGTCGGCAGCCGGCTGGCGAGCGCACTCGGCCTGCAGCTCGGCGACGCCGTCACTCTCGTCTCGCCGCGCGGCAGCTCGACCCCGTTCGGCACGGCGCCCCGCACCAAGTCTTACCGGATCGCCGCCATCTTCGAGATGGGCATGGCCGAGTACGACCGCACCATGCTGTTCATGCCGATCGAGGAGGCGAAGAAGTACTTCTCGCGCGGCGACCAGGTCGATGTGCTCGAGGTCATGGTCGATGACCCGCAGAATGTCGACGATTATGCCGAGGGCATGCGCGCTGCCTTGGGTGACGGCTATTCGCTGTCGGACTGGCGGCAGCGCAACCAGACCTTCTTCACCGTCCTCGAGGTGGAGCGCACGGTGATGTTCATCATCCTGTCGCTGATCGTGCTGGTCGCTGCGCTCAACATCATCTCGGGCCTGATGATGCTGGTGAAGGACAAGGGCCGCGACATCGCCATACTGCGCACCATGGGGGCCACCAAGGGCGCCGTCATGCGGGTGTTCCTCATCACGGGGGCCTCGATCGGGGTCGTAGGCACGATTGCCGGGCTGGCGATCGGGATCGTGTTCTGCTGGAACATCGAGGCCATCCGCCAGCTCGTGCAGTGGCTGACCGGCACCACGCTGATGGATCCGACCGTCTACTACCTGTCGCGCCTGCCGGCGGACCTCGACGTCGGCGAGACGGCGTCCATCGTCGCCATGGCGCTGGCGCTGTCGCTGCTGGCGACGCTCTATCCGTCATGGCGGGCTTCCCGCCTCGATCCCGTCGAGGCGCTTAGATACGAGTGACGGGGGGCACCGTGCAGGAATTCAGACACAGGCCGGTTCTGCAGCTTTCCGCGCTGACCCGCACCTACCGGCAGGGCAGCCGCGCGATCCAGGTGCTGGCCGGCGCTCATGCCGATCTGTTCCCGGGCGAGGCGGTGGCGCTCGTCGGTCCCTCGGGCGCGGGCAAGTCGACGCTGCTGCACATCGCGGGACTGCTCGAGACGCCGGACAGCGGGCGTGTGGTGGTCGACGGGCGCGATTGCACCCGCATGTCCGACGACGAGCGCACGCGGGTGCGCCGCACCGGCATGGGCTTCGTCTACCAGTTCCATCAGCTCCTGCCGGAGTTCTCGGCCCTGGAGAACGTCGCCATTCCGCAGATGATCCGCGGCCGCACGCGCCGGCAGGCGGATGCGCGGGCAGGTGAGCTGCTGGCCGCCATGGGGCTCGGCCAGCGGCTCGACCACCGCCCGGCCGAGCTGTCGGGCGGCGAGCAGCAGCGCACCGCCATCTGCCGGGCCATCGCCAACGCGCCGAAGCTGCTGCTGGCCGACGAGCCGACCGGCAACCTGGACCCGAAGACGGCGGCCCACGTGTTCGAGGAGCTGATCGAGCTCGTCGTGCGCACCGGCGTGGCGGCGCTGATCGCCACCCACAACATGGAGCTCGCCGCGCGCATGCATCGCGTGCTCCGTCTCGACAACGGCGTGCTCGTGGAAGTGGCCCCGGGCGCTGTGTTCTGAGAGCCCGTCCCGGCATCCGGCATCCGTTGCCTGCCATTCGGAACCGGGGCGCCGCGGTGCGGCCTTCCACAGCGGCATGGAAGCGGCTGTCACGTGCGGCCGGCTGCCGCTAGGCTTCGGTCATGAACGCGCCGATTCGACGTCCCGATACCGCCGCACCCGCCTCGAATACGCCGAGGGCGGGCGCCAGCTTCGTGCACCTCAAGGTGCATTCGGCCTACTCACTGCTCGAAGGCGCCCTGCCGATCGGCAAGCTCGCCGGGCTGTGCCAGGGGCTCGGCTACCCTGCCGTGGCGCTCACCGATACCAATAACCTGTTCGGCATCCTCGAGTTCTCGGACAAGCTCTCCGGTGCCGGAATCCAGCCGATCGCGGGCGTCACCCTCGCCATCGACCTCGAGGCGAAGACGCGCGTGCGCGCGGGCGGGCCGGCGCCGGCCGATGCGCTGGCGCGGCGAGATGGCACGATCGCGCTCTATGCCATGAGCGAGCGCGGATACGCGAACCTGCTCAAGCTCGTCAGCCGCGCCCATCTGCAGGCCGGCGAGAACGAGGGGCCGCACATCACGATGAGCCAGCTCCGGGCCGCGTCCGAGGACCTGATCGTGCTGACCGGCGGGCCCGATGGTCCCATCGATCGCGCCCTCAGTGCCGGACAGATGCCGCTGGCCCGGGCGCGTCTCGCGACGCTGGCAAAGCTCTGCGGCGACCGGCTCTACGTCGAGCTGCAGCGGCACGGCCTGGAGCACGAGGTCACGACGGAGCCGCAACTCGTCGAGCTGGCCTATGCCCTGGGACTGCCGATCGTCGCCACCAACGAGGCCTATTTCGCGAGCCCCGAGGATCACGAGGCGCACGACGCGCTGCTGTCGATCGCGGAGGGGCGTTACATCGTCGAGGACGACCGCCGCCGCGTCTCGCCCGACCACTGCTTCAAGGGCGCCGAGGAGATGGCGGCGCTGTTCCGCGATCTGCCGGAAGCGCTCGACAATACGATCGAGATCGCCCGGCGCTGTCCCTTCTGCCCGAAGGGCCGCAAGCCGATCCTGCCGCGGTTTGTCGCCGTCGGCGAAGGCGCCTCGGAGGCCGACCAGCTCGAGGCGGAGGCCGCCGAGCTTGAAAAGCAGGCCAGGGAAGGGCTCAAGGCGCGCCTTGCGGCGACCGCGCGGGCTCCGGGGTTCACGGAGGACGACTACTGGAAGCGGCTCGCCTTCGAGGTGGACATCATCACGCGGATGAAGTTCCCGGGCTACTTCCTGATCGTCGCCGACTTCATCAAGTGGGCCAAGGGAAAAGGCATCCCGGTAGGGCCCGGGCGCGGCTCGGGCGCGGGCTCGGTGGTCGCCTGGGCGCTCACCATCACCGATCTCGACCCGCTGCGGTTCGGGCTGCTGTTCGAGCGCTTCCTCAACCCCGAGCGCGTCTCGATGCCGGACTTCGACATCGACTTCTGCCAGGACCGGCGCGACGAGGTGATCCGCTACGTTCAGGGCAAGTACGGAGCCGACCGCGTCGCGCAGATCATCACCCACGGCAAGCTGCAGGCGCGCGCCGTGCTGCGCGACGTCGGCCGCGTGCTGCAGATGCCCTACGGGCAAGTCGACAAGCTGTGCAAGCTGGTGCCGAACAACCCGGCCAATCCGGTTTCGCTGCCGGACGCTATCGCCAGCGAGCCGAAGCTGCAGGAGGCGCGCGATTCGGAGCCTCTGGTGGCCCGCCTGCTGGAGATCGCGCAGAAGCTCGAGGGGCTCTACCGCCACGCCTCGACGCACGCGGCCGGCATGGTGATCGGCGACCGGCCGCTCGACGAGCTGGTGCCGCTCTATCGCGATCCGAAGTCGAGCTTTCCCATCACCCAGTTCAACTGGAAGCAGGTGGAGAAGGCGGGACTCGTAAAGTTCGACTTCCTCGGCCTCAAGACGCTGACGGTCCTGAAAAAGGCCGTCGACCTCATTGCGCAATGCCGGGGCGTGACGATCGACCTCGCCAGCGTGCCGCTCGACGACCGGCCGAGCTACGAGATGCTGGCCCGTGCCGACACGGTTGGCGTGTTCCAGCTCGAAAGCTCAGGGATGCGCGAAAGCCTGAAGCGGCTGAAGCCCGACCGCTTCGAGGACATCATCGCCATGGTGGCGCTCTATCGGCCGGGCCCCATGGACAACATCCCGGTCTACATCAACCGCAAGCACGGGGAGGAGCCCGTCGACTGCCTGCACCCGATGCTGGAGCCGATCCTGAAGGAGACCTACGGCGTCATCATCTACCAGGAGCAGGTGATGCAGATCGCGCAGGTGCTCGCCGGCTACTCGCTCGGCGAAGCCGACCTGCTGCGCCGCGCCATGGGCAAGAAGGACAAGGCCGAGATGGCCAAGCAGCAGGCGCGCTTCGTCGACGGCGCGCTGAGGAACGGCGTCGCCAGGAAGGACGCCGTCTACATCTTCGAGCTGGTCGACAAGTTCGCAGGCTACGGGTTCAACAAGTCGCACGCCGCGGCCTACGCGCTGGTCAGCTATCACACGGCCTACCTCAAGGCGAACTTCCGCGAGGAGTTCCTGGCCGCGTCGATGACGCTCGACATGGGCAACACGGACAAGCTCAGCGTCTTCGCCGCCGAGGCGCGCCGAAGCGGCATCGCGGTCAAGCCGCCGTGCGTGAACACGTCGGCGGTCGACTTCCTGCCGGAGCCCTCCCGCGACGAGGGGCAGCCCGGGGCCATCCGCTATTCGTTGGCCGCTCTCAAGAACATCGGGGCGGGCGCGGTCGAGTCGATCGCGGCGACGCGCGCGGGCGGCGGCCGGTTCAAGGATCTTGCCGATTTCGCGGGCCGTGTGAACGTCAAGGCCCTCAACAAGCGTGCCATCGAGACGCTTGCCGCCGCGGGCGCGTTCGATGCGCTCGAGCCCGACCGGGCGCTGGCCTACGGCAACGTCGACCAGGTGATGGCGTTGGCGCAGCGGCTCGCCTCGGATGCGGCCAGCGGCATCACGGACCTGTTCGGCGGCGGCAGTGCCTCGGCGCCGCAGCTCGACCTAAGACCCGCAAGCCCCTGGACGCCGATGGAACGGCTGGAGAAGGAGCTCGAGGCCATCGGGTTCTTCCTCTCCGGCCACCCGCTCGACCAGTATGAGAGCGTGCTGGCGGCGCTGGGCGCGCAGAGCTGGGCCGAGCTCGAGGCGGCGACGGAGCGCGGCGCCACGGCCGGGCGGCTTGCAGGCGTGGTGGTCTCCGCGCGCGAGCGCAAGTCGCAGAGGGGCAACAAGTTCGCATTCGCCATGTTCTCCGACGCCAGCGGCCAGTTCGAGGCCGTGATCTTCTCCGACACGTTGGCGCAGGCGCGCGACCTGCTGGAGCCCGGCACACCCGTCCTGCTGACGGTGGAGGCCGAGCGCGAAGGCGACTCGGTCAAGATGCGCGTGCAGAGCCTGGAGGCGCTCGACAAGGCCGCCGGCGCGGTGCAGCGCGGACTGCGGCTCGTCCTGGGCGGCGATGCCGTGCTGGCGCGCCGGTCGGAGATCGCAGGCATCCGGGAGCTGCTGAAGCCGGGCTGCGGCGAGATCAGGCTGGTCCTGAAGCTCGACGAGAAGGGCCGCGAGGTCGAGCTGACCATGCCCGGCCGCTACGAGGTCGGCCCCATGGTCAGGGGGACGTTGTCGACGGTGCCGGGTGTCTTGGAGGTGGTGGATCTGTGAGGGAGCGAATGGCGAATAGCGAATAGGGAAAAGGCTCGACGATTCGCTACTCGCCACTCGTCCTGTTCGCTCCCTTCATCAGATTCCGTCATACCTGCGGAGGCGGACATCCGCTACCCATGGCCACACCCGTTCGGCCGCCAACGAGGCGCGTTGACATAGTCCCGTCTCCGTTGTGAGACGCATCACGGAATTCCGCCTCCGCGGAAATGTCGGTTGAATCAAAGCCTTTTTCCACTCAGCTTCGCTATTCGCTATTCGCTATTCGCTATTCGCTATTCGCTATTCGCTATTCCTTTTCGCTCATTTTGCGAATGACCCGCTGCGGGAGCGGAATCGACAGGCCGGCGGCCTCGAGGGCGACCTTGCCGCGTTCGGTCAACATGCGGCGCACGGGCCAGTAGGCCGACGTTCCGGTCCAGCCGCGCAGCGCGAGGACGACGGCGTTCTCGCCGAGCTGATCAACGAAGCACTCCGGGGGCGGGTCTGCGAGCACCCGGTCATCGCGCTCGGCCAGCGACAGCAGCACCTCGCGGCCGCGATCGGCGTCGTCCGAGTAGCTGATGCTGAACTTCAGATCGACCAGGCGCCGGTCCAGCCGCGAGTAATTGATGATCCGCTTGTTCCAGAGCTCGGAGTTGGGGACGAACTGGTAGAGGCCATCCCCGGAATGGAGCTCGGAGGCGAACAGCCCCACGTCCTTGACCGTGCCTGCGACGCTGCCGGCCTCGATATAGTCCCCGACCCGGAAGGGCCTGAGCCATAGCAGCATGATGCCGGCGGCGATGTTGGCGAGCGTGCCCTGCAGCGCCAGGCCGATGGCGAGCGCGATGGCGCCCAGCGCGGCGAGCACGCTCGTCATCTGGATGCCGAGCTGGCCGAGCACCGCAACGACGACGATGACCAGCAGACCGTAGCGCACGACTCCAGTCGTCACTCCACGCAGCGTCGGCTCGATCTGTGCGCGGTCGAGCAGCCGGCCGGCACCCCGTTCCGCCCAGCCAGCCAGCGCCCAGCCGGCGGCGAGCAGGATCAAGGCGACCAGGAGGTTGGGGAGAACGGCCGCCAGCCGCTCCGCCAGCGCCGCTGCGAACGTGCCGACATCCTCGCCGACCTGATAAGTAATCATCCCGCCCCTCCCGTCCGATGTCCATCCGCTCCTGCCGCGCCTCGAGGACCCTTACCATGGCCGTGACCCAGGAGGAGGGTTGAGGGAGCAAGGTTCTCGGTCTGACCCTGTCCCGCGGGCCAGCCGAGCCTACTGGCGCGCTGGCAGGCTGACCGGCGGGTCGGGCTCGATGCGCGGCTCGAACAGGCGGCGGACCTCGATCTCGCGGGCGATGTCCTCGACCTCGCGGCGGGCGGCGGCGAGGCCGCGGGCGATCAGGTCCTCGGCGCGGTGGAAATCGAACGGGCCGATGCCGGCGAGTCGCGGCTGGATCAGGAAATCGGGCGGGTCGCCGGCGAGCCGCGAGCGCGCGATGCGGTCCTGCACGATGTTGAAAGCGTCCACCACCACGGTCGAGATGCCGGGCGCCGCCTCTCCCCGCCCGAAGAGCTGCCGCTGCAGAAGCTTCAACGCCGAGCGGCCGTTGCTGTGCCCTGCCTCGGCCTCGGCGGGCGGCGTCTCCTGGTAGCCGGCCGCGATGTGCGGCACCACCGTGCCGCGCCCGCACATGTCGGCGTTGAGGTTGACGGCGATGACGTAGCGCGCCCCCATCGCGCGGCACACGGACACCGGGACGGGATTGACCAGCGCCCCGTCGAACAGCCAGCGCCCGCCGACGTTGACCGGCTTGAAGATGCCCGGCAGCGCATAGGAGGCGCGGATGGCGTCCACCAGCCGCCCCCGCGACAGCCAGATCTCATGGCCCGTGCCGATCTCGGTCGCCACCGCCGTGAACAGCGTGCCGAGGCTCTCGATGGAAGCGTCGCCGATGTGGTCGCCGAGACGGTCGCGCAGCCGCTGCCCGGTGATCAGGCCCGAGCCCGCCATGTTGAAGTCGAGATAGCCGAACACCCGCCGCCGCGTCAGGCTGAGCGCGAACTCCTCCAGCGGCTCGAGCCGCCCGGCGACATGGCAGCCGCCGACCACCGCGCCGATCGACGTGCCGGCCACCACGTCGGGCACGATGCCCGCCTGCAGCAGGCCGCGCAGCACGCCGATGTGGGCCCACCCGCGCGCGGCGCCGCAACCCAGTGCCAGTCCGACCTTGACCTTCGCCATGGCTCGACCTTCCCCGCTTGCGGTCCGGGGCGCTTCGACCTCTCATCCTAACCCAGGCCCGGACGCCTGAAACGCCACCCTGGGTTGAGTCGTGCATGACCCATGCTAACCCGCAGGGGATTAATCGCGTCCTACAAACGCACGGCCTCGGCTTTTCGATAGTGGGAAATGCGCTCAGCCCGGCGGCGAGGCGGCAGGGACGAGGCGCGCGGCGCCGGCGGGAACCGGCTGAATAGGATTGACCCCTCTCCCCACCAAAATGAGGAGAGGGGACGCGAACGTCTCGGATCCGCGATTGTGGCAAGTGATCTATGCGGCCACGTCGGCAGCCACCCGCAGCGAGTTGATCCGGTCGGGATTGGCGACCGGCTCGCCGCGCTCGATCTTGTCGACGTTATCCATGCCCTCGACGACATTGCCCCAGACCGTGTACTGGCGGTCGAGGAAGCGCGCGTCGCCGAAGCAGATGAAGAACTGGCTGTCGGCCGAGTTCGGCGCCTGCGCGCGAGCCATGGACACGGTGCCGCGCACGTGCGGCTCGCGGTTGAACTCCGCCGCGAGCTTCTGGCCCGAGCCGCCGGTGCCGTCGCCTCTGGGATCGCCGTCTGCGCCATGAAGCCGTCGATGACGCGGTGGAAGGCGATCCCGTCGTAGAAGCCCTGCCGCGCCAGCTCCTTGATGCGTGTCACGTGATTGGGCGCGAGGTCGGGGCGCATGGCGATGACGACCTGGCCTTTCGTCGTCTCCATGATCAGCGTGTTCTCGGGGTCCTTGATGTCGGCCATACGGGCCTCCTTTCTGTTTCGGGTCGGTCGATCGCGGCGCCGGCCGTCATTGCCCCAGCGCCTGGTCGAGGTCGGCGATGATGTCGGCCTTGGCCTCGAGCCCGATGGAGAGCCGCACCACGTCGGGTCCGGCGCCCGCGGCCTTGCGCTGCTCGTCGGTGAGCTGCCGGTGCGTCGTCGAAGCCGGGTGAATGACGAGGCTGCGCGTGTCGCCGATATTGGCGAGATGCGAGAAGAGCTTCAGGCCCGCCACCAGCTTGACGCCGGCCTCGTATCCGCCCTTGAGGCCGAAAGTGAACACCGACCCTACGCCCGCCGGGCAGATCCGCTTGCCGACGGCGTAGCTGGCGTCCTTCGGCAGGCCCGCGTAGTTGACCCACGCCACCTTGGGGTGCCGGGCGAGGTGCTCGGCGACGGCCTGGGCGTTCTCGCAGTGCCGCGCCATGCGCAGCGGCAGCGTTTCGATGCCGGTCAGGATGAGGAACGCGTTCATCGGCGCGATCGCCGGCCCGAGGTCGCGCAGGCCCAGCACGCGCGCCGCGATGGCGAAGGCGAAGTTGCCGAACGTCTCGGCCAACTTCATGCCGTTGTAGGACGGGTTAGGGTCCACCAGCGTCCGGTAGCGATGCTTCGAGCCGAGCCAGTCGTAGGTGCCGCAGTCGACGAGCACGCCGCCGATCGAATTGCCATGCCCGCCCATGAACTTCGTCAGCGAGTGCACGACGATGTCGGCGCCGTGCTCCTTCGGCCGGCACAGGTAAGGCGTCGCCAAGGTGTTGTCGACGATCAGCGGCACGCCGGCCTTCTTCGCCACCGCGGCCACCGCGGGCAGGTCGACGACGATGCCGCCGGGGTTGGCGATCGATTCGCAGAAGATCGCCTTCGTCCTCGGCGTGAGGGCGCGGGCAAAGCTTTCCGGCTCCATCGAGTCGGCCCAGCTCACGTTCCAGTTGAACTTCTTGAACGAGTGATTGAACTGGTTGACCGAGCCGCCATAGAGCTGCCGGCCGGCGACGAACTCGTCGCCCGGCTCGAGCAGCGTGTGGAAGGCGAGGAACTGTGCCGCATGGCCCGAGGCGACCGCCAGCGCTGCGGTGCCGCCTTCGAGCGCGGCCACGCGCGATTCGAGAACGGCCTGGGTCGGGTTCATGATGCGGGTGTAGATGTTGCCGAAGGCTTCCAGCCCGAACAACGCCGCGGCGTGGTCCGCATCGTTGAAGACGAACGATGTGGTCTGGTAGATGGGCGTCACGCGGGCCCCGGTCGAAGGATCCGGGGCAGCGCCCGCATGGATCGCGAGTGTGGCGAAACCCGGGGCGCCGGCGCCAGGCTGGTCGGACATGGTTACGTATCTCCATGGTTTCGAGAAGGGCTGCAATCTACTCGATCCTACAGGCGGGACCACAACGGATCAGCAGGTGCATGGCCGCATTGGCGGGCGTTTTTGCCGCGCCCTGAATTGATCTCGGTCAACCGCACGGCAATCGACAGACAGGAATCGGACCTGTTAATTTTCACTTCGACAACTTGGACGGGCAGCGGGGGCGGGCCTGAGATCGGATCATGGGGGTGGCTGGAGGACTGATCATGCCTTGGCCGATGTTCCGCCATGTCGAGCGGCAGACTCAGCACATGAGCGACATGATGGAGCGGCTCGATGTCGACGGAGCCGCCGCGGCGCGCCACCAGCACGGCGTCGCTTTTGCGCAGGCGCGCACGAACTGCATCCTGTGCCAATCGGGCCGGCAGTGCGACCACTGGCTTTCCGGTGCGGCCGATGCCGTGGACCCGGCCCGCTTCTGCTCCAACATCGCGTTCTTCGACGCATTCCGGCGCTCCTGCCCGTGCCGCGAAGGCTGACGGGCCGGCGTCGACTTCGACGCCTCGTCGGGAGGCGGGCCGTCGAAGCGATCGCGCTTCTCAAGAACGGCCTGCCGCGCTAGAAGCGGCCGCGTGGGCGGTTAGCTCAGCGGTAGAGCGCTTCGTTTACACCGAAGATGTCGGGAGTTCGATCCTCTCACCGCCCACCAGGGAACCGCGCCGCCATCGATCGGGCCTCGCACCGTTCCGGGGCGCCGCAGCTTAAAGTCCCCGCACGGCGTAGCGCACGTAATGGGCAAGCTGGCGCTGCGGTCTCGGCTCGCCGGCGCCCCGCTCGATCAGGCGCTCCACCTCGCGCTCCTGGGCGGCGAGGTTGCCGGCGTCGGCTGCGGAACGGCGCCGGCCCTTGGGCTTGGCGTTCGCGCGGGTGCCGACGAGGCGGCCCACGCGATCTGCGTCGGCATCGCTGAGCTGGAGCCGCAATGCCGCGGCGACGCCCTCGAACCCGCCCGTGCGGTTGAGCTCCTCGACGTCGAGATCGGCGCAGGGAATGCCTCGCGCCCGCCACAACCGCCCGTAGGACGCCTGCCGCGCCTCCATCTCGAGGCAATGCCAGTAGCAGAGCTGGTAATCGCTCATGCGGCGCCACTCGGGAAGCCGGAGCAAGACGTTGTCTTTCGGCGCCAGATACCACTTGAGGCCGCGTCTGGTCCGGCCGGGTATGGTCCCGAGCTCATAGAGCGAGCTCGCGACCTTGCGGTGATCCCGCCGCAGGAGGACCAGCGCGGGGGTGATGCCCATGTCCCGCATCGGCTCGAAGAAGCCCTTGCCGAAGAGATGGCTGGTCTCCACGTAGATCCGCCCGGGCTGCCTGGCGATGGCCGGCAGCTTCGTGAACAGGAGGAAGTCGCGCGCCAGCTTCGGCCTGAACTGGGCCCACCGCATCACCCAGTGGAAGCTGGGCTTGCCCTCGTGAGCGCTCGACAGCTCGGAAAGGCAGGCGAAGAAGCTGGCGAGCGTGGCGGTGCCCGAGCGCCCGTTGCTGATGCAGAAGATCATGCGCTTGGCTCGAGCGACCTCCCGCGCCGCTTGCAGGACGGCTGCCTCCTCCTTGGTCCGCCAGTTCCTGGCGTACTCCCATTCGCAGCCCACTGCCCTCAACGTGTTGCGCACGGGTCCCTCGGTGCCTGCAACCTTTAGTTGATGAATAAGCGCCATGATTCGGATCGGATCTGGAAGAGCCGATCGGCGCCTGCCCACAGGAATCAGCGGCCGCGCGCAAGCGGTCTCCGGAGGAGAGCCTGCAATCAGGAAGTTGTGTGGGTGGCAATGGCGCGAGCGACGGGACTTGAACCCGCGGCCTCCGGCGTGACAGGCCGGCGCTCTAACCAACTGAGCTACGCCCGCAAAGCATCTGGCGAGCCGCGCCGGCCCGCCGATACAGCGCGATCCTTTACGTGAGACGCCCTGGCGCGTCAAGCCAACGTGCAATGTTCCCGCGGAAACACGCGGCGAGGAGAGAGGCGACTAGAAGGGTGCCAGGGGGGCGGCGACGGGAATTTCCGCGCCGCTCCTTCGAGTATCGGAGAAGGCGCCGACGGAGCCAGGACATGAGCACGATATCGGCTGAGCTTGCAACGGCGGGAATGATGGCCCCGCAGCGGTTGGCCGCCAGCAACGGCCTGCTCGCATGGATCAGGGCGAGGTCGGAGGCGTACGGAAAATGGCGGCAGCGCCGGGCGACCGCGCGGGCGCTCTACGCGCTCGACGACCATCTCCTGAGAGACATCGGCCTCGACCGCTCGGAGGTCATGTCGCTGGCCCATTCCCTGGAGGCCGACGTGACCCGCCGCAAACGCGCCTGATCAGTGGTCGGCGGCCTCGCCGCGGGAGGCCCCGCGGGTCACGTCGTCGTCCAGCAGCTTGCGCATGTAGGCGACCGGCAGGCTCTCGCCCGGCGTCAGCGCGCGCACGCCGTGGGACGTCACCTCGTAACCGAGCCCGGCGAAGAAATCGACCGAGTTCAGCGTCGCCTCGGCCGAGAGCGCCCGGAACCCCGCGCGCCGGGCGCCGGCCTCGGCCGCCTGCACGAGCCTCGTGCCGAGCCCCAGGCCGGTGAACAATGGCCGCACGAAAACCCAGCGGATGCGGGCGGCGGAAGCATTGCCGTCGCCCGCCACCCATCCCGCCGTCCCGATCAGCTCGCCGTCGTACCAGGCGCCGAGGAGCTGCTGGCGCCGGATCGCCTCGGACAGCGCATCGGTATACGAGAAGCCGTAGACATGGGCGGTGAAGCCCGCGATCTCGCCTTCCGTGAAGCTCTGGCCGGCGAGCAGCCGGAACGAGGTGGCGTGGAGGGAACGGACGTCGGCCAGATCGTCGGGGCCGATCGGACGCAGCTCGGCGGCACTGGCGATCTCGTCCGTCACAGCAATGCGTCCCGGCTCTGCCGTACCGCGCCTTCAGCCCTCCCGACTAGCTCACGAACGGGCCGGCCGGTCAAGGCGCATCACCTGGAGCCCGCTGGCCGGCCAGCCGGGACCTCGGCCCGACGGTCCGGCTGGTCCGCCTCCGGTGCATACTCGGCCTGCTTGCAGGAGCAGCCCTGCACATATTCCTTGCGGTAGCGGAAGGCCGCCTTCAGCGCGCTGTAGGGCTGCCGGGTCGAGTGCGACACGGCCTGCTCCATGCTGCCGCCGGGGTTCTGGTGATAGAAGAGCTCCGCTGGCGCCGCGCACTTCGACTGGCAGATCTCCGAATCGCGGTCGAAGTGGTTGGGCAGCGTCGAGAAGCTGACCGGGAAGTAATAGCCGTCGCAGAGCCGGACGCAGACGGTGCGGAACGTAGCGAACGGCAAGCTGCCGAACTGCCCGCCATAGGAGCCGCCGCTGTCCTCGTCCTGCCAGATGGAGGAGAACGGATTGAACTCGCGCGCCTGCTGCTGATAGGTGGCGCCGCAGTTGTTGTGCGCCAGCTCGCGAACGATGTCGTCCTGGTAGGAGCGGCTGCCGGACGAGAGGATCTGCTGGCGCTGGGCCTCGAGCTCGGCGAGGCGGCTGCTGGCGGCTTCCACCTGCTTGTTGAGATCGACGCACTGGCGGGTGCGGCGAAGGGATTTCGAGAACAGGAAATACTCGAAGCAGTTGTTCCGCTCGAGCTGCGACTGCCCGGCCTGGAACTGCCGGTCCGCCAGCCGGATGTCCTGCTCGAGCCTGGGCAGCAGATCGCGGGACTGGGTGCCGCGGTTGGCCTCCTGGGCGAGCCGCTGCTCGAGCTGCAGGCAGATGGCCGAGCGGCTGCCCGGAGTATATGGCTGCTGCGGTTGCTGTGGCTGCTGCGCTGGACCTCGGTAGACCGGCTCGCGCGGCGCCGGCGGCTGCTGGCCCCAGCCGCCCCAGTTCCAGGGCCAGCCCTGAGCCAGCACCGGGCCGGCGAGGGTCGCGCAAATCAGCGCGACGGCACTCGACAGAGCGAGGCAGCGGCGCTTCGACTTGCCACTCGGAACGAGGCGCATGAGAACCGATCACCCGTGCTCGCGACGGCGCCCGGTCCGGCCGCCTCGCGCACTTGCCCGAATTCTTGGCGAACTTCGCTATTCGGTCAATGCAGCGTAAATGGGGCGTACGGCACCAGCCGATCCAGGCCGACAGCGCAGCCGCCGTCGCATGTGTGACCAGCCTCCAACCCCGGCCCATCCTCGCTCGTGGAGGTGAGATTCGAATGCCGGCACGCGCCAGCGGGGCATGTTGACCGCTGCGCTTGACGGCGCGGGCGGGGCTCACGCATAAGGGCGCCATGGACAGAGCCGCGCCCACACCCGCCGTCAACACCTGTTGCGGCATCATCTGCATCATTCCGAGCTAGCTCATCGCTGGCGCGCGGCCGCTCATCTGCCCCTCACGATCAAGAGCCACGCCCCGCCAGCAGGCCAGGGGATTACCGTGACGCTGACGCTCTACAACACGCTGACACGCCGCAAGGAGCCGTTCCGGCCGCTCGATCCTGCGAACGTGCGCATGTACGTGTGCGGGCCGACCGTCTACGACTATGCGCACATCGGCAACGCGCGCCCCGTGATCGTGTTCGACGTGCTGTTCCGGCTGCTGCGGCACGTCTACGGGCCGGAGCACGTCACCTACGCCCGCAACATCACCGACGTCGACGACAAGATCAACGCGCGGGCCGCCGAGGAAGGCGTATCCATCCGCGAGATCACCGAGCGCACGACGCGCCAGTTCCACGAGGACATCGCGGCGCTGGGCGTGCTGCCGCCGACCGTCGAGCCGCGGGCCACCGACCATATCGAGGACATGAAGCGGCTGATCGAGGCGCTGGTCGCCAAGGGCTGCGCCTATGTCGCCCAGGACCACGTGCTGTTCGACGTCGCCGCCATGCCCGACTACGGCCGCCTTGCCAACCGCAGCCTCGAGGAGATGGAGGCGGGCGCCCGCGTCGAGGTGGCCCCTTACAAGAAGGGGCCGATGGACTTCGTGCTGTGGAAGCCCTCGAAGCCGGGCGAGCCCGCGTGGCAGAGCCCGTGCGGCATCGCGGCGCCGGGCCGCCCGGGCTGGCACATCGAGTGCTCGGCGATGGCCGAGCGCCATCTGGGACAGGTGTTCGACATCCACGGCGGCGGCATCGATCTCGTGTTCCCGCACCACGAGAACGAAGTCGCCCAGTCCCGTTGCGCTCACGGCACGCCGCTCATGGCGCAGGTCTGGATGCACAACGGCTTCCTGCAGGTCGAGGGCGAGAAGATGTCCAAGAGCCTGGGGAATTTCGTGACGATTAGGGAGCTGTTGAATAGGCCGATCCCGGCACTTACACCCATCGCCAACCAAGATGGACCGACGCCAGTTCCCCCTGATTGGAAGGTGAAATGGAACGGACTTAGCGTCCGCTTTGCAATGTTGCTTACGCGCTATCGTGAACCCATCAATTGGACTGAGCGGCGTTTTTTCGAGGCAAGCGACGAGCTTTATCGGTTCTACGAAGTCTTGCGGAATGGGCACTACGATGCCTCTCTGCCTGACCGAGAGCTACCTGAACCCATGTTGCGGGCTCTTTGCGATGATCTGAACACTTCAGCTGCCATCACCCAGCTGCGAGCAGCTGCAAAAATGCAGGATTTTCCCGCTCTTGGTGCCGGACTGTCCTTACTGGGCCTTTTAGATCCGGAGTTTGTCGAGCGTGACGACCTCCTGATGTTTGATCGCGCTAGGGCCCTAAGCTCCGACGATCAAGCGGAGATTAAACGAATGGTGCAAAGCCGAAGTGACGCCCGCAAAGCGAAGAACTTCGCCAAGGCCGACCGCATCCGCGATGAGCTGGCGGCGATGGGCATCCGGCTCAAGGATTCCAAGGACCCCGCCACCGGCGAGATCGTCACCACGTGGGAGGCGAAGCGCTGATGCGGCAGTCTGGAATAACCTACTCCCCTCCCCCTTGCGGGGAGGGGTTGGGGGTGGGGGTGCTCTTGCGCAAACGTTTCGTATGTGGCCCCACCCCACCCGCGCGGCTTCGCCGCGCCGCCCTCCCCGTCAAGGGGAGGGCCGAAGGGGAACCAGCCGCCGGTCGTGCAACTTCTCCCCTCCCCCTTGCGGGGAGGGGTTGGGGGTGGGGGTGCTCTTGTGCAAACGTTTCGTATGTGGCCCCACCCCACCCGCGCGGCTTCGCCGCGCCGCCCTCCCCGTCAAGGGGAGGGCTGACGAGCACAGGCGCCCGGCCGCGTTGCCATGCAGCGGCGCAGCCGGTCTGAGGGGAACTGAAAACTCCAGCCGCGAAAACCCAAGGAGGCCAACGCTATGAATGACGCTCCGAACAATGCACCCACCCTCGATCACATCGGTTTGCAGGTGAGCGATTTCCCGCGCGCCAAAGCTTTCTATTCGGCCGCATTGCAGCCGCTCGGCATCAGAGTGCAGATGGAGTTTCCGACGGACAAAGGCGGTGTCGCCGGATTCGGCCGCTGCAAGCCCGAGTTCTGGATCTCGGCAGACAAGCCCACGAGCCCGTTCCATATCGCCTTCGGGGCGGCCAATCGCCCCGAGGTCGATGCTTTCTATGCAGCCGCACTCGCGGCAGGCGCCAAGGATAACGGCGCACCGGGACTGCGGCCGCAGTATCACCCCGACTATTACGGCGCCTTCGTGCTCGATCCGGACGGGCACAACATCGAAGCCGTCTGTCACTACCCCGAGTGAGCATCCCGATGACCGAGCCCGACGCCACGCCTCCCTTCCAGCGCCACCGCATCTATTACCTGATCCTGAAGATCGCCGTGATGATTGCAGCCGTCGCCCTTGCCCTGCGCCTCGCCGATCTCATCTGAGGACCGACAATTGTCTCGCGAACGCCTCTACCTGTTCGACACCACGCTGCGCGACGGCGCGCAGACCACGGGGGTCGACTTCTCGCTCGAGGACAAGCGCCGCATCGCCGAGGTGCTCGATGGCCTCGGCCTGGATTACATCGAGGGCGGCTATCCGGGCGCCAACGCGACCGATACGGCCCTGTTCGCCGCCCGGCCCAGGCTCGCCAACGCGCGCTTCACCGCGTTCGGCATGACCAAGCGCGCTGGCCGCTCGGTCGCCAACGACCCGGGCTTCCAGGCGACCCTCCAGTCGGGCGCGGACGCCGTCTGCCTCGTCGCCAAGGCGTGGGACTACCACGTGCGCGTCGCACTCGGCATCGGCAACGAGGAGAACCTCGACGGCATCGTCCAGTCGGTCCGCGCCCTGCGCGAGGCGGGCACCGAGGCGATGATCGACTGCGAGCACTTCTTCGACGGCTACAAGGGCAACCGCACCTACGCGCTCGCCGTCGCCAGGGCCGCCTACGAGGCGGGCGCGCGCTGGGTGGTGCTGTGCGACACCAATGGCGGCACGCTGCCGCACGAGCTGGAGCGCATCGTGCGCGAGGTGGCCGAGGCGATCCCCGGCAGCCATCTCGGCATTCACACCCACAACGACACCGAGAACGCGGTCGCCAACACGCTCGCCGCCGTGCGCGCCGGCGCGCGCCAGATCCAGGGCACGCTCAACGGTCTCGGCGAGCGCTGCGGCAACGCCAACCTGACCTCGATCATCCCGACGCTGCTGCTGAAATCGGAGCTCGTCGACCGCTTCGAGACGGCGGTCACGCCGGAACGGCTGATGCGGCTCACGAAGGCCAGCCGCATCCTCGACGAGATCCTGAATCGCGCGCCCAACCGGCAGGCGCCCTACGTGGGCGAGTCGGCATTCGCGACCAAGGCGGGGATCCACGCCTCCGCCATCGTCAAGGAGCCCGAGACCTATGAGCACGTGAAGCCGGAGAGCGTCGGCAACCGCCGCCGCGTGCTGGTCTCGGATCAGGCCGGCAAGTCCAACGTCGTCGCCGAGCTGGAGCGGCTCGGCATCCCGATCGCGAAGGAGGACGAGGGCGTCGCTCGCCTGCTCGAGGAGGTGAAGGAGCGCGAGGCGGTCGGCTATGCCTACGAGGGCGCCGAGGCGTCCTTCGAGCTGCTGGCGCGCCGGCTGCTGGGCGAGGTGCCCAAGTACTTCACCGTGGACAGCTTCCGGGTGATGGTCGAGAAGCGCCACAATGCGGTCGGCCGGCTGGTCACGGTCTCGGAGGCGACGGTCAGGGTGTTCATCGCCGGCGGCGAGGAGCCGCTGTGGTCCGTGGCCGAGGGCAACGGCCCGGTCCACGCCCTCGACCAGGCCCTGCGCAAGGACCTCGGCCGCTACCAGAAGCACATCCGCGACGTCGAGCTCGTCGATTACAAGGTGCGCATCCTGACCGGCGGCACCGAGGCCGTGACCCGGGTGCTGATCGAGAGCCACGACAAGGCCACGGGCGCGCGCTGGCTGACGGTCGGCGTGTCGCCCAACATCGTCGATGCGAGCTTCGAGGCGCTGGTCGACTCGATCAACTACAAGTTGCTGAAGGACGGCGCCACCGCGGCTTGAGAACGCCGGGTCACGGCTTCGCCGGCGTCGGCGAAGGGGCGCTGGCCGGTGGAGGAGGCGTGGTCGTCGTCTCGACCGGCTTCTCCCACGGAATGAGCAGGAACAGAATGAGCAGCAGCAACACGAGAACCCCGAGATACCAGCCTGCGCTTCCCGCCATGAGACTCGTTCCGTGGTGAGTGCACCTACGGGAGAACCCGCTGCCCGCGTGCCCCGTTCCGCTCCAGCCGGGTCAGACCCGCAGGCGCAGGGTCTGACCCCGTCTCGGTTTCGGGTGAGCTCTGGGGTCAGCGCTCACCGGCTTTGCCGACCTTCGATGACGCAACCAGGATAGCAGAGGCCGCCCCGGCTTCTTGATGCTTGGAGCTCGTGGGTCGGCCAAGGTTCGCTGCAGGCCGCGCCGGGTCCGACCCCGTCTTGCCCGCTGGAACGCATCACGGGTTTCCGCCTTCGCGGAAATGACGGATCGGGTGGGCGCAACGGTGGCGCCATCCGGTCGCGCACCTGCTTGGCGCACCCTTTCATTCCCATCCGCCCGCCCACAGTTACCGTCATACCCGCGCAGGCGGGTATCTGCGATCCGCCGCTACTTCGCTTCGACGGCGACGGGGTTTAGATGCCTTGAAGCGGATTCGGGGCCTCCCGGATAGCCAAGTTTCGTTTCAGACCCGCAGGGTCTGACCCCATTCAAGAACGCATCGCCCGCCTCACCGCCGCGCCGCGACGCCGGCGACGAAGCGGCTCAGGGTCCGGCTGTAGGCGCCACGCGGGATCATGATCTCGATCAATTGCCACGTGCTCTGGTCGGCATGTGCGGCCTCGAGCGCATCCCATAGCTCGGCCCGCGTCGAGACCCGCCGTCCCTTGCCGCCGAGTGGGGCGGCCATCTCGGCGAAGTGCCAGTCGTCGAGGTCGTTGTAGCTCGTGTCGGCCTGGAACACCTTGAGCATGCCCCAGGCGGCGTTGTTGAACAGCAGCACGATAGGGTTGAGCCCGAGCCGCCGCGCGTTGCCGAGCTCCCAGCCCGTCATCTGAAAGGCGCCGTCGCCGACCAGGATCAGTGGCCGCCGTCCGCTCGCCACCTGCAGTCCGAGCCCCATCGGCACGCCGGGACCCATGGTCGCGTAATACGCGGGTGCGACCAGGTCGGTGTGGACGATGTCCATGGCCGTGAACAGGCAATCGCCCATGTCGGAGGCGATCGGCATGCGCCCGGCGGCGGCGAAGAGATCGTTGACGGCGCGGGCGATGTCCTCCGGCTCGATGGGGCCGGCGTCGCGGGCGAGCCCGTGCGGACACTCGGGAAGGGCGCTGCGCGAGCTGCTGCCGATCGGCTCGGCGATCTCGAGCAGCGCGTCGACGAGCGCGGCCAGCGTCACCTCGGGATAGACGTGATGGCCGAAGGCGACCCGGCGGTCGAAGGCGTGGATCATGCTCCGGCGGTCGATCAGCCGCTCCGAGACCGCGAAGTTGGTATCGCAGAGGATGACGCCGAGCAGCAGCAGCGCGTCCGATCCCTCGACCGCCTGGCTGACCCGGCCGTCGCCGGCGCGGCCGAGATAGGTCCCGATCAGCGGCGCATCGGTGCCGGCCAGGATGCCTCGGCCCATGAAGCTCGTCGCCGTGGGCAGCCTGAGCCTGCGGGAGAGTTCCGCGACGCGGGCCTCGAGCCCGTAGCGGCGCACCTCGACGCCGAGCACCAGGACCGGCTGGGCGGCCGCTTTCAGTCTGGCCAGGACCTCGGCGGCGCAGGCGCGCGCCGCTTCCGGGTCGGCTGCCCGCTCGGCATAGGGCGGCACCGGCTTGACCGGGACGCCCACCATGTCGCGCGGCAGCTCGATGTAGACCGGCCGCGACAGCTCGCGCGCCTCCGTCAGCACGCGGGCGATCTCCGTGTGCGCGGTGGCCGGGTTGTCGAGCACGGCCTGTGCGGCCGTCACTTCCTTGAAGATGAGGTGCTGGCTGCCGAGGTGCTTGACCTGGTGGTGCAGTCCGAGGCCGAAGCCGGCCTCCGCCGTCCCCGGCGCGCCGGAGATGACGACCACGGGCGACTTCTCGGCATAGGCCTGCGCCACGGCGTTGATCATGTTGAGGCCGCCCGCACCATAGGTGATGGCGGCGACGCCGAGCCCCGAGCGATAGCGCGCCGCCGCGTCCGCCGCGAAGCCGACGGCGGGCTCGTGCGAGAGCGTGTAGAGCGGCAGCACGCGGGATTGCTCGACCTCCTTGAAGAAGGGCAGCGCGAAATCTCCGGGGATGCCGAAGATCTCCTTGGCGCCGTAAGCCTTGAGCCCGGCGAGCAGGGCGCGTGCGAGGGTCGGTTTCGGCATGGGATTGACCTCCGGATCGGCGGTCCGCCGCCGACGCGATCATACCGGAGATGAGGACGCAAGCCGAGCCGGACAAGCCGCGGGCTTGGATGGCCGACGGCTCTGCCCGGCAGCAGGCGCCCGCAATGAAACCGCCCGAGCGGAGGCGTCGGGGTCAGCCGCTCACCGGCTTTGCCGACCCTCGATGACGAAACGATTCCCGCTGCATACCCACACCGTCATTCCCGCGGAGGCGGGAATCCACGACACGCCGCAGATCAGGTGTGGAGAGTTGCGTGGATGGCCGCCTTCGCGGCCATGACGGAAGGAAGGGAAAAGGGACCAGGCGGAACACCGGCGTCGACGCTGATCGGGGATCTGACCCCTTCAGTTTCGTTTCAGATCCAGCTGGGCCTGGCCCCTTCTTATGTCCCGAGCTAGCCCCGCTCGGCGCCGGGGCAGAGCTGATAAGCGCGCGCGAATGCGTCCTTGCTCGAGGCGAACTCGCCGATGAGGGTGCCGCCGGGCGCGTGGGCCTTGAGATAGCTTTCGGTCATCGAGCGCTCGAAGCCGTCGAGCACGCGCAGCGCCGTGTATTCCACCGCGTCCGCCGCCAGGTGGCGGATCAGCATCGTCTTCGTCCCGCCATAGCTCGCCATCAGCACGCGGCAGGTCGTCGGCTCGGCCTCCTTCGGCAACTCGGGGACTTTGGCCCGCACCGCCGGAGCGGGCCGTGGCGGCACGATGGCTGCTCGCGGCCCCAGAGCAGCGGTGCTGGTCTGCCAGGCGGCAAGTGCCGGCGGGCCTGCCGCACCCGCCTGCAGCGCGCCAGTCGTCGACTCGGCGACCTGGCCGGTGCAATGCAGCGCCCGGAACCGCTCAGCCGTCAGCTCGATCGAGCGGCCATAGGCGCGGTCCACGGCCCATTTGCCCGCCAGGTCCTGGAAGGTGACCGCACGCTTCCTCGACAGCGGCGCGGTCCAGGCCAGGATGTCGTCCTGCTTGAGCCGAGTGCGAGCCGCAACCGGAGCCGCGACGCGCTCTCCCGAATACACGACGAGGTGCTCGAGCTGGGCCCTGACGCCCGTCGCCACGTCCGGGAAGCTGTTGCCTGGGACGCCGCCGCCCGTCGTTCCGAGGCCGGCGAAATTGTACTGGCGCGGATCGACGTCGCCGCGCCGGCCATTGCCGCGCTGGAAGGTCAGGTAGTTGGTCTCGATCAGCATCTGGAAGAAGGCGTAGTCCCAGCGGACCTGCAGCGCCTCCCCGTGCCGCTTGTACCACGCGGCGATGTCGCTGTAGCCCGGGTCGAGACCGCTGTTGCGCGCCGTCAGGAACGCCATCAGCCGCTCCGGCGTCACGCAAGCCGGGACGGGGTTGGCGGCGCCGGTCCGGATCGCCGGCGTGTCGGGGGCGGCAGGCGCGGCAGCGGCCCAGCCGGCGATCAGTCCCGCCAGGAGAAGGGCGGAACGTGCCCGGCTCAGGCGCGAGCGGCGGCGCACCGGGCCGTCACTCAGCCCTCCGGGCACAGCTCGAAGGCCTTGTCGAGAGCGCTCATCTGGCTGGCGAACTCTCCCACGGGCTCGCCGCCTTTGGCATAGGCGGCGATGTAGGCCTCCGTTTCGCGCTTCTCCGATCCCTCGTTGACGTCGAGCACCGTGTAGTTGACGAGGCCTTCGCCGGCGGCCTTGATGATGATCGCCTTCTGCCCGCCATAGCTCGCAGTCCAGACGCGGCACTTGGGACGGGAGCTGCCGAGCGCGGCTGCGGCCGCTGCCGAAGTCGCAGCCGAGGCTGTCTTCATAGCAGCCGGTTTCTCGCTTGCAGCCTTCCCGGTGTTCCGGGATTCGGGGATCACGGCCGCTTCCTTGGAGGCCGTGGGCGCGGGGTCGGCAGCCGCGGCTCCCTGCGTCGCGATCGAAGTGGCGCCGAGGCTCGACCGCGGAGCATCCTCCGCGCGCGCCTGCTCTACGGAGCGCCGCATCATCTCGGCGCCGGCGCTCTTCGCCTCGGGCTCTGCCTCCGCCACTCTGGCCTCGGCCTGCCCGCGCCGCGCCTCTGCGACGAGCTCCGGCCGCGGGTCGGGCCCCTTGCACTGCTCGTCGAAGAAGGCATTGGCGATGGCCCCCACCTTGCCCGAGTAGCCGCGGTCGCCGGGCGCCCACTTGCGCGACAGGTCGGCGAACGTCACCGGGCCGTCGAGGCCCTTCTGCCAGGCGGTCAGGATGCCCCACTCCTGCACCTTGCGGGTGCGGTCGGCGACGGGGTTCTCGATACGGTCGCCGGCGTAGAGGAGGAGATGCTGCAAATGGGCCTTGACGCCGCTCGTGGCGTCCGGGAAGCGCTCGCCCGATTGACCGCGGCCGGCGGCGCCGAGGCCCGCGAAGTTGTTCTGCGCCGGGCGAACGTTGCCGGGCTTGCCATTGCCGCGGCTGAAGGAAAGATTGCCGGTTTCCAGCAGCATCTGGAAGAAGGCGTAGTCCCAGCGCACGCCGAGGGCTTCGCCGTGGCGCATGTACTCGGTCGCCAGATCGTCGAAGCGCTGGTCCATCGCCGGGTTGCGCTGCTTCACGAACGCCATCATGCGGCCCGGCGTTGCGCACGCGGCGGCCTGGTTGGCGGTTCCGGTCTTGATCGCGGGCAGGGATTGCGCCTGGGCAGGCAAAGCCGCCCACGGCAGCGTCGACAGCAAGAAGGCAGCGGCTCGGCACTTCATGAGATCACGTCGCTCCGTCTCCTCAAAGTGCGTCCCGCGATCGGGCACGCGCTATCTCCACGGCAATTATGGCCATCAACCTTAAGGGGCAGTTGATGCCGGCCTTCTTTCGAGAATTAGGAGGATGACGAACTTTGGGGCGCAAGTAGGGGCTGGCGGGGGTGGAATTGTGACGGCGTGGTCCAATCGCCCGTCAGCAGCCGCTCAACGCCCAATTCTGCTGCGCTCGACCTCGATGCCGACGCCGGCGCACGAGGGCAGCACGTCCGGCTTCTCCAGGCGCACGCGGGCCTTGAGGACCCGCCTGTCGGCCAGGCAGGATTGCGCGATCCGCTCGGCCAGTGTTTCGATCAGATTGAAATGGCCGCTGCCGATGGCGACCTTCACGGCACGGATGGCGAGATCGTAGTCGTAGACGGCGGAGAGCTCGTCGGAGGTGCCGTCATACCCATCCTGGACCTCCAGCGCCAGCGAGACCACGATGCGCTGCTCGTAGCGGTGCTCGTGCTCGTAGACGCCGACGCTGCCGATCAGCTCGAGGCCGCGCACGAAGACGCGCCTGGAGCCTGCCCGCGTTGCGAGGCGCTCGGCTTCCGCCAGGGCTTCGTCGCTCCATGGGTCCACTGCGCGGGTCGCTCCTTGACGTTTGCACTCCGAAGACGCCGCTCGCCTTCGAGCGAAGATCTGGCCGGTCGATGCCGGAGCGTCAAGGATGTAGCGCATGGCCGCGGCGATTTCCCATCGCTTCGCCAACCGGGCAGGTTTTCCCCAGGTCGCCGATGCGGCTCGCTTGCGGACCAGGGCGCGAGAGCATTAACTCTGGCGATGCTGACCCGAGGGGGGCGGTCTCGTGGTTGTCACCATCGCCATCCTGCTGGCTCTGACCCTCGCTCTCGCCGCATTCGTGCTGGCGCCGCGCATGGCGGAAGGTCGCGTGGTGTTCGATGCCACTCCCGACCGGCCGAGCCCGTTCGGCTTCAAGATGGCCTGGATCGCCATCCGCACGCGGGATACGGGGCGGATCATCGACGTGCTCGGGCTGGTCGAGCCGCAGCCCTGCAACTGGCGATCGGGGATCGGCACCGTCTACGACGACCGCCTCGGCGAGAGCCACGTGTTCGTCTCGCCGCCCGTCAACGGCTGGAGCTTCGTGGTCGGGCTGGCGCTGCCGTATCCGGTGGGGCGCAGCTTCGTCGACAAGTGCACGCCCATGCTGCTCGACCTCGGCGCCGAGTTCATCGAGGTGCAGTACTTCTTCACGTACCCGCTGATCGACTTCTTCGCCTGGGCGCGGATCATCGACGGCAAGCTCGTGCGCGCCTTCGCCATCGGCGACGAGGGCATCATCTGGAACAAGGGCAAGCCGAGCAAGGACGAGAAGAGCCTCGGGCTGAAGCTGTTCGAGCTGCGCGGCGTCCGTGGCCGCAAGGGAGACGCGGGCGGAGAGCTGATCCTCTATCCGACCGAGGAGCACGTGATGCGCCTGGCCAGCCGCTGGAGCCTCGATCCGGTCCGGATAGACGCCGTCGCCGCCTCGGCCGCGACGGGATTCATCGCATCTGCACCGTTGGCCTGGAGGCCAGAGCGGATGCGCAAGTCGGCTTGAGCCTGCACCCGTCCGGCACCGGTCACGCCGCGCGCCGGAGAGCCGCGGCCCCCGGGCCGGCGGCCTTCGGCCGCATCGGCAGGTGCAGCACGGTTGCCGCTTTGGGCGCAATCGCCGGCGCCGATCGGGCGAAGAGCGGGCCCGTCACTGCCCGCGGCCCCTTTCTGGCGCCGCGCTTGGCGATGGGCACTGGCTTGGCGTTGACGTCACGGCTGATCGTGCGCCTCGGCTGCCTGCCGGCCCTGGTGTTGAGGCTCGAGACGCCGGCCAGCCGGGCCGGCAGCCGGAAGTCGGTCTGCGGGACGCACTGCAGGAAGCGGGCGACCGCGGCAGCCTCGCCGGCGATCGGTTCCGGTGGAGTCGACGGCTGGACTGGGATGTCCGCGCCTGCCGGCTCGACCGGGACAGCCGCAACCGGAGGCTGGACTGGTTCGCCCGGCCTGATCCCTAGCCACCGCAATGCCTGCAACAACCGGGCGAGCAGCCCGGACCGAAACGCCAGCATGATGTCTCCCCCAACCTCGTGCACCTGTCGGCGCCAGGGGATATTGTGAGGCGTGCAGTTAAAATCGACTTAAGCGGCGATCCAAAATCGTTCGGCAGGCTGACTTTTTACTGCTTCGCCCGCGGGCTTAGCGCGGGTCCGGAGCGGGCTCGGCGCCTGTCGACGGCGGTGAGGAAGGCCGCAGACGATCCTGCCGCCCGGCATTCTGCGCACGCACCAGCACCTCTGCCGGGCAGGGGTCGGTACGGATCTGCCGGACGGCGCGATCCAGTACGAGTGCGATGCAGCTCGACCCTGCCGCCGAGCCGGGAGCGGCCGTCGCCGGCAGCCGTTCCGGCAGCTTTCCTGGTGCGGTGATGGCGGAGGTCTGCTCCGGCGCGGCAGGCCCGAGCAGGGCCAGGCTCAGGCCCGGCCCCGTGCCGAGCGCGCTCCAGAAGAGCGTGCCGGCAACGAAACCGAACCCGCTCCAGGCGGCGGCGGACCTGCGCATGCTCGTCCGCGCGGCAACCGGGGCCGCCATGCCTGACGCACCGGTGCATGCCGCTGCGGCGCCGACAATCTGCTTGCTGCTCGCCATGGCCCCCTCGCTGCAACGGCGCGAATCTGCCGCGGTCGGCGCAACGATGCCTGTCTGTCCGGCCCCGGTGCAACTCCAGGAACCGGCCGGACGAGCCGGCTGGGCCGCTTCTCCACTGGATTTTCGGGCGTGAGCCGGTTCAGAGGTCGCGCTGGCGCGATGGCGCAGTGGCCGGCGCTTCGCCAGGGCCGCCGCGCACCGGCGGCACGTACATGCGACGCGACCGGCAGAGGCCGCGTTGCTCGTTGCCGCCGCATCTCCGGAACTCGCCTTCGCGCGAGAAGCAGATGCGGACCTGGCGCAGCCGGTTGCCGGAGCCGCGGCATTCGACGGCGAGCATTTCGAGCTTCAGGCCGGGGTTGGCGGTCATGAACTCGTCCGCGACCTGCTGCGGGCTGACGAAGAAGGGCGCCGCGGGCAGTTGGAACCGCTGCGGGATCGTGACCTTGTCGTGGAGCCGTCGCGACAGGGCATAGTACGCTTCTGGATCGAGGCCTGTGCAGGTGCCGTGCTTGCGGTACTCGTGGATGACCAGCCGTGGGCTCGGCATGATGTCGAGCATCCCGTCTATTGTCCGCTGCGGCACGAATGGGCGCTCCGCGGTGCGGCAGTACTCGGGATAGCCTCGCTCGTATTGCGGCCACAGGCCGTGCAGGACGAAGGCGTAGGGCCGCGCGCCGCGTCCGGTGCGGCACTGTGGATCGTCGCTCCTGGATTCGGCGCTGGCGCAGTAGGTGGGGCTCCACGACAGCACCAGCGCGTAGTAGTCGAACACGCCGGCCTTGTGCTCGGCCGGGGCGCGGCTGCGCTGGGCCGTTGCGGGAGAGGCGAGGAGAAGGGCGGCGAGCGTTGCCGCCACCAGCGCCGCAAGGCAGAACGGGCGCGCTGCATTTTTCGTCATGGCTAGATGGCTCGGATCGCGGTTGAGGGCGTGTCGTCAGGCGCGGGCCAGGCGCTGCAGGATCCTGGCCCAGCTCCGCGCGCCCTTGCGGAAGCTCGACAGGTTGTACTTCTCGTTGGGCGAGTGGATGCGGTCGTCGTCGCAGGCGAAGCCGACCATCAGGCTGTCCATGCCGAGCTGGGCCTTGAACGCCGTGACGATCGGGATGGAGCCGCCGGAGCCCATCAGCGCCGCCGGCCGCCGCCATTCCTCCGCGAGCGCCCCGGCAGCCGCCAGCACGTGCGGCGCCTCGGCGTCGAAGGCGATGGCGGAGCTGCCGCGCGTGTGCACGAAATCGAGCCTGCAATCGGGCGGCAGACGCGCGCCGAGGAACTCCTGCAGGCTGGCCACGATCCGGTCCGGGTCCTGCCCCGCGACCAGCCGGCAGGTGATCTTGGCGGATGCGCGCGAGGGAATGACGGTCTTGGTGCCGACGCCCTGGTAGCCGCCCGAGATGCCGTTGAACTCGCAGGTCGGCCGCGCCCAGAGCTGCTCCAGCACCGTGCAGTCCTTTTCGCCGGCCGGCGTGCTCAGGCCGACCTCGCCCAGGAATGCGTCTCCGTCGAAGCCGAGGCTCCTCCACTGCTCGAGCTGGCGGTCCGATACTCTTTTCACTCCGTCGTAGAATCCCGGCACGGTCACGCGTCCGTCGTCATCGTGCAGGCCGGCCAGCATCCGCGCGAGCACGCGGATCGGGTTGACGGCCGGGCCGCCATAGAGCCCCGAGTGCAGATCGCGGCTGGCGCCGGTGACGATCACTTCCGTCGCGGCAAGCCCGCGCAGCATCATCGTGATGCCGGGCGTGTCCTTGTCCCACTGAGTCGTGTCGCAGACCAGCGCCAGGCCGCAGGTCACCTCCGCGGCATGCTTGTCGAGGAAGCCGGGCAGGCTCGGCGATCCGCACTCCTCCTCGCCTTCGATGAGCACGGTGACCGCGAGAGGCAGCTCGCCGGCGACCCCCTTCCAGGCGCGCGCGGCCTCGAGGAAGGTCATGAGCTGGCCCTTGTTGTCCTCCGCGCCGCGCGCGACGATCACGGTCCCGTTGTGCGCGTCCTCGACGAGGCGCGGCTCGAACGGCGGAGAGGTCCACAGCTCGAGCGGGTCCGGCGGCTGCACGTCATAGTGGCCGTAGAAGAGGACGTGCGGCATCCCTTTCGGAATCTCGCGCCGGTCGTGACCGACGACCATGGGATGCCCCGTGGTCGGACGGACCGAGGCGTCGAAGCCGATCTCCCGCAGCGCACCGGCGCACCATTCGGCGGCAGAGAGGCACTGGTCCTTGTAAGCGGGGTCGGTGGAGATGCTCTCGATGCGCAGGAGGCGGAACAGACGCTCCAGGGCTGCATCCCGGGAGCGGTCGAGTGCGTCGAGTACGGCGGGGAGATGGTCGGCCATGTCACGCGGGCTCGCTTTCGGGGATCGTCGGCGCGGGGCCCAAGAGTTGAGGCGAGTTCCCGCCGTTGTCAAAGGAAAGCGAACCGCTGCAATCACCTGCGCGTTTGCCCCGCGCAGCGCACAAGGCTATGTCAGGCCGGTTGATGCTCGAGATGCTGCGCGACGAGAGGGCGACGGTATGGGCGATTCCCGGATCGACAAGGCCAATCGGGGCAAGCGGGTCTACCTGTTCGGGGCCGGCCGCTCGGACGGCTCGGCCGCCATGCGCGACGTCCTCGGGGGCAAGGGCGCCAACCTCGCCGAGATGGCGAGCCTCGGCCTGCCGGTGCCGCCGGGCTTCACGATCTCGACGGACGTGTGCACGTCCTTCTACGCCAACGGCCGCAAGCTGCCGGATGGCCTCGACGCGCAGGTCGAGAGCGCGCTCGGCATCGTGGGCGACGCTGTCGGCGCCGCGTTCGGGGACGCCCGCAACCCGCTGCTCGTCTCGGTGCGGTCCGGTGGCAGGACGTCGATGCCGGGGATGATGGATACGATCCTCAATCTCGGCCTCAACGACGAGACCGTGGCGGGTCTCGCGCAGCAGTCCGGGGATGCGCGGTTCGCCTACGACAGCTATCGCCGCTTCATCCAGATGTACAGCAACGTCGTGCTCGGCGTCGATCACGGCGTGTTCGAGGACATCCTCGAGAACCACAAGAACCTCGGCGGCTTCACGACCGACACGGAGCTGTCCGCTGCGGACTGGCAGACGGTGATCGCCGCCTACAAGGAGGCGGTCGAGGCGGAATCCGGCAGCGCTTTTCCGCAGGACCTGCGGTCCCAGCTCTGGGGGGCCATCGGCGCCGTGTTCGGCTCCTGGCAGAACGCGCGCGCCATCACCTATCGCCGCCTGCATCAGATCCCCGACGCCTGGGGGACCGCGGTGACCGTGCAGGCGATGGTGTTCGGCAACATGGGCGACAGCTCCGCGACCGGCGTGGCGTTCACGCGCAACCCGTCGACGGGTGCCCGTGAGATCTACGGCGAGTTCCTGGTCAACGCCCAGGGCGAGGACGTCGTGGCCGGCATCCGCACGCCGCAGAGCCTCACGGAGAAGGCGCGCATCGAGGCGCACGACGACAAGCCGTCGCTGGAAGCGCTGATGCCGGACCTGTTCCGGCAGTTGACGGAGATCTTCGGGCGGCTCGAGGCGCGCTACCGCGACATGCAGGACGTCGAGTTCACCATCCAGGGCGGCAAGCTGTGGATGCTGCAGACGCGGAGCGGCAAGCGAACGGCGGAGGCCGCGCTCAAGATCGCGGTGGATCTCGCCAACGAAGGCGTCATCGGCCGCGAGGAGGCGGTGATGCGCATCGAAGCCTCCGCGCTCGACCAGCTCCTGCATCCGACCATCGATCCGGCGGCGCACAAGCGCATCCTGGCGCGCGGGCTCGCCGCCTCGCCGGGCGCCGCCTCCGGCGAGATCGTGTTCGACCCGGACGAGGCCGAGGCGATGAGGGCGAAGGGCCGCGACATCATCCTGGTCCGCGTCGAGACGAGCCCGGAGGACATCCACGGCATGCACGCGGCCGCTGGCATCCTGACGGCGCGCGGCGGCATGACGAGCCACGCGGCCGTGGTGGCGCGCGGCATGGGCCGGCCGTGCGTCTGCGGCGCCGGCCAGCTCAGGATCGATGCCAAGGCGGGAGAGATGACCGTCGGCGCCCAGGTGCTCCGCAAGGGCGACGTCATCACCATCGACGGCGCCACGGGCGAAGTTCTCGAGGGCCGCGTCCGGATGCGCCAGCCGGAGCTGTCGGGCGATTTCGCGACGCTGATGTCGTGGGCGGACGCGGCGCGCCGCCTCGGCGTCAGGGCCAATGCGGACACCCCGCGCGATGCCCGCCAGGCGCGGCAGTTCGGCGCCGAGGGCATCGGCCTGTGCCGCACCGAGCACATGTTCTTCGAGGCCGACCGCATTCTGGCCATGCGCGAGATGATCTGCGCGGACGACGAGGCGGGGCGGCGGCGGGCGCTGGCGAAGATCCTGCCGATGCAGCGCGCCGATTTCGAGGCCCTGTTCGAGATCATGGCGGGCCTGCCGGTCACCATCCGCCTGCTCGATCCGCCGCTGCACGAGTTCCTGCCGCACGAGGAGAAGGAGCAGACCGCCGTCGCCGAAGCGCTCGGCGTGCCGGTTGCGCGGGTGAGGTCGCGCGTGAGGGAGCTGCACGAGTTCAACCCGATGCTGGGCTTCCGCGGCTGCCGCCTCGCCATCCGCTATCCCGAGATCACCGAGATGCAGGCCCGCGCCATCTTCGAGGCGGCGGTCAATGCCGCGCAGCGGACGTCCAGGCCGGTGGTGCCGGAAGTGATGATACCCCTCGTCGCCTACCGCCGGGAGTTCGACATCCTGCGCCGGCTCATCGTCGATACGGCGAGCGCCGTCGAGAAGGAGACGGGCGCCCGGCTCTCCTATCAGGTCGGCACCATGGTCGAGCTGCCGCGCTCGGCGCTGCGCGCGGCCGAGATCGCCGGCGGCGAGGAGGGGGCCGAGTTCTTCTCCTTCGGCACCAACGACCTGACGCAGACCTGCATCGGCCTGTCGCGCGACGACGCGGCGCCGATCCTCGAGAGCTACGTCGACCGCGGCGTGTTCGAGATCGACCCGTTCGTGTCGATCGACCGGGACGGCGTCGGCGAGCTCGTGCGCATCGGCACCGAGCGCGGGCGCGAGGCGCGGGCGGGCCTCAAGGTCGGCATCTGCGGCGAGCACGGCGGCGATCCGGCTTCCGTCGCCTTCTGTCACGAGGTGGGGCTCGACTACGTCTCGTGCTCGCCCTTCCGCGTGCCGGTGGCGAGGCTCGCGGCGGCCCAGGCCGCGATCTCCGGCAGCATCACGCCGAAGGAGGGCTGAGAGATGTCACCGCAGCCCCTGCCGGCTTTGCCGGGGCGGCGGCTCATACTTCCGCCGCATCCTCGTCGTCGAGCGTGGGCCGGCGGGGTCGCCTATGCAACGGCGGCAGCACGAGCAGCAGCAGGACGGACGGCGGGAACATGAACGACCATGCCATCCAGAACGAATAGTCGCGCTTCTTGAACCCGGCGAGCAGGCCGCCGATGACGGCCGCGGTGATCGCGGTCAGACCCCATATGACAACGATCTGGACCATGCTCGTCTCCCGATCCTACGGACGGGCTTAGTCCGCGGAAATGTGCATCCCGCGAGAGCCCCCGGCCCTCGATGGACGTGCATAGAGCCTAAGCCACCTGACAGGGGACCGCAAATTTGCGTCGTCATCGGGGCACGAGGCGTTGACGCGGCCGCTCCGGTGGCCCAATTCGCTGGGGTCGCGTCCGCCGGCATCGTCTGCCGCTCGTGGCGGCTCCGATCCCATCGCTCCCGGTTCCGCCGGGGGTGCTTGCATGACAGCCGGCCAGGGGGGCCGGCAAGGGTAGAATGGATACACTCGTCCAACACGATCTGATCCTGTCCGGCGTGCCCGAGGGGCTCGATGCGCTGGTGCTCGCGCGGCTGACGCGCGAGGCGGCGTCTGCCGCAGGCGGCCCGGGCTTCGTGCTGCACGTCGCCCGCGACGACCGGCGGCTCGAGGCACTGCAGGCGGCGCTCGGCTTCTTCGATCCCAAGGTGCGCGTCATCGCCTTTCCGGCGTGGGACACCGTTCCCTACGACCGCATCGGGCCCAGCGCCGACATCGTGGCCAGGCGGATGACCGCGCTCGCCCGGCTGGTGGCCGGCGGCCGCCGCGAGCCGACGCTCATCCTGACGACCGTCAACGCCGTCCTGCAGCGCCTGCCGCCGCGCGATTTCGTGCGCCGGGCCATCCGCCAGATGGCTCCCGGCCAGCGCATCGACATGAACCGGCTCGTGCAGCGGCTGCAGCTCGGCGGCTACGTTCGCACCGGCACGGTCATGGAGCCCGGCGAGTTCGCCGTGCGCGGCGGCATTCTCGACCTGTTCCCGCCGGGCCGCGCCAACCCGGTGCGGCTCGATTTCTTCGGCGACACGCTGGAGAGCATCAAGACCTTCGATGCCGAGACTCAGCGCACGCAGAAGCTCGTGCAGAAGCTCACGCTGCTGCCGGTGAGCGAGGTGGCCTTCGGCGAGGAGGCCGAGAAGACGTTCCGCAGCCGCTACGTCGAGCTGTTCGGCGGCGGCACCGCGGATGATCCGCTCTACCAGGCGATCAGCGCCGGCCAGCGCTATCCCGGCATGGAGCAGTGGCTGCCGCTGTTCCACGACAGGCTGGAGACGCTATTCGACTACGTCCACGGCAGCGACGTGAGCTTCGACCACCTCGCCGAGGAGGCGGTGGCGCAGCGCTTCGGGCAGGTGGCGGAGCACTACCAGGCGCGGGTGGAGGCGCTGGAGACGGCCAAGTTCGGCGCCCCGCCCTACAAGCCGGTGCCGCCGGATCAGATGTACATCTCGGGCTCGGAGTGGGGCTCCGTCCTCGGCGCGCTGACGGTCCGCCGCTTCACCCCGTTCGAGCAGGGCGAGAAGGCGAGCGTGGCGAGCCTCGGCGGCCGGCCGGGGCGCAGCTTCGCGCCGGAGCGCACGGCCGAGGGCGCGGACCTATTCGGGGCGGTCATCGGCCATATCCGCAAGCTGATGTCGGAGAGCAGGCGCGTGGTCGTCGCCGCCTGGACGCCTGGAGCGCGCGAGCGGCTCGGCGCGCTGCTGGCGAGCCACGGCCTCAAGGATGCGCGCAAGGTCGACAGCTACACTGAGGCCCTGGCGCTGCCGGGCGGCGTCGCCGCGCTGGCCGTGCTCGGGCTCGAGCAGGGCTTCGAGTCGCCGGACCTCGCCGTCATCGGCGAGCAGGACATCCTGGGCGACCGCCTCGTGCGGCCCCGGCGCAAGGCCAAGCGGGCGGCCGACGTCATCACCGAGGCGACGAGCCTGTCCGTCGGCGATCTCGTCGTCCACGTCGATCACGGCATCGGCCGCTTCCAGGGCCTGCAGACGATCACCGCGCTCGGTGCCCCGCACGACTGCCTGGAGGTGGTCTATGCGGGCGGCGACAAGCTTTTTCTCCCGGTCGAGAACATCGAGCTGCTGTCGCGCTACGGCGCGGAGACGGAGGGCGTGCAGCTCGACCGGCTGGGCGGCGTCGCCTGGCAGTCGCGAAAGGCGCGGCTGAAGAAGCGGCTGAGGGAGATCGCCTCCGAGCTGATCAAGATCGCGGCCATGCGCCAGCTCAAGGAAGCGCCGGCGCTCGCCCCGCCGGCCGGCGCCTACGAGGAGTTCGTCGCCCGCTTCCCTTACGAGGAGACCGAGGATCAGCTCTCGAGCATCGAGGCCGTCATCGAGGATCTGAACTCCGGCCGGCCGATGGACCGGCTCATCTGCGGCGACGTCGGCTTCGGCAAGACCGAGGTGGCGCTCCGCGCCGCCTACGTGACGGCAATGGCAGGGCTGCAGGTCGCGGTCGTGGTACCGACGACGCTGCTCGCGCGCCAGCACACGAAAACCTTCATCGACCGTTTCATGGGCCTGCCGGTGCGCATCGCGCAGGCCTCGCGGCTGGTCTCCGCCAAGGACATGACCGAGGTCAGGGAGGGCCTGCGCAACGGCACGCTCGACATCGTCATCGGCACCCACGCGCTGCTCGCCAAGTCGGTGAAGTTCGCGCGGCTCGGGCTGCTCGTCGTCGACGAGGAGCAGCATTTCGGCGTGGCGCACAAGGAGCGCCTGAAGCAGCTCCGCGAGGATGTGCACGTGTTGACGCTGTCGGCGACGCCTATCCCGCGCACGCTGCAGCTCGCTCTGTCGGGCGTGCGCGAGCTGTCCCTCATCACCACGCCGCCTGTCGACCGGCTGGCGGTGCGCACCTACATCTCGCCGTTCGATCCGGTCATCATCCGCGAGGCGCTGAAGCGCGAGCGATATCGGGGCGGTCAGGCGTTCTATGTGGTGCCGCGCATTTCCGACCTCGACGAGGTCGCGGAATTCCTGCGCGAGGCCGTGCCGGAGCTCCGCGTCGCTCGCGCGCACGGCCAGCTCGCCTCCGCGGAGCTCGAGGACGTGATGACGGCGTTCTACGAGGGCCAGTACGACGTGCTGCTGTCGACGGCGATCGTCGAGTCTGGCCTCGACGTGCCGAACGCAAATACCCTCATCGTGCACCGCGCGGACATGTTCGGGCTGGCGCAGCTCTACCAGCTCAGGGGCCGCGTCGGGCGGGCGAAGACGCGCGCCTACGCCTATTTCACGACGCCGCCAGGCCAGAAGCTGACCGAAGGGGCCGAGAAGCGGCTCAAGGTGCTGCATTCGCTCGACACGCTGGGGGCAGGCTTCTCGCTCGCCAGCCACGACCTCGATATCCGCGGCGCCGGCAACCTGCTCGGCGAGGAGCAGTCGGGCCACATCCGCGAGGTCGGCTTCGAGCTCTACCAGTCGATGCTGGAAGAGGCCGTGGCAGCCCTCAAGGGCGGCGACCTCGGCGAGGCGGCCGAGCAGTGGAGCCCGCAGATCTCGCTCGGCACCTCGGTGCTGATCCCCGAGACGTATATCGCCGACCTCCAGCTCAGGCTGGGGCTCTACCGCCGGCTGTCGGGGCTCGAGCAGCGGGCCGACATCGATGCGTTCGCGGCCGAGCTGGTCGACCGCTTCGGCGAGCTGCCGGACGAGGTGCGCCACCTGCTCGACGTGATGGAGATCAAGGGGCACTGCCGCCAGGCGGGCATCGCGCAGGTGGACGCCGGGCCGAAGGGGGCGGTGCTGGCGTTCCGCCGCAACGCCTTCGCCAATCCGGAAGGGCTCGTCGGCCTCATGCAGCGCTCGCGCGGCAGCATGAAGCTGCAGCCGGATCACCGGCTGGTCCTCAAGGCCGACTGGGACCTGCCGGAAGCGCGGCTGAAGGGGGTCAGGCGGCTGATCTCGGAGCTGGCCGAGGTCGCGGCCAAGGGCCGTAAATCCGCCTGACGCCTCTTGCCTCGCCTCCGTGCGGCAGGCTATCGGGGTCCAGTTTTCCCTCTCCCGATGTTCCTCGTGATGGGGTGAGGGGTGATGTCTTCTGCCCTCCCCTTGACGGGGAGGGCGGCGCGGCGTCAGCCGCGCGGGTAGGGTGAGCCCCGGGCGCGACGTCGGCCCCAGAGCACCCCCACCCCCGGCCCCTCCCCGCAAGGGGGGAGGGGAGAACCACTGTCCCTCTTCCCTGCCTCTGCATGGGGAGAGGGGGTGCAATAGAAAGGCGAAACGCGATGAGCGGCACCAGCCCACTGCGCTACAAACGCCTGTGCTTGAAGCTGTCGGGCGAAGCCTTGAGCGGCAAGGGCGGGTTCGGGTTCGACATGGGGATCGCCACCCGTCTCGCCAGGGACGTGACCGAGGCCGTCGAGGCGGGGGTTGGGATCGTCGTGGTCGTGGGCGGCGGCAACATCTTCCGCGGCCTCGCCGGCGCGGCCAAGGGCATGGACCGCGCAACGGCCGACTACATGGGCATGCTCGCGACCGTCATGAACGCTCTCGCCTTCCACAACGCGCTGGAGCAGGTCGGCACGCCGGCGCGGGTGCTGTCCGCGATCCCGATGCCGACCATCTGCGAGTCCTATGTGCGGGCGAAGGCGCTGCATCACCTCGAGAACGGCCGGGTCGTCATCTGCGCCGCCGGAACCGGCAACCCGTTCTTCACCACCGACACGACGGCGGCGCTGAGGGCGATCGAGATGAACTGCGATGCCGTCGCCAAGGCGACTCAGGTCGACGGCGTCTACTCGGCCGATCCGCGGACCGACCCGGCGGCGGTGCGCTACGACCGGCTGACCTATGCCGAGGTGCTGGCGCGCGACCTCAAGGTGATGGACGGCGCGGCTATCGCGCTTGCCCGGGACAACGGTCTTCCGGTAATTGTCTTCTCTATCGAGGAATCGGGCAATCTCCTGAAGATGCTGCGCGGCCAGGCCCGCGCCACCGTCATTCAGGGTAGCGTCTGATCTGAGGATCGCGCGGCCCCGTCTCGCCGTTCGCCAGGCCCGAGGCGAGGACGTGAAGCGCCGGGCCATGCCGCGCCCGGCAGGAGGAGTGGTATGGCTCAGGGCAACTTCGACATCGGCGACCTGGAACGGCGCATGCGTGCGGCGATCGACGCGCTCAAGCGGGAGCTGAGCGGGCTCAGGTCGGGACGCGCCAGCGCCAACCTGCTGGATCCGGTGATGGTCAACGTGTACGGGCAGAAGATGCCGCTCAACCAGGTCGGGTCGGTATCGGTGCCCGAGCCGCGCATGCTCACGGTCCAGGTCTGGGACAAGGCGGCGGTGCCGGCCGTGGACAAGGCCATCCGCGAGGCCAATCTCGGCCTCAACCCGATCGTCGACGGCACGCTGCTGCGCCTGCCGGTGCCGGCGCTGACGCAGGAGCGGCGCCAGGAGCTCATCAAGCTTGCGCACAAGTACGCCGAGCAGACTCGCGTCGCGGTCCGCAATGTGCGTCGCGATGGCATGGAGCTACTGAAAAAGCTCGAGAAGGACGGTAAGATGAGTCAGGACGAGCACCGCGGCAACTCCACTAAGGTGCAGGATCTGACGGACAAGCTCGTCAAGGACATCGATCAGGTTCTGGCCAACAAGGAAGGCGAGATCAACAAAGTCTGAAACACTTATGGATAACGGGGGGGCGGGACGCCTCCGCCTGAGCAAACTCGAAGAAAGCTTTCTGGGCCGGTGGCAGAAATCCAGATACAGCATGCTGCGGATGCAAACGACGGCATCCCGCCGCTGCGCCATGTCGCGATCATCATGGACGGCAACGGCCGCTGGGCGACCCGGCGCGGCCTGCCCCGCTCGGTCGGCCATCGCATGGGCGTGGAAGCCTTGCGCCGCACGGTGAAGGCGGCGCTCGAGCTCGCCATTCCCTATCTCACCATCTACACGTTCTCCTCGGAGAACTGGTCGCGGCCGGCGGCCGAGGTCGACGAGCTGATGCGCATCATGAAGCGCTTCATCAGGCGGGATCTTGCCGATCTGCATCGAAACGGCGTCAGAATCCGCATCATCGGCGAGCGCGGCAACATCGATCCCGAGCTGCTCGCCATCATCGAGGAGGCAGAGGCGCTGACGGCGGCAAACTGCAGCCTCGAGCTCGTCGTGGCCTTCAACTACGGCTCTCGGGCGGAGATCGCCAAAGCCGCGCGCCGACTCGCCGAGAAAGCGGTTGGCGGCGCACTCGATCCGGCGGCGATCACCCCTGAGCTGCTGGCAGCCGAGCTCGATACCAGCCCCATCCCGGACCCCGACCTCCTCATCCGCACCAGCGGCGAGATCAGGCTGTCCAATTTCCTGCTGTGGCAGGTGGCCTACGCGGAGCTGGTCTTCATCGACGCCTACTGGCCCGATTTCGGACGCGAGCTTCTCGATCAGGCGATCGCCGAATTCCGCTCGCGGGACCGCCGCTACGGCGGCCTGTCCCGGCGGTCCGGCGGCCGTAAGGCGCAGCGCCCATGAGCGGCTCGCCGCCAGACAAGGGCTCGCTGCCAGACTCGCTGCCAGACAAGGGCCCGGCGGCGCGCACGGCTGCACTGGCACGCGACTTGAAGCCGCGCATCGTCTCCGGCGTGCTGCTGGCCGCGCTGGCGCTGGCGCTCGTCTGGGCCGGACCCATGCCGTTCGCGGCGCTCGTAATAACGATCGCCGTCGCCATGTGCTGGGAATGGGGCCGGGTCGTGCGCGGGCCGCAACTCGATCCTGCATTCGCGGCCCATGCCGGCGCGGTCGTCGGAGCGGCACTGCTCGCGGCGCTCGGGTTTGCCGCGCTCGGGCTGGTCCTGGTCCTGATCGGGGCGGTGCTGGTGATGCTGCTGCAGTTCGGAGGTCACGGTAGGCTATCGGGGCTCGGTGTGCCTTACGTGGGCGTTCCCGCCGTGGCGCTGCTGTGGTTCCGGTCGGACGAGCCCTACGGTTTTGCGGCGGTCCTGTTCATCTTGCTCGTGGTCTGTGCGACCGATACCTTTGCCTATTTCGGAGGCCGTAGCATCGGAGGCGTCCGGCTGTGGCCGCGAATCTCGCCGAACAAGACCTGGGCGGGGTTCATCAGCGGGATTGCGGCGGCCACGGTCACGGGGGCGCTGTTCGCGGTGTTCCTCGCCGGGGCGTCGCCCGTCAGGCTCGCCGTCACGGCATTGGTCCTCGGGCTCGTCTCGCAGGTCGGGGACCTCGCCGAATCGGCGCTCAAGCGCGGGTTCGGCGTCAAGGATGCGAGCGCGCTGATGCCGGGGCACGGCGGCTTCCTGGACCGGATGGACGGCGTCGTCTTCGCGGCGGCTGCGGCGGCGCTGGCGGCCCTGGTCGTCGATATCCAGGAGCCCGCCCGCGCCCTGTTGTCCATGCGCTGAAAGCGGGTGACAGGGCAGCAATGCAGGCCTGCCGCCGGCGGCGCTGCGAGCTGATGTGCATGGCCGTCCGCGGCCATGACGGCGTGACCAGCAGATGAGCCAAGGCGGAATGCTTTCGGAAACGTAGCTCACATGGTTGCAAGGGCGTGAAGACGGTCACCATACTCGGAGCGACGGGCTCGGTCGGGTCGAGCACGCTCGACATCGTCGGGCGGGCGCCCGAGGCGTTCCGGGTCGTGGCCCTGACCGCGCAGACGAACGCCGGCAAGCTAGCCGCACTGGCCAGACGGCACGCGGCGAAGCTGGCGGTGATCGGCGAGGAGGCGCGCTACGGCGAGCTCCGCGAGCTGCTCTCCGGCAGCGGCATCGAGGCGGCGGCGGGCCCGGCGGCGCTGGCGGCCGCGGCCGAGCGGCCGGCGGACTGCGTGGTCGCCGCCATCGCCGGTGCGGCCGGGCTTGCGCCCACGCTCGCCGCGGCGCGGCAAGGCCGCCGGCTGGCGCTCGCCAACAAGGAGTGCCTGGTGGCGGCGGGCGACGTCTTCATGGCCGCGGTGAAGGCCGCCGGGACCGAGCTGGTGCCGGTCGATTCGGAGCATTCCGGAGTCTATCAGCTCATGGCCGGAGCCGATGCCGGAACGGTCGAGCGGATCGTGCTCACGGCCTCGGGCGGGCCATTCCGGGAATGGGACATCGAGCGGCTGGCGAGGGCCAGCCCCGAGGAGGCGCTGAAGCATCCCAGATGGAGCATGGGGCCGAAGATCTCGATCGACTCGGCGACGCTGATGAACAAGGGACTGGAGCTGATCGAGGCTTTCCACCTGTTCCCGGTCGAGGCCGCGCAGCTCGACGTGGTGGTCCACCCGCAGTCGATCGTCCACTGTCTCGTAGCCTTCCAGGACGGCGCGGTGCTGGCCCAGATGTCCTGCCCCGACATGCGCATCCCGATTTCGGTCGGCCTGGCGTGGCCCGCGCGGCTGCCCTCGCCGGCCGAGCGGCTCGATCTGGTCAAGCTTCGATCCTTGACCTTCGAGTCGCCGGATCCGATACGCTTTCCGGCGTTGGGGCTGGCGCGCGGATCGCTCGAGCGCGGCGGCACGGCGCCGGCGATCCTCAACGCCGCCAACGAGGTGGCCGTCGAAGGCTATCTCGAGCGGCGATTGGGCTTTCTTGACATTGCCCGCACCGTGGCCACATGCCTCGATCGGGCGGAGCAGACCGGCATCGTCGTCGTGCCGCGCTGTCTCGAGGACGTCATGGCTGCGGACGCAGCCGGGCGCGAGTTGGCACGAGATGTGATTGCTGCATGAGGCGGGGGCGGATGCGCCTACCCCCGTGTCTGGCAGGTATTCGGGAGATCGATCCAAGATGGGCTTGCTGTCCAGTTTCGCCGACGGGTTCGGAGGCTTTCTCTTCGTACTCTTTTCGTTCCTGTTCGTCCTGACGGTCGTCGTCTTCGTGCACGAGCTCGGGCACTTCCTGGTCGCGCGCTGGTGCGGCGTGAAGGTCAAGGCCTTCTCGATCGGCTTCGGGCGCGAGATTTTCGGGTTCGTGGACCGCTACGGAACGCGCTGGCGGATCGCCTGGATCCCGCTCGGCGGCTACGTCAAGTTCATGGACGACGACAACGCGGCGAGCATGGCGCCGACAGACAGGCTGAAACAGATGAGCCCGGAGGAGCGCGCCGGGGCTTTCCACGGCAAGCCGCTCTGGCAGCGGGCGGCGGTGGTGGCGGCGGGCCCGGTCGCCAACTTCCTGCTGGCGATCGCGATCTTTGCGCTGATGTTCTCGCTGCTCGGGGTGCGCTCGACGGCGCCGCGCGTCGACGAGGTGGTCGCCAACTCGCCGGCCGCCGCCGCCGGCTTCATGCCCGGCGACGTGATCCTCGAGGTCGGCGGCAGCAAGGTCGAGAACTTCACGGAGGTGCTGCGCGCGGTCAGCGCCTCCCCCGGACGGGAGCTCGCCATCAAGGTCGATCGCGGCGGCGATGTCCATACGCTGCGGGTGACGCCCGAGCGCCAGGAGGTCAAGGATACCTTCGGCGGCACCATCGTGCGGGGCATCATCGGCATCCGGCGGGTGACGACTCCCGAGACGATGGAGCTGAGGCGGGCCGGACCGCTCGAGGCGGTCTGGCTCGGCGTCCGCGAGACGAACTTCATCATCACCTCGACGCTGTCCTACATCGGCGACGTGATCGTGGGCAGGCAGAACGCCGATCAGCTCGGCGGCCCCATCCGCATCGCGGAGGTCTCAGGGCAGGTGGCCAAGGTCGGTCCCGAGGCGCTGCTCAACCTCATCGCGGTGATCTCGGTCAGCATAGGTCTGATCAATCTCTTTCCGATCCCGCTGCTCGACGGCGGACACCTTCTGTTCTACGCCATCGAGGGACTCCGCCGCAAACCGCTGAGCGAGAAGACCCAGGAGATCGGTTTCCGGATAGGGCTGGCGCTGGTGCTGATGCTGATGGTGTTCGCGACCTGGAACGACCGCCTGATCGTCTGGCGCTGGCTGACCGGAAACAGCTAGAGCTCTTCAGTCCGGGCTGGGCGGCTGGTTCAAGGGGTCAGCCGCTCACCGGCTTTGCCGACCCTCGATGACGAAACGATTCCCACTGCATACCCACACCGTCATTCCCGCGGAGGCGGGAATCCACGACACGCCGCAGATCAGGTGTGGAGAGTTGCGTGGATGGCCGCCTTCGCGGCCATGACGGAAGGAAGGGCAAAGGGACCAAGCGGGACACTGCCCTTCGGCTCAGTTTCGTTTCAGACCCGCCGGGTCTGACCCCGAGGGGAGGCGCTAAGGGTGGCGTAAGGGTCTGACCCTGGGAGGTGGGCAGAAATTCGCGCCGTGCCCGCGGCTGCCGCTCGCCCCGACCCTCGCCCCGCACGCGGGAAGAGAGGGGGCTGGCGATCGTTTCGATCTCGATCCGAAAATCCAGTGCTGCCCCAGCAGATTGGGAGGTTGTGAAACATTCTTGCCACTTCCAATAACCTTGCTGAATCGTTAAAAGCTCAGAGGGTTAGCTGAGTTCTCTTGGGGGCGTCACAGCCACTAGGGCTGTGTGCACGACTCAGGTAATGAGGAGTTGCGTTGGTCTGCCGAGAGGCGTTCAACGCCACTTCCCGGGGGCAGTAACGAAGGGCAGACGCAGGTATGCAACTTCGGAAAGTGGCAATGGGGGGGCGGCTGGTACTCTGGTTTGCCGCCGTTAGTTCTGCCGTCATCACCCTGACCGCGATTGCACTGGCGCCGCCTGCGAAGGCTCAGGGCGTCGTGCGTGATATTCAGGTCGTCGGCAACCGGCGCGTCGAGCCCGAGACCGTGCGCTCCTACCTGCAGTTCAACGTCGGCGATCCGTACGATGCCGGCAAGGCGGACCGCTCGCTGCGGGCGCTGTTCGCGACGGGCCTTTTCGCCGACATCGAGATCGACCGGCAGGACGGCGCCGTCATCATCACGGTGGTCGAGAACCCGGTCGTCAATCAGGTTGCTTTCGAGGGCAACAGCGAGGTCGATGCCGCGACCTTGGAGGCGGAGGTGCAGCTCAAGCCGCGCTCCGTCTACACGCGCTCCCGCGCCTTGTCGGACGCGCAGCGCATCCTCGACGTGTACCGGCGCCAGGGCCGGTTCGCGGCGGTGGTCGAGCCCAAGCTCATCGAGCTCGAGCAGAACCGCGTGAACGTCGTCTTCGAGATCAACGAGGGCACGGCGACCAAGGTCAAGGGCATACACTTCGTCGGCAACCGGGCGTTCTCCGACTCGCAGCTCCGCGACATCATCACCACGACGCAGGCCGGCTGGTTCGACTTTCTCAAGGGCAACAGCATCTACGACCCGGACCGGCTCAGCCTCGATCGCGAGCTGCTGCGGCAGTATTATCTCAAGAACGGCTATGCCGACGCGCGCATCGTGTCGGGTAGTGCGGAGCTCGATCGCGACGGCTCGGGGTTCTTCCTCACGTTCGTCATCGAGGAGGGCGAGCTCTACAGCTTCGGCGAGGTGCGCATCGAGAGCGCGCTGCCGGACCTGCGCCCGGACACGCTCAGGGGCGAGCTGCTGACCAAGCCGGGCGACATCTTCAATGCCTCGGACATCGACAAGACGGTGGAGAAGCTGACGCTGGTGGTGTCCGAGCAGGGCTTCGCTTTCGCTCGTGTGCGCCCGCGGGCGGACCGAAACCCGGCGGTGCGCGCCATCGACCTCGTCTACGACATCGACGAGGGCCCGCGCGTCTACATCGATCGCATCAACATCGTCGGCAACATGCGCACCAAGGATCACGTGATCCGGCGCGAGTTTCGTCTCGCGGAAGGTGACGCCTACAACCCGATGCTCGTCGACCGCGCCAAGAAGCGGCTGCAGGCGCTGGGCTTCTTCAAGTCGGCCGAGGTCAAGCGGCGGCCGGGGTCGGCTCACGACCGTGTGGTGCTCGACGTCGAGGTGGTCGAGCAGCCGACCGGCGAGCTGTCCTTCGGCGCCGGCTACTCGACTAACGAAGGCGTGATCGGCGACGTCAGCATCACCGAGCGCAACCTGCTCGGCAACGGCCAGTTCCTGCGCCTGAAGGTCGGCGGCTCGATGGAGCGGTTCCAGATCGACCTCAGCTTCACCGAGCCGCGGTTCCTGGACCGGAACATCGCGGCGGGCTTCGACCTGTTCCACAAGGAGGTCGATCAGACCAGCGAGTCCTCGTTCAGGAGCCGCAGGACCGGCGGCAGCCTGCGCATGGGCTTTCCGATCGCCGAGAACCTCTGGATGTCGACCAGCTATACGCTGTCGCACGACAACATATTCGATGTTCACCCGAGCGCTTCGCGTGCGGTGCTGCAGGCGGAGGGCACGTCGCTGACGTCCGCGATCGGCTCGGCGGTGACCTACGACACACGCAACCACCCGCGCAACCCGAACCGGGGGCTCTATTTCCAGGTCGGCAGCGACTTCGCGGGTGTCGGCGGCGACGTGCAGTACATCCGCGTCCAGGGCGAGGGCCGCGCCTACTACCCGATCACAGAGAAGATCACCTTCGTCGGGCGCGTGGTCGGCGGCCACATCGACGGCTGGGGTGGAGAGGACGTGCGTCTGCTCGATCTCTACTACAGGGGCGGCGAGACGGTGCGCGGCTTCGACCGGGCCGGCTACGGGCCGCGGGATACCGCGACTGGCGATTCATTGGGCGGCAAGACGTTCTGGGCTGCGACCGCCGAGGTGCGCTTCCCGCTGCCGCTGATTCCGGACGAGCTGGGCATGTCGGGCGCCGTATTCGCGGATGCAGGCTCGCTCTTCGGGGCAAGCGATTTCACTAAATCGATCTCGGGGTCGTGCGGCGTGCCGGTTCTGCCTGGGGAGCGCCCAAATGTTTGCCTCGCCGATGACGCCACCATCCGCTCGTCCGTTGGCGTCGGCCTGCTCTGGAACTCCCCGCTGGGACCGCTGCGGCTCGATTACGCCTACGCGCTGACGAAGGAGAGCTACGACAAGACGCAGCAGATCCGCTTCGGCGCCTCGACGAAGTTCTGAGCGGCACTCGACAGGATCGCAGTAATTCTGGGCTGCCGGCGGTGTCCGGCGGCCCTGTTGTTTTGACGGCTGTGCTTCATCACGGCTCCTGGAGCTTCTGGAGTCATCTTCTGTGGTCAGACCCGCAGCAGGGTCTGATACCGTCTCCGCGTGATTACTTCATTTTGCTCTGATGCGGCCACCAGTGGA
>JAHDXT010000030.1 GCA_023384095.1 Hyphomicrobiaceae bacterium
ACCCCACCCGCGCGGCTTTCGCCGCGCCGCCCTCCCCGTCAAGGGGAGGGCATCCTATCGCCACCCGGTGACCCTCACCTTAGCCCTCTCCCGCTGGATTGGGAGAATAGGCTCATCCCGGACCAGGGAGCGAAGCGACCGCCGATCCGGGATGTTCGGCTGAGATTGAAACAGGTGCGACGACACTTCTCCCCTCCCCCTTGCGGGGAGGGGTCGGGGGTGGGGGTGCCCGGGTTCGGACGTTGCGTTCGTGGCCCCACCCCACCCGCGCGGCTTTCGCCGCGCCGCCCTCCCCGTCAAGGGGAGGGCATCCTATCGCCACCCGGTGACCCTCACCTTAGCCCTCTCCCGCTGGATTGGGAGAATAGGCGCAACCTGATATGCTTCGATAAAAACCGAACACGCCCTAAGTGCGCGGCGAGGCGGCCGGGGCGAGGCGCGCGGCGCCCGCGGCTGTCCGCTGCGGTGACATGGTGCGGTAGAAGCAGGAGCGCTCGCCCGTGTGGCAGGCGGCGCCCGCGCCCTCGACGTCGGCCCTGACCCAGATCGCGTCCTGGTCGCAGTCGGTGCGGATCTCGCGTACGCGAAGAACGTTGCCGCTCTCCTCGCCCTTCTTCCAGATGCGCCCGCGCGAGCGGGTCCAGAAATGGGCGAGCCCCGTCTCGATGGTGAGCGCCAGCGCCTCGGCGTTCATCCAGGCGAGCATCAGCACCTCGGCCGTGGCGGCGTCGGTGACGACGGCCGGCAGCAGCCCGTCCGACCCGAATTTCGGCTGGAAGACGTCGCCCCGCTCGATGTCCTCGGTAGTCCCGCGGGGGGCGAAAAGGGCAGGCGGTGCAGGCATGGTGGACTCTCTGTAAGCGAGTCGCGAAATCGTGAAGTCGCCAAGTCGTGTACGGGCGAACTCGCAAGCCCGCGATCTCGCGATTTCACGACCTCACGAATCTATCGCCCCCGCCGCGTCGCGTTGGCGAGGCCGATGAACCGCTCCCGCAGCGCCGCATCGCCGGCGAACTGGCCCAGGAAGCGGGTCGTCACGGCGGCGACGCCGGGCTGGTGCACCCCGCGCATGGTCATGCACTGGTGCTCGGCCTCGATCATCACGGCGACGCCCTTCGGCGCCAGCGCCTTGTCGATGGCGTCGGCGATCTCGGCGCTCAGCGTCTCCTGCGTCTGCAGCCGCTTCGCGTAGATCTCGACGACGCGGGCGAGCTTCGACAGCCCCGCGACCTTGCCGCTCGGCACATACGCCACGTGCGCCACGCCGATGAACGGCGCGATGTGGTGCTCGCAGTGGCTCTCGACGCGGATGTCGCGCAGCATGACGAGATCGTCGTAGCCGCCGACCTCCTCGAACGTCGGCTCCTGCAGCAGGGCGACCGGGTCCTGCCCGTAGCCGCGGAAGTATTCCTGGAAGGCTTCGACCACCCGGCGCGGCGTCCCTTGCAGGCCCTCTCGGTCGGGGTCGTCGCCCGCCCAGGCGATGAGCGTGCGGACGGCCTCCTCGGCCTCCTGCTGCGTCGGCCTGCGGGCTCGTGAGGTCTTGCTCTTGAACGGAGCGGTCGAGATGTTGGTCACTTGGCGCGTTCCGATTGCGGAGAGAGAGCCGCGGCGCTTGCCGCCGCGCACGGGAATGGGCGCGTGGGCCTCGCACTGCAGCTCAAGCTCGCTATATAGTGTGGGGTCGCGAGCCGCAAGGGAACCGCGCCGCAAAGGCCGCGTCCCATTGTCGAGGCTGGACGGAGCAGGGGATGGTTGGCCTCAACGATATGTACAACACGCGGATATTCGAGCTCGCCGCAGAGATCCCGCGGCAGCGGCGGCTCGCCCATCCGGACGCCACCGCGTCGGCGCACTCCAAGCTGTGCGGCTCGACCGTGACGGTCGACCTGAAGCTCGACGCGGCGGGGCGGGTCGGCGATTTTGGGCAGACCGTCAAGGCGTGCCTGCTGGGCCAGGCGGCCGCCTCGGTCATGGGGCGCGAGATCGTCGGCTCCACGGCTCCGGAGCTGCACGAGGTCGGCTGCGCCATGCGGCGCATGTTGAAGGAAGGCGGGCCGCCGCCGGGGGGCCGCTGGGCGGACCTCGCCATGCTGGAGCCGGTCAGGGACTACAAGGCCCGGCACGCCTCGACGCTGCTCGTGTTCGACGCCGTCGAGCGGGCTCTGGATGCGATCGAGGCGCGGCAGGCGGGCGCCGGGCGCGCTGCCGCCGCGAGCTGAGAGGTTTTCGAGGTGCAGTCATCCGCGGGTGCGCAGGCCGGGCAGGGGCCGATGAGGGCGCTGCTCGGCGCCGCCCTGAAAACGCCCATACATCTCTACCGTTGGACCCTCAAGCCGTTCGTCGGCTGGCACTGCCGGCACCTGCCGACCTGCTCGGAGTACGCGCTCGAGGCCATCGACACGAACGGCCCTTGGCGCGGGTTCTGGCTTACGACGGCGCGGCTCTGCCGCTGTCACCGGCTCGGCACCGCCGGCGTCGACCCCGTGCCCGACATCCGCGGCGAGCGCCATCCGCTGGCTCCGTGGCGCTACGGCCGCTGGACGGGCCGGCACATGACGCAGCATTGGGAGAAGGCCGAGAGTGACACTGGCCGCTATGCTCGAAAGTGATTATGTGTGGAGCATGGACAAGAAGCCGAAGAAATCCAGCATCATCAAAGTCGGTCGCGACTCCGGATCGGGCAAGTTCACCAAGGTGCCTAGGGCCGCGAAGTCGCGCTCGACGCATACGATCGACAAAATCGCCAAAAGGCACGAGCGTGTGCTGAAGCGCCTTGCCGCCAAGTAGGCGACGGCACTATCGCGTCACCGAGGCTGATGTTCATCGAGCCCATGAGGCTGCTCTCCGCACTGGCGGTCGCCCGGGTATTCTGAACATTGACGGCGTACTGTCCGCGATCGGCAGGCCGTATCACGGTTATCACCGGAGCGTCCACGAGAAGGCAGCGGCCCTGGTCGAGGGCGTTGCCACTTGCCACGGCTTCGCCGACGGGAACAAGCGCACGGCGCTCATCGTCACCTTGCTCATGCTCGAGGAGAGCGGCTACCGGTTGATTCCAGCCAAGGCTGACGAGGATCTGGACGATGCTCTCGAGGAGCTCATCCTCGGCGTCGTCGCACACAAGTACACATTTGTGGAGATGGTGGCCTGGTTCAGGTCCCGCGTCCATCGGCACGCGGGGTAATGGGTGGCGCTTGAGGCCTTGCGCCGCACAATCACCTTGACTTCCGCCCGCGAGTTGTCTGCAACAGCGCCGCCACCGGGCCGCGGCGCAAGAGGAGCTTTGGCCCGGTTTGTCTTACCTGCTTGGTATGCAGCGAGTGAGAGGAGATCGCGACTTATGGCCGAGATTGCACTGACCTTCCCGGACGGGGCGAAGCGGAGTTTCCCGAAAGGGATCACGGGAAAGGCTCTGGCCGAGACGATCTCCAAGTCGCTCGCCAAGAAGGCCGTCGCCGTGAGCGTCGACGGACGGCTCGCCGACCTCGCCGATCCCATCGAGGCGGACTCGCAGGTGAAGATCATCAGCCGTAACGATCCGGAAGCCGTGGAGCTGATCCGGCACGATGCCGCGCACGTGATGGCCGAGGCCGTGCAGGACCTCTTCCCCGGCACGCAGGTGACCATCGGCCCGGTGATCGAGAACGGGTTCTATTACGATTTCTTCCGCAACGAGCCTTTCCATCCCGACGATCTGCCGAGGATCGAGGCGCGGATGCACGAGATCGTCAAGCGCGACGCGCCGTTCCGCAAGGAAGTGTGGAGCCGCGACAAGGCCAAGGCGTACTTCCGCGACAAGGGCGAGGCGTTCAAGGTCGAGCTGGTCGACGCCATCCCTGCGGGCGAGGACGTCAAGGTCTACAGCCAGGGCAAGTGGCTCGACCTGTGCCGCGGTCCGCACATGGCCTCGACGGGGCAGGTCGGGCGCGCCTTCAAGCTGCAGAAGATCGCCGGCAGCTACTGGCGCGGAGACTCGAGCAAGGCGCAGCTCCAGCGCATCTACGGCACCGCCTGGGCCAGCGAGCAGGATCTCGCCGCCTACCTGAAGCAGCTCGAGGAAGCCGAGAAGCGCGACCACCGCCGCCTCGGGCGCGAGATGGACCTGTTCCACTTCCAGGAGGAGGGGCCGGGCGTCGTCTTCTGGCACCCGAAAGGCTGGACCCTGTTCCAGGTCCTCGTCAACTACATGCGCCGCCGGCAGAACGCGGTCGGCTACCGCGAGGTGAACACGCCGCAGATCCTCGACAAGAGCCTGTGGGAGGCCTCGGGCCACTGGGAGACATTCCGCGAGAGCATGTTCACCACCGTCACGGAGGATGAGCGCGTCTTCGCCATCAAGCCGATGAACTGCCCGGGCCACATCCAGATCTTCAAGCACGGGCTGAGATCCTATCGCGAGCTGCCCTACCGCCTCGCCGAATTCGGCTGCGTGCATCGCTACGAGCCCTCGGGCGCGCTGCACGGGCTGTTGCGCGTGCGCGGCTTCACCCAGGACGATGCGCACGTCTTCTGCAGCGAGGCTCAGATCGCGGACGAGTGCATGCGGATGAACGACCTCATCATGTCGATCTACCGCGACTTCGGCTTCGACGAGGTGGTCGTGAAGCTCTCGACCCGGCCCGAGAAGCGCGTCGGCGCGAACGAGCAGTGGGATCAGGCAGAGAAGGCGATGGCGGGCGTGCTGGAGCGGATCGCGCGCGAGTCGGGTGGCAAGGTGAGGACCGGCATCAATCCCGGCGAGGGCGCCTTCTATGGCCCGAAGTTCGAGTATGTGCTGCGCGACGCCATCGGACGCGACTGGCAGTGCGGCACCACCCAGGTCGACTTCAACCTGCCGGGGCGGCTCGGCGCCTTCTACATCGATGCCGAGGGCGCGCGGCGGACGCCGGTGATGATCCACCGCGCCATCTTCGGCTCGCTGGAGCGCTTCTTCGGCATCCTGCTCGAGAACTACGCCGGGCATCTGCCGCTGTGGCTGGCGCCGGTGCAGGCCACCGTGTGCACGATCGTATCGGATGCGGACGAGTACGCGGGCCACGTGCGGCGCGAGCTCGAGGCGGCGGGCCTGCGGGCCGAATGCGATCTGCGCAACGAGAAGATCACCTACAAGGTGCGCGAGCATTCGCTCGCCAAGGTGCCGGTGCTGCTGGTCGTGGGCAAGCGCGAGGCGGAGGAGCGGACGGTCTCGATCCGCCGCCTGGGCAGCCAGGAGAGCCGGGTCGTGTCCCTGGCCGAGGCGATCCGGATCCTGGCCGACGAGGCGACGCCGCCCGACCTCGCCCGCCCGGGAGCGCGCCAGACGGAGGCCGCATGACCCCGCCCGTCCTGCTGCTCATCGACTTCCAGAAGGGCTTCGACGAGATCGCGGCCCGCACGCACCGCGGCAACATCGAGGCGGAGGGGCGGGCGCTGGCGCTGCTGACCTTCTGGCGCGAGAACGGCTGGCCGCTGATCCACGTGCGACACGATTCGATCCGGCCGCAGAGCCCGTTCCGGCCGGGCCACATCGGCAACCAGGCCATGAGCTTCGCCGCCGAGGAGCCCGGCGAGCCGGTGGTCCGCAAGTCGGCGAACAGCGCCTTCATCGGCACCGATCTCGCCCAGCGCCTGGAGGCGTTGGGCCGGCCTCGGGTGGTGGTCGCCGGCGCGTCGACGGATCATTGCGTGACGACGACGGTGCGCATGGGCTCCGATCTCGGGTTCGCCATGACGCTGGTCGAGGACGCCTGCTTCACGTTCGACCGCCCGGCGCCCAACGGAACCGTGGTGCCGGCCGACACCGTGCACTTGGCGCACGTCGCGAGCCTCTCCGGCGAGTTCGCACGGATCGTCACCGCGGCGGGGCTGATCGCGGAGCTGGGCCAGCAAGGCTGACGACCTGCGCCGGCGGCCGACCGCCCGCTCCGCTTGCCGGGGAAACCCTTCCGTCATGCATCACACGCGCGCGCTGAGACTCATCGCGGATTTCCGCCTGTGCGGAAACGACGGTGTGGCGGGAGATGCGGCAGTCGTTGCCACCCGCAGCTCGGCTCCGCTTTTTCAGCCGCGCCCCCGATACGTCGCCACGCCCTGGTCGGGGAGCCAGACGCCTTGCGGCAGGTCGCCCGTCTGCCAGAAGACGTCGATGGGCATGCCGCCGCGCGGGTACCAGTAGCCGCCGATGCGCAGGAAATGCGGGTCCAGGAGCGCGACGAGGCGTTTGCCGATAGCGACAGTGCAGTCCTCGTGGAAGGCGCCATGGTTGCGGAAGGCCGACAGGTAGAGCTTCAGCGACTTCGATTCCACGATCCAGTCGCGGGGCACGTAGTCGATCACGAGATGGGCGAAGTCCGGCTGTCCGGTGACGGGGCACAGCGACGTGAATTCCGGCACGTTGAAGCGGGCGACGTAGCGCGTATCCGCATGCGGGTTCGGCACCCGCTCGAGCTGAGCCTCGTCCGGGCTCGCCGGAATGGCGGCCGGTCGGCCGAGCTGGGTCAGTTTTGACGTATCGGTATTCATGACGGAGACTCTCAGGCCGGGAGCAGGCCCAGGCTGGCGTCGCGCCGCCGCAGCCAGGCGATGAACGGCAGCGCCAGCACGACCATCCAGGCCTTGCCCACGACCTGCCCGGCCAGGAACTCGAGGCTGCCGAAGGCCAGGTAGAGGAAAACGGCGCTGTCGACGACAAGTCCCACGATGCTGCTTGCCAGAACGGCCAGCACAAGCCGGCGACGCTGCAGCGGCGTGTAGACGGCAAGGTCGGCGAGCTCCGACAGCAGGAAAGCAACCGCCGAAGCGATGACCCACGAGGGCGGGGCCAGGAATGCGGAAAGCGCTGCGCCGGCAACGATGGCGCCTGCCGCCCACTCCAACCCCAGCCGCCGCTGCACGAGGTCGCGCAGCACCAGCGCGAGGCCGATCATCAGCACGCCGCTCGGCGCCATCAGCCCGGGCGCCACCGGAATGAGGCACGGGCCGTCCGGCGCGCAGACGGTCCCGGCATTGCCGATCAGCCAGTTTGCTGCCGGAATGCAGAGGCCGAAAGCGGTCAGGAACAGATAGCCTTCGAGCCGCTGCCGCGCGGCCAGCGTCTCGTCCATTGCAGGTATCCTCCAGTAGAAGCGAATAGCGAGTAGCGAATAGGGGGTCGCGATCACAGCCGGATCTTCGCCGCACCATCGCCTTTGCCAGATCGCCTGTCCCCTATATCCTATTCGCCATTCGCTCCCTCAGTACGTCAACGCCGCCTTGATCGCCTGCAGCTCCTGGCGCGGGTCGGTGTAGGCCTCGTAGGCATGCACCGTGCGGCCATACCAGTAGCGGCTGTTGCTCGCATCCCCCTCCATCTTGTGCAGCACAGCATGAATCCAGCAGGCGTCCGAGTCGTCCTCATGGCCCTGCACGATCGTGTGCGCGGCCTCCCGATCGCCGGCGAGCGCCATGTCCACGGCGCGGATCAGCTCGTTGCGGTCTGCCATCTCTCCCATCCTGACTGCCGCAAGTCACTGTCGGGGCACATGCCGCAGCCGTAGCATCAGGTATGTCGTTGGCGGCGATACCGAGACCCATCGGTAAGCGTCTGGCTACCGGCTCCGGCCATCGAACGGTGTTGGTGTCAGACCGGCGGGATCGAGGTCCTGGTATCGGTCACGCCTGCACTCCCAGCATTGTCGGATGGGCTGGCGATACAGTCATAATGGAAAAGGTGCAAGCACCCTTGCCAACGCCCGTCACTGGGCTAGAACCCGCCCGCTGCAAGGTGACGCGTAGCCCGAGATCGAGCTGGAGAGCGCCAATGACCGCCATCGTCGACATCACCGGCCGCGAGATCCTCGACAGCCGGGGCAATCCCACGGTCGAGGTGGACGTCGTGCTCGAGGATGGCTCGATGGGCCGCGCGGCGGTCCCCTCCGGCGCTTCGACCGGCGCGCACGAGGCCGTCGAGTTGCGCGACGGCGATCAGGCCCGCTACCTGGGCAAGGGCGTGACGCGGGCCGTCGAGGCGGTCAACATCGAGATCTACAACGCCTTGCGCGATCACGAGGCCGAGGACCAGCGCGGCATCGACCAGGCGCTGATCGCGCTCGATGGCACGCGCAACAAGGGCCGGCTCGGGGCCAATGCGGTTCTCGGTGTGTCTCTCGCCGTCGCGAAGGCGGCAGCGGACGCGTGCAGTCTGCCGCTCTACCGCTACCTCGGCGGCGCGAACGCGCACGTGCTGCCGGTGCCGATGATGAACATCATCAACGGCGGCGCCCACGCCGACAACCCCATCGACATCCAGGAGTTCATGATCATGCCGGTCTCGGCGCCAACCTGCGCCGACGCGATCCGCACCGGGGCGGAGATCTTCCATGCGCTGCGCAGGGCGCTGAAGGACGCCGGGCACAATACCAACGTCGGCGACGAGGGCGGCTTCGCGCCCAGCCTGCAGTCCGCGGACGAGGCCCTGGGTTTCGTCATGCGGGCGATCGAGACGGCGGGCTACAGGCCGGGCGAGGACGTGATGCTGGCGCTGGACTGCGCCGCGACCGAGTTCTTCAAGGACGGCAGGTATGATCTCGCCGGCGAGGGCAAGGTGCTCGATTCCGACGCCATGGCCCGCTATCTGGCGGCCCTGGTCGGCCGCTATCCGGTCGTCTCCATCGAGGACGGCATGGCGGAGGACGACTGGCAGGGCTGGAAGCAGCTCACCGCGGAGCTGGGCGACAAGTGCCAGCTCGTCGGCGACGATCTCTTCGTCACCAACACGGAGCGGCTGGCGCGGGGCATCGCCGAGGGTGTCGCCAACTCGATCCTGGTCAAGGTCAACCAGATCGGCACGCTGAGCGAGACGCTCGATGCCGTCGCCATGGCCCAGCGCGCCGCCTACACCGCCGTCATCTCGCATCGCTCCGGCGAGACGGAGGACGCCACCATCGCCGACCTGGCGGTCGCCACCAACGCGGGCCAGATCAAGACGGGGTCGCTCAGCCGGTCGGACCGGGTCGCGAAGTACAACCAACTCGTCCGCATCGAGGAAGATCTGGGCGACGTGGCCAGCTATGCCGGGCGCAGCGTGCTGAAGCGCGGCGAATAGGGAGTAGCGAATAGCGAAATAGCGAAATAGCGAAATAGCGAATAGCGGTGCGTTGCGCTTTTTGGATCACAAGGACCCGCTCCACCCGTCATCCCGGCGCGCCGCAGCATGAAATGGTGCGGTGCAGAGCCAGGATGCGGCCACGAGCACCCGTCTTGCCCAGCCGTCAGATCCCGTGTCTGCGGTGCATCGCGCAGGGGATGCCGGTCTAGAGACAGCCGCAAGCCCGCTGACTCCCCCTGTTCGCTATTCGCTATTCGCTATTCGCTATTCGCCACTTACCCCCACGCCGGCACAGGCCTTTACTCGCCTTTAACGGTGGCCGGGATAGAACAGCCGCGTTGCAGGCGAGTACGTCTCAATGGTTCTGCGTCGCACCAAACCAGATCGGCGGAAGAGGAGGCTGCGGCAGCACATCCTGGTTCTGCTTGGCTGCCTGTCGATGTCGGCCTACTTCGTCCATCACACGATCACGGGCAAGCACGGTCTCGAGGCGCGGTCGCGGCTCATCCAGCGCTCCAAGGTGCTGGAGCCGCAGATTGCCGGTCTCGAGACCGTGCAAGCCGTACTTCTGCGCGACGTCCTGCTGCTGCGGCCGGACCCGCCGCACGGCGACCTCGTCGAGGAGATCGCCATCGGCGTGCTCGGCATGGCGCGCCCCGGCGACCGGATCGTCCTCCTCCGGCCCGATGCCCGGCAAGCGGCTCCCTGACGGCTTCCCAGCCCCGTGATTTTCTGGCAAAGGCTGGGGCGCTCGTGTAGTTTGGCGGCGGAACGCTTGAACCCCGCCCCGGATTTCCAGATGCATAGGAGGGCCTATGGCACCTGCGGACAAGTCGCGGGGCTCGCCCGGCGTCAAATCGGCGAAGAGCCCGCCTTCGAGCGGCAGCAGCAACGGCTCGGGCGACGCTGAGCCAAGGGCGGCGGAAAGCGAGATCCCGCCCGAGTTCAGCCGTGAGCAGGAGCTCTTCGCCTATCGCGAGATGCTGCTCATCCGCCGCTTCGAGGAGAAGGCCGGCCAGCTCTACGGCATGGGCTTCATCGGCGGCTTCTGCCACCTCTACATCGGCCAGGAGGCCGTCGTCGTCGGGCTGCAGATGTGCGCCAGGGAACGCGACCAGGTCATCACGACCTATCGCGACCACGGCCACATGCTGGCCACCGGCATGGACCCCAAGGGGGTGATGGCCGAGCTGACCGGCCGCCGCGGGGGCTACTCCAGGGGCAAGGGCGGCTCGATGCACATGTTCTCGGTCGAGAAGCACTTCTACGGCGGCCACGGCATCGTCGGCGCCAACGTGCCGCTGGGCGCCGGCCTCGCCTTCGCCAACAAGTACCGCGGCAACGACAGCGTCACCTTCTGCTATTTCGGCGACGGCGCCGCCAACCAGGGCCAGGTCTACGAGACCTTCAACATGTCGAAGCTCTGGAAGCTGCCGCTGATCTTCGTCATCGAGAACAACAAGTACGCGATGGGCACCTCGGTCGAGCGCTCGGCGGCCACCACCGACTTCTCCCAGCGCGGCCGCTCGTTCGACATCCCCGGCGAGCAGGTCGACGGCATGGACGTGCGCGCCGTGAAGGCGGCCGGAGACAAGATCGTCGCCTGGGCGCGCGAGGGCAACGGGCCCTACATCCTGGAGATGCTCACCTACCGCTACCGCGGGCACTCCATGTCCGACCCGGCCAAGTACCGCACGCGCGAGGAGGTCGAGAGGGTGCGCGAGGAGCGCGATCCGATCGAGCGCGTCCGCGCCCGGATGCTGGAGAGGAAGCTTGCCCGCGAGGACGAGCTGAAGGCGGTCGACGCCGAGATCCGCGGCATCGTCAATGCCGCCGCGGAGTTCGCGCAGAGCGATCCCGAGCCCGATCCCGCAGAGCTGTGGACGGATGTTTTGAGGTAGTCTTTTTTTTCCCCTCTCCCCGCGTGCGGGGAGAGGGGATGATGCGCCGAGCTCGAAGAGACCACATGACATGCCCACCCAAGTCCTGATGCCCGCGCTGAGCCCCACCATGGAGGAGGGCAAGCTCGCCAAATGGCTCGTCCAGGAAGGCGACGAGGTCAAGTCCGGCATGGTCATCGCCGAGATCGAGACCGACAAGGCGACGATGGAGGTGGAGGCGGTCGACGAGGGCCGGCTGGACCGCATCCTGGTCCCCGCCGGCACCGACAATGTGAAGGTCAACACGCCGATCGCGGTCATCCTGCAGGACGGCGAGGCGGCCGGCACGCCGGTGCCGGGCTCGCCCGAAGCCCCGCGCGAGCTGAAGCAAGCGGATGCGCAAGCCCTGCCCGCCGAGGCACGGCCCGCCGCGCCTCCGGTCCGCGCCGACGCGCTCCCTGCACAAGCGGCAAGCGCAATGGGCCTCGACGAGACGGAGCTTCCCGCCGGTACGGAGATGGTCGCCCAGACCATGCGCGAGGCGCTGCGCGACGCCATGGCCGAGGAGATGCGCCGCGACCCCGACGTGTTTTTGATGGGCGAGGAGGTGGCCCAGTACCAGGGCGCTTACAAGGTCAGCCAGGGCCTGCTCGACGAGTTCGGGGAAAGGCGCGTCATCGACACGCCGATCACGGAGCAGGGCTTCGCCGGCATCGGCGTCGGGGCAGGGTTTGCCGGGCTCAAGCCGATCGTCGAGTTCATGACCTGGAACTTCGCCATGCAGGCGATCGACCAGATCATCAACTCCGCCGCCAAGACGCTCTACATGTCCGGCGGGCAGATGGGGTGCTCCATCGTTTTCCGCGGACCGAACGGGGCTGCCGCCCGCGTCGCCGCCCAGCACAGCCAGGAGTACTCGGCCTGGTACGCGCACGTGCCGGGCCTCAAAGTGGTGGCGCCTTCGAACCCGGCCGACGCCAAGGGACTGCTGAAGAGCGCCATCCGCAACCCGAACCCGGTCATCGTGCTGGAGAACGAGATCCTCTACGGCGCCTCGGGGCCGGTGCCCAAAGTCGAGGACTGGCTGGTGCCCATCGGCAAGGCGCGCATCGCGCGGGCAGGCGACCACGTCACCATCGTCTCCTGGTCCCGCGGCATGACCTATGCGCTCGATGCCGCCGAACGGCTTGCACAGGAGGGCATCGAGGCCGAGGTCATCGACCTGCGCACGCTGCGGCCGCTCGATCTCGAAACGGTGCTGGCCTCCGTGCGCAAGACCAACCGGCTGGTTGCGGTGCAGGAGTCCTGGCCCGTGTGCTCGGTCGGATCGGAGATCTGCGCGCAGGTGGCGATCCAGGCGTTCGACTATCTCGATGCGCCGCCGGCCCTGGTCTCGGGTGCGGACGTGCCGATGCCCTACGCCGCCAACCTGGAGCGGCTGGCGCTGCCCGACGCGGAGCTGGTGGTGGAGGCCGCCAAGCGCGTTCTCTACGTCTAGGTGACGGCCGTGCCCAACCCGGATTCGAACCGCCGGATCACCTCGTCACAGAAGCGTGGCTCGTCGCCCGGGATGACGGACTCGAAAGAGGCTTGAGGGGGGCATGGCGACGACCGTGCACGGCTATCGCGGGAGCTGCCATTGCGGGGCGATCTCGGTGGTGCTCAGCCTGCCGCGGCCAGCTCCCGAAATGCGGCTGCGATCCTGCCAGTGCGGCTTCTGCCGTCCGCGCGGCACGCGCACCGTGGCCGATCCGGCGGGCTCTGCCGCGATCTTCATGGCGTCGCCCGGACAGGTCAGGCGCTACCGGTTCGGACTGAACACCGCCGACTACCTGCTGTGCGCCACCTGCGGCAGCTACGTCGGCGCCGTGCAGGAGGAAGCCGGCGGGCCGATCTCGGTCATCAACGTCGGCGGCCTCGACATCCCGGGGTTCCGCGGACTTGACGCCGATCCGGTCAGCTATGACGGCGAGGCTGCCGCGGACCGGGTGGCGAGGCGCAGGACCTACTGGATGCCGACGACGATCATCTTGGGGAGCGGACAGGCATGAGCGAGTCGGAAATCCTGCAGGGCCTGTTCGACGCAATCGATGCGATCATGGCTCTGTTTTCCCTGTTCCTGACCATGGTGTCGGGATATCTCGCCGCGCTCTACCTGTTCCTCAATCGCGCGCCGCTGACGCTGCGCCTCATGGCCTTCGGACTGCTGTCGATCGGCCTCGTGTTTCTCGGCGGCACCGCGGCAGTGATCCAGACCATGCAGGACAACCTGTTCGCGACCTGGAACCGGTTGCCGAGCCCGCCCTTCGACATCGATCTTCTTCGCAACCCGCTCCCGCTCCCGGTCGAGGTCTCCGAGACGGTGCCGCTGTCCCAGCAGCAGCTCGGCGTCGGTGTCGGCTGGTCCGTGGCGCTCGCTGTATACCTGGCGCTCGCCTACATGACGTTCGTCTATCGCTGGCCTCTCATGGCCGAGCGCACCAAGGAGCCGCAGACACATGCCCACCCAGATCCTGATGCCCGCCCTTTCGCCGACCATGGAGGAGGGCAAGCTCGCCAAGTGGCTCGTCAAGGAGGGTGACACGATCAAGGCCGGCAAGGTCGTCGCCGAGATCGAGACCGACAAGGCGACGATGGAGGTCGAGGCGGTCGACGAGGGCACGCTCGCCAGGATCCTCGTCCCGGAAGGGACCGACAAGGTGAAGGTCAATACGCCGATCGCGCTGATCGCTGCCGAGGGTGAATCCGTCGAGGCCGCGAGCGCCGCCGGGACTGCCGCGCCGGCGCCGCCGCAGGCAGCCCGGCCGGCTCCGGCCGCCCGCGAGCGGCCCGCTGCGCCCGCGCCGCAGGCGGCCCCGCTGCAGACCGGGCCGGCGGCCGGCGGATACGGCGCAGTCCCCGGAGCGGCCCCGGCGCCGGCAGCCCGGCCGAGCGAGGCTCCGCTCGCTCCCCGGGAGCGGCCCGCCAACGGGCGCGACGGCCGCGTCTTCGCCTCGCCGCTCGCCCGCCGGATGGCCGGCGAGGCCGGCATCGACCTGGCGCAGGTCCAGGGCTCCGGGCCGCACGGGCGCATCGTCAAACGGGATATCGAGGTCGCCGCCGCAGCCCCGGCCGCCGCCACCGCGGTTGCGACGCGGCCAATGGCGCAGCCGGCGCCGCCGCCGTCCGCTGCACTGCAGCCGATGCCCGACGACAAGGTGCTGGCGCTCTATGAGAAGAGCTCCTACGAGGTGGTGCCGCACGACGCCATGCGCAGGATCATCGCGCAGCGGCTGACCCAGGCCAAGCAGACCATCCCGCACTTCTACCTGGCGATGGACTGTCGGATCGACGATCTGCTGCGGGCCCGGGAGCGCATCAACGCGTCCGCGCCGAAGGACGGCCCGCGCGCCTTCAAGCTCTCCGTCAACGACTTCGTCATCAAGGCGATGGCGCTCGCCCTGCAGCAGGTGCCGGCGGCCAACGCCACCTGGACAGAGCAGGGCATGTTGCGGCACAAGTACTCCGACGTCGGCGTAGCGGTCGCGGTGGAAGGCGGCCTGTTCACTCCCGTTATACGGCAGGCAGAGATGAAGTCGCTGTCGGAGATCTCCAACGAGATGCGCGACCTCGCCGACCGCGCACGCAAGCGCCGGCTGGCGCCGCACGAGTACCAGGGCGGCACGACCTCGATCTCCAACCTCGGCATGTACGGCGTCAAAGCCTTCGACGCCGTCATCAACCCGCCGCACGCGACCATTCTCGCGGTCGGCATGGGCGAGAAGCGGCCGGTCGTGGCCGGCGACCGTGTCGAGATCGCGACCATGATGAGCTGCACGCTGTCCTGCGACCACCGGGTTGTCGACGGAGCGCTGGGAGCGGAGCTGCTCGCCGCCTTCAAGTCGCTGATAGAGGATCCGGTGAGGATGCTGGTGTGACGACGACGACTGCCGAAGGGGCCGCCGGCGGGGCCGGCGCGCTGATCACCCTCGACGCGCCGACGATCTGGGCTGCGGCCGCAACCATCCTGTTCACGGTCGGAGGCGGCATGGCGCTCGGCATGCTGCCGGAAGCAGGGCCGCTCGTCTCGGCCATCGATGCGCTGAAGAACCTGACGTATGTCCTCGCCATTCCGGTTTTCGACATCTCGCGGCGCCTGCTGGCGCGGCGGCAGATGCAGCGCACAGACGCCCTGCCGGTGGGGAGCAGCCGCAACGTCTTCTTCGTCGTCTTCGTCAGCGCCCTCATCCTGTTCGTGGTGACGGAGATCGTCAGCTTCCTGCTCGGCTACGGGCTCGGGTACATGTGCAGCACCATCGCGCAGACCGCGGCCGAGATCCGCTCCGGCGACTGCTTCCGCTTCGGTGCGGAGACGCTGGGCGCCGTGTTGATCCTGCCGATCATGCTGGCCATCGGCATCGCCTGCGGCTGGATCTGGTTCCGGCTGCTGCGCGGGCGATTCTGGTCGGCGCTGATGATCTGCGCCGTGCTGCTGGCGATCCTCTTCTCGATCGATCTCGTCCTGGCGCTCCGGAACGCGCAGCACGAGCTGGTCGCGGCGATGGTCGAGCAGATCCGCAGCTTGGGGATCGTCGTCCAGGTCGGCAAGCAGGTCGTCATACTGGTCGTCGCCGTCCTGATCGGCTACGGGCTGGCGCGGTTCTGGTCCGGCGTCGCACGCTGGATCGGCTGACCCGAGCCGACTCTCCCCGGGGGGCCGAACGTGTGCCAATTCAGACACTTGATCCAGCTTTCCACAGGCAACCCCATTCCGCCGCGTGCCGCTTGTCGGTAACTTGACGGCTACGCTTGTCGAGCGTCGAGGGCATGCCTAAGCAGGATCGCGGGGATTGATTCCGGTGAGCTGCGTCATCGCACAAACGGACTCACAAACGGGGTACCTGACATGCTTCGAAAGCTTAGTGCGCCCACATCAATGCTGATCGGCGCCGTGCTCCTCGCCGGCTGCTCGAGCGACGGCAGCTTGCTCGGCAGCCAGTTGACGACCGCTTCCGTTCCGGAGACGCCCAAGATCGATCCGGTCTGCGTGAGCCTGACGGCTCAGATCGACGGGCTGATGAAGGAGGGTGTGGCCGAAAAGATCGAGAAGGCTGCAGCCAAGAAGTACAAGATGAAGGCCGCGGATCTCGTCAAGGCCGATCAGCTCAACAAGGCCAATGCCGACTTCCAGAACCGGTGCGCCATCAACCCGATCACTCCGACGGTGACGACAGCCGCTGCCAAGCCTGCCGCCGCCGCCGGGCAGTCCGCGGCCGTGGCGACGGCCAGACCGGCTGCTCCTGCGCAGACGCCGCTCGTCCGTCCGGCGGACGGTCCGTAGGGGTCCGCCGGGGGATCGGAACGCTTCGACAGGGCGGCCTCGGCCGCCCCGATTGCCGTGAACGGGCGCCTGTGCGGCGGGTCCGTCAACGATAGAGGGTGGAAAGCACCCTTCGCGCCGGCGGGCACCCGCTTGGCGCTTGCGGTGAGTTGGCGATGCTCGGCCGCACGCCTTCCCCCGCCCGCCCGATTTTCCGCTGCCTCCAGCCGACTTCCGCACCTGCCTGAACGCTCGAGCACACGAGCGCCTGCGCGCAGCACCGAAACCGTCCCTGATGTCGCACCCCGGGGCTGGGAACCTAGGTGGAACGCCGCGTTCATCAGGTGCGTTCTAGGTCGTGATGTTTGGAGGCTAGTCATGACTATGCACGAAGACAATCGGCCGGCCCGCGGCACGACGCATACGACGCCTGCACGGACGACGACCTCGACGACGACCACGCGCGAGGCCGAGGCGGCCTCTGATCTTCTGGTCGCGCCTGCCGGATGGCGGCTGTCGTGGGGAGCCGTGTTCGCCGGTGTGATGGTGGCTCTCGTCGCCCATCTCATCCTCAATCTGCTCGGCATCGGCATCGGCCTGGCCGGCGCGCCCACGGGCGCCGGGCTCGACTGGTTCGGCACTGGGTTCGGCGTATGGTGGGCCATCGCAGGCATCATCGCGGCAGCGATCGGCGGCTGGTTCGCCGGCCGGACACTCGGCTCGGGCGACCGCAACGACGGAATGATCCACGGCCTTCTGTCCTGGGCCGGCGCCACGCTGGTGATGGCGTTCCTGCTCACGACAGCCATGGGCGGCGTGCTGGGCGTGCAGCGCATGCAGCAGCAGGCGATGGGTCCGGCCGCCGGAGCGACCGGGCAGGCCGGCGGCGCCCCGGCGCCGGGCACCACTGCCCAGGTCCCGGCCCCAGGGACGACCGCGACCCCGGGCGTTCAGCAGCCCGTCCAGCCGCCGACGGCCGGCGCACTGTCCGGCGCGGCCATCGCGAGCTTCGTGGCGCTGCTGATCGGCGCCGCCGCGGCCGCCGCGGCGGGACGGTCCGGCGTGTCGTCGGCCCGGCGCGCGCTGCGCGAGGAGGGCTGAGGCAAGAGCTGCCGAGACCATAGCGCCCGGCAAGGCGGGCGGCCGGTGCACATCGCGACGGCCGCCGTCCGCGCGTCGGGGGTCAGCCGCTCACCGGCTTTGCCGACCCTCGATGACGAAACGATTCCCACTGCATACCCACACCGTCATTCCCGCGGAGGCGAAAATCCACGACACGCCGCAGATCAGGTGTGGAGAGTTGCGTGGATGGCCGCCTTCGCGGCCATGACGGAAGGAAGGGCAAAGGGGACCAGGCGGAATACTGGCGTCGACGCTGATCGGGGATCTCGCCCCTTCGGCTCAGTTTCGTTCCAGACCCGCCGGGTATGACCCCTCTACCTGCCATGACCGTCGAGTGGCGTTGTCCGCGCGCGCCAGATCGTTCCCGGTCCGCATGAGCGGCGGGGCGATTTTCACTCCAGTGTCAGGTGCGCCTTGATGGCTTCCCGCTCGATCGGGTCCATGTCCTCGAAGCCCGGCAGCGCGTCGAGCTCGTCGAGGCTGCGGAAGCCGCGATGCCGGCGCCTGTAGTCGAGCAGGGTCTCGATCCGCCGCTCGCCGATGCCCCTGATCTGCTCGAGATCGCCGCGGTTGGCGCGGTTGAGATCGAGCTTGCCGGCAACGCTGACCGGCAAGGTGGCCGCCGTTACAAGGAAGGAATCGGTCAGGGCCTGCCTGTCCTCCGGCGACGCCGACCGGAACAGCGGCAGCTCGAGCAGCTCCTCGAGCCGCCGGATGCCTCCATGCCGCTGCCGGTACTCGACGATCTGCCGGGCGCGGCCATGGCCGATCCCGTGGATGCGCTCGATCTCTTCCAGCGTCGCGGTGTTGATGTCCAGCTTGCCCATGCCTGGTCCCGCCGATGCCTCGATGCGCCGCCGCCGGCGTCGCTCGGGGACGCCCTGGAGTGGAAAGGTCGTTGTGGCGCCCGCGGTTCCAGGATTGGGCATCACGCCTTGTGACGGCGTGCGAAGGAGGCGAGAATCAGGGTCCAGCCACGCTCCGATGCAAGGCGTCGGCGCATGGCCCCGGCCCCATCTCCGTGCCGGGCGAGGTCGGCGTGCGTGACCTCGATTCGGGTCGCCGGCTGCTCGAGGTTGGTGATCCCGTGCTCCGGAACGAAGCGGATCTCGATCTCGCTCGCCTCGTCCGGCGGCCCGGGCTGCCAGTCGGGTCCTATCGCATATGAGAGCACGACCCGGTCAGGCGGCTCGAATGCCCGCACCTCGCCCCAGCTCGTCCGCCGTCCCTCGGTGTCGACCTCATACCACTGGCCGCCCTTGATGGGCTCGATGCACGCCTCGGCGAAGCGGTCGAGCGAGCAGGTATAGGAGAGCGGCCACCATCGGTTGATGTCGCACACGAAGTCTTTGAACGCGTCCGCTGTCGCCAACGGCACGCGTATAGACGCCCGCACGGGCTCGATCGCCTCATTGCCGCTCATGTCATGCCAAACGGCGGCAAGGGCGAGGGGTTCCGGCAGGGGTCACTGTGGCAAGCGGCGAGTTGACGTTGCCGGCTTGCGAACGTGCCGGCTCAGTCGAGGCGTGCGCCGTCCCTGTTCAGCACGGCGCGCAGGTCCTCGCCGCGGATGGCGCGCGGGCTGATGCGCTCCTTGACCGCGATCGAGGCGGCATGGCCGATCGCGTGCCCGTAGGAGAAGCACTGCGCGGTGACGCGGGCCGAGGCGACCGCCTCGTGCTCGGCGGAAAGGCAGCGGCCGGCGGCGAGCAGGTTCTGCCCTCGCGCCGGGACGAAGCACTGGTAGGGGATCTCGTAGACGTCGTTCATCAGCCATTCGACGCGCGGCTTCTCGCCCGAGTGCAGCTCGATCGGCCAGGGCGACCGCGCGATGCCGTCCGGGAACTTCGTCCCCTTGACGACGTCGGTGTTCGCAAGCTTCTTCACGCCCTCGATCTGGCGGGTCTGCCTGACACCGACCTGGACGCCGGTGTCGTTGACGAAGGCCTTCTCGCAGCCGGCGAGATGATCGCGGAAGAAGCGCTCGTACTCGCGCATCTGCCGCCGGCCCTCGATCTCCGCGTCGGTGAAGTCGGCATGGAAGAGCGGGTTGAGCTCGCGGCCATCGGGGCCGACCACGCGCGTGCAGTTGCACAGCAGCTCGCCGGGCCGGGTCGTCGTGAACAGCCAGATCTTGGCTCTCGGCAGCCGGTATTTTCCCGACTCGTTGGCGGCCCGGATCATCTCGGAGACCGCCGGCCCCATGATCGTGTCGTCGCCATGGGCGGCGAGGAAGCGATCGACGTCGACGCCCATCAGGCGGAAGATCATGGTCGGGTTCTGAACCCGCCCGTTGTCGCCGATGAAATTCGGCAGGCCGGCCATCGCCACGACGTCGGCATCGCCGCTGGCGTCGATGGTCACGCGCGCACGCACGTCGATGGGGCCCTGCTTGCTCCACAGTATGGCCCCGCCGACCGCATCGCGGCCCTCGACGTGCGCGCCGACGGCGACGGCGTGAAAAACGACCGTGATCGATTGATCCCGAAGGAATGCGTCGGCGGTCTCCCGCCACATGACCGGATCGTGAACCCGGGTATGGGTCTTGCCGTAGCGGACGGGCGGGGCGAGGCCGCCGCGGGCGTCGAGGGCACGCACGAACTCGTCGGCGAACCCGAACACGACCTGCCGCGGCGCATTGGCGGTGTCGCTCGCCTCGTAGAGCCCGCACACCGTACCGGAAAGGCCGGCGACCGCGCCGCCGCCGCAGAAGCCGTAGCGCTCGGCGAGGACGACGCGAACGCCCTGCCGCGCTGCGGTCACCGCGGCGGCGACACCCGCCGCGCCGCCGCCGACGATCAGCACATCCGTCTCGATGCGGGATACCGGCCTCAGGTCCACGCGTGCTTCCTTTGCGCAGCGGTTAATATTTCAGTTGTTCATCAGGTATCACGGTGCCGCCGCCTGCTGCAACCGTCCGGCCTCGGATGCTCAGGGTGCACAGCGCTCATGCCTCGGCGCACTTGCGCGCACTCGAGGCGGGCACCGCCTCGCCGCTGCGCATGAACATCTCGGCCTCGATCACCTCCCCCGGCCGCACCACCACGAATTCCGAGTCGGCGGAATCCAGGCGATTCGGCATCGACATGAGCGAGTCGAGGAGCCCGGTCGATCCTGTGACCTCCTCGTAGACCATGCCCCAGCGCTGGCCGCAGAACTCGGCGACCTTCATCGCCATCGGGCGGCACAGATCGAGCTCCTCCTGCGAGAAGCCGACCATGCACAGCCGGCGGTAGTGGCGATACTTCATCTCGACGAGGTAGTCGGCGGTCTCCTGGTCGTAGTCCCTCACGTAGTCGAGGTAGTCGTGCAGCGGGTCGTCGTGCGCCTCGAGCCAGCCGCGGGTCAGATAGTAGGTGTTCGGGTTGGCGAAGAAGCGCTGCACGTAGCGCTGGTGGGAGCCGAGGAAGATCGCCACGCAGTCGTGAGTGCGCGGCACGATGAGGGTGTGCGGGCCGGCGCGCACGCCGACCAGGCCGTTGCCGCACAAGCCATAGCCGATGATGACGTTGCTCGGCTGCGCGACCTTGTCGAGCTCCTCCTGCAGCGCCGCCGCCAGCTTCCTCGGCGTGTTGTGCAGCAGGATGTCGAGATAGGTCACCGGCATCCCGGCGGGCAGGCGCGGCGTCAGCAGCTCCTGCATGACGCGGCAGGAGATTACGACGGTAGGTCGCTCGTCGGGGGTCATGATCTGCCTCTCATGGACGCCTCCAGCGCCCTGGGTGCCTGTGAGCTGGGCCGGAACAGCGGGGCGCGGTCGCCGAGCGCACCGGATTCCGCGACGATCTCCGCCACGGCGCGCTCCTGCTTCGGCGCCATCAGGTGCACGCCGGCGATCCCGGGGATCTGGCGCAGCCCCCGGATCAGCTCGATGCAGATGCGCCGGCCCTCCGCGCGCGGGTCGCTGGCCTTCTCGAGACGCGCGACGACGCTGTCTGGGATCGAGACGCCCGGCACGTGTGCCCGCAGCCAGCGCGCCGTCTTGGCCGAGCCGATCGGACCCACGCCGACCAGGATTTGGCAGCGGCTGTCGAGGCCCTCGGCGCGCACGCGCTCCATATAGCGCCGCATCGCCTCAAGGTCGAAGCAGTACTGGGTCTGTATGAACTGGGCGCCGGCGCGGGTCTTTTTGGCCAGGCGCGCGAGCCGTCCGTCGAAGGGCGGCGCGAAGGGGTTGTCGGCGGCGCCCAGGAACAACCGGGGCGGCGCCTCGATCGGCCGCCCGGAGAGGAACCGCCCGTCGTCGCGCATCCTGCGGACCGTGCCGAGCAGCGAGATGCTGTCGAGATCGCCGACATGGCGGGCGCCGGGGTGGTCGCCGTTGCTGACGGCATCGCCCGAGAGGCAGAGCAGGTTGCGCACACCGAGCGCGGCGGCGCCGAGGATGTCGCCCTGGATGGCGATGCGGTTGCGGTCGCGGCAGGTCATCTGCATGATGGGCTCGCAGCCGGCCTGCAGCAGCAGCACCGACATGGCCAGGCTGGACATGTGGCAGTTGGCGCCGGAGGCGTCGGTGACGTTCAGCGCATCGACGCAGCCGTTGAAGACCTCGAGCCGGCGGTAGACCTCCTCCGGGTCGGAGGAATCGGGCGGCGCGATCTCCGCCGTCACCGTGAAGGCGCCGCTCGCCAGCAGCTCCTGCAGGCGGCTGACCACGGGCAGCGCGGGCGCAGCAGGCATCGGGGCCGGCACCTGCGGCTTCGCCTCTCCCGTGACCACGCGCAGCCAGCTCGAGGTCCCCTCGAGGCGGTGGTCGAGCGGCGGGTTGGCGTGCGGGCTCGGGCCCCGCGCCATGCGCTGGGCTCCGTTCCAGCCCTCGAGAAAGACGCACCGCATCTCCGGCTTCGCCTCGCAGTGGCCGTCGGCGCGCACGCCGCCGCACGGGCCGTTGCGCAGCCGCTTCGGGCAGTTGGTCGGGCACGCCATGCCGTTGACGGAGAGCGCGCACTGCCCGCACATGCGGCAGTCGAAGAGGAACCCCTTGACCGCACGCTCGACCGCCGCCATCGGCCGCTCGAGACGCCCCGCGCCGACAGCCCGCGCCAGCGGCCCGAGCCCGCGCAGCAGGGGCTCGAACGCGGAGTAGACGATCTCCAGCAGCCGGGAATTCCTGGTGGACCAGTATCTGACAGCGCGCATCGGCCGCTACACCTGCTCACTGAGGGACTCGACGTCCAGCGGCGCCGGCGACAGCTCGGTGCTCGCGACGAAGACGTCCTGGAACTCGGGCCGGGTCGAGAGCTCCAGCACCTGCAGCCGCCGCGCCAGCCTGATGACACGCTGGCGCTGGTGGGCGTCGAACAACGCCATCCGGGCGCCGTCGCCCGCGGCGTTGCCGATGGAGCGGATCGAGCTCACCGGCACCGGCGGCACGAGCCCTATGCCGAGGATGTCCTCGGGCTCCAGGTGATTGCCGAATGTGCCGGCGAGATAGATCCGGTCGAGCTGGTCGACGCCATGCTTGTGCAGGAGCAACTCGATCCCGGCGCGCAGCGCCGCCTTGCCGAGCTGCACGCTGCGAACGTCCTTCTGAGTGAAGACGATGTCGCGGCCCGTGCGGGTGCGCCGAGCCGGCACCAGCACCAGCTCGTCGGCGATCCCGGAGCCGTTGGCGCGCAACCCGGGGTGCGCCTGCGATGACGCAAAGGCGCCGTCGGAGCCGAGGATGCCGGCGTCGACCAGGGCGGCGACGCTGGATATCACCCCCGAGCCGCACAGACCCACCGGCCGCGGATCGCGGCGGCCGCTCGGCTCGGGAATGGCGCTCCAGCGGATGCTGGCGTCGGCTTCGACCCAGACCCGCTCGATTGCGCCTGGCGCCGCGCGAACGCCGCAGCGGATGTGGGCGCCCTCGTAGACCGGGCCGGTGGCGCAGGACGTCGCCGCCAAGCCGCCGTCGTGGGCAAGCACGACCTCCCCGTTGGTGCCGATGTCCACCAGGAGCTGACTGCCGCGATAGAACTCGGGACCGCGGGTGAGCAGCGCCGCCAGCGTGTCGCCGCCGATGTAGCCGGAGGGCATGGGGAACACGAAGACGCGGGCATGCGGCGCGATGGCGAGCCCCAGCCCGGCCGCGTCCGCCACGGCGCCCTCGGTGAGGATCGGCAGGTAGGGGCCGCGCCCCAGGGGCTCTGGATTGATGCCCAGCAGGATGTGCTGCATGGTCGGGTTGCCGACGGCCACCGCATCGACGATGTCGCTCACATCGATGCCGGCCGACTCGGCCCCCTCGCGAATGAGCCGGTTCAGCTCATCGACCAGCAGGCGCTGCATGGTGTCGAGGCTTTCGGGCTCGCGCTGCACCTGGGTCATGCGCGAGATGACGTCCTCCCCGTAGAGCGCCTGCGGGTTGGCGGCGGTGCCGACGCTCACGATCTCGCCGCGCGCGAGATCGCAGAGGAAGACGACGACGGAGGTGGTGCCGATGTCGGCTGCCATACCGTAGAGCGCCTCGCGTCGCCCGGGCAAAAGCTGGATCACCTCGCGCCCGCGATAAAGGGTGGCGGTGACCTCGCGCTTCTGATCGAAGCCGGGCTCGCGCGAGTAGTCCGCGAGCACGGGAATGGGGAGCGAGCACGTGCGCCGCCCTGCCGCCGCAGCCACCGCATGCTCGATGCGCGTCCGCAGCGGCACCGGGTCCGCCATCGTGGCGGGCTCGATCGCCACCGTCAGCCGGCTGACGACCGGCCGGGACGCGACCCGCGAAACCGTGAAGGGCTTGCGCGGCGGCGATCTGACGGCCTCGCTTTCCGGCGGAATGGCGATCGCGGCGTCGTCGACCACGTGAGCCATGCAGGCGAGGCGATAGGTTCGCCCCCCGGCCTCGCGCGGAAGCAGGTCCTGCTCCTGCTCGCAGACCGGCGACAGCGCAACCGCGGCGCTCGCCTCCGGATCGAGCTCGACGAGGCAACTGCCGCACTTGCCGCGGCCGCCGCATACCGACTTGATGCCGACGCCGCCTTTCCAGGCCGCCGTCAGCAACCGCTCGCCGGCCGCCACCTCGACGGCGCGGGAGCCGGGTTGAAAGACGACACGTGGCATTGACGGCCTCCTGGACCAGCGGTCCTCAGGCGGCGACCCGCCCGGCCATGAACTCCTCGATGAACGCCATGCAGTATTCATCGCGGCCCAGCACCGCCTGCGCTGCCCGCATCGCGGCCATCAGGTGGGCGTCGGTCGGATCGATGATGGCGGCATCCATGCCGCGGCCCATCGCCGCGACCAGGAACGTGCGGTTCACCAGCGCCCGCGCCGGCAGGCCGTGGGAAACATTGGTCAGTCCACAGATCGTGTGCACGCCCGGAAAGCGGTGCATGATCTCGCCGATGGCGTCGATGGTGGCAAGCGCCGAGCGGGGATCGACGCCGACCGGAAACACCAGCGGATCGACGTAGATGTCGTCGAGCGGCACGCCGGCGGCAACGAGGCGCTCCACCAGCCGCGCCGCCAGATCGGCCTTGCCGTCGGCGGTCGTCGGCGGCACGCCCTGGCCCTGGGCGAGCGCAACGACCTTGGCGCCGAAGTCGCGCACCAGCGGCAGCACCCGGTCGAAGCGGTCGTCCTCGAGGTTGATGGAATTGATGATCGGCCGCGGCGCCTTGACCCGCGGCAGGGCCGCAGCGAGCGCCGCCGGGTCCGGACAGTCGAGGCACAGCGGGAGCGGCGTCGCCGCCTGCACCACGTCGACCAGCCAGCACAGCAGCTCGGCCTCGCGCCCCGGGAAGGTGCCAGCGTTGACGTCGATGTAGTGGGCCCCCGCCGCCGCCTGGGCTGTCGCCTCGCGCTGTATCGCCCCCGCGTCCATGGCCTCCAGAGCGCCGCGGATAGCCCGCCGCGAGGCGTTGATGCGCTCCGCGACGATCAGCATGCCGCCGGCGGGCGCCGACTCGTCAGCCTGCGGCAGTGTCACTTGTAGACTCCATACTTGCGGATCGTATCGGCCATGACCCGCACGTTCTCGGCCTTGCAGTAGTTGGTGATGCTGTTGGCGCTCGAGATGATGTAGCCGCCGCCCTTGCCGACCCGCTCCAGGCGGTCCTTGACCTCGGCCTCGACTTCCGCCCGCGTGCCGCGCGGCAAGGTGTAGTCGAGGTCGATGTTGCCGGCGATGCACACCCGGTCGCCGTACATCGCCTTCATCTTGTTGATGTCCATCGCCGCCGGCTGGATCGGATGGACGGCGCTCATGCCGAGGGTCAACAGACCCTCCAGGATAGGGAAGAGATTGCCGTCGCTGTGGAAGATCCACGGCTTCTTCATCTCGCGGGCGACAAGCATCTGATAGGGCTGGAAGAACTCCGCCCACATCTCCATGTTGATCCACGGCGTCTTGTTGTCGGCGTGGTCGTCGTTGGCCCAGATGAAGTCGAAGTCGAGCTTGTTGAGGTTCTGCACCACGCGCGCCGACCATTCCGAGAAGCGGCGGTGGACCTCCTTCACCAGGTCCGGGTCCTCGTACATCGCGATAGAGAACACATCGAGGCCCATGCACTCGAACGTGCTGGCGCTGCCGAGGCGGATGCGCGCGAACACCGCGAAGTCCTCGCGGTACTTGTCGAGCCATTTCGCCACCTGCTCGTAGCGCCCGGGGTGATCCGGATCGGGCAGGAACTCGTCGAACAGCTTGAGGGAGTCGCGGTCGGTGAGCAGGCCCTTCTTGATGTACGTGCGGCCGGTCGCCCCGTCGACGCCCATGTCGGCGATCCAGGGCGGCGTGAAGTCGAATGTGACGGCGGTGGGGCGGTACCAGGCATCCTTGCCGGTCGTGCCGGTGGTCTGCACCGCCTGGCCGTCGTGGGCCTTGCCGCCACTGGGGAAGTGGTAGCCGAAGCCGTCCATGCCCAGAGTGCGGCACAGGTCTCCAGGAGTGAAGTCGGAGCGCCCGCCCATGAGCTCGATCTGGATCTCCTCCTCGATGTCGTTCTCAACCCACGGCACCTTGTCCGGCTGGCCACGCTTCAGCGCGGTCATGACGCGTTCTCTTGGGGTCATGGCGGGCATCCTGTCCGGTTCGTTGCGGTTGCGCACTCAGGCGGCGAGGCGTTTGCAGGTCTCGACGCAGCCGTAGGCATCCTCGGTATAGAAATCGGCGCCGATCTCGGCGGCGAACTTGTGGGTCACCGGCGCGCCGCCGATGCCGATCTTGACGTTGCTGCGCACCCCGGCCTCCTCGAGCGCCGCGACGGTGCGCCGCATGCTTTCCATCGTGAGGGTGATCAGGGCGCTCATCAGGACGAAGCGCGGCGACTCTCGGCGCACGGCCTCCACGAACGACTCCGCGCTCACGTCGACGCCCAGGTCCACCACCTCGTAGCCGGCGCTTTCCAGCATCATCTTGACGATGTTCTTGCCAATGTCGTGGAAGTCACCCGACACCGTCCCGATCACCGCCTTTTCCTTCTTCTGCTCCGCGGCAGGTCCCGCGAGGTGAGGCTTGAGGATTTCCAGCGCAGTCGTCATCGCGCGAGCCGCGATCATCATCTGCGGCAGGAAGTATTCCCCGCTGGAATACTTCTGCCCCACGACCGACATGGCGGACACCAGCCCGTCCTTCATGATGGCTCCCGGGTCGCAGCCGGCGTCGAGCGCGCGCTTGACCTCCACTGCGGCTTCGTTCTTCTTGCCGCGCACCACCAGATCTTTGAGCGACGCTATGATATCGGACATCTTGCTCTTCCTATCCGGGCGCCGCGCCTGACCGGGCGGCGTGTCTCATATGCGACTGATATATTAGTTGCCCGCGGATGGGAGTGTCAATGGCATTCGGCGCGGGTGTGCTCTGTGGTCGCGCAGACTCGACCGGTGCGCGAATGAGGGGGCGGTACGAGGCGTGCGAATCCCATCAGCCCTCCCCTCGACGGGAAGGGCGGCGCGCCGTAGGCGCGCGGGTGGGCCGGAGCCGCAAAATGAGCCCACGGGTTTCCGGCCCCGCAACCCCCAACCCCCTCTACGCAAGGGGCGCTGCTCGCTGCTAGCGTTTCAATCGCGACCGGACTTCTCGGGTGAAGGCGCCCCCCGCCGCTTGGATCGCGGCAGGTCTGGCGCCGCTCAGGGCGCCTAATTGAAGCCGAGCACGTTCCTCGGCAGCCAGAGCACCGTTTCCGGGAAGACCATGACGATCACCAGCGTCAGCACCTGCAGCAGGATGAACGGCACGACCCCTTTGTAGATGTGCATCAGCGTGATGGCCGGCGGCGCGATGCCCTTCAGATAGAATATCGCCGGCGCCATCGGCGGGGTGAGATAGCTGGTCTGGATGACGATCAGAAACAGGATGCAGACCCAGACGGGGTCGAAGCCGGCAGCCTTTATCAGCGGCATGAAGATGGGGATGAAGATGAGCAGGATCGAGATCCAATCCAGCACGAACCCCGACATGAAGCAGATGCCCAGAAAGAGGGCCAGCAGCCCCCACGACCCGAGATGGAGGTACTCCACGAGACTGTTGGTCAGCTCGATCCCGCCGCCGGCGAAGAATACGCCGGTGAAGATGGTGCCACCGAGCAGGATCGTCATGATCATGCAGGTGATACGCAACGTCTTCATGACCGCATCATTGAGCGTTTCCAGGCTGAACCGGCCGTAGAATATGGTGAGAATGACCGAGCCGGCAGCGCCCAGCGCCGCCGCCTCGGTCGGCGCCGCCAGACCCAGCATGATGGAGCCCAGCACCGCGAAGATCATGAACAGCGGCGGCATCAGCGCATAAGCGGTGACTTTGAGCCGTTGCGCCAGGGTCGGGTCGTCGGGGCTCGGCGGAATGCGCGGCCCGAAGTCGGGTCGAACCACGCAAAGCCCGACGATATAGACTATATACAGTCCGGCCATGATCAGGCCGGGAAAGAGCATGCCGACCATCAGGTCGCCGACCGAGACATCGGCCACCGGTCCGAGCACCACAACGACGACGGACGGCGGGATGATGGTGCCGAGAGAGCCGCCGGCGCAGATGGTCCCGCTGATCAGCGGCTTGTTGTAATTGTACTTCATCATGGCGGGGATCGCGAGCAGCCCCACCACCACCTCGGTGGCGCCGACGACGCCGGTGGATGCGGCGAAGATGACGCACATGATGACGGTGCCGAGCGCCAGACCGCCCGGCATGCGACGGGTCCACAGGTGCACGGCCTCGAAGAGCTGCTCGGCGATGCCGGAGCGTTCCAGCATGGTGCCCATGAACACGAACAGCGGAACGGCCGCCAGCACGTAGTTGGAGCCGATATCCTCGATCTTGTCCATGATCTGGTAGACGAGGGTGCCGCCGAAAATGGCGTAGCCGAACACCAGCGCGGTGCCCATCAGCGCAAAGGCGACATGGATCCCGGCGAAGATCATGACGAACATCGCCAGCAGCATGAACAGCGGCAGGAACTCGCTCATCACTGCGCACCGCCTTCGGCCTTGCCGGCAAGGACCTGGTAGCAGCGGATCAGTTGCGCGACGGCCTGCAGGCCAAGCAGCACGAACGCCGCCAGGAAGACTGCGCGATACGGCCAGATCAGCGGGTTGAAGGCGGACATGCCCGAGCGTTCCTTGGACTCGTAGGCGGTGATCACCTTGGTCCATAGGCCGACAGAGAGCCACGCGCAGAGCGGCAGCAGCAGGCACACGTAGGTGAAGGTATCGATGAGCGCCCGCATTTTGGGTGAGAGCTGCGCGTAGATCATGTCGATGCGGATGTGCTCGTTCTCCCGCAGCGTGTAGGCCATGCCCACCAGGAAGTGGGTGCCCATCACCATGTATCCGACCTCGTAGGCCCATAGCGTCGGCTCGCCGAGGACGTAGCGAGAGAACACCTCGTAGCAGCTTGCGAGAGCGAGTGGGATGACGAGCCAGGCGACGATGGCGCCGGATGACCCGGTCACGCGGTCGAGGAAGCGCGCCAGCGTAGAAAGCATATTCGATCCGATTCGGTCTGGAGTGGCTGCTTGGCGATCGGCTCGCACAAAACCGGCGGCGCCTCGATGGGCGCCGCCGATGGCCCGCGGCCGTGGGAAATCAGGTCGGCCGCACTTTCACGTTGCGGTAGTGCGGTGCGTCCTTCCACAGGATCTCGAATTCCCGCTGGCTCGTGTAGGCCTTGTCGAACCAGGGATTCCCGACCTTGGTCTTCTCGGCCCAGGCGTAGCCCTGCTCGCGCACGGCGTACTGCACCTCGGGATCGAGCTCGACGATCTCGTTGCCTGCCTTGCGGTAGACATCGAGCGACTTGGCGTCCTCCTGGCCGATCCGCGTGAAGGTCTCGAACGTGACCAGCTTGGCCGTGAGCTCGATCAGCTTGCGGTCCTCGGGCGACAGCTTGTCCCAGACGCCCTTGTTGATGCACAGCTCGAAGGGCGCGGTGGGCTGGTGCACGCCGGGGACGATCAGGTACTTGGCCACCTTGTAGAAGCCGGGGCTGATGTTCTCCCACAGCGTGCCCCACTCGGTGGCGTCGATGACGCCCCGTTCCAGTGCCGGGTAGATCTCGCCGCCGGGCGTCGTCACCGGGGAGGCGCCGAGCTCCTTCGACATCTCGATCCAGGCGCCGGCGGTGCGCAGCTTGAGGCCCTTGAGGTCCTCCATCGTCTTGACCGGCTTGCGCGAATGGAGGAACACCTCCGACGTGCGGATGAAGAGCGGGATCGAGATGATGCCGAACTTCTCCTCACGGAACTGGCGCTGCAGCTCCGCGCCGCCGGCCTCGTAGAGCCAGTGCAGCATGTACTCGGAGTTGAAGCTGCCGGCGTAGCCGCCGAACACCACGGTGGTGGGGTCGGCGCCCCAGTCGTAGCCCATCCAGGTGTGGCCCATCTCGGCGACACCGTTCTTCACCGTCTCGGACACCTTGAGCGCGTTGCCGAGCGCGCCGCCGGGAAAGACCTGCACTTTCATGCGGCCGCCGGAGAAGAACTCCAGCCGCTCGGCGAACGCCTTGGCACCGATGTCCATCAGCGGACCGCCGGCCCATCCCGTGGTCATCTTGAAGCTGTAGCTGGGCCCGCCCTTCTGGGCCGCGGCCTCGCGCGTGCCGGCGACGGCCGCCAGCACTCCGGCGGCGCCCAGCGCCTTTAGTGCCCTTCTGCGTCCCTCCTGCATCGGTCTCCTCCTTCGCGATGATGATCGGGTTGATCGTTCCGTGGGATGGGTACAGTCCCGTCCGCCTCCAGCAGACCTCGGTCGAGCTCGCTGCCGACTTCGTCAGACGGCGGCGACTAAAATATCAGGTGTATATCTTAGGGGGTCGGCGCGCCCGCGACAACGGAATTCTCCGGCCAGGGGCCAGGGTCCCGATTCCGTAGCTCGCCAATGCTCGATGCTGGCGTCCCGAGCGAGCTTCGGAATCGAAAGGGACACTGGCTTCAAAGACCAGCCGGTGTGGCTCAGCTCGAGGAAATTCGCTCGCAACCAAGCCGCGAGCACCGGCGAATTTCTCGATCATCGCACTATTGGGCCTGCTGCGGCGGCTCGGACGCCCCGTCAGAAATCGGCGTCCAGCGTGGCGCGGGTGAACGCCTCGATCTGGTCCATGAGGCGGTCGGTGGCCGCACCGGCCGCGTTGGAATCGCCCGCGGCGATGCCCCTGGCGATGCTCGCGTGCAGCATCGCCGTCTCCGGGAGGTTCGCCGCCTTCTTGTAGTTGAGATACCAGAAACGGCGCGACAGCGCCTGCATCAGGCCCATGGACAGGGTCGCGTACTCGTTGCGAGCCGCCGAAACGCTGAGCTCGTTGAACTCGCGGTCGATGCGCAGGAAGGTGGTGTCGTCGTTCTCCCGCGCGCTCGTCTCGAACTGGTCGGCGAGATCGGCGAACCTGGCGCGCTCCTCGGGGCTGGCGCGGCGCGCGGCACAACGCACCACAAGGCGCTCCACCTCGCGGCGAAGCTCGAGCAGCCGCAACTGGCTCCTCACGTTGACCTCGGACACGATGATGCCCCGACGCGGCAGGATCGTGACCAGCCGCTCCCGCGCGAGCCGCTGCAGCGCTTCACGGATCGGCGTGCGGCCGATGCCGAGGCGCTCGCTCAGCTCGTTCTCGGATACGGCCGCGCCGGGAGCGAGTTGCAGCGTCACGATGAGCTCCTCCAGGTGCCGGTAGGCGCGCTCGGTGAGGCTGGTCGCGGGTCTGGCCTGGCGACCGTCGGCGCCCCGTGTGCGCCGCACTGCCGCCCGCTTCCGCGTGGCAGTTGGAGTCGTCGATCCCTGCGCCATGTCAGACGATCTGGCCTCCTGCGGCCTGCTGGTCACCGGCCGCCGCTGCTCGCCGGCGCGGGCCCGTTCCTGAGACGAGACGGGTACCCTCGGTGCCGCGCACGGCACTGGCTGGCGTGGACATCGTCTGAAGCATGGAGCGGGTTCTGAAGTGGCTGATACACAGTCGATATATCATGGTTGCTGCAAGCCGAATCGACAAGGGGTGACGGAACATTCGCCTTCGCGATGCACAGAATATCTGCACACACCTCGCCGCGGGCTGTCGCCCCACCAGGCGTTGTGCCTCAAGGGGTACGCGCTGCGCTCGCAGATCGAGGATACGGCAGTTCCTCATCGCGTCGGGCCGGGACAGCGTCGCACTGCACTTCAGGCGCTACTGAGCTGGGAATGAGCTCAATCAGAAAATATGGCTCAACACCATCAGGCAATATCATTTGCCCTGATGTGCCGACTACTTCTAATCTCCCTCGTTAACACGTCGAAATTCATCATTCATTGCACCGAGGACACACGGTCCCGCTCCGGTGCGGCTGGCCCGGGAGGTTGGAATGCTGATCGAGAAGCTGGAGGCCGCCGAGGAAGCCTGGCTGACCAATCACAAGGATGAATTGGAGACAGCGGAGAGCATGGACGCCAAATGCGAGGATGGCATCCCGCTCAAGGTCGTCTACACGCCGTCCGACGCTGTCAGCGATTTCTCCAGCGACGTCGGTTTCCCGGGCCAGTACCCGTTCACCCGCGGCCTGGACCCCAGCGGCTACCGGAAGAAGCTATGGACCATCAGCCACTATGCCGGCTTCGGCAGCCCGCACGAAACCAACGTGCTGTTCCGGAAGATGATCGAGCATGGCGGCGTGCCGCCTTACATGGCGCTCGACCTTCCGACCCAGCTCGGCTACGACCCCGACCACCCCATGGCCCAGGGGGAGGTCGGCAGGACCGGAACCTCGGTTGCCTCCCTGCGCGACTGGGAGATCATTTTCGACGGCATCAATCTTGAAGAGACCTTCGTCGGCACCGTCATCAATGCGCCCGCGGCGGTGTTCCTCGCCATGCATGTCGTGCTGGCCGAGAAGCAGGGCGCCGATCTTTCCAGGATCCGCGGCAACCTGCAGAACGATATCCTCAAGGAGTTCACCGCGCGCGGCAACTTCATCTATCCGGTCGAGCCGTCCCTGCGGCTGGTGACCGACACGCTGGAGTTCTGCGCCCGGAACCTGCCGGCCTACTGGCCGCTCAACGTCTGCGGCGGCCATTTCCCGGAGGCGGGCTCGAACCGCGTGCACGAGGTGGCCTTCGCCTTCGCCGACGCGTTCACGTACGTCGACGAGGCGGTCCGGCGCGGTGTCGATATCGATGCCTTCGCCAAGGGCATGTTCTTCCTGATGAAGACCAACCACACCGACCTCCTGGAGGAGGTGGCGAAGTTCCGCGCGATGCGCAAGATCTGGGCCGGGCGGCTGCGCGACAAGTACGGCGCCAAGGACCCGGAAAGCATGAAATGCCGGGTGCTGGGCCACAGCGGCGGATCGCTGATGACGCGCGAGCGGCCGGAGCTGAACATCGCCCGCACGACATTGGCCTGCCTCGCCGGCGTGCTCGGCGGCATCCAGCTCATCGGCCTGCGCACCATGGACGAGGTGTTCGGCATTCCGACCGAGAAATCCGAGCTGATCGCCATCGGCACGCAGTACGTCGTCGCCTACGAGACGGCGTTGCCGGACGTGGTCGATCCTCTGGGCGGCTCATACTGCGTCGAGGCGCTTACGGCCGAATTCGAGCGCCGCGTGCTCGATGAGCTCGACCGCATCGACCGGATGGGCGGCATGGTGGCGGCCATCGAAAGCGGCTACGTGCGCAAGGTCATCGCCGAGGACGCCTATGAGACCCACCGCGCTTGGGAAACGGGCCGCAAGGTCAAGGTCGGCGTCAACAAGTTCCGCATCGACGAGGACGAGCCTCCCCGCCGACCGTACGAGTACAAGGAGGAGGAGGAGCAGCGTCAGATCGAGACGGTGCGCCGCCTGCGCCGTGAGCGCGATAATCCGGCCGTCGAGCGGACGCTGGCGGAGTTGAAGGAGGCGGCGCGCCGCCCCGCCAGCACGGAGAACAACCTGATGGTTCCGATCATCGCGGCGGTGCGCGCCTATGCCACCGTCGGCGAGATCTGCGGCACCCTGCGGGAGGTCTTCGGCGAATACGACGAGCCGACCAGCTTCTGAGGCCCAGCCATGACAGCAAACAGAAGAATCCGTGTGCTGATGGGCAAGCCGGGCCTGTGCGGCCACGATCGCGGCATTGTGCTGGTGGTTATGGCCCTGCGCGACGCCGGCATGGAAGTGATCTATTCCGGCCGGCACCACGCACCGGAGCAGCTCGTCGATGCGGCGATCCAGGAAGACGTCGACGTGCTCGGCGTCAGCGTCCTCTCTGGCGCCCATATGAGCCTGTGCAAACGCATCACCGGGCTGTTGCGAGAGCGCGGGGCCGACGACATCGCCGTGCTCGCCGGCGGCTTCATTCCGCCGGAGGACTTCCCGCGGCTGAAGGAGCTCGGCGTGCGCGAGGTGTTCCGCGAGGGCAGCCGCCTCGAGGAGATCGTCGACTGCATCCGGCGCATTGCCGTCATGCGGGAGGTGGCATGAACATCGCCTCGTGGCTGCGGACCAACGCCGAACGCCTGCCGGGAAAGCCGGCGCTGCTGTTCGAGGACCGCACCTACTCCCATGCCGGGCTTTACGTGCAGGTCTGCCGGTTCGCCAATGCCCTGGAGGGTTTGGGAGTGCGTCCCGGCGACCGCGTCGGCCTGTTCCTCGGCAACTGCCCCGAGTTCCTCATCGCCCGCTGGGGGGCCATCGCGCTCGGCGCCACGGCCGCGCCCATGAACGTGATGTTCCAGAAGAGCGAGGCGCGCTACGTCCTCAACAACGCATCGCCTCGGGTGCTCGTCACCAGCGCTGACAAGCTCGACCTCATCGAGGACATTTGGGTCGAGTGTCCGCACCTTGAGCACGTTGTCGTGGTCGGCGAGGCGCCGTACGGGACCCACGCCTTCGCCGGCCTGATCGCGGCGGCCGACGAGAGATTCGATCTCCACGACTGCGCGCCCGACGACGTCTGCGATCTCTACTACACATCGGGCACCACCGGCCGGCCGAAGGGCGTGATGTGCAGCCACGCCAACTTCACCCACCTGCTGCGATACGAGTCGATCGTCTGGGGGATGCGCGAGGACGACCGTTCGCTGGTGGTGCTGCCGCTGTTTCACGCCAAGGGCCTGATCATCCCCTGCCTGCTGGCCAGCTATGCCGGTGCCACCATGACGCTGATGGCTCGCTGGGACACCGAGCAGGTATTGGCGACCATCCAGGAGCAGCGGATCACCTTCTTTGCCGGCGTGCCGACCATGTACACCTACATGCTCGCCCATCCGCGCATCGGCAGCTACGACCTGAGCTCCCTCAGGTTGTGCCGGACCGGTGGAGCGCCCATCCCGATCGAGGTCCATACGGCCTTCGAGCGGCAAGCCGGCATCAAGGTGATCGAGGGCTACGGCTGCACCGGCTGGGTCGGCACCTCCCATCCACTGTCCGGCGACCGCGTCATCGGCTCGATCGGCAAGGCGCTGGGCGCGTACCACCCGGAGATCGACTGCGAGATCCGCATCGTCGACGGCGACGGCAACGAGCTGCCGCCGGACACCGACGGCGAGCTGGTGGTGCGCGGCGCCCACATCCCGAAGGGGTTCTGGCGCATGCCGGGCAAGACCCGCAGCGACTATCGCAACGGCTGGTTCCACACAGGCGACATCGCACGCAAGGACGAGCGCGGCTTCATCTATCTGGTCGGGCGCAAGGACGACCTGATCATCACCGCCGGCTTCAATGTCTATCCGCGCGAGATCGAGGAATTGCTCTACAACCACGATGCCGTTCTCGAGGCGGCGGTCGTCGGCGTCGACGACGACGACAAGGGGCAGCTGATCAAAGCCTTCATCGTCCCGAAGGAGGGACGGGCCACCGTTACTGCCGATCAGATCATCGAATACTGCCGCAACCACATTGCCCGCTACAAGGTGCCGCGGCAGGTCGAATTCGTGCCGTCGCTGCCGAAGACCGCCTCGGGCAAGGTGCAACGGCGTCTTCTGGCGGCCAGCCGACCGGCGAAACAGGAGGCCTGATGCCATGTATGCCCGCATCCCGGAGCACTTCCTGACCAGGGAACAGGAAGAGTTGCGAAGGACAGCCCAGCGATTGGCGAGCGAAAAGATCGCCCCTCGCGCTGCTGAGACCGACGCGACATCGCAATACCCGCACGACGTCTTCGCCCTGTTACGCGAGCACGGGATCGTCGGCATGACCCTGCCCGCCGAGTACGGCGGCGCAGGGGCTTCGACCATGGACCTGTGCGTGGTGACGGAGGAACTGGCGAAGGTCTGTACGACGACGGCGCTGATGCCGGTGCTGACCAACATCGTCGGCATTATGCTCATCAAGGGCGGCACGGAAGCACAGAAGCGGGAATACCTGGCGCCGCTGGCCACGGGCGAGGTGAAAATCTCGAATGCCGTCACCGAGCCCGACGCCGGCTCCGATGTGTCCGCCCTGAAGACGCGGGCCGAGAAGCGCGGCGACCGTTGGATCCTGAACGGCACCAAGTGCTTCATCACCGGCGCCGGGCTGTCGGACTACTACGTCGTCTTCGCCAAGCCGGTCATCGATGGCGAGCGGCAGGGGATCACCGGCTTCATCGTGCCCAAGGACGCGCCGGGCCTCATCATCGGGCATATCGATAAGAAGATGGGCATCCGGGGCATGCCGACCGGAGAGCTGATCCTGGCGGATTGCGAGCTGCCCGAGGATGCGGTGCTGGGCAAGATCGGCGACGGCATGAAGCTGCTGCTCACCACCATGACCCGCAACCGCCCGGCTATCGGAGCGCGGGGCGTGGGCCTGGCCCAGGGGGCTTTCGATGCCGCCCTCGACTATTGCCGGAACCGGAAGGCCTTCGGCGGCCGGCTCATCGACATGCAGGGGCTGCAGTTCAAGCTGGCCGACATGGCGATCGCGATCGAGGCGGCGCGCCAGCTCGTCCACCGCGGGGCCATGCTGCTCGACGCCGGCATCGAGCCGCGCCAGCTCACCGCGATCCTTTCGGCCAGCAAGTGCTTCGCCACCGACACGGCGATGCAGGTTGCCACCGAGGCGGTGCAGCTTCTCGGAGGCTACGGCTATTCGATGGACTTCCCCGTCGAACGGCTGATGCGCGATGCCAAGCATCTGCAGATCGTCGACGGCAGCAACGAAATTCAGCGCGTGCTCATCGCCCGCGCTCTCGCAGAGTAGGAGGGGTCATGCAGCCGACCATCGCGAGCCGCCTCACCGAATTCGCCCATGCATTCGACTACGAACGATTGCCGTCCGAGGTGGTGGAGAAGACCAAGCTGCTGGTGCTCGATACCGTCGGTATCGCCCTGGGCTCCAGCCGACTCGATTTCGGCCGCTCCGTGCTCGATCTCGTGGCGCGCTGGGGCGGCGCAGGCGATGCCGGCGTGATCGGCGGCGGCAAGGTTCCTGCGCACCATGCCGCCTTCGCCAACGGGACGCTGGCGCACGGCCAGGACTTCGACGACACGCATACCGAATCGGTGGTCCATCCCAGTGCGGCGCTGGTGCCGGTGGCGCTGGCCGTCGGCGAGCGCGAAGGCCGGCGCGGGCGCGATGTGCTGGCGGCGGCTGCCCTCGGGACCGAGATTGCCATCCGGCTCGGACTCCCGGCGCTCAACCGTTTCCATCTGCGCGGCTTCCACACCACGTCGATCTGCGCAACTTTCGGCGCCAGCGTCACGACCGCCGTGCTGGCCGGGCTCGATCGTGCGACCGCAGTGCAGGCGCTGGGCATCGGCGGCAGCTTCACCTCGGGGCTGCTGGAATGCATCGGTGCCGGCGTCGGCGCCAAGCGGCTGCACGCCGGCTGGGCGGGTCTTTGCGGCATCGTCGCTACCGATCTTGCCAGCGCCGGCTTCACTGGACCGGAGACCGTCTTCGAGGGCCGGCTCGGCCTGTTCCGGTCGTTCCTGCGCGGCGAGGACCTCGACCTCGATGTCATCGAGGCCGACCTCGGCGAGCGCTGGGAGATACTCGACGTTCGGCCCAAGCTCTATCCGTGCTGCCACTATCTGCAAGCATTCCTCGATTGCGCCGCGAAGCTGCGGCGCGAGGGCGTGCGGCCGGAGCAGATCGAAGCCATTCGCTGCTCGGTCTCCCCCGACGCGGTCAACATCGTCTGCGAACCATGGACCGGCAAGCTGGCGCCCAAGAGCGGCTACGACAGCCGCTTCAGCCTGCCGTTCGCCGTCGCCGCCATGCTCGCGCGCGGCAAGGCCGGGCTCTCGGAGTTCTCCGAGGCGTCGTTCGGCGATGCCGCTATCCAGGGTCTGATGACGAAGGTCTCCTACGAGGCCAACCCGCGGTACGAGGTCAAGGACATGCCCGGCCACATCGAGGTGACCTTGACCGACGGCAGCCGCAGAACCGCCGAGGTCCCCCAGGTGCGGGGCGACACCCGCAATCCGATTGCCGCCAGCGAGCTGCTGGACAAGTTTCACGCCAATGCTCAGTGGCTCGGACGTGGCGAGAGCGAGCGGCTGGCGGCGGCCATCCTGGAGCTCGACCGGCTGGAAACCATCGGCCTCCTGACCGCTATCGGCACCACAGCGGCGGCGGCCTGAGCCGGCTGGACGATGAGCGGCGGTGGCACACAGAACCGGTGGTTTGTGCTGGCGCTGCTCTTCGCACTGCATGCGCTGATGGCGATGGGCCCCATGAGCCTGCCGCCATTGCTCACCTTCATCGGCAGCGATTTCGGCCTCGACAACGCCGAGCTTGGGCTCCTGTCCTCGTCCTATTACTTCGGCGTGGTGCTGACGGCTACGGTGGCCGGCTGGGCCGCCGATTACTTCGGCTCTCGGCGCATTCTGGCCGGAGCCTGCGTGGTTTCAGGTGGAGGTCTGCTGTTGGCGTCGCAGATGCCCACCGCGGTGGCGATGGGCGCGCTGCTGGTCGTGGCCGGCATCGGCTACAGCGCCGTCACTCCTGCCACGAACAAGGCCCTGATGCTGTGGTTCGACGACCGGTCGCGGGCGACCGCCATGGGCATCAAGCAGACCGGCATCAACGCCGGCGGCTTCCTGGCGGCGTTGCTCCTGCCGTCTTTGGCTCTCTTGACCGATTGGACCAACGCACTCGCCGGGTCGGGGCTTCTGGTGGGCATCGGTGGCCTCGCGCTGCTGCTCCTCTATAAGCCACAGCAGCATGAGGGGGGTGGCGGAACCGAGGATGCACGGCGTCTCAAGCAGCAACTTGCCGGCATCGCCCGCAACCCGAGCATGATGGCTCTCGGCGTGGAAGGCTTCTTTCGCGTTGGGGCGCAGTTCTGCCTGTTGACCTACCTGATGCTGTTCCTGCACCGCGACGTCGGTCTTCCCCTGCTGGCGGCGGCGTCCTACCTGGCGGTTGTCCAGGTGACCGGCGCGGCTGGCCGCATCGTCTGGGGGCTGGTCAGTGATCGGCTGTTCGGGGGCTACCGCAAAGCCGTCTACATCCTGATCGCCGCCCTTGGGTCCCTCGCGCTGTTTGGGCTGGCGCAGCTCACCGCGGGTGCGCCGGGCTGGCTGATCGGGCTGCTGGCAGCGCTGTCGGGCCTCACCGCGGCCGGCTTCCAGGGCGTCGGGATGTCCTTGGTCGCGGAGGTCGCTGGTCGCGATTCCGCCGGGATCGCCTCGGGCTTCACCAACACCCTCGCTTTCCTGGGTGCCGTGGTGCTGACACCGGTCTGCGGACTAATCATCGATCTGACCGGCAGCTACGTCGTCGGCTGGTATGCCTGCGTCGCCTTCTCCGCCCTGGCTATGGGGGCGGTCGCGGTCGTCGACGAGGCGTCCAAACCGTGTGCCGTGCCGGTCGGCGCGACGGGGAGAGAAAATGAACGCATCGGGTAACCTCGCGCGCCTCATCGAGGGCATCGCTTGCGCCGATACCCGCCTGCTGGCGCGAGCGATCAGCCATGTCGAGAATGAGACGGAGACGGGCTGGGCCATCCTGCGGGCCGTTCGCGGCCAGCTCGGCCACGCCGCCGTCGTCGGCATCACCGGAGCGCCCGGGGCGGGCAAGTCGACCCTGGTGTCGGCACTGATTGGCGCGGCCCGCAGCCGTGATCGGCGGGTTGCGGTGGTGGCCATCGATCCTTCGAGCCCGATCTCGGGAGGAGCCGTTCTGGGTGACCGGGTGCGCATGGAGAAGCACTCCGGCGCGAAGGGCGTCTACATCCGCTCGCTCGCCTCCCGTGGTCACTCTGGCGGCCTGTGCCGGGCCGCAGCGCGCGTCATCGATGTCCTGGACGCCGCCGCCTTCGATCTGATCATCGTCGAGACGGTTGGCGCCGGCCAGGCCGAGGTCGATGTCGCGAGCCTTGCGGACACCGTGGTCGTGGTGTGCCCCCCGGGCCTGGGTGACGAGGTCCAGGCGGTCAAGGCGGGTTTGATGGAGATTGCCGATATTTATGCCGTCAGCAAGGGCGATCTGCCCCTCGCCGACAAGACCGAGCATGACCTGCGTGCCCTGATCCGCCTTCGGCCAGAGCCGCGGCCGAGTCTGGTCCGCACCGTTGCTCAGCACAACAAGGGTGTAGCCGAGCTGCTGGACGCCATCGACCGGCACCGCCGCATCCGGCCGGCTACCGGCCCGAGCGACCGTGTCCGCCGACTTCTCGTCACGGCCACGGCAGCGGCTGTCGCCGATGTCTTGACCGGTCTGGAGGACCCGGTCCTGGAGGAGCTGTGCGCGGCGCTGGCACAGGGTGACCTCGCCGAGCGCGAGGCCGTCGGGCGGGCGGCGGCACTGGCCGCGGATGCTCTGCGTCCCTCTTCGTCTCTGGTGCGGTCGCCAGCACGGACCTCGCCATGACGCTCCACGGGTGCCATCGCTTGAGCAACCGGTCGCCGATGGCGGCGTGGCAGTCGCGAAGCCACGGTCCATGGCCGTCCCGCTCAGGTCTGCGAGTCGGCTGGCCGGTGAGGCCGATGGATCGTTTCAGGCCTCTCTTGCCGGCTTGTCAAAGCAGCTGAGCTGCTGGGCGAGCTCGGCGATGACCGGTGCCAGTGGCTGGGTGTTGCGCTTCTGGTAAATGGCGAAATATTCGAGGTCGGGCAAGCGAGGCGTGGTCTTCAGGACCTTGAGCTGTCCAGTGGCGATTTCATCGGCCATATGGGAGACCGGCAGATATGCAATTCCCAGTCCCGCTTTGGTCAGCGCTGCCAATATGCCGATGGAATTGCAGACGTTGACGCGGTGCTGGGTGGCGTCGCTCCGGTCGAACCAACTGCCCAGCACCTTGTGAAGGTGGGACTGGTAGGCCGGGGTCAACAGCGGCCACTCATCCAGATCGCGCGGGGTCAATCGGCGTGACGGTACATCCAGCAGGGGACTGGCCATCCATGCGAAGGCGAGGCTGCCGACAGATACGTTGGAGAGGCCCGGCTCGGTGATGGGTCCGGGCAAAAGGGCCAGGTCGAGTTCGCCGCATTGCAGCTTGCGGATCTGGTTCAAAGTCACGTCGACGTTCAGCTCCACCGTCACCCTCGGGTAGCGCTGATTGATCGCCCGCACCAGATCTGCCAGCCACGTCACCGCCACCAGCTCGGTGACGCCGAGCCGAATGTTCCCCGCGATCACCTCTGGATCGCAGACCCGATGACGGATTTCCGCGGTCAACGACAACAGCCGCTCCACATACCTCAGCAACTCCTGGCCTTTGGCCGTCAGTTGAACCGATCGGTGCTTGCGATCGAACAGCGCCACGCCGAGGCTGGCCTCGAGGTCCTGGATGCGCATGGAGACGGCGGACTGCGTGGAATGCAGCCGTTCCGCGGCGGCGACAAAGCTGCCGAGGCGGAATACCCAATAGAAGGTCTCGAGCTGTTTGAGGGTCAAGGAATCAGAATTTCTTGCCAAGAACCATCAGGTAATATCATTTGATCTGATTGCCTGCGATCTGTCAAACTGCAAGAAAAATTAGAGGATTCCGGCAAACGGTCCTCGGAACAACAACCTGCTGGGCTGTGCGTGAGCAGCCTCAGTATGGTGCCGTCGGGGGAAGTGTCGATGTCGCGGGCCGCCGGCAGTCGTAGGACATCTTGAGTGCCTACCTGCTGACCGTCGTTCTCATCGTGCTTCGCCTCCACTATGCGATCCCGGCAGCGCCGGCCCGAGATGTGACAGGAGGCTCTGATGACGACTATCCGCAAATGGAGCAGGCGGACAGCTATCGCTGCCGCGGTTCTTTCCGCATCGGCTACCGCCGGCATTGCCGCCGGTAAGCACAACATGCAGCTGGCCACGGGCGGTATCACCGGCACCTATTATATGATCGGGGCCGCCCTGGCAAAGCACCTCAACGATCGCCTCGCCAACATCAACATCACCCCCAGCACCTCGGGGGGCGGCTACGAGAATATTCGGCGTGTCAGCCTCGGCCAATCCCAGCTCGGCATGACACAACCGGACACAATGTACCAGGCCTGGAAGGGGGAGAAGCCGTTCAGTGAGCCGATGCGCGACTGGAGGGTTGTCGGCGTAGTGACCCCGCCGATGGCCAATCACGTGATCGCGCTGAAAAGCAGCAACATCAAGACGGCTTCCGACATGAAGGGCCGGACGTTTGCCATTGGCGCTCCGGGCTCGGGCTCGGCGGTGTCGATGATGGCATTCCTCACGGATTCCGGGCTTGCGGCGCAGATCAACGCCCGCATGCTGCCGCACCAGGACTATCCCGACATGCTGAAGGACGGCAAGATCGACGCTTTCAGCCGTCTGGGCTCCGTGCCCGCCGCGGTGGTCGAGGAGATGGCAGCACAGAATCCTGTCGAGCTGGTCGACTTCGGCAAGGAGCTCGAAAAGAGCAAGTTTCTCGAGAAGCATCCCTACTATCAGTCGGTGGTGGTCAAGGCCGGCACCTACAAAGGGATCGACCGTGACGTCACCATGTTCGGCAATGGCGGCTTCATCATCGTCCACAAGGACGTGCCCGACGACGTCGTCTACGAGCTGACAAAAGCCGCGTATGCGGACGAGGCGGTGAAGCACGTTGGAATGGCCTTCAAGGGCGCCAACCTCGACCGCAACGATCCGCTTACAGGCAATATCGGCCCCGTCCACCCAGGTGCGGCCCGCTACTGGAATGAGATCGGCGTCAAGGTTCCGGAGCCGTTTCTCAAGTAATCCGGCACGCGTATCGCAAGTGATCCGACATACGGGTGCCGGCGGGTCTGCCGCCGGCACTGTCGACCCAGTTACCCACGCGGCGCCCGAGAGATCAAAAACCTGCCATGGCGAGCAAAAAGAACTTCTTCCTCGATCTTCTCGAAGAGGCTGAAGTCGCACGTCTCAGGCGTACATTCACTCCGGCGTGGGAAATTGCCTTCAAGCTGCTGGCTGCCAGCTACAGCGTTATGCTGCTCTATTCGGTGACGTCAAACGAGTGGAACTCGTCGACCCTGCGGGGCATGTTTATCATGCTCGTCACGATCATGATATTCCTGCGCTATCCGGCGTTTTCGAGCTCACCGGCCACCAAGCCCAGCGTCGTCGATTTCCTTCTTATTGTCGCCAGCGTCCTCGCCTTCGGCAACTTCATTCTCGACTACGACAACATGGCTTGGCGGGCCGGCATGCCGACGGTCCGTGACATCGCCTTCGGCATTGTTGCGATCGCCTTGGTGCTCGAAGCCTGCCGTCGTGCCATGAGCCTGATTCTGCCGGGGCTGGCGCTGCTTCTCCTGCTGTTTGGTTATTTCGGCCCGTACATTCCGGAGGGTTTGTTCAGCCACCAGGGCTTTTCGGTGTCACACATCGTCGGCGATACGTATGCGTCGATGAATGGGATGTTCGGCTTCGTTGCCTACGTGTTCATCGCCTTCGTGATGCTGTTCATCATCATGGGCGCGGTGCTGGAGCGGTTCGGTGCGGGCACGTTCTTCATCGACCTTCCTCTCTCGCTGCTGGCCAGAACCCGCGGCGGACCGGCCAAGGCCGCGGTGCTTGCAAGTTGTCTTTTCGGGACGATCTCGGGCAGCGCGACCGCCAACACGGTTGCCACCGGTACGTTCACAATTCCGCTGATGAAGCGGGCCGGCTATCGGCCGCAGGTTGCGGGCGCGATCGAAGCCGCGGCATCGACCGGCGGCATGTTCATGCCTCCGGTCATGGGCGCCGGCGCATTCCTGATGGCCGAGATGCTGCACATGCCGTACGCCCATATCGTCGCGGTGGCGCTGGTCCCGGCGCTGCTCTACTTCTCCGCCATCATGGTCATGGTGCATTTCGAGGCCCTGAAGCATGGCATCGGCGCCGTGCCCGAGGAGCAGCAGGTCAGCACGCTGCAGGTTCTCAAGCGCGGCTGGTACCACGTCGTTCCGATCGTCGTTCTGTTCACGGTTCTCTTCACCGGGGGCACCCCGTCATTCGCCGCCTTCTATGCGATCGCCTCGTTCCTCGCCGTCATGGCGATCAAGCACGTGGCGACCGGCGACATCCGCGGCTTCTTCGTCAACCTGTTCGATGCGTTGGCCGAGGGCGGCGACAAGTCGCTGATTATCGGCTCCACCGCCGGCCCGGTGGGCATCATCGTCGGGATGGCACTGCTGACCGGCGTCGCGTTCAAGTTTTCGGCTCTGATGCTGTCGTACACGTTCGGTATGCAATGGGTCGCCCTTCTGGTTGTGCTGGCGTCGACCTTCGTGCTCGGTATGGGCATGACGGTAACGGCCGACTACCTGATCCTCGCCACGCTTGCGGTGCCGGCGATGGGCGAGATGGGAATCCCGCTACTGGCCGCACACCTGGCCGTGTTCTGGTTCAGCCAGTCCTCGAACGTCACGCCTCCGGTCTGTATCGCTGCCTTCGCCGGAGCCAGCATTGCCGGTGCCCATCCATACAATACCGGCTTCCACGCCATGCGGTTCAGCTCGTTCCTCTATCTGATGCCGTTCATGTTCGTCTATTCGCCGATCCTGATGCCGGACGGGCTGAACGCGTCAGTCGTCTACTGCTGGGTCGTGCTGTTCCTCTCGACCGTTCCGTTCGCCGCCGGGATCACCGGCCACCTGTGGGGACCGATTGGTCCTTTGACGAGAGCAGTGCTCATCGTCACCGCCTGTCTGCTCATCTTCCCCTCGGGTGTGGCGGATGCGATTGCCCTCGTTGCGTTCACCGTTATCGCCCTGCCGCGCTATCTGAAGTGGCGGGGCCGGCATGCGACTACGGATTCGACGCCTTTGCCAGATCTCGCGGCGGTCGGGCAGGGGGCGCGCGGGCATGCTGGCGAGTGAGCTCGGACACTTCGTGGCCGGCCTCCGGTTCGACGCGTTGCCGCCGGCAGTCGTGGACACGGTCAAGCTGCGGGTTCTGGACACGCTGGGGGCCGGCATCGCCGGCTGGCGTATCGGCAATCACCGGGCGCTCCTCGCGCTGCTGGGCAGCACGGGCGAGGCGAGCGTCTGGGGCGACGGTGTCCGCAAACCCTTGCGCGATGCCGCGCTGGTCAACAGCTTCCTCGCTCATTCCAGCTACCTGGACGACGGCTCGCGCTTCACTGGCGGGCATCCGTCGTCCGTGGTGCTGCCCAGCAGCTTGGCGCTGGCCGAGCATCGTCGGCTGGATGGCCGACAGCTCATCACGGCCGTCGCAGCGGGGTATGAGGTGTTCCTGCGCCTGGGGCGGGCCATCTACCCCTCTGTGGTCGAGCGTGGCCTTCAGAGCACGGCCGTTATAGGTGCGGTATCCTCGGCCGCCGCCGCCGCCTCTCTTCTTGGCCTCGACGGCCGTGGTGCCGGCAACGCCATCGCCATCGCATGCAACCTCGGTGTCGGGCTCAAGGAGGCGCTGAAGGCGTCGCGCTCGCAGCCTCTGCAGGTCGCCCGGAGCTGCGAGGGAGGGCTGCTTGCGGCCCAGTTCGCCGCGTCGGGCGCGGAAGGCGCTGCGACAATTATCGAGGAGGGGCTGTTCAAGGCCTTTGCCGATCGTGTCGATGCGGCGCCGGTCGCGGCGGGCCTCGGCTCCGAGTTCCGGATTTTTGAAACCTACGTGAAGGTCCACGGCGGCTGCCGCGGGAACCACGCCCCCGTGGACGCGGCGCTCCAGCTCCTGGCGGTCCATTGCATCGCCGCCAGCGATGTCGAGCGGGTCACCGTAGCGGTCGACTCGGTCACCTTCCGCGCGGACATCCACGAGCCCAGGAATGGCGACCAGGCCCAGTTCAGCGTGCCGTTCGCCGTGGCCGTGGCCCTCCTCGAGGGCGACGCTTCGCTGTTCCGATATACGGACGACATGGTGGTCGATCCGCAGGTCCGCGGGTTGATGCGGCGCATCGATGTCGTGGCCGAACCGGCTTTCGATCCCGCCTATCCGAGCAAGCGGGGGGCCCGCGTCGAGATGGTTCTGCGCGATGGACGGCGGATCAGCAACGTCCTTGACAACGCCCTGGGGGAGCCGGAGTCGCCGCTCGGACGCGAGGCGATCGAGGGCAAGTTCCGGCTGCTGGCCGAGCCGGTGCTGGGCGAGCGGGCGGCACGGCTGATGACCGTCGTGGCCGAGCTGGAGCGGCTCGAGGATGTGGGGGCCCTGGCAACGCTGACGGCCGCGACGCGATAGGCGAGGTGGCGGAATGGAGCTGATGCTCGAGGAGGCGATGGACCTGACGGTGCGGGTGCTGACCCGGCACGGCGTGACCGACGAGTACGCGCGGATGGTCGGCGATCACCTGATCGACGCCGCGCTGTGCGGTTACGAGTTCGCCAGCCTGCCGCGCCTGCTGGCCATCGTCGAGCACCTGCGCAGCAAACCGCGGAGCGGTCCGATCCGGGTCGTCCACGAGGATGAGCGATCGGCCGTTATCGATGGGGGCGACACGATCGGCTACGTTGTCTCGGTGATCGCCATCGACAAAGCCATCGACATCGCCAAGCGCAACGGCATCGCCGTCGTCGGCGCCCGCAATACCTGGTTCAGCGGCCGGCTGGCTTATTATGTCGAGCGGGCGGCGCGCCAGCACCTTATCGCATTCCACTCCACCAACACCACGGCGCGCGTCGCGCCCTTTGGCGGCATAGACCGGATCCTTGGCACCAATCCTCTGGCCTTCGCCTTTCCGGCCGGAGACGAACCGCTCATCATCGACTTCGGGACGGCGTCGACGACATGGGGCGAGGTGCTGCTCCGCCGCGAGACCGGCGGGACGCTGCCCGACGGCTGGGCCGTCGATTCCGCCGGCGAGCCGACCAGAGACCCTGCGGCGGCGCTGGCCGGCGCCTTCCTGCCCTGGGGCGGTCACCGTGGCTCGGGGCTGTCGATCGTGGCCCAGGTTCTGGGCATCCTCTCCGGAAGCAAGGTGGTGGTCGACGAGGCCGCCGATTTCGGCTTCTTCTTCCTGGTCATGGATCCGGGACTGTTGATGCCGGTCGCCGACTTCGAGAGCCGGGTGTCGGAGCTCAAGATGCGGCTGAAGGCATCAAGGCCCATGACCGGGGCCGAAGCGGTCCGCCTGCCGGGCGAGGGCAGTCTGAAACGGCGCACGGCGACCGGCCCGCGCGGGCGCATCACCGTGGCCGACGAGGTCTACTCGGCGCTGCAATCGATCGTGTCGCGGGCCGATTGACAATCGTTTGCGAGGCGCAATCGGATGGCTCCGACCGAGAGTGAATTGCCAAGACGTTGGCGACTGTCGCGCGCCCGAGGTGCCGCTGGCCGTAATGTCCGACGGTCTTCACGATGTTTGGTGGAGGCCACGGCCGGAATCGAACCGGCGTGCGCGGATTTGCAGTCCG
>JAHDXT010000031.1 GCA_023384095.1 Hyphomicrobiaceae bacterium
ATGGTGCCGCAAGAGGGACTCGAACCCCCGACCCCATCATTACGAATGATGTGCTCTACCGGCTGAGCTATTGCGGCCCGCTCAGGGACAGGCGGCAGGCATATACTCTCTCGCCCCGACTTGGCAAGGCCGTGTCCGCGTCCGGGTCGATGTGAGACACGGGGGGCCTTGGGCCTGGATGCTCGATGGCAGCCCCGGGGGCAGTCCGCCGCGAGCGCTTTGGGCCTGACATGATTGCAGGGGTGCTGGAAGCTGTCGAACAGGGAAGGAGCGGCCCGGCCATGGCGTCGTTTGACACACGCTCCTCCATCACGTAGCAGCAATCGATCTCCACAGGCCGATGCAGGAGGGGGCGATGGACCGCAAGCGATATGAGCTCTTCATCGGCGGCGAGGCAACCAGCGTCGCAGGCTCCGATCGCTACCTCCCCACCTACAATCCTTACAATCAGGAGGTCTGGGCCAAAATCAGGCAGGCTACGGACGCGGACGTGCGCGCGGCAATTGCCGCGGCGCGCAAGGCTTTCCCGGCCTGGAAACGTACGAGCGGCACCGAGCGCTCGCGCCTTCTGCACCGTATCGCCGACCTGATCGATCGCGATGCCAAGCGCCTGGCCGAACTCGAGACCACCGACAACGGCAAGGTCATTCGCGAGACCATCAACCAGATGGGCTTCTCGGCGCGCAACTACAGGTTCTTCGCGGGCTTCGCCGACAAGCTCTACGGCAGCTACATCCCGCTCGACAGCCCCACCATGGTCGACTTCGCGAGCTGGGAGCCGATGGGTGTCTGCGCGTTGCTGACCGCCTGGAACTCGCCGATGCAGCTCCTGTCCAACAAGCTGGCAGCGGCGCTGGCGGCCGGGAACACCGTGGTGATCAAGCCGTCGGAGTTCGCCTCGGCGACGACAGTCGAGTTTGCTCATCTCGCAGCCGAGGCGGGCGTGCCGGCGGGCGTCGTCAATGTCGTCACCGGCGATGCCCGCGTCGGCGCGGCGCTCTGCGCGTCCCCGGGCATCGACAAGATCAGCTTCACCGGCGGCTCGGCGACGGGGCGGCTGGTCATGCAGGCGGCTGCGCAGAACCTGGTGCCGATCACGCTCGAGCTGGGTGGAAAATCGCCGAACATCATCTTCGAGGACGCCGACCTGGTCAGGGCGGTGCCGGGCGCGGTCGCGGGGATCTTCGGCGCGGCGGGGCAGACCTGCATGGCCGGTTCGCGCCTGCTGGTGCAGCGCCCGGTTTACGAGCAGGTGGTTGCAGCGATGGTCGACCGTGCTGCAAAGGTCGTGATGGGAGATCCCATGGACCCGAGGACTGAAATGGGTCCGGTGGCCAACGAGCGCCAACTCGAGCACATCCTCGGTATGATCCAGCGGGCGCAGGCGGAGGGAGCGAATCTGGCCGCCGGCGGCGGGAGGGCGCAGGGCTCCGCTCTCGGCAAGGGGCTGTTCGTCCAGCCGACCATTTTCACCGGCGTGCGGCGAGACTGTGAGCTCGTGCGATCGGAGGTATTCGGGCCTGTGCTGGGCATCATGCCGTTCGAAAGCGAGGAGCAAGCGGTGGAGCTTGCCAACGATTCCGCATACGGGCTGGTGGCGGGTGTGTGGACGCAGGACGTCTCGCGCGCACACCGGATGTGCAAGGCGCTCGATGCAGGCACCGTCTGGGTCAACACCTACCGCACCGGCATGGCACAAGCTCCGGCGGGCGGCACCAAGGCCAGCGGTTTCGGCCGCGAGCGGGGCTGGCACGGACTGCTCGAGTTCATGCACACCAAGAACGTCATGATCGACTTCGGAAGCGAGGTGCGCGACCCGTTCAGCATCCGCACCCGATAGGCATCGGCGATGGGCCTCGTCGGCGTCGTCGTGCCGCTGGACGAAAACGCCGGTGCGCAGTGGTCAGGGCGAAGTGTCCGACCGCGATTGCGCGTTTGGCTCAGAAGCTGCCGCCCCTGGCGCTCATTCCGCCATCGATCGTCACGACGGTGCCACTGATATAGCTGGCCCGTGCCGACGCGAGAAATGCGACCAGGTCTGCAACCTCCTCGGGTCGGCAAGGGCGCCCGAACGGATACTCGGTCAGAAGCTCCGTCCAGCGGTTCTCGTCGCCGAGCGAGCCCAGCGCTTTGGCCTTGAGCAGCGTCACCATCCTGTCGGTCGCGACAGGCCCAGGATTGACACCGACCACCCGCACGCCCTCGTCGACCGAAGCCGCTCCGATGGCCCGACTGAAGGCCATCAGCGCGGCGTTGCCGGTGCTGCCGGCGACGTAGCGGGCGTCGGGCCGTTCGCCCGCCATGCCGATCACGTTGACGATGACGCCGGCCTTCCGACGGCGAAAATGCTCGAGCGCCGTGCGGGTCATATTGATGTAGCCGAAGACCTTCAGGTCCCATGCTTTGCGCCAGGCCGCATCGTCGATCTGATCGATACGGCCGGCTGGTATCGCGCCGGCATTGTTCACCAGGATGTCGAGATGGCCGCAAGCATCGATCAGCCGCTCCGGCGTTGAAGGTTCGGAAAGATCGGCAACATGAACCGCGATCGGATTCCCGTGTCCCTTCAATTTGTCTCTGGCCGCCTCCAACGCATCCGCCGAACGTGCGGCCAGATGGATCGTGCAACCCTCCGCGGCCAGCCGGCTGGCGACGGCCAGGCCAATGCCTTTCGATGCTCCGGTGACCAACGCCACGCGTCCAGCCAGATCAAGCTCCATCAGCCCTTCCCGAAAATAGAGTTGCCTGTGGTCGATGTGCAGAGGCTTGCGCGGCTGCTGCTTTGAACGGCGATGCTTCCGCACCGCCACCGGAAGCATATCCCGCATCAGATGACTTGTAGAATTCTTAGCTCACCCGATGGAGGCAGTCCACATATCGGAGGCGCCGCCGCACATCGCACTACCGTCTCGAGAGCCTGTCCCAGACTCTCGATCATCGGACCGCGCCGCGATATGGAGATGCTCCAGAAAAGGAGTACACGTCATTCCCGTACTGCCACGAAGATCGGAAAGGTCGCCGGTTCTTCGGCTCCGTTGACATGAGTGGCGCACTTGCATAGCATCGTCGTCAGAATATCGAACGTCGTTCGAAATACTGAATGAGTCTTCCTGGGAGTTACGGGGACGGAAGCATCGCTCGCGCTGAGCACGCTACGAATGCGATCCGCCCGCGTACGCACTGCCAGACATCGCAAGATGCATTGCGGGATAGAGCCGGCTTGCCGTGCATGCAAATGGAGGGAAATGTGAGCACAAGACGTGCAATCGAACCCGACTCGCGCGGCGCGGCAACGGGCATCGACGCCGGCGCGATGATCGGTCTCCTCCGGACGATGCTGCTGATCCGCGGCGTGGACGCAGCGTGGGGCGAGGCCTACCTCAACGAGGAGATCGGCGGCATTCCGCCTGCGCTCTCGACCGGGCAGGAAGCCGTCTCCGCAGGGGCCTGCGCGGCGCTGGAGGACGGGGATTTCGTCTTCACGACACATCGCGGCCAGGCACCGCAGATCGCTCGCGGGCTGGACCCTGACCGTGTCATGGCCGAGCTCTACTGTCGCCGGCCGGGATACAACAAAGGCAAGTCGTATCATGTGACCGACGTCAGTCGCGGCGTCATCGGAATGGGCGGCATCGTGGCTGCTCAAGTTCCTGTCGCGGGAGGCATGGCGCTGGCTCAGAAGATGCGCGGCACGGACCGAGTCAGCCTCGCGTTCTTCGGTGACGGCGCCGCAAACGAGGGGGCTGTCCACGAAGCCGCGAACCTGGCCGCGATGTGGACCTCGCCGCTCATCCTGCTGTGCGAGAACAACGGCTATTGCATCACGCAACCAACCGCTGTCGCCATCAAGGCTCGCTCCATTGCGGAGCGTGGCGCTGGCTATGGGCTGCCCCACGTCGCCGTCGACGGCAACGACGTTCTCGCCGTCAAGGATGCCGTCGCGGCAGCGGTCGCCCGGGCCCGAGCCGGCGGTGGGGCGACGTTTATCGAGGCGAGAACGGCTCGCCTCGGCGGCCACCTCGTACACGATCCGCAGACATATCGCACCGAGGAAGAGATCTCTGCGGCGTGGAAGCAGTGCCCCATCGCGCGGTTTCGTACGCGGCTGCTGGCCGAAGGCTTCATCGGCGCGGAGGATTGCGCGAAAATGGAAGCCGATGTCGCAGACGTCGTCGCCCGTGCTGTCGCCTTTGCCCGCCAGAGTCCTTTCCCGGAACCGGCCGAGGCTTTCGAGGATCTGTGGGCATAGAGGGGGGACGGCCATGTTCGACACCAGACTGTTCCGGCGGGGCGGCACGACCAGTCCAGAAGAGCGCGACCGGAAGAGCTTCCGCGGGGCGATCAACGAGGCCATGCGGGAGGAGATGCGGCGCGATCCCATGGTGTTCCAGATGGGCGAGGACATCGCGCTTGCGCCGCCCTTCGGGGTGACCTCGGGGCTGGCCAGGGAGTTCGGCCTCGAGCGCATTCGCCAAGCACCGTGCTCGGAAGTCGCCGTGGTGGGAGCCGGAATCGGGGCCGCGATCGGCGGGATGCGACCCATCATCGAATTCCAGTTCGGTGATTTCCTGTCGGTGGCGATCGATCAGCTCACCCATCAGGCGGCAATGCTGCGCTATCTGACCGGCGGCCAGGTCAAGGTGCCGATCGTCATTCGGTTGCCGTGCGGCGGCGGCCAGGGCGCCGGCTCCCAGCACTCGCAGTCGTTGTACTCGTGGTTCGCCCATGTTCCCGGCGTGAAGGTGGCGTTGCCGGCGACCTCGATGGATGCGAAAGGCCTCATGAAGTCCGCCATTCGCGACGACAACCCGGTGCTGTTCTTCGAGCACAAGACCCTTTACCGAACCCGCTGGCCGGTCCCGGCCGAGTATGGCGATCCCGAGCATCTCGTTCCGTTCGGGCGCGCGGTTGTGAGGCGCGAGGGCACGGACGTGACGGTCGTGGCGACGCTGACGATGGTGCATCATGCTCTCGCCGCCGCCGAGGAGCTGAGCGGCCAAGGGATCTCGGTCGAGGTGATCGATCCACGCACGCTGGTGCCGCTGGACATTGAAACCGTCGTCCGGTCGGTGAGGAAGACCGGGAGGCTGCTGGTGGTGGATGAGGCCTACCTCACCTGTGGCATCCAAGGCGAGATCATCGCCGCGGTCACCGAGACCGCGTTCGGCTCGCTACGGGCAGCGCCGCGGCGTTTGGGCAATCCCGGTGTGCCGGTGCCCTTTGCTCCGCCGCTCGAAAAGGCCGTACTGCCCGACCGCGAGCGGATCGAAGCGGCGATACGGGACTTGCTGGCCGATTAGCAACGCAGATCGCGATGGGTGATATGGTCTTCCGAGCTCGACGATCTCGGATCCCGAAGCATCATGTCCCGGAGGTAGCATGCGCGTGCTGATCACTGGTGCGGCCGGGTTCATCGGGCGCCAACTGGCGACGCAGCTCCTGCAACGCGGCAGACTGCGCGACGGCCATGGCGCCATGGCGCCGATCAGCGAGCTCGTGCTTGCCGATGTGGTTCCCGCGACTGCAGTGGCCGACGACAGGGTCCGAACCGTCGTCGGCGATGTCGCCGACCCCGACTTTCCCAAGCTAGTCATCGGCGTCGGGGTTGGAAGCATCTTCCATCTTGCCGCCACCTTGACGATGGAGGCCGAGGCGCAGTTCGACCGCGGCCTGGCCGTGAACGTGCGTGGACTGATGCAATTGCTCGAAGCCTGCCGCGCGCTCGACCGGCCGCCGCGCTTCGTCTTCACCAGCTCGATTGCTGTGTTCGGCGGTCAACTCCCCGACGTCGTCGACGATATGGTCCCGCCGGCTCCGGAGACCTCCTACGGAACCCACAAGGCGCTCGCTGAGCTGCTCATCAAGGACTATTCCCGGCACGGGTTTATCGACGGGCGGGCTCTACGGCTGCCTGTGGTAATGATCCGGCCCACCGCGTCCGCGAGGCCGACAGTATCTGACCGCATCGCCGCCATCGTGCGGGAAACCTTGAGCGGTCGCGATGTCGTCTGCCCGCTCTCCGCTGATACCCTGATCCCGGTCGCTTCAGCGCAGCGGGTGGCGAGGGCGCTGCTCCACCTCCACGACGTGCCGGCCGGGGATCTCGGCCACCACCGGGCGATGAACCTGCCGTCCTTGACCGTCAGCATCGGAGACCTCGCTGCAGAGCCGCGGCGGTTCGCCAAGGGCCGCAGCATAGGGCGCGTCACGTGGGAGCCGGATGCGAGGCTGCAGGCGGTGGTGGACCGCTGGCCGTCGAGACTGGTATCGGAGCGGGCATCGAAGCTCGGCCTGGCGGAAGACGAGAGGATCGGAGAGATTGTCGATGGCTTCGCCGAGGCTTCCCTGCCATCAACATCGGACGCGCTGAAATGACCGAGTTTGCCTGGCTTCCCGACCCCAAGCTGGATGCAGCCGCCAACGCGACCGCGTTCATGCACGCGCTCGGCGCATCCGATTTCTCCGACATGGTGCATTGTGCCGACTACGAGCCCGAGCGCTTCCATTCCAAACTCTTCGAGTTCATCGACTACCGCTTTTACCGGCCGTACACGCGCATTCTCGACGAATCTCGAGGTATAGCCTGGGCCAGATGGTGCCCCGGCGCCACCACCAACGTCGTGTTGAACGCGGTCGACCGCTGGCGCGGGACCCCGACGTATGACAAGGCGGCAATCGTATGGGAAGGCGAGAGCGGGACGCGCCGGAGTCTGACCTACCGCGACCTCGATCGTGAGATTTGCCGTTTGTCAGGGGGGCTGCGTGCGCTCGGGCTGGCGAAGGGCGATGTGGTCGCCATCTACATGCCCAATCTTCCCGAGGCGGCGATCGCCATGCTCGCGGTGGCCAAGATCGGCGGCGTCGTCATGCCGCTGTTCTCGGGCTTTGGAGCGGAGGCCATCGCCACTCGGCTGGAGACCTCCGGAGCCAGGGCGCTGATCACCGTGGACGGCAGCTCTCGACGCGGAAAGCTCGTCGACTCCAAGGCCGTCGTCGACGACGCCGTCAGCAGGTCGCGGCCGATCGAGCACGTCGTGGTGCTGCGGCACTCGGGGAACGACATCGACTGGAACCGGGCGCGCGATCATTGGTGGGATGAAGTCTGTCGCGGGCAGCCCGGCGAGGCGCCGACCGAAGAGATGGACCCTGAAGCGCCTTTTCTGCTCGTCTTCACCTCCGGCACCACCGACAAGCCCAAGGGTGTCGTGCATACCCATATCGGCTTTCCGGTAAAGTCGGTGATCGATCTCTGGCTGGTTCTGGACTGCAAGCCCGAGGACCGGGTGATGTGGATCTCCGACATGGGCTGGGTGGTCGGGCCGCTTCTGATCTATGGCGTGACCGTCATCGGCGCCACGCTCGTGCTGGTCGAGGGTGCGCCGAACTACCCGGATCCCGATCGCATGTGGCGGTTGGCGGCCGAGAACGGCGTCACCTATCTCGGCGTCGCTCCGACCACCATCCGCACGTTCATGGCGCAGGACAGCAAGCCGCTCGAGACGCACGATCTGTCGAGCTTGCGCCTTATGATTTCGAGCGGCGAGGCTTGGACCGAAGCCGCCTGGTGGTGGCTGTTCGACAAGGTCGGGCGCAGCCGCCTGCCGATCCTGAACCTGTCCGGCGGCACCGAGATGGTGGGCATTATCGGCTCCACGGTGAAATTGCCGCTCAAGCCATGCGCTCTGAATTGTGCGGTCCCTGGTACAGGGGCCGATGTCGTGAACGAGGACGGGACCACGGCGCCGGCCGGCTCGGTCGGCGAGCTGGTGCAGCGAAGGCCGTCGATCGGTCTGACCCGCGGCTTGTGGCAGGACAGCGAGCGATATCTCAAGACCTATTGGAGCACCTGGCCCGACATCTGGCACCACGGCGATTTCGTAAGCCGTGACAAGGATGGTCAATGGTATGTTCACGGCCGATCCGACGACACCATGAAGATCGCCGGCAAACGGACCGGACCGGCCGAGATCGAGTCTCAACTCCTGGCGACCGGCCGGCTGAGCGAGGCTGCAGCGGTCGGCATCCCCGATCCGATAAAGGGATCTGCAATCGTGATCGTGTGCGTTCCCAAGCCTGGTATCGCCACCTCGGAGGAGTTGAGGAACGAGCTGTCGGAAGCCGTTGCCCGCAGTCTTGGTGCACCGTTCCGGCCAAAGCAGGTGATTTTCATCTCCGATCTCCCCAAGACGCGGAATATGAAGATCATGCGCCGCGTCATCCGTGCCGTGTGCAGTGGCGATAACCCGGGGGATCTCAGCTCACTCGTGAACCCGGAGGCGGTCGAAGAGCTGCGCCAGCGCTGCCGCGAACGAAGGTGAGCCGAGTGTCAGGGATCAGTCTCGATGCGAAGCAGTCCCAGCCGGCCAAGGGTGTCGTTCCTGCGGTCGCCCGGGCCGTGCGGCTACTGAACGTCCTCGCCGCCGCGAAGGAACCGCTTTCACTCGCCTCTTTGACGACACAACTGGGATTGCCCAAGAGCACCGTCCATGGCTTGTGCACGACGCTCGTCCAAAGCGGCCTCGTGATCCGGTTCGAGGGCGGCACTTACCATATAGGAACGCGCGTCATGGACCTGGCGCATGCGTTCCTCGCCCGCAGTGATGTGACGACGGAATTCCGGCGGATCATCGATGCGCTGGACCCCTTGCCCGAAGAGTCGATCGTACTATCGGTTCTCGACGGGCCCGACATCGTTTACGTCGCCTGCCGCAACGGGAGCCGCCCCTTCAATTTCAACTTCCATATCGGCATGCGGCTGCCGGCCAACTGCGCGGCCTCGGGCAAGGCGCTGCTCAGCAGCCTGCATCCGGACAAGGTGGCCGAGAGAGCCCGGAACGGTTCACTCGTTCGGATGACTCCCAACAGCATTACGGAGCTCGAGCCGCTGCTTCGTCAGTTGGCAGAGGTGCGCGAGCGGGGCTATGCGATCGACAATGAGGAGACCAGGATCGGCATCATCTGCTACGGCGCGCCGGTCTATCGTGGATCGCAGAAGGACGCGGTCGCCGCCATCGGGGTCAGCATGCCGAAGGCAACCGTGGACCCTGAGCAGCAGGCGGCTACCGTTCAGGCCATAAAGAAAGTCGCCGCGGAGCTGTCGATGCGCCTGGGTCCGGGCTGAGGGCTGCCGGCGCTCTGACGGGCGGGACTGCCCACGGCCGGCGAACATCGAAGTGGCTCAGGCCACGACCTTCTGGCTCGGCCCGCTTCCGCCGAGATAGATGTCTTTGATCCACGGATTGTCGAGCAGCTCGGAGGCCGGCCCCTGAAGCGCCAGACGTCCGGTCTCGAGCACATAGCCGTACTGTGACAGGCCGAGCGCCATGCGAGCGTTCTGCTCGACGAGCACGGTGGTCATCCCGGCGCGCGCAATCTCGCTGATGATGCGCGTCACCTCGCGGGTGGCAAGCGGCGAAAGGCCGAGCGACGGCTCGTCCAGCAGCAGCACCTTGGGCGCGCTCATGAGCGCGCGGCCGATCGCGCACATCTGCTGCTCGCCTCCGGAGAGGCTGCCAGCCGCCTGCCGCGAACGCTCCTTGAGGCGCGGGAACCAGCCGTAGACGCGCTCGAGATCGGCGCGGAAGGCCGCGTCTCTGGGTCTCAGATAGGCCCCCATGAGCAGGTTTTCGCGCACGGTGAGCTCCGGGAACAACCGCCGGCCCTCGGCCGACAAAGTGACGCCGCGACGCGTCATTTCGTGTGGCGGAAGGCCGGTCACGTCCTCGCCGTCCCACAGCACTTGTCCCCCGGCTGGGCGCACCAGCCCCACGATGCACTTCAGCAGCGACGACTTGCCGGCCCCATTTGCGCCCAGGATGCAGACGACCTGCCCTTCCCCCACTCTGCAGGTGATGCCGTCCACCGCCAGGACATTGCCATAAGCGATCTTCAAATTGCGGACTTCAAGCGTCTTCAACGTCGCCTCCGAGATAGGCTTCGATCACCTCGGGATTGGACCGGATCTCGTCGGGGCTGGCATTGGCGATCAGCTTTCCGTAGTTGAGCACTATGATCCGGCTGCAGGTCCGGCATACCATCGCGACGTCATGCTCGACCAGGACCACCCCGATCCCGAACTCGGCACGAATGCGCTCGATCAACTCGCCCATCTCGCGCGTCTCGGCCGGATTGAGGCCGGCCGCAGGCTCATCCATGAGAAGCTGCTTGGGCCTGGCTGCGAGCGCGATGCCCAGCCCCAGGATCTTCTGCCTGCCGTAGGGCAGATTGCCGCCCTCCTGCTCCGCGCAGTCCACAAGGCCCAGAAAATCGATCAGCTCCTCCGCCCGCTCCCGCGCCGCCCGCGAAGCCTCCCGCACACTGCCCCGTAGCAACCAGGACGGCCGGCCGATATGCCCGAACAAGGCGCCGCGGCGCAGATTCTCGCGCACCGTCTCGTGTCGGAAAATGGTCGCCGCCTGGAACGTGCGAATCATTCCCAGCCGCGCCACCTGATCGGGGCTGCTGCCGGTGATGTCGCGTCCGTCGAAATGGATCTGCCCGGCCGTCGCCGGAATTGACCCCGTGATGAGGTTGAACAGCGTCGTCTTGCCGGCGCCGTTGGGCCCGATGATGCCGAGGATCTCCTGTCGGGCACAGGTGAAGCTCACCTCGGTCACCGCAGGGACGCCGCCGAAACGGCGGGTGAGCCCCGCGACCTCGATGATGGGGACGCTCATGCCGCTGCCCGCTTCTCGCGCTTGCCCTGCTCGAGCCCAGCCGCTGACCTGCCTTCGGCGCTCCTGGCCGCCCGCCAGCGGCCCCGCCAGCGCCGAGCCAGCCCCACCAGCCCGTCAGGCAGGAAAAGCAGGAAGATCATCAGGAGAATGCCGTAAGAGAGAACCTGGTACTCCTTGGCGTCGCGCAGGATTTCCGGGAGCGGCACCAGCAGCAGCGCACCGACGACCGGGCCCCACGGCGAGGCGATGCCGCCCAGCACGTTGATCACGACCATGTTCACGGGCGTCCAGAACCCGAATGCCTCGGGCGAGATGAAGGTGAGATAGTGCGCGTAGAACGCGCCGGACCAGCCCGCCAGCGCGGCGCTGAAGCAGAACGCCGCCAGCCGGTAGCGCGGTGCGTCGATGCCGATCGAGCGCGTCAGCATCTCGTTGTCGTCGATCGAGGTGATCACCGCGCCGAATTGACTGTTGTAGATGGCGCGTACGGCGATGAAGCTGAGCACCGCAAAGGTCAAAGCGAACAGGTAGAAGGCTGGCCTGCTCGTCATCTGGAGCCCGAACAGGCTCGGCTTGGGGATGCCGAATAGACCGTTGTTGCCGCCGAAAACCTCGACCCATTCGACGAACGTAAGCACCACCACCTCGCCGAAGGCGAAGGTCAGCAGCGCGAAATAGACACCGCGGATGCGCAGGAAGATCGGTCCTACGAGGGCCGCCACCGACGCGGCTGCAAGCCCCCCCGACAGAAAGGCGATCGGGAACGGGATTCCCAGCCGCATCGTCGCCAGGGCCGACGCATAAGCGCCGAGCCCCATGAAGGCGCCATGGGCGAAGGACAGTTGCCCGATGCGCAGCATCAGGTTCATGGAGAGCGCAAGAGCCACCCATAGTCCCATCATCACGCCCATGTGGACGTAGAACGGCTGGTCGTAGATGAAGGGCCAGGCCGCCAGCCCGACGAGGATGAGAACGGCCGCGGCGAGGCGCATCAGGCGGTCCGTCCCAACAGGCCACGCGGGCGGAAGATGAGGATGACGATGACCAGAGCGAAACCGATCATGGTGGCGACGGTGGTGCTGTACATGGTGGCGAAAAAGGATTCGACGAGGCCCAGCAACAATCCGCCCAGCACGGCGCCCGGTATGCTTCCGAGGCCACCCAGGATCACCACCACGAATGCCTTCAGCATCGGCAATTCGCCCATATAGGAGTAGATGGTGTAAATGGGCGCCATCAGCGCCCCCGCGCCCCCGGCGAGCAGACTTCCGATGCCGAAGGCGAGCGGATGTATGAAGCCCGGACGCACTCCCTGGACGGCAGCCATCTCGCTGTCCTGAGTGACTGCCCGCATGGCCAGCCCCCAGCGGGTGAACTGCAGGAAGAACCAGAAGGCGGCCAGGATCACCAACGTGAAGCCGCCGACCACCAACCGGTCATACGGCACCACGGCGGCGCCGAGATCGAGCACGCCCGTTACCGGGCGCGGCACCGACTGCTCCTCCGGCCCGAAGATGATGTTGGCGCCCGCCTGAAGCGTAATGGCAATGGCGAGCGCCATGATCATGCCGCTGAGCTCGCGGCCGATGAAATGCTTCAGCAGCAGAGATTGCAGGAGCACGCCGAACAACCCCACCCCGAAGGCGGCGACGACGACCGTCAGATAATAGTTCCAGCCCAGATTGCCGAACAGGATGAGCGTGGCAAAGCCCCCGAGCATATACAGCTCGCCATGGGCGAAATTGACGATCCGCATGACCCCGAAAATGAGCGTGAAGCCCAGGGCCATGAGAACATAGACGAGCCCCGTCATCAGGCCATTGGACAGTATCTGGGCGAGCAGCATGTGGCGTCCGGCACAGCAGTGCGGCAAGACCGCCGGCCAGGGGGCCGTCATGGCCCCTCGGCCGGCACCCGATCATAGATTATTGATCGATCTTGGTGACGACCTTTTCCTCGCCGTTCTCGATCATGCCGACGAAGACCGGGACAAGTAGCTGGTGGTCTGAGCCGTAATAAGCCTTGCCGGTCCAGCTCAGCGTTCCCTGCATGCCCTTGAATGGCGTGATCTTCTCGAGCGCGGCCCGCACCGCCTTCACGTCGCCCACGGTGCCGGCCTTGCGCATGGACTCGAACAGCATGTTGGCCGCATCGTAGAAGAACACGTTGAACGAGTTCATCGGCGGCGGATACAGTTTCTGGTACTCGGACTCGAGCCACTTGTATTTGGTGTCCGAAGCGTCAGCGCCGACATAGACGATCGTGCCCTCGGCGAAGTCCTTGCCGGCTGCGTTGACGATCTCGGGCACGCCGGGACCGCCGATCTTCACGAATGCGCCCTTGTAGCCGAGCTCGCGCGCCTGCCGGATGATCAGCCCGGCGGTGGGCGGCGGAGTGGTATCCAATTCGATGATGTCGGGTTTGGCCGCGATCATCCGCGTCAGCAGCGGCTGGAAATCCTTGAGGCTGCGCTCGAACAGCTCGCTGGCGATGATCTTGAAGCCGTGCTTGGCGTAGTACTCCTTCTGCAAGGCCTGGCTGGCCCATCCGGTCTCGTCGTTCGGAGAGATCACCGCCACATTGGTGAGGCCCGGCTTGTGCTGCTTGACCCACTTCACCATCGGCTCGATGAACTCGCGAGTCGTCGGCAGAACCCGATAGATATTCTTCGTGTTCTTATCGAGGACCTTGTCGCTGTAGCTGTTGACCAGCGCCAGAATCTCGTTCTGCTCGTACAGCGGCTTGACCGCGAGCATCGATGCCGAGCCCAGGGGTCCGAAAATGTACTTGATTCCGTCCTGCTCGATGAGCCGCGTAGCGGCGGTTACGCCGTCAGCCGCCTTGTACTTGTCGTCGTATGAGGTGACCTCGATGGTATAGGTCTTGCCGCCGACCTTGAGGCCACCCGCGGCGTTGATCTCCTTGGCGGCGATGCGGACGCCGCCGTCGACGGCCAATCCCCACGCCGACCCGGGGCCGCTGAGGGCACTCACCACACCGAGCCGCAAGGTCTCGGCGTAGGTCGGCGCCGCCAGCAGCAGGGTTCCCAACGCCGCTGCCGTTGCAATAGCCGTTCTATGCATTTCTTTCCTCTCCCAGTTTGCCTGCCTCGTGCAGATCCATTTCTGGTCAGCGATGAGCCCTGCTCGGCAGCGGAAGGCACATCGGCCCTCTCTTTGTCGACCTCGACACCGCTCGTCACCCCCCCGAATGCTAACCCAACCGCCGTCGCTCAACAAACATATTTTGAAATAACGTTCCGCAAGACGATCTTTGCGCAAGGACAAGACGGCCCACTTCGGGTCCGAGATGCAAAGCGCCTGCGCCGAGCGCAGGTGTCGGACGGTATGCGGGCAGGTACGAGCCGTGGCTGCGCTGATATGGGCGCGCCAATCCTCGACTCGGGTCCAGGGATTGCGGCCGCGCCGGGGCTCGAATGCGCGGGGAGCTGCGCTGACTTGTTTACCCTATGGTGCCAGCCGTCCCGCGGAGGTTTTCGGCTGCTGTCGTAGGTAGGCGGAGGACCGACGCCATCACTCTTTCAGGAGCTCGAGCACGACCGGGAAGTAAGCGTCGCCGCGCCCGCGTCGGCGGGCCTTCTCGAAGAGATCGGCGACGTTCCGCGCGCCGCCAGCGTCGATCCCTGCCTGCGCGGCCAAGCCCAAAGCGTAGGACAGGTCCTTCATGGCGTACTCGGTGGAAAAGGCATTCACGGGGAATACGCCGGGCAGCATGGCCTTCATGCCGTGATTGCGCAGTGCGAAGCTGTCTGCCGAGCCTTTGGCAAGCGTCTCGAACAGGATTTTGCCGTCGACCCCCACCCCGCGGCCGATGGCCAGTGCCTCGGCCAGTGCCGCAACGGTCTCGAACAGCACCATGTTGTTGAGTGCCTTCACGACCTGGCCCGCGCCGACGCCGCCGCAGTGGGTGATCTCCGAAGCCATGCATGCGAGCAGGGGACGGATGGCGGTGAAGGTGGCCTCATCGGCCCCCACCATGATGCTCAAAGTGCCGTCCTGGGCCGCCTGCCTCGTGCGCGCCACCGGTGCATCGGCGAAAGCGACCCCTCTGTCGGCAAACGCCGCTGCCAGGCGTTCAGCCAACGCCATCGGGGCAGTGCTGAGATCGACGATCGTCTGGCCACGGCGAACGTGCTCGATCAGCCCGCCTGCGCTCAAGCAGACCTGCTCGACCTCGGCGCCCCCTGGCAGCGACAGCATGACGAAGTCCGCCTCCGCCGCAACCTGACCCGGATCGGCCGCAGGCCGCACGGCGACCTCGCGCAACCGCTCGAGAGGCTCCGGCCGCACATCGTAGGCGATCACTGCATACCCTGAGCGCGTGGCCAGGTTCCGGCACATCGGCTCACCCATCGTGCCCAAGCCGATAAAGCCGATGCAGCTCGTGTCAGCTTCGCTCATCGCCAATCCCGTTCAGCCGGCAATGCCTGGTCCTGCAGGCATCGCTCTGTTGCCGGACAGCCTCGTCACCGGGCGAGACCGCGGATGCGCTCGAGAACCGGCATGATGTAGCGCCGGAACTGCTCCGGGTTCTCGCTCATGGGAAAGTGCCCCAGTCGCTCCATGATGGTCACCTCAGCGCCGGCGATGCGCTTGGCCGTGCGCAGAGTGTCTTCCGGCTCGCAGGAGAAGTCATACTCGCCGGTCAGGAGAAACAGAGGGCAGACGCTGGTATCGATCCCAGGCGTGGTCGCCCGCAGGTCACCATCGACACGGTAGAAATGGAGGTCGCCGCGGAAGATGCCGGGACCGCTCAGCATGTACATCCACAATGTCTCCCAGCGGCTCTCGGCTGGACTGTGCGGCGCGATCAGTCCGGACACCAAGGCGGCGCACACCTCGCCGCCGTGAACATCGGTGCGATGCAGCCAGGTGGTGTCATACCAGGGAGTCTGAAAATCCGCCGCCTCGAGCCCGATGAGGGCGCGGAAGCGGTCGGCATGGGCCGCTGCCAGATGCAGAACGATGCGCCCGCCGATGGAGCAGCCCATCACGACGGGCCGGTCGAGCTCGAGACCCTCGCAGAAGGCCAGAATTGCATCGGCATAGGTGCGGGTCGTCAACCGATATTCGTGATCCTGCCAGCCGGGAGGAGGATTGGACTTGCCGTGCCAGGGCAGGTCGAAGGCAAGCACGCGAAAGTGGCCCGTGATGGCGTCGTCGCTCATGAGATGGCGGTACTGCCGGCCGTCGGCGCCGGCAGTGTGCAGGCAGACCAGAGGGATGCCGCTGCCGGCCTCCTCGAAATAGACGCGATGCGATACGCCCGCGATGTCGAGGTGGACGTAGCGGCCGATGACAGGTTCGATGTGAGCGCCAGGCATCGGTAGCCTCATTGGGCCAGGCAGCGCGGCGCCGCCAGCACATCCTTGACGTAGAGCAGATTGGCCATCAGCGGCCGCAGGTCCCCCTGGATGCGAGCCAAGCCGCACTTGGCCATCGCGAAGATGTCGTGGAACCCGGGGCGCGGCAGCGGTCGCCAGTGCTCACGCCAGCCCTCGGCGTCGGCATGGATGGCGAAGGTCCAGGAGCGCATCAGAAGCGGCCCGCGCTCGAAGGCACGGATTCGTCCGCTTTCGACCGATACATGGTAAGGCACATCGCCGATCTCGAGCAGGAACTCGGCTGTCAGCCAGCGGCCCCGCCGGACCACAGGGGCGCACGCGTTGACGAGGTCCGGGATGCGCTCGGCCGCCTCCAACAATGCCGTATCAGCCACGCCGTCCATTCTGTCCCCTTAATTTCTGGCGGGTGAGGTCACCTATGGGCCGGACGTCAGCACTGCCTGACGGGAGCTGAGCTTGTCGGTCACTTCCTTGACGATGACCGTCAGGCGCCGCCCGATCTCGTCCATCTTGCGGCGCGGCAAATGGCGAGCCGGAGCCCCGCACGCAATCACCAGCACCTGAGCGCGGCCTGGGCAGATGAATGGTGCCGCGACACCGTTGATGTCCGTACGCCAGCTTGCCACTGACCAAGTGTACCCGCGTTCGCGGTATTGACGGCGCCCTTCCTCGATCTTCTCGAGGATCTCCGCCCAATGCTTGGAATGCCGGTGCCGCAGATGCTCCATCAGATACTGGCACTCCCGCGCCGGCAGCGCGGCGAGCAGGGCATGTCCGGTGGCGGTGCCCGCGAGGGGGATGCGCGAGCCCACGTCGAGATTGAGGGTCATCAGCGTCTTCGTGCTGTGGCATACCTCGAGCTCGATGACGTCGAGGCGATCGCGGCCGGCGAGCGAGGCATGGATATTGTACTCGTCGGCCAGACCCTCGAGATACGGCCGGACGATATCACCGACACTGAACGTGTCGCGTGCGGCAAAGCCCAGGCTCAGCACTGCCGCGCCCAGCCGGTACTGGCGCCGGCGACGCGAGTAGTGGAGATATCCCATGGCGTTCAGTGCATGCAGCAGACGCGATGTCGTGGGCTTGGGCAGTCGGACGCGCGAAGCCACCTCGCTGCTCGACAGCCAGACGGATTGCTCAGCGAAGGTCTCGAGCACGAGCAGCCCGCGGCCGAGGGCGGTGACGAAGTTGCGGTCGGCGGATATGACACCACGAGTGCGCCGCCGCGTCAGCCGGTCGAGCGGCCGTCTGTCCAGATCGGCCTCGCTGCTCTCCTCGGACTTGTGGACCAAGCTCTCGCCCTTTTCCACGTCTTATTCGCTCCAGAACGTATGGCCGAGCAAATCCGTGGCGCCACTTATATCGCTTGCAAGGCTCAGGAGGGCCGGCCCCAGTGTCCGACGGAAGAACTCCTCGCTGAGGTCCGGTCGGCGTGCTCCGCAGTTCAGCGCCAGCACCGTCTGGCCGTGATCCAGCCACACAGGCGCGCCTACGGCATAGATCTGCGGCCGCCAGTCGCCGAACGAGACAGCGAAGCCGTCGCGCTCGATCTGTCTGAAGGACTCCTCGATTCGCGTCAGCACCTGCGGGGCCTGTCTACCTGCCTCGGTCTCGATCAGGCGCAGGTGCCCGTCCCGCCTCTCCGGCGGCAGAGCCCAAAGCCACGCCCTGCCCATGGCCGAGAGCGCCATCGGCACCAAGGCGCCGACGCGCAGGCGCATGGTCACGGTCTGCGGGCTCGAGCAGTAGCTGAGATAGATCATCTGGGTGCCATGGCCGCTCCCCAATGCCACGGACGTGTCGTGCGCGTCGGCCAGCGTCTGCATCAGAGGTTGTGCGACGGCGCGCACCGGCAGATTGCGCAGCAGCGCGTGGCCCAGCACGCTGACCTTGTCTCCCAGATGATACTGTCCCGAAGGTCCGGCCTGGCGCAGATAGCCCATGCGCGTCAGCGTGTAGGTTAGCCGCGCCACCGTGGCCTTGGGCAATCCCGTGCGCTCCGAGATCTCCTTGTTGCTGAGCGGCGCATCGATGGCTCGGAAGGCACGCAGGATATCGAGGCCCCGCCGAAGCGAGCTGACGCCCTTCTCCTCCTGACCGTCGGCCCCGGCCGACCCTGCCACGCCATCGTCGATTGTCAGCGTCCCTGCCATACCGGCCTGCGTTTTTCCGCGAATGCTCGCGGCCCCTCCTGGGCATCCTCGCTACGGTAAACCTTCTTGTATATCGACTCGGCCTCACGCAGGCCAGCCCTGCAGCCTAAGTCCATGGCGACGCGCAAGGATTCTTTGCCCGCCTGGACAGTGAGCGGGGCGTTGTCGCGGATCGCCTCGGCCAGGGAGCGCGCGCGCGCCCGCACGGCTTCGGGCGTGGATTCGACATAATTGACGAACCCGAGAGCCTGAAGGCGCTCGATGGGCATCATTTCGCCGGTGAGCACCAATTCCATCAGGATCGGCTGCGGTATCATCCACAGCAGCGGCACCGCCCATGGCGAGCCGCGCCCCACCTTGGCCTCGGTGATGCCGCCGCGAGTGCCGGAAAGGCCGACTCGCAGGTCGGAATTCAGGCACAACGTCATGCCGCCGGCAGCGAAATGTCCCGTCATTGCGGCAATGATCGGCTTGGTTACGGTGCGCATGCGCTCATAGAACGGATCGGTCAGCACGTCCAGGATGTCGAGCCCGCGCTGCTGCTTGACCTCCGCGGCCTCTTTCAGGTCCATCCCGGCGCAGAAGGTCCCGCAGTCTGCCGAGGTCAGGATCACCACCCTTACCGATACATCGTCGTCGATCTGGTGCCAGAGCCGATGCAGGGTCTCGGCGGCAGCGATGGACAGCGCATTGCGGCGTTCCGGACGGTTGATGGATATTGTCGCAACGCCGTCCTCGACAGCGTACTCGATGATCCCTGGATCGCCCATGGGTGGTCTCCGCAGACTGCCGATTCGATCCTAACGGCATCCGACATGCGGAACAAGTTTTCAAATTTCTTGCACAGGGTCCGCCCGATTGGCACTATGCCGGGGCTTTCGCGCCGCCCTGCAGGAGTGTTCATTGAGCATCGAGCCGAGCCAAGCCGTTCTGTCGAGCTCGAGTTTCGGACTTGAGCCGGAGCACGTCGCTTTCCGCGACCATTTCCGCCGTTTCGTGTGCGACCGGCTGGCGCCGTTGGCCCGGCGCGGCGAAAGTGAACGTCGGTTTCCTCGCGAGGTCTACGAGGAGTTGCGCCAAAACGGCTACCTTGCCGTCAACCATCCGGAAGCGGCCGGCGGCGGGGGCGGCGATCTGCTCGCCGGATGCATCTTCTATGAGGAGCTGACCCGCGCCTCCGCCGGCATCTCGGCCGGCGTTTTCGCCCATCAGCACCTTGCCGTAGGCCCCATTCTCAAGTTCGGCAGCGACGCCCAGAAGAGAGAGTTCGGCGAGCCGGGCTTGCGCGCGGAGCGGATCGGCGCCTTCGCCCTGACGGAGCCCGATGCCGGCAGCGACATACGCGCGATCCGCACGCGAGCCCGTCGAGAGGGCGCAGACTGGATCCTCAACGGTAGCAAGCTCTACATCACCAACGGCGGCATCGCCGACTTTCTTCTCGTTGCAGCGCGCACGGGAGACGGCCGTGCTTCGGACAGCATCACGCTGTTCATGGTCGACACCAAAGATCGCGGCGTGAACGCCTCGGAGCTGCAAAAGGTCGGCAACCATTCGTCCTCGACCGCCTTCATCACCCTGGAGGACGTACAGGTCTCCCGGTATCACGTGCTGGGCGAGATCGGCCGGGGGCTGCCACAGCTCAAGAGCACGCTCACGGACGGGCGGATTCTCGTCGCCAACCGGGGCCTGGCGATCGGCCAGGAGGCCTTCGATTGCATATTGGAATATGCGGGGCACAGGCAGGCTTTCGGACAGTCCATCGGCAAGTTCCAGGGCGTGGCTTTCAAGGTCGCGGAGATGGCGGCGCGCATCGAGGCGGCGCGCTTGATGATCTATCATGCCGCGCGGATGAGAATGGCCGGTCACGACTGCATTCGGGAGGCCTCGATGGCCAAGTTCCTGGCGAGCGAGCTCGCGATGCAGGCCTCGACCACCGCGCTTCTGCTGCATGGCGGCGCCGGCTACATGGAGGAGATGAAGGTGGCACGGCTGTTCCGCGACGCCCCGGAGGCATGGATCGGCGAGGGCACCAACGAGATTCAGCTCATGGTGATCGCCAAGTCGCTGGGCCTCCTCTAGACCGGCAATGGCGGGCTCATCGTCACCATTCGAGATTGCCGATCCAGGCGAGCGCGCCTCTGGCGTGACCGCCTATCCGCATCTGTTCTCGCCGCTGACGTTGGGCCGCGTCACCTTGCGTAACCGTCTGATGGTCCCGGCGCTGACCACCAACTTTGCCGAGCCCGACGGCAGCGTCGGCGACGCCTTGATCGGCTATCTGGTGGAGCGGGCCTGCGGCGGATTCGGGGTCATCGTCACGGAGAACATCGGCGTCCACCCGTCCGGCCGCGTGATGCCGCGCATGGTAATGGCCGACCGTGACGACTATTTGCCCGGGCTGGCGCGCCTCGCCGATCGGGTCAGGCAGGCTGGCGCAATTCTGATCGGCCAGATCAGCCACGCCGGCCGGCAGACGCGCAGCAGGACAACGGGGCTGCCGCTGGTGGCCCCATCACCCATCCCGTGCCCTCTGAACCGCGAGATGCCGCGCGAGCTCACACTCGCCGAGATCGGAGAGTTGGAGAAATCCTTCATCGATACCGCATGCCGGCTCGCGGCCGCAGGGTTCGACGGGATCGAGATCCATGGCGCACACGGCTACTTGGTGGGCGGCTTCCTGTCGCCCTACTCCAATATCCGCCGGGATGCCTATGGCGGGGGCCTGGACAACCGCCTGCGCTTCCTGCGCACCATCATCCGCGGCATCAGGTCGAAGCTGGGCCACGACTTTCCGCTCCTCGTGCGCATCAGCGCCGAGGAGTTCGTGGACGGCGGCCTCGACCTCGCGCAATCCGTGGAGATCGCAAGTCGCCTCGAGGCTGAGGGGATCCATGCGCTGTCCGTATCGGTCGGGGTCTACGGCTCGTTCAACAAGGTTTCGATGATCACGGGCGAGCCCGAAGGGCAGTGGCTGGAGCTCGCTGGCCAGATCAAGGCCAGGACGCGACTGCCGATCGTCGGCGTCGGAAGGATCAAGCGGGCTGCCGTCGCCGAGGCGGCGATCGCTGCCGGCCGTATCGATATCGCCGCCTTCGGCCGCGCCTCGATTGCCGACCCGGACATCCCGCGCAAAATCCGCCGGGGGCGCGAGGAGGATATCCACTGGTGCCTCGGCTGTAACATGTGTCTCGGTCGCTCGGCCCGTCCGCAGACGATCTGCCCGATGAACCCGCTCGTGGGCCGCGAGGACGGGCTGCTGCGCGCCGGCAGAGCGCCGGCCTCGCGAAAGGTCCTCGTGGACGGGAGCTGCCTGGCTGCCTTGAGCGCCGCCTGGGCCGCGGCCGTGCGGGGGCACCGCGTGACAGTTGTGGAAACGGATTCCGATCGCGGAGGCATGCAGGCCCTGCGCGCTCGGGTGCCTGGCCAGGAGGAGCACGCGGAGGTGCTGAGTGCCGCGCGGCGACGCGCGGTCCGTGCTGAGGTTCGCTTCGTCTCCCGAACGGAGGCTTCGACTGGCGAGGACGCCATCTGGCGGGTCCGACGGTTCGAGCCGATCGACCGGCGTCGGCTCGACGCCCGCCGAGGCGCTATGTCGAGCTATGACCTGCTCGCATCCGGTGTGCCACTGCCGCTGGCGAAGCGCGTGACGGTCCTCGGGGACGACCTTGCGTCCGCCGAGGCAGCCCTGGTGGCGGCAGCGCGCGGGGCCCGGGTCACATTGGTGACCTCATCCGGGGCGATCGCCACCGACGCCCACCCCGGCTATCGCGAGGTCAGCCGGCGAAGGCTCCGGCAACTCGGGGCCGAGATCATCACCGGCGCAGATGTGATGCCGGAGAACGGTGGGCTGGTGGTTGTCGGCCATGACCCGAGCTTGTCCTATGACTCTCCGGAATCGTGGTCCTTCCCGACCGGCGAGGCGACAGCCTACCTCTCCGATGCCTATGAGCCCGGGGCGTTTACCAGGGGCGTGTACGAGGCTGTCGACCTCGCGATCTCCTTCGACTGCAAGGTTCGCCCCTGAGCGGGGAAGGATCCAGTATGGCTTGGTGCCTGGGCCGATTTCAGCCCGACCCGGGACCTGCTCCCGATCGAAGCGAGGCAGACACTCTTTCCTTGAGAATGTTCTTCTGAATCTTTCCGGTTGGCGTCATCGGCAGCGACTCGACAAACAGCACCTTCTGCGGAAGCTTGAAGGGGGCCAGCAATGCGCGGCAGTGATCGATGATCTCCTCGGCCGAGGGGGTACGCTGCGGGTGCTGCGGCACGACGAATGCGCAGACCTCCTCTCCCAGAACGTCGCTATCCATGCCGACGACGGCGGCCCGCGCGATTTCGGGATGTGCGTAGAGGGCGTTCTCGACCTCGGTGGAGTAGATATTCTCGCCACCGCGGATGATCATGTCCTTCTTCCGGTCGACGAGATACAGGAATTGCTCGGCATCCCAGTACCCCATGTCTCCGGTATGCAGCCAGCCGCTCCTCAATGTGCGGGCGGTTTCGGATGGGTTGTTGTGGTACTCCTTCATGATGTGGGGCCCTCGAGCAAGGAGCTCCCCGACCTGCCCAGGCGGAACGTCCTGGTCGTCGTCGTCCACCAGACGGATCGAGCAGCCGGCGATCGGACGCCCCACCGAGCCGGCTTTGTCGAACGCGCGCCGGCTGTCGAGCGTGACGATCGTCCCGCAGGATTCGGTCTGGCCCATCCCATGGACGAGCTTTGCGTTCGGGAACAGCCCCTGGACCTCCCTCAACCGCTCCGGGGGCATCGGCGCCGCGCCGAAGCGGACATTGCGCACGGCCTCGAAGGCGACGCTGGAGCGCCCCGGTGAGCGCGCCATCATCAGCAGCATCGAAGGCACCGCCGCCACGGAGTTGATGCGGTGGCGAGCGATCAGCTCGAACACCGTATCGGTATCGTAGGTGTCGATGACGAGGGTGCCGCCGAAGCACAGCACCGGCAGATACCACGTGGGCGAGGCGATGTGGAACAGCGGCGTGACCGCTGCCGAGATCACGTCGGAATCATCGTATTCCCAGGCCGGAGGCCCTTGCATGGCGGCCGCAATCAGGCTCCGGTGCGTATGAACCGCGCCCTTCGGCCTGCCGGTGGTCCCCGAGGTGTAGTAGATCGCCGCGTTCTCATCGTTTCCGCAGTGGTGGGTCGGCGAGCGAGCCCCCGGCTCGGGGTCGTAGCCATCGAGCAGCAACGGAGTGAGGGAACGCAGGGCGGGCTCGTCGCTGGCGGTGATCGCCGCTGCGTATTTGGCCTGTGTGACGTAGAGAACGGGCGCGCAGTCTACGACCTGATGGGCGATTTCCCTGGCTACCAGCTTGGTATTGACGGTCACCGCAACCGCACCCGCATCAAGGATGCCCAGAAATGCGACGATATGGATGTCGCTGTTGTCCAGATGGAGCGCGACGCGGTCGCCGGGAGCCACGTCGAGCCGGCGAAGCATGTCCGCGAATCCGGTGATGGCGCCCGAAAGCTGCGCATAGCTGAGAGTGCGCGCGCCATAAATCAAAGCGGCCTTGTCCGGGAACCTTTGTGCCGCGCGATGCACCAGGTCCACGAAGTTGGCGCTCGTGCCCTGCAAGCGCTTGCTCAGCGCGTCGAGAAACGCCCCCGGTGCGGAACCCGTCAAGACACGCTCATCGATCACCTCCCGAGCTCGCCGCATAGTCTTGCCCGCCTCTCCTATGATTTCTCCGTCACCTGCGCGAGGAGCTTGGGGTTGTTGATGCGGAGCTTCCAGGTGGTTGCCTCGCGCAGAAACCGGGTGAGCCCGTCACGGCGGGCTCCTGGCCGATCGAACTCTCCGGCCCGAATTCTTTCGGAAAGGCATCGGTTCAGGATCTGCAGTCGCTCCTGTGGCGCCCTGGCTGCCCCGTCCTCATCCTCATCGACAAGTTGCCGAAGCGCGGTCAGCTCCCATTCTCGCATGGTCTCGCCGTCCTCCAGCTCGCGCCGGACGATGGCGAGCGCGTTGGCTGCCATCAGCGCTTCCTTGCGGCCCTCGCCGGCCAAAGCCGGTGCGATCTTGTCGAGAATCGCGGCTCGGGCTGCGGCCAGAAGCTCCGAAATATCAGGGCGGTCCTGCATCAGCGCTGCCCTGTCTTTTCGGCCGAGCCGATCAACCTCAACGTTTCGTATTCCATCTCGGCGGTGCAACGCCCGGTCAGGGCAAGCTCGAGGGAGGTCAATGAGCCGTCGAGGTGCCTCGCAGCCTGCTGAACCGACAAGACCGCCCAGCGGGTGTTAGCCATGATCTCCCAGTACACGGCTTCATCGGGGCATATGCGATGTCCGCTGACCGCCTCGTACCCGCGCCAGAGATGGTGACGTCCAGCTATGCCGCCCGCTTCGGCAGCGGGATTGCCGAAGCGCCAGAACCTCATGCAGAACCAGGCGAGGTCCAGAAGCGGATCCCCCCAGGCCGCCAGCTCCCAGTCGAGTATGCCGGTCAGGCCCTGCTCATCGACCAGATAGTTTCCGGTCCGGAAATCGCCGTGGGTCAGCACCAGGTCGCGGGCGGGCGGCGCATTCAGCTCCAGCCACCGCAGACCCCACTCGATGGCCGGACGTGGCGTGCCTTCACGATCGAGGTAGAGACGGAGGGAGTCGATCAGGCCGCGCGCGGCGCCCTCACTCGGAACGGCGAGAAAATCAAGCCCTGGAAAGCCCGGCTTGACCCTCTGCATGCGAGCCGCTTCCATGCCGATCCGTTCAGCGAGCGCCTCCCGGCTTCCCCCCCAACGGGCCTCTCGGAGGATGCGCTGTGGCGCCGCTATTCCGGGCACGAAGCGCATCACCAGGAAATCGGCCCCGATGATGCCGGGATCCTCAGCCAGCCACAGCGGCTCCGGCACGGTAACGCCGCTTCGCCAAGCAGCCTGCATGATGGCGAATTCCTGAGCCCGGCTGATGCTTCCTTCGATGCTTCCCGGACGGGTGACCCGCAGCACATATCGGCGCTTGCCGGATTCGGGCCCGTCTTCCAGGCACAGGTCGAGAAGGAAATTATACTGCAGCGTTCCCCCGGTCAGGATCTCGATAGCGTCGATACGGACGGATCGCGCAGCGGCTGCATTACGCAGAAATGCCGCCAAACGCTCCCGCGCCGTATCGTCGATCACCATTCCCAGAACCCCAGCCGCTCGTTGAGGAACAGCTGCGCGAGCACCATCTTGTGCACTTCGGATGCTCCATCGCCGAGGCGCGCCAGACGAGCATACCGGTACATCCATTCGAGCGGCGTGTCCTTGGAATACCCCTTGGCGCCGCAAAGCTGAATCGCCGTGTCCACGGCGTGGTGGAGCGCTTCGGAGACGACGACCTTGGCCATCGATATTTCCTTGCGGGCGAAGGACCCCTGGTCCAGCCGCCACGCCGCTCTCATCGTCAATAGCCGCCCGATGTCCACGTTCATGGCAGCTTCGCCGATCATCCAGCGGACGCCTTCACGATCGGCCAGTCGAGAGCCGAAGCTCCTCCGCTCGGCGACGTAATCGGCCGCGATCTCGAGGGCGCGCTTGGCCATGCCGGTCCACCGCATGCAGTGGGTCAAGCGCGCCGGCCCCAGCCGCATCTGTGTCAACTTCAGGCCATCGCCGACGTTCAAGAGGCGATTCTCATCGGGGATTTCGAGGCCCTCGTAGACGATCTCGCTATGCCCGCCGATATCCTCTGGCCCCATGATGCCGATCTGCCGTTCGACTCGCCATCCGGGCTGATCGGCATGGTACAGGAAGGCGGTCAGGCCGCGGCGAGGATCATCCGAGGTGCGAGCGATCAGTATGAAATGCTTCGCCGCGCCGCCGCCCGTAATGAACCACTTGCGGCCATGCACGACCCAGCGATCGCCTTCCCGGGTCGCCGTGGTCATCATCATCGAGGGGTCGGACCCGGCGCCCGGCGCCGGCTCCGTCATGGCAAAGGCAGATTGCACGTCGCCGTCGATGATCGGCTGCAGCCAGCGATCCTTGGCCGGTTCGGGAAGAATTCGGTCGAGCACCAGCATCGTGCCGTCGTCCGGCGCGGCGCAATTGAAGCACACCGGGCCGAAGATCGACCGGTTCATTTCCTCGTAGCACGCTGCCATGCCGACGAACGGCAGGCCTTGGCCGCCCCGTGCCTTGGGCATCTGCAGTGCCCAGAGGCCGGCCTCCTTGACCTTGCGGCGAACCCTCTTCAGCACCGGAACCGCAATATTCTCGTGCTCGTCGTAATGCTTCCGGTCCGCCTCCAGCGGCAGGATCTCGTCCTGGACGAACTCTCTGACCCGGGAGCGGTAATCTTCGAGGGCCTTGGGCAGCGCAAAGTCCATCGGTGATTTTCCTCCGCAGGACCAGCGGCTCGAGCGGCGGGAGAGTCGAGGTCGGGCCTGAGGTCTGACAGTCCTACCGCACCAGCATCCAGCCGCCATCGACCAAGCCGCAACCCGATGGTCGGCAGCCGGCAGCGCCCTCGGACCTGCGCGTTTCAAGTTCCCGTCTATCGACGGGCGTGTCAATGCTATTCTGAAAATGTGTTCCGCATTACGGCTGATGCCGTCGCGATCACGTTGACGCACCACGCAATCCACTATACGATCCCTGATCGGAATACCGAATGACATTCATAATACTGAACGATGGCTGTGCGGCATCGTCAATTGGGGGGGCTGTGGACGTTCCGTTGCACGAGTGGGGCAGGCGCCTCAGTGACACGTTGCGTGCGGCCCTGGTCCGGGAGGACTACGCTGCTGCTGGACGACTCGCGCGCGAGGGCGACGGCCAGGCCAGGAGCCTCGCCAAGGAATACGCATTCATGATCCGTGGACTGGATCTGACCATTCAGATCCTGCTGCGGCTGCTTGGTGAGACTATCGAGCATTCGAAACCACAGACCGGTTCACGGACCGGTTCTGCGGCGGCCGACGACCTGGTTGATCTCGTCTGTCGCTTTCGTGCCGGCCTCGCCGGCTCCTCGGAGCGTGCGCCCGAAGCGCGACAGCCGCTGGCAGACGAGCTGGCCTCGGCGGGGCGCGTCCTGGGGGCATCTCGGGCTCGGTTCGAGGAGCAGCAGGCCCAGCTGGCACAGGATGCGCTGGAGGCCATCGAGGAGCAGGACGGGAAGCGCGCCTTGGCACACCTGGATGCGAAGGAAAACCTCGGTTACATGCCGCTTCACGATCTCCTCGTTCGCTTCATGGCTGACAGCTTCGCCTGGGTGCTGCGGCACTATGGCCCGGACGAGTTGCTGCGCTTTCATCTCGCCACGGCGGAGGCTCAGCGGCCAGGCTTCGAGAAGTGGGAAGGCATGTCGGCGGCCGAGTTTGCTCGGACGAGCGCGTTCCTTCTCAAGCAGCATATGGGCGAAGTCACGGTCGACGAGGATGCCGAGAAGTTCACCATAAGCCAAACGCCCTGCGGCAGCGGTGGCAGACTGCAACGCAGCGGCGCCTATTCCGGTCCGACCGCCCTTCCATGGGTTACGACACGCGGGCCGCTCACCTTCGGTCAGCCCCGCTTGCCCGTGTATTGCAGCCATTGCGCCATATGGAACGGCACAGCCACGTTGCGCTGGTTCGGTCACGCGCAGTGGGTGTTCGAGAATCCTGCCCGCAGTGACGGGGGATGCACGCTGCACATCTACAAACGGTCCGACGGGGCTCCGCCGGAATATGCCGCGATGGTTGCAGTGCCTAACGATTGACCAACGTCAAGAGCCGTCATTCGAGGCTTCGATAGGCTCGCCTCGAGCACGCGAAGTCCGTCAGCGTGGTCCGGAGTACGGTGGGGATGGGCGAGAATATCATTCTCGAAACCGTTGACCTGAGGAAGGAATTCCGGGGCACCGTCGCTGTCGACGGCGTCAGCCTTTCGGTGCGCGAAGGAACGGTGCACGCCCTGATCGGTCCCAATGGCGCCGGCAAGACGACGCTTTTCAATCTGATCACCAAGTTCCTGCAGCCGACCGCGGGATCGATCCGCTACAAGGGCGAGGACATCACCCATGCGCGCGCCGCCGACCTGCCGCAGCAGGGCATGGTGCGCTCCTTCCAGATTTCCGCGATCTTTCCGCATCTCACCGTTCTCGAGAACGTCCGCGTGGCGCTTCAGCGGGTCTGCGGCGCGTCGTTCTACATCTGGAAATCCGATGCGAGCACGCGTCACCTCAACGAGCGCGCGCAGGAGCTCCTTGAGGCGGTCGGGCTGAAGGATTTCATCCATCGGCAGGCCGTCGAGCTGCCTTATGGCCGCAAACGCGCGCTCGAGATCGCCACCACATTGGCGCTCGAGCCGGAGATGCTGCTGCTCGACGAGCCGATGGCTGGAATGACGTCGAAAGACATCATCCGTATTTCCGAGCTGATCCGTCGGATCGCCGAGCATCGAACCATCGTCATGATAGAGCACAAGATGAAGGTGGTGGCCGATCTTTCCGATACCATCACGGTGCTGTCCCGCGGCCGCATCCTGGCCGAGGGGCCTTACGAGGGGGTATCGCAGAATCCGGATGTCATAGAGGCCTATATGGGGACGGGTCATGCCGCCTGAGGCCCAGGCATCTGCCGCTGCCGCCATGCCGGCTCTCGAGGTGACCGACCTCGATGCGCACTACGGCGAGTCCCAGGTGCTGCACGGCATGAGCTTCTCGATCGACAACTGCGAGGTCGTGACTCTGCTGGGTCGCAACGGGGCCGGCAAGTCGACCGCGCTCATGGCGCTGATGGGGATGACGCCGCCGCAGCGCCGCGGCTCGGTCAAGCTTCGCGGACACGAGTTGATCGACCTGCCCTCGCACCGGATCGCTCGTCTCGGGCTCGGCTACGTGCCGGAAGAGCGCGGAATATATGCCTCTTTGACGACCGAGGAGAATCTGCTCCTGCCGCCCGTGGTGCGGGAGGGCGGGATGTCGGTCGAGGAGATCTATCGGATCTTCCCCAACCTGCGCGAGCGCGCCGCCAGCCAGGGCACCAAGCTGTCGGGCGGCGAGCAGCAGATGCTGGCGATCGGCCGCATCCTGCGCACGGGGGCGCACACGCTCCTGCTGGACGAGCCCACCGAGGGGCTGGCGCCCGTCATCGTCCAGCAGATCGGAGCCGTTATCAATCAGCTCAAATCGCGGGGCTACACCATCTTGCTGGTGGAGCAGAATTTCCAGTTCGCCGCGACGGTGGCCGATCGCCACTACGTCGTCGAGGACGGGCGAGTCGTCGATGAGATCCCAAACGATCAGCTCGAAGCCAACCAGAGCAAGTTGAGGGATTACCTCGCCATGTAGAAAACGAGAATACACCCGAAAGCGACGGCGACGTTCGTGCGCGATCGCGCGAGCGGCCGCTTCGTTTCCACTGGAGCCAAACAGCGATACATCAACTTGGGAGGAAGCTATGCGACTTGGTTTGGTTTGCGCCTCGGCACTGGCGTTGCTGTTGAGTGCCGGTCCGTCTGTGGCCGACAAGAGCCCGGTGAAGATCGGGGTTCTGAACGATCAGAGCGGGCTTTATGCGGACCTTTCCGGCCTCGGGTCGGTCGAAGCCGCGCGGATGGCAATCGAGGACTTCGGCGGCAAGCTTTTCGGGGCTCCCATCGAGCTCGTTCATGCCGATCACAAGAACAGGGCCGACCTGGCCTCCACCATCGCCCGCGAATGGTTCGATAACTCCAAGGTCGATGCCATCGCGGATCTGACGGCGTCGTCCGTCGCACTCGCGGTTCAGGAGCTGGCGCGCGAGCGCAGCAAATTCGCGATACACACCTCGGGCGCAACGTCCCGCCTCACCGGCGACGCGTGCTCGCCGACCGGTGTGCACTGGGCCTACGATACTTACGCTCTGGCGAACGGAACGGCGCGCGCTCTCGTCGCCGAAGGGCAGGACACGTGGTTCTTTCTGACTGCCGACTACGCATTCGGGCATTCCCTCGAGAAGGACACCGGAGCGATGGTCGAGAAGATGGGAGGCAAGGTGCTCGGCGCCGTCAGGCATCCACTCGACAATCAGGATTTCTCCTCCTATCTGATGCAGGCTCAAGCCTCCAAGTCGAAAATGATCGGCTTGGCCAATGCGAGCTCCGACACGCTGAATGCCATTCGCCAGGCGAAAGAGTTCGGCCTGGTGAGCATGGGCCAGAGGCTGGCCGCCTTGCTGCTGTTCATTACCGACATACACGCCGTCGGACTGGAGGCGGCGCAGGAGCTGGTGCTGACTACCGGCTTCTATTGGGATCGGGACGAAAAAACGCGTGCTTGGTCGGAAAGGTTCAACAAGCGTCGGGGGCACATGCCGACCATGATCCAGGCTGGCACCTATTCGGCAATCCTGCACTTCCTGAAGGCGGTCGAGGCCGCGGGAACCAAGGAGCCGAAAGCCGTGATGGAAAAAATGCGCGCGATGCGCGTCGACGACTTTTTCGGTAACGGCGGCTATCTGCGCGAGGACGGCCGCATGGTCCACGACATGTATCTCGTGCGCGTGAAGAAGCCGGGGCAATCGAAGGGACCCTGGGACTATTTCGAGGTCATCCGGACGATCCCTGGAGATGAGGCCTTCCGCCCGATGAAAGATGGCGGGTGCAAGTATGTGAAGAACTGATCCGGCGAATGTCGGAGCGCCTGCCCGACAGGCGCTCCGCGGCTTCTTACAAACGCGGACCCGAGGGTCCGGTGGCGAGGCTGGGCGGGAGCGGTCTCTTCGCGGGGTGAGACCGCCATCGCAAAATGGCCTCGCGGGAGGGCTGGCGACCATGCTGTTCGAATTGCTGGGAGTGCCGCCGCAGGCGCTGTTCGCACAGCTCCTGATCGGGCTCGTCAACGGTTCGTTCTATGCCGCCCTGAGCCTGGGCCTGGCGGTTATCTTCGGGATGCTGAACATCATCAATTTCGCTCACGGGGCGCTGTATATGGCGGGCGCATTCGTGGCCTGGATGCTGTTGCACCATTTCGGAATCCCCTTTTGGGCGTCACTCGTCCTGTCACCGCTCATCGTGGCCGTCTTCGGGATGGCGCTGGAGCGCGTGCTGCTCTCGCGGCTCTATCATCTCGACCACATTTACGGACTGCTGGCGACCTTTGGCCTCGTGCTTCTGATCGAAGGGACGTTTCGCCAGCTCTATGGCGTATCCGGCCGGGGGTATCCCACGCCGGAGGTTCTCAAGGGCGGCTGGAACCTGGGCTTCATGTTCCTGCCGAACTATCGCGCCTTCGTGCTCGTTGCGGCGCTCGCCGTCTGTTTTGGGGCGTGGTTCTTCATCGAGCGCACCCGCATCGGTTCCTACCTTCGGGCTGGCACGGAGAACGCCAGATTGCTTCAGGCATTCGGCGTCAACGTGCCCCGCATGATGACGCTCACCTTCGGGCTCGGGGTCGCACTCGCTGCCTTCACCGGCGTGCTTGCCGCGCCGATCTACCAGGTTCACCCGCTGATGGGGTTCAACATCATCATCATCGTCTTTGCCGTGGTGGTGGTCGGCGGGATGGGTTCGATTCTGGGGGCGATCGTGACCGGATTGGCGCTAGGCGTCGCCGAAGGTTTCACCCGGGTGTTCTATCCCGAGGCCTCCGCCACAGTGATCTTCGTCATCATGGCTGTCGTCCTGCTGATCCGGCCACAGGGCCTGTTCGGGCGCCGTTAGGGGAAGAAGCGCTGTCATGGCGGAAAGAGAAGCGTATGCCCTTCGAAGTGAGGTGTCCGGCTGGGAAGCGCGGCAGGGCGCCGAGCGCGGCCGTCTGATTTTCGCGGCCATTGCCGTCCTTGCACTCATCTGCGCGCCATTCGCGGTCTATCCCGTATTCCTGATGAAGGTGCTGTGCTTCGCGCTGTTTGCATGCGCATTCAATCTCCTGCTGGGCTATGGCGGATTGCTGTCTTTCGGTCACGCCGCCTATTATGGTACGGCGGCCTATATCGCAGCGCATACCATCAAGGTCTGGGGCCTGTCGCCTGAGCTCGGCCTGCTCGCCGGGACCCTGGCCAGCGCCTTGCTGGGCCTGGTGGTCGGCTGGCTATCGATTCGGCGCGCCGGCATTTACTTTGCCATGATCACGCTGGCTTTTGCCCAGATGATCTATTTCTTTGCCTTGCAGGCGCCGTTCACGAAAGGTGAGGACGGCATCCAAGCGGTGCCGCGTGGCTACCTTTTCGGAGTGATCGACCTGCGGCCGGACCTTACGCTCTATTATCTGATCCTGGCGATTTTCCTGTTCGGCTTCTACGTCGTCTACCGCACGATCCACTCGCCATTCGGGCTGGTGCTCAAGGCCATCCGGGAGAACGAGCCGCGGGCCATATCTCTCGGCTACCGCACTGAGCGTTTCAAGCTGGCGACGTTCGTCGTTTCGGCCGCACTGGCCGGCTTGGCCGGCGCGGCGACCGTGCTGGTATTTCAGCTTGCCTCGCTGACGTACGTCCACTGGCAAACCTCGGGCGAGGTCGTGATCATGACGCTCCTGGGGGGCATGGGCACGATTCTCGGTCCGTTCGTCGGCGCCATCGTCGTCGTGACCCTGCAGACCCACCTCGCCGCCTTCGGCGCCTGGCTCAACATCATCCTCGGCGCGATCTTTCTGGCTTGCGTGCTCCTGTTCCGCGAAGGCATCGTCGGGATCGCCCAGAAGCGCCTCAAGAAGCTGTTGTGAACTTTCATCTGGCCCGTTCGTACCTCGGCGGACGCCGAGGCAGGCACCGCCGATCATTCTGCGGCCTGAGCTGGAGCGTCGTGCGTTTGGGACGCATATCGGGCGAGCTCGAAAAGCCCGCTCCCGCCTTTCCGAGAAGCCAGCCTCAGGCGGTTGCTTCGCGGATCAGGTTGCGGGCGATGACCAGTTGCTGGATCTGACTGGTGCCCTCATACAGGCGATAGAGCCGCACATCGCGATAGAACCGCTCCACCGGATAATCGGCCATATAGCCGGCGCCGCCGAAGATCTGCACCGCGCGATCGGCGACCCGCCCCACCATTTCGCTGGCGAACAGTTTCGAGCATGACGCCTCCGTCGACACGTTCGCGCCGGAGTCACGCCGCCGGGCGGCGTCGATCACCATGCAACGCGCGGCATAGGATTCCGCCCTGCTGTCTGCCAGCATGGCCTGAACAAGCTGGAAATTGGCAATGGGCTGGCCGAACTGGCGGCGTTCCAAGGCGTAGGTCAGGGCTTCATGAATCAGGCGCTGTGCGGCTCCCACGCACATGGCCGCGATGTGCAGCCGGCCGCGGTCGAGCGTGCGCATCGCAGTCTTGAAGCCCAGGCCCTCGACACCGCCCAACAGCGCCGAAGCGGGTGCACGGCAATGGTCGAGGATGACATCGCAGGTATGCGCCCCCCTTTGCCCCATCTTCCGGTCCGGCTTGCCGAGCGACAACCCCGCGCTCCCTGCGTCCACGAGGAAGGCCGATATGCCGGCGGCCCCCTCGCCTCGGGTGCGGGCGAACACGGTGAACAAGCCGGCATGGGGTGCGTTGGTGATGAAGCGCTTGGTGCCGTTCAGCACATAATCATCCCCGTCGCGGACGGCGGAGCACCGCAGCGAGGCGGCATCGGAGCCCGCCTCGGGCTCGGTGAGCGCAAACGAGGCGATGAGCTCGCCCGAGGCCATGCGCGGAAGATATCGGCGCTTCTGCTCCTCCGTGCCGTCCAGGATGAGACCAAGGCTTCCGATGCCGTTGTTGGTGCCGATGAGCGAGCGAAATGCAGGCGAGGCCCAGCCCAACTCGAACACGACCAGGACCTCTTCCTCCATGGTCAGTCCCAGGCCGCCATAGGCCTCTGGGATCGTCAGTCCGAAGAAGCCGAGCTTGCGCATTTCCGCAACGATTTCGGGGGGGGATCGCGTCGTCCTCCGCGATGCGCTCCTCCATAGGAACCAGGCGCTCGCGAACGAAGCGGGCGATCGTCTCCAGCAACTGCTCGAAGACGTCCTGATTTCTGATCATTCATGCAACCCGCGTCGCTGCCGGCTCGCTTTCGGCCTTCAGCAGCATCAGGACCTGATTGGCGGCGACCAGCGTCCCCTCTGCGACCTTGACCTCGGCGACGATGCCGCTGACCGGCGCCAGGACAGGGTTCTCCATTTTCATGGCCTCCACGACCAGCAGTACTTGGCCCTTGGAGACGAATTCGCCGGCCGTGGCGCGCAAGGCCACGACGACGCCGGGCATGGGTGCAGTGGCGACCAGGGCGCCGCCCGCTGCCACTGCCTCGGTCTCCGCGGCAGTGTCCACGCGCACCCGGCGCCCCTCGATCACCAGCTCGGTCGCGTCAGGGAGCACGAGCGCGCTCCAGGTGCGGTCCGCAGCCCGTCCGCTCCACAGACCGCCCACTTCGGGCCTGGCGCTGACGAGCAGACGGCGTGCCCCGTTCTCGCCGTCCACCTCCACCTGCACCGATCCGCCTCGGCGGGTGAGCAGGCGCGCGTCCCGCCGTCTATCCGCGATACGCACGCTCACCCGCCCCATCGGCGCCTGCGGGTCGAGATGGACGCGATCCAGTCCGCCGATCTCGCCGCCGAGCCAAGGTGAGCCGAGGGCATCGGCCGCGGGTGCAGCCCGCATCGCCATGGCAGCAGCACAAGCGACCGCGGTGTCATCGGCGTCGCTGGCGACGAGGCGCTGCCGGATGTCGTCGACATAGTGCGTGTCGATCCTCCCTGCCGCCACCTGCTCGTCGCAGAGGAGGCGCAGCAGGAAGTCGACGTTTGTGGTCAGTCCAAATAGCTGCGTCTCGCCGAGCGCACGGCGCGCGGCTGCAAGCGCCGCCTCACGGTTGTTCCCTCGGGTCACCAGCTTGGCGACCATCGGATCGTAATGCGGCGGAATCACACTGCCGTCGACGATGGCGCTCTCGACGCGCACGTTCTCGGGCCACACCGCCTTGAGCACGCGTCCCGGCGCCGGACGGAAGCCGGCTGCTGCATCCTCGGCATAGACGCGGCATTCGATCGCGTGTCCGTGCGCGCGGATCGCATCCTGCTGAAGCGGCAGCGGCTCGCCCGCAGCCACCCGCAACTGCCACTCGACGAGATCGAGGCCGGTGATCTCCTCGGTGACAGGATGCTCCACCTGAAGGCGTGTGTTGACCTCCAGAAAGTAGAGCCGGTCCTCGGGTCCGAGGATGAACTCGAAGGTGCCGGCATTCTGGTATCCGATGGCGCGGGCGCCTTGCACAGCCGCCTGCAGGAGGGCCTGGCGAACGCTGTCCGCCAGATTGGGCGCAGGCGCTTCCTCCACGATCTTCTGGTGGCGGCGCTGCAGCGAGCATTCACGCTCGAACAGATGCACCACGTTGCCGTGCCGGTCTCCGAACACCTGGACCTCGATATGACGCGGACGCGAGACGTATCGCTCCACCAGAATGCGTCCGTCGCCGAAGCTCGTCCGGGCGACGCGGATTCCCGCCTCTACGGCAGCTTGCATGCCGGCCGGGTCGTCCACGACCGTCATTCCCTTGCCGCCACCACCGGCTGCCGGCTTCAACAGGACGGGCAGCCCGATCTCACGCGCCAGGGCGACGATGCGCTGAGGATCATCGCTCGCATCGGTGGAGCCGGGCACGACGGGCACGCCGGCCTTCGCCATGATCGACTTCGCGGTGCTCTTGTCGCCCATGGCGGCGATGGTCTCGGACCGCGGGCCCACGAACACGAGGCCGGCCTCGGCCACCGCTCGGGCGAAGCCGGCGTTCTCCGATAGGAACCCGTACCCGGGATGCACAGCGTCGCAGCCTGTATCGCGTGCTGCACCGATGATGCGGTCGATATTCAGATAGCTCTCCGCCGATGGAGCCCCGCCCAGGCACACCGCGGCCGCGGCGTCGTCGAGGTAGGCCGCCCCTGCATCGGCTTCGGAATAGACCACGACGTATTCGATACCCATCCGGCGGCATGTCCGGGCGATGCGACGGGTGATTTCGCCGCGGTTGGCGATCAGCAGGCGGCGCATCATGGCCTACATCCTGAACACGCCGAAGCGCGTCTCCTGGCTCGGCGACGCGGCCGCCGAGGCGAGACCGAGCGTCAGCCAGGGTCGCGTATCCGCGGGGTCGATCACGGCATCGACCCACAGCCGCGCCGCCGCATGGACGGGATGGCTGCGGGTCTCGTAGGCCTCGCGGATCGGTGCCTTGAAGGCCTCCGCCTCGCCTGCCGTCATGGCGCGGCCCTGCTTTGCCAGTTGTGCTTCCCGCACCAGGGTCAGCACCGTAGCCGCCTGTTCTCCGCCCATGACCGAGGTGCGGGCGTTGGGCCACATCGCCATCAGTCTCGGCCCGAAGGCCCGGCCGCACATGGCGAAATTGCCGGCACCATAGCTGCCGCCGATCAGGACGCTGAATTTCGGTACTCGGGAGCAGGAGACGGCATTCACCATCTTGGCCCCGTGGCGGGCGATCCCGCCGGCTTCATACTCCTCACCAACCATGAACCCGCTGATGTTGTGCAGGAACAGGAGCGGGATGTCGCGCTGACTGCAGATCTCGATGAAGTTGGCGGCCTTCTGGGCGCTTTCGGAGAACAGAACGCCGTCGTTGACGAGCACGCCAACCGGCCACCCGTTGATGGCCCCGGTGCCGCAGACGATGCTCTGGCCCCAGCGCTCGCGGTACTCGAGCAGGCGGCTGCCGTCCAGGATGCGAGCCAGGACCTCGCGGGCAGGGATAGGCTCGCGCGGATTCGCGGGAACGATGCCGACGAGCTCGGCAGGGTCATATAAAGGCGGCTCGGGCCGCTGCGGGGGCGCCGGCGGCGCACTGGCCGGCCGCCGCGACAGGATCTCGCGGACCAGCATGAGGCAGTGCTGGTCATCGATGGCATGGTGGTCTGCGACTGCGCTGTGGCGGGTATGCACCTCGGCGCCGCCCAGCCGCTGGGCATCGACCACCTCACCTGTCGCGGCCTGCACCAGTTGCGGACCCCCGAGGTAGATGGTTCCGGTATCCCGGACGATGACGGTCTCGTCGCTCATGGCGGGTATGTAGGCCCCACCGGCCGTGCACTGGCCCATGACCGCGGCCACTTGCGGCAGGCCCATGGCCGACATCTCCGCGATCGAGCGGAAGATGGACCCGAAATGATGCTCGTCGGGGAACAAGTCGTCCTGCAGGGGCAGGAATGCACCGCCCGAATCCACCAGGTAGACGCTGGCGAGCTTGTTCTCGCGGGCGATCTGCTGGGCGCGGATGTGCTTCTTGACGGTCAGTGGATAATAGGTCCCGCCTTTGACGGTGGCATCATTGGCGACGATCGAGACCAGCCGCCCCGTCACCATTCCCAATCCGGCCACCATGCCCGCCGAGGCCACGGGATCGTCGTAGACCTCATGACCGGCAAGCTGGCCTATCTCGAGGAATGGCGTCCCCGGATCCAACAGGCGCGAGACGCGTTCGCGGGCCGTCAGCTTGCCGCGCGAATGATGCAGCGCGATCGCTTTCTCGCCACCGGCGGCGAGACTTTTCTCGCGCGCAGCCGCAACTGCCGCCCGATGCGTCTCGTAGGCCTGTCGGTTTTGCCGGAACGCCTCGCCGCCAGAATCGATCCGAGTGCGCAGAATGGCCATCTAGGGCTCGTCGAGGCGCAGTCGCAGCAAGGCATGGCCCAGCGACTTTCCGGTCTGATCGAGGCGAAGAGTGCGGGTGGCGCCGCCGCCCAGACCGCGGCGCATCACCACCATCACCGCCTCGATGTTGTCCATGCGATAAACTTCGACGGGCCCCTTGCTCCAGTCGGCGTAAAGCGCCTGCACGCGCTGCGGAGTGACGTTGCGCACGATCTCAGGGTAATGGGCCGGCTCCTTCGCGATGATACCGAACGAGGCAGTGTCGCCCTTGTCACCGGAGCGCACATAGGCGATGTCTCGAAGCAGACGCATGCTCAGGCCTCCAAGATCTCGACCTGCTGGCGAACCACATGACGCGGCACCAGGGTCGGCCAAGCCGCCACGACGGGCCGCGTCTTGATCGGCGTGCCGAACGAGGTGCCGCCCGGGCCCATGATCCACAGATTGCTGCACGCCCGGCGCACTTTCTCGGCCTCCTCCCGTGTCTCGGTGTGGACCGCCACCCGCAAGCCGACCTCGTTGAGATCGCACTCGGCCGTCGGCGCCGCAGGCCCGTGCAGCATATTCACGCCTATGTAGTCGAACTGCACCTCATCAGCGACGAGTCCCATCCGGTCGAACCGCTCCAGCATCGTCTCGCGGGCTTTTTCGGCGCGAGCCAGAGCGTCCGGCCATGGGAAGAACGCCATGGCCTCCCCGATCCATCCGTCCTGATAGCCGATGACCACCCGCAGCATCTCCGGCGGGGGTTTGCCGCCCATCCCGGTGATGCGCACTCTGTCCGGTCCGGTCTCAGTGAGCTCGAGGCGCGTGAAATCGGCGATTCCGTCGGGCATGCGATAATCCGCGGGATTGGCGACCTCGTAGACCAGATGCTCCTTGATGGTGAACTGATCGACGCGGCCGCCGGTGCCGGGCAGCTTGCTCACTACGGCCGAGCCGTCGGCACGGAACTCGACGAACGGGAAGCCGACACGGCCCATATGCGGCATCTCGGCGAAACGCGAGGACATGCCGCCCGTCGCGGCGGCGGCGCATTCGACAACGTGACCGACGGTAATGGCGGCGCAGATGCGGTCCGTGTACTCCGGCTCGTGACGCCAGCCGAACTCGTGCATGATCGGTCCGACAAACAGCGCATTGTCGGAGACCCGTCCGGCAACGACGACATGGGCATCCGCCTGCAGGGCGGCGATGATGCCCGTGCAGTCGGTATAGACGTTGGCAGCGACGACACGATCGCGGATCGCGCCGAAATCCTCTTCGCCGGTGTCGGTGTTCGTCAGCGCGATGCCTGCGGCGGTCAACTCGTCCAGACGGTCGAGCATGTCATCGCCTTCGACCAGGGCAACCCGCGTGCCGGCCAGCCCGAGGTCGCGAGCGACGCGGCGAACGCGCTCGGCCCCTGCTCGGGGATTGGCGCCGCCGCCGTTGCAGACGATCCGGGTACCCTGGTCGCGTGCCAGCGGCAGCAGCGCGGTCATGTGTGGAACGAGATCCGGAATATAGCCTTCATCCGGCTTTCTCTGGCGCTGGCGCTGCAGGAGCGCCATCGTGAGCTCGGCCAGATAGTCCATCCCGAGATAGTCGAGCTCACCCCGCTCGACCAGCTCTACCGCCGGGTCGAGCGCGTCGCCCCAGAAGCCAGACCCAGCTCCCAGCCGCACCACCGTCTTCATCTCATCGCTCCGTATCCCATCACTCCGTCTGTGCTCTCACTCGACCCTGGTATCCCGTCACCGACGTTTGGGGCCTTATCCCCAGCCCTCCCGTCATGGCCGCGGAGGCGGCCATCCAAGCAACTCTCCACACCTGATCTGGCAGCGTGTCGTGGATTCCCGCCTCCGCGGGAATGACGGGTGCGGGTAGGTAGCTGGAATCGATTGTTAAGACTGGACACTAGCGGTTGCAGCCCTTTCCCAGGAAAGCCCCGAGTCGATGCTTGTGCCCCTCGGAGCGGAAGGCAAAGCTTTGCAGATAAGCCTCATACTCGAGCGACGCATCAAGTCCGGCTTCGGCCGACCGCCGCAATGCAAGCTTCGTGATCGAGGTGGCGCGGCGCGATTGCGAGGCGATCTCCAGCGCCACCTGGCGCACCGTCTGCTCCAGCCGATCCGGTGACACGACTTCGGCGAAGAGGCCCAGCGCCCGTCCCTCTTCGGCACCGATTCGCGCTGCGCAAAGCAGATAGCGCGCAGCCCGGGCCGCGCCGAGATGGCGCTGCAATAGAAACGGCGCCCCCATATCGGCGCCGGACAGGCCGATCCGGGCGAAGGCCAGCCGATATTCGGCGGCATCCGAGGCGATGGCGAAGTCGCAGGCGAGCGCAAGGCAGGCACCGCCTCCCACCGCGGGGCCATTAACGGCGGCGATGATCGGACGATCGAAATAGTAGATGCGAGAGACCACGCGGTTGTAGCCGCGGATCAGCTCCAACTCCCATTCGGGGTCCTGCTGGTCGACGCTCATGATCTCCTTGAGGTCGCCTCCACCGCCGAAAACCGGGCCGGCGCCGGTGAGCACGGCCACCGCGACGTCAGCATCGCTTTCGACCCGGTCGAGTGCGGCGAGCATGCTCGGGGTGAAGCTCACACCTTGCGCATTGCGCTTCTCCGGCCGGTTCAGGATGATCCACGCAATGGAGCCGTCTTTGCGGACAAGAATCTCCTCAGTGGACATTTTCAGCTCCTAAAGCTCGAAGCGTCCGAGCAGCTCGCGTGCGATCACCAGGCGCTGGATCTGGCTGGTGCCTTCGCCGATCTGGTACATCTTGGCGTCCCGGTAATAGCGCTCGACGGGAAAGTCGCGCATGTAGCCGTAGCCGCCATGGATCTCGATGGCCGCGCTGCAGGCCTTGAGCGAGGCCTCGGCGGCGAAGAACTTGGCCATGGCGCCTTCCATTTTGATCGGCAGTCCGGCGTCGTACATCCGCGCAGCGTTGTGGGTGAGAAGGCGCGCCGCCTCGATCTCGGTCGCCATTTCGGCGATCGGCCATTGGACGCCCTGGAAGGCCGCGATCTTGCGTCCGAACTGCTCGCGCTCGCCCGCGTACTTGATGACAGCATCGAGCGCCGCCTGGCCAAGGCCGACCGAGAGCGCCGCCACGTTGATGCGTCCGCGTCCCAGCGTCTGAGCGAATTGGCGAAAGCCCTTGCCTTCCTCGCCGACCAGGTTGGCGGCGGGGACCTCGACGCCATCGAGCACGAGCTGGGCGGTGGGAGAGCCGTTCACGCCCATCTTCCTGTCCTCCGGGCCGACGGTGAACCCTTTCATCCCGCGTTCCAGAACGAAAGCCGAGACGCCGCGGGATCCACCGGCCCCGGAGGTGCGGGCGGTGATGACGAAAATGTCGGCGACCGGGCTGTTGGTGACGAACTGCTTGGTGCCGTCGATCACCCAGTGCCCTTTACGGAGCACCGCGGTGGTCCGGCAAGCGGCGGCGTCGGACCCGCCAGACGGCTCGGTGAGGCCGAAGGCGCCGATCTTGCGGCCCGATGTGAGCTCGGTCAGGTATTTCTGCTTCTGCTCTGCGGTGCCGTGACCGGCGATAACTGAGGACGCGAGGCTGATATGGGCGTTGAGCGAGCTGCCGACGGCGCCCGAAGCGCGCGAAACCTCCTCCAGCAGCAGACACACCATGACCGCGTCGCACCCGGCACCGCCCCATTCCTCCGGGTACGGTGCACCGAGAAAGCCCAGCTCGGCCATCTCGCGGAACAAGTCCGCCGGGAAGGTGGAGCTCGCATCGATCTCAGCGGCGCGAGGCTCGACTCGCTCCCGGCAGAAGCGGCGCACACCATCCTGGAACGCGAGCTGCTCGCCGGTGAGCTGATACTTGTTCGCAGCGGGACGCGTCATGCGCGGCTCTCCCCGAATTGCCGCAGCATTTCGCGCAATACGACGCGTCGGATCTTGCCTGAGCCGGTGAGCGGCATGGCGTCGATGAAGTGAACGGCCTTGGGGCGCTTGAATGCGGACAGGGTGCGGCCGCAGTGCTCGACGACAACCGCCTCGATCAGTTCCTGACCAGGCTTGATGACGACAAAGGCGTGGATCCGCTCGCCGGCGATCTCGTCGGGGACGCCGACAACGGCCGCCGACTGCACCTGCGCCAGCTCGCAGATCGCGTTTTCGACCTCCTTGGGATAGACGTTGAACCCGTTGGAGACGATCATGTCCTTGGTGCGGTCGAGGATGTGGATGTGTCCCCGCTCGTCTATTTTTCCGACATCTCCCGACCGCAGCATTCCGTCCTTCAGGACCTCGGCGGTGAGCTCCGGCTGGCGCCAGTAGCCGATCATGAATGTCGGGCTGCGGAAGTACAGCTCGCCCGGCTCGCCGGGTGCGGCCGGGACTCCGTCGAGGCGGACGACACGAACCTCGATGCCGGGCAATGGCGGCCCGCAGGAGCCGACCGGATTGTCCTGCCCCGGAGGCTGAACGCTGGCTACAGGCGAGATTTCGGTGAGGCCGTAGCTCTCGACCACCTCGATTCCGTAATCTTTGCTCAGCGTTTGCTTGAGGCGCGTCGACACCGGCCCGCCGCCGACGTCGATCAGTCGAAGAGCGCTGATGTCATGACCGCCGATATTGGCGCGATCGAACATACGCGCGAACATGGTCGGCACGCCGGCGAGAAACGTCACTTTGAAGCGCTCGATCAGCTCCACCGCGCGGCGCTCGTCGAATTGCTCGAGCAGGACGAGCGAGGCGCGCAGCAGCCCGACCTGCAGGAAATCGAAGGTATGTCCGAAGCTGCTGAACAGAGGCAGGATGCTCATGTAGCGGTCGGCGGCCGTGGTCCCCAGGACTTCCAGCGTCATCGCGGCATTCTCGACCAAGGCGCCGTGCCGCAGCAGTACGCCTTTGGGATTGCCCGTCGTTCCGGAGCTGTAGATCATCATCGCCGGCTCGTCGGGCGTGGCGTCCGGAGAGGCTGCGAGGCCCGAGCTGTCTGCAATCAGTGAATCGTAGGTGCGCCAGCCGGCCGGCGGGATCGCGGAGTGGGTGACGACGCGCAGACACATGTCGCCGAGGCAGGCCCCCGACGGCGCGTTCTTGAGCAGAGCCTGCTCAGCGATGATGGCGCGGGGCGACGAGTCCGCGAGTATGCGCTCCACCTCGCGGGCGGTGCTCATGCCGTTGATGGCGATCCCGATGAGGTTGGCGATCCCGCAGGCAATGTAGAATTCGATGATCTCACGCGAATTGCGCAAGAAGCCGGCAACGCGCTCGCCTCTGGAGAGCCCGCAGGCGGCCAAAGCCCCGGCGAGGCGGGCAGCCCGCGCGTAGGTCTCGCCGTAGCTGGCCTCGGTGCCATCGGCGAGGAGCAGGTGAGTGGACCTAGGCGCCTCGCAGGCGGCGCTGGCGAACACCTCATCCACCCTTTGCGGCACTCTCGGCATAGAGCTCCTACTCCCCGGTGCAGTTACACCGACATCCGCTGACCGCCGTCGATGACGTACGTCTCACCGGTGATGAACCCGGCCTTGGGCGAGGCCAGGAACGACACCAGTGCGGCTACCTCATCGGGCTGTGCATAGCGACGCATCGGGATGCGCGAGACGACTCGCTTGCACATTTCGGGGTCCGCCAGGACAGCGCGCGAGAACTCGCTCAGGACATAGCCGGGCGCGACTGCGACGACCCGGATGCCGTCGCGCGCCCACTCCGCGGCGAGCGCACGTGTCAGTCCCTCGATGCCCGCCTTGGACGCGCAGTACGAGGCCGTGCCCGGCACTCCGAGAGCAGCGAACATCGAGCCGATATTGACGACGACGCCGCGGCGCGCCGCGAGGTGAGGGTAGGCGGCCCGCGCCAGCACGTAGCACGACACCAGGTTGACGTTGATCACGCGGCGGAAGTCCGCAGGTGTTGCTTCCGCGGCCTTGGCCTCGCTCACGATCCCTGCATTGTTCACCACCACGTCGATGCCGCCGTGGGCCGTTATGGAAGCCTCGACGAAATCGTTCAGGGCCTCGTCGCAGGCCACATCCCCGACGTGGACGGTTGCCTCGGCGCCCGATGCCCTCACCAGGCGCGCGGTTTCCTCCAGCGCAGTGCGGTCGCGGCCAAAGCAGGAAACGGCGAAGCCGTCCTCAGCCAAGGCCAGGGCGATGCTGCGGCCGATGTTGCGGCTGGCGCCGGTGACGAGTGCGACGCGTTTCATGGGGTCCGGGCATCGGGCAGGACGAAGGCGCCTTTGTTCAGCCATTCGCCGCCGTCGATCGTAAAAACCTCACCGTTCACGTAATTGGCCGCCTCGGAGCACAGGAACACGCCGGCCTCCACCGTCTCCTCGATAGTGCCGAAGCGTCCGGCGGGGATGCGATCGAGAATGCGGCGCTGACCTTGCTCGGTGGGCCAGAGCACCTCGTGCGACTGATCGGTGTCCACGAACCCCGGACAGAGGCAGTTGACCTGGATGTTCCGGCCGCCCCATTCTGCCGCCAGGGTCTTGGACATGGCGATGATGCCGGCCTTGGCGGCGGCGGAATGCACGGTGCCCGGACCGCCGACCCAGGCATAGCTCGCCGTGATGCTGAGGACCTTGCCGCCGCCCTGCTTCAGCATGTGCCGCCCGGCCGCCAGCGTGCAGTAGGCCGTACCGTTCAAGACGATGCCGATCACCGCGTTCCAGCCGTTGGGTGACAGGTCCTCGGCGCGGCACACGAAGTTGCCGGCAGCATTATTGATGAGGATATCGATGCGGCCCGTCTCGTCCAGCACCCGCTGAACGGTCGTCTCGACGAGCCGGGGGTCGCGGATGTCCATGGCACGGACGAGGGCGCGGCCGCCCTTCGCATGGATCTCCTCCGCCACGGCCTCCAAGCGCTCGCTGCGGCGGGCCGACAGCACAACTGTGGCGCCAAGCTCCGCCAGGCGGAGCGCGAAGCCGCGGCCGAGCCCGGTGCCGGCGCCGGTGACGACTGCCGTCTTGTCCTTGAAGGTCTGAAAGCCTTTCATGGAACGATCTTCCGTGCCGCCCAAGCCCTGCGGATAATGAGCGCTCAGGACTCGAACCGTCAAGTGTTTTTGAAACTAGGTTCCGCATAGTGGGACATTTTTTGGGAAGTCCGGCACGCTGCTCAAACTGGCTTCGTCACCTGCTTCTCAGTGACCTTCGCACCCGGCCTGCGCACGGATCTTGGCCATCGCCCAGACCTGGTTCGGCTTGGTGATCTCGAGATCGCGCAGCAAGTACGG
>JAHDXT010000091.1 GCA_023384095.1 Hyphomicrobiaceae bacterium
GCCGAGATGCTGCGCACCCCGAACTTCGGCCGCAAGTCGCTGAACGAGATCAAGGAGGTGCTCGCCTCCATGGGCCTGCACCTCGGCATGGAAGTCCCCAACTGGCCGCCGGACAACATCGAGGAGCTGGCGAAGAGGTTTGAAGATCAGTATTGAGAGCGTGAAGTAGTGAATTCGTGAGGTCGTGAAGTCGTGATTTACACGATTTCACGACTTGGCGATTTCACGATTTCACGTGTGCACAAGAGGCGAGGCCATAGAACCTCCCCGTAACAACCACAGCGAAGGAACCACGAGAATGCGACATCGGAAGCTTGGCCGGCGCTTCAGCCGGGACAGCGGGCATCGCCAGGCGATGTTCTCCAACATGGCCGCGGCCCTCATCCGCCACGAGCAGATCGTGACGACGCTGCCGAAGGCCAAGGATCTCAGGCGTGTCGTCGACAAGTACATCACGCTGGCCAAGCGGGGCGACCTCAACTCGCGCCGGCTGGCGGCGGCCCGGCTGCGCGACGAGGAGATGGTCAAGAAGCTCTTCGACACGCTCGGGCCCCGCTACAAGGATCGCGCTGGCGGCTATACCCGCGTGCTCAAGGCGGGCTTCCGCTTCGGCGACAGCGCCCCGCGCGCGGTGATCGAGCTCGTCGACCGCGACACCGGCGCCAAGGGCAAGGACGACAAGGCCCGCGTCGCCGCCAGCCAGCAGGAAGAGGGCCAGGCGGGGAGCTGACCGGGGACCGGCCGGCCATTCAGTTGCCAAGCCGGGATCCGGCTCCGGTGGTCCGCGCGGCTGAGGAAGTCTGGCCTCGGACTGCCGGCCCATATCATTCCAGGAAGCGCGCCGGCATGTTCTCCTTGAAGGGGAACATGTGAAAGTATGGCTTGGCCTCGTCGATGGCTCGTTTGAACGACGGCCGATCGAGCAGCCGCTCGAAGTAGGCGGCCAGGTTCGGGCGGCCTTCGCCGAACGGTGCGACGATGCCGGAATAGAACAGTGCCGGCGCCGCTGCGCAGTCAGCCATGGTGAAGTCCTCGCCGATCACCCAGGACTTGCCGGCCATCTGGCGCTCGATCATGTCGTAAGCGGTGCCGAGCGTTGCCCTCGCGTCCTCCACACCCCTGGCGTCGTGCTCACCGTCCGCTCGCAGGCGGTCGATGACGATTTTTTGCAGCGGCATCTGGATGTAAAGGTCGAAGACGCGGTCCCAAAGACGCGCATCGAGGCGTTCGGCCTCATTTGCAGGCAGCAACGGCCGCGGGCCCGGGAAGTGCCGCTCGAGATACTCGATGATGATCGTCGTCTCGGGTACGGTCTGGCCCGACGCCTCGTCCCGAAGCAGTGGGATCTTGCCGACCGGCCAGATGCCGAGAAATCTGGAGCGGGCGCCCACGTCCATCAGGTCGACGATATGGCCATCGAACGGGGTGCCGTTCTCGTAAAGCGCAATGAGCACCTTCTGACAGAACGAAGCCAAAGGGTGGAAATAGAGTGTAAGCGCCATGCTGCGGGCTCCCGGTGAGCTGATCGTCGGTCACGAAGCCGCGGTTTGGGGGGCCGACGGCGGATCTGCTTCCTGTCCGGCTTGGTATCATCGCAGTGACTGGCTCGCAAATTCAGCCGCTGCAGCGTGATGATGATTTGGCAGGCGCGCAAGCGCACGTGCCGGATGGCTTCAATGCTTGCAGACGAGGCTCTATATCCTGTAGCCGGGGGCAGGCAGCTTCCTTGGCTTCGAGGAACCTCTATGGGCTTTCCATGACACATCGCCATTGCCCCGCCCTGTCGCGGATTTCGGGACTCGCGGCCGCTGTTCTCCTCGGGTTGTCGCTTTCGCCGTTGCCAGCGGACGCACAGCAGCGCGTGCCGCCGCCGTCGCGCGAGGCGGTGCAATACTCGTATGCACCCATCGTCAAGCGCGCCGCGCCGGCGGTCGTCAACGTCTACGTCCGCAGCCGCGTGCGGACGGCGGCGCCGCCGCTGTTCGACGATCCCTGGTTCCGCCAGTTTTTCGGCGAAGGCTTCGGCATGCCGCGCGAGCGGGTGCAGAACTCGCTGGGCTCCGGCGTCATCGTCAGCCCGGACGGCATCGTCGTCACCAACAATCATGTGATCCGCGGCGGTGCGTCGGCGGAGATCAGGGTGGCGCTCGCCGACCGGAGGGAGTTCGATGCCAAGGTCATCCTGCAGGACGAGAAGTCCGACATCGCCGTGCTCAGGATCGAGGGCAACGGAACCAGCTTCCCGACACTGGAGCTCGCAGATTCGGATGCGCTCCAGGTCGGCGACCTGGTGCTGGCCATCGGCAACCCGTTCGGGGTGGGGCAGACCGTGACCAGCGGCATCATCTCGGCGTTGGCGCGCACCGAGATGGCCCGCTCGGATGTCCAGGTCTTCATCCAGACGGACGCCGCCATCAACCCCGGCAACTCGGGCGGCGCCCTCGTCGACATGCACGGCCGGCTGATCGGCATCAATACGGCCATTTTCTCGCGGACCGGCGGCTCGCACGGGATCGGGTTCGCCATACCCGCCAACCTCGTGCGCCTCTACGTCGACAGCGCGCTCACCGGCAACAAGGTGGAGCGGCCCTGGCTCGGGGCGCGGCTCGAGCCGGTGACGCGCGACGTTGCGGAGAGCCTGGGCCTCGACCGGATCGCCGGAGCGCTGGTTACGCGCGTCTACAAGGAGGGCCCGGCGGCCGAGGCCGGGCTGGAGCCCGGCGACGTCATCGTCTCGATAGACGACTTCGCGGTGGCCGATTCGCGGGCCATCTACTACCGGCTCGTCACCCGCGGCATCGGCAACACGGCACGAATCGAGGTTCTGCGCAAAGGGCAGCGCATGTCCTTCTCCCTCCCGCTCAAGGCCGCGCCGGCCCTCGGCCGAGACGACGTGCGGAACCTGTCCGGTCCGCACCCGTTCGATGGGGCGCGGGTCGCCAACCTGCTGCCGGCGATGGCCGAGGAGATGGGGCTCGATGACCAGGAAGGCGTCGTCGTCGTGCTCTCGGTGCGCAACGGCTCGACGGCGGCCAACGTCTTGCGGCCGGGCGACATCGTGCTCCGGATCGGGCGGCAGCCGATCGAGACCGTCAGCGACCTCGACCGCGTGCTGGTCGAGCGGCAGCGGGTCTGGCAGATCACGATCAAGCGGGACGGGCGAGTCCTGCAGTTCCAGTTCATGGGGTGAGGGAGCTTGGACAACCTCTTCCAGGCGGCAGGGCTGGAGAAGCGCGCACCCCGGCCGCTCGCCGACCGGCTGCGCCCGAAGGCGCTCAGCGATGTGGTCGGGCAGGACCACCTCGTCGGCCCGGAAGGCACGCTGAGGCGCATGGTGCGCTCCGGGCGGCTGCAGAGCATGGTGCTGTGGGGGCCGCCGGGGTCGGGCAAGACGACGGTCGCCCGGCTGCTGGCGCACGAGACGGCGCTCGAGTTCGAGCAGCTCTCGGCGATCTTTTCCGGCGTGCAGGACCTGCGCAAGGCGTTCGACCGCGCCAGGGCGCGGCGCGACGTCGGTAAGGGCACGCTGCTCTTCATCGACGAGATCCACCGCTTCAACCGCTCGCAGCAGGACAGCTTCCTGCCGCACATGGAGGACGGCACCATCACGCTGGTCGGGGCGACCACCGAGAACCCGTCCTTCGAGCTCAACGCGGCGCTGCTGTCGCGCGCGGCCGTGCTGGTGTTTCACCGGCTCGACGAGGCCGCGCTCGCGGAGCTGCTCGGCCGTGCAGAGGCCGAGGAGGGCCGGCCGCTGCCGGTCGAGGCTGAGGCCCGCTCCGCTCTGCTGGCGATGGCCGACGGCGACGGCAGGGCCGTCCTCAACCTGGCGGAGGAAGTCTTTGCCGCCGTGCCCGTCGGCGCCGCGTCGCTGTCGCGCGAGGCGCTGACATCACTGGTGCAGCGGCGCGCGCCGCTCTACGACAAGTCCCGCGACGGGCATTACAACCTCATCAGCGCGCTGCACAAGGCCGTGCGCGGCTCCGATCCGGACGCGGCGCTCTACTGGCTGGCGCGGATGCTCGAGGGCGGCGAGGACCGGCTGTTCCTTGCCCGCCGCCTCGTGCGCATGGCGATCGAGGACATCGGGCTGGCCGACCCGCAGGCGGTCGTGCAGGCGCTCGCGGCCAAGGACGTCTACGACTTTCTCGGCAGTCCCGAGGGCGAGCTGGCGCTGGCGCAGGCGACGGTCTATCTCGCCGTCGCACCCAAGTCGAACGGCGCCTATGTCGCCTTCAAGCGGGCGATGCGGGCGGCGAAGGAAGGCGGCAGCCTCAGCCCGCCGAAGCATATCCTCAACGCCCCGACGCGGCTGATGGCCGAGGAGGGCTACGGCGCCGGCTACGAGTACGACCACGACACCGACGAGGGCTTCTCCGGCCAGGACTACTTTCCGGAAGAGCTGGGCCGCCAGCGCTTCTACGATCCGCCCGAGCGGGGGTTCGAGCGTGAGGTGCGCAAGCGGCTCGCCTACTGGGCGGAGCTGCGCCGCCGGCGACAGGATCAGCCGGGCGGCCGATAGTGTCCCGGTTCCGCAGCTCGCCGATGCTCGATGCTGGCGTCCTGATCATCACACTAGCCTTGCTGGAAGCATCTGTCGGTAGCTTTTGATCTTGTCCGGTTCTCGTAGCACACGAGTTGTCCGCTGC
>JAHDXT010000032.1 GCA_023384095.1 Hyphomicrobiaceae bacterium
AAACCCTTCAGTCCCCCAGACGCCGCGAAGTCGACCATTTTTCAGCGACCTGCTATGGCTCGCAGATGGTCGTAGAGAATTACAATCTGATGGGTCCTGTGAAGGCGGCGTTGGAGTCCGCGACGCGCTATTTGGCTGCCGAGCTTGGACCGAAGGGCATCAGAGTGCATGCGATCTCCCCAGGGCCATTGAAAACCCGGGCAGCATCCGGGATCTCCGAATTCGACACGCTCTTACAGAAGGCGCAAGCAAAGGCGCCAAGTCGTAGTCTCGTCTCGATCGAGGACGTCGGCGTGGCCGTCGCCTTCCTCGGCATGGAGGGAGCAAAGCTCATTACAGGGGAAACGCTGTACATCGATGGCGGCTACCACATCATCGATTGATGACGGGCGCCGGCTGGCCGCATAGCCCCGTGAAAACCGTACCCGTCAGGTAAGCTTCTATCGCAACGCCGATTTCAACGGGCTGCTACAGCTTGATCTTCGGATCGAGCCAGTCCCGGAGCGAGTCGCCGAACAGGTTGAACGCGAACACCGCGAGGCTGATCGCCAGCCCGGGGAAGATGATCATCCACGGCGCCTGCTGGTAGAACTCCTGCGAGGTGCCGGACAGCATGAGGCCCCACGCCGCCGTCGGCTCGGTGACGCCCAGTCCCAGGAACGAGAGCGAGGCTTCGAGCAGGATCGCCTGCGCGATGAAGGCGGTGAACATGATGAGGAACGGCGCCACCACGTTCGGTGCGATGTGCCGGAAGATGATGCGGGAGTGGCTGTAGCCGGCGGCGCGCGCGGCGTCGATATAGGGCATCTCCCGGATGGCGAGGGCCGAGGAGCGGACCACGCGCGCCACCTTCGGGATCATGGGGATGGCGATGGCGATGATAAGGTTGAGGTCGAGGCCGCCGACCGGCCACTTGCCGAGCACCGCCACGACGGCGAGCGCCAGCACGATGATCGGGAACGACAGCAGGACGTCCATGAAGCGCTGGATCGCCATGTCGATGCGGCCGCCGAAGTAGGCGGAGACGACGCCGATGACGGCGCCGATGCCGGAGCCGAGCAGCGAGGACAGGAAGCCGACCGCCAGCGCCGTCCGTGCACCGTAGATGATGCGCGAGAGGACGTCGCGCCCGAAGGCGTCCGTGCCCATCCAGTGCTCCCAGGTAGGCGGCGCGAGCATGGCGCTGTAGTCGAGCACCAGCGGATCGTAGGGAGAGACCGACTCGGAGAAAATGCCGGCGATGAACAGGGCGATGATGACCACCAGGCCGGCGGCGCCCAGCGGCTGCGTGACCGCGAACTGGACGAGCGGATGGCGGCGCTTGGGCACCTTGTAGGTGATCTTCGGCGTGGTGTCGGCGATCGCCATGTCAGCGGTACCGGATGCGCGGATCGAGCGCGGCGTAGAGCAGATCGACCAGGAAGTTGACCAGTATGAAGAAGGTGGCCACCAGCATCACAAGTGCCTGCACCATGGTGTAGTCGGCCCGCGTCACGGTCTCGACGAACAGCTTGCCGATGCCGTTCAGGTTGAACACCTGCTCGGTCACCACGAGGCCGCCGATCAGGAACGCGAACTCGAGCCCGATCACCGTCACCACCGGCAGCATGGCGTTGCGCATGGCATGGCGCCTCACCACCAGCCGCTCGAACACGCCCTTGGCCCGCGCCGTGCGGATGTAGTCCTCCTGCAGCACCTCGATGATGGTGGAGCGGGTCATGCGCGTCGCCACCGCCGAGTAGCGGTAGCCCACGGCGAGCGCCGGCCAGATGAGCTGCGAAAGGTTGTGCCACGGATCGACGTAGATCGGCTTGAAGGTCAGCGGCGGGATCCAGTTGAAGTTTACCAGCAGGAACATGATCATCAGCATGCCGAGCCAGAACGACGGCACGGCGAGACCTGCGATCGCGAACACCTGGATGAAGCGGTCGACCCAGCGGTCCTTGAACAAGGCGGCGAGAGTGCCGAGCGGGATGGCGATCAGCGTCGCCAGGATGGTGGCCATGATGGCCACCTGCATGGACAGCTCCAGCCGGCTGGCGATCTCGTCCCAGACCGGCCGGCCGGTCCACATCGAGACCCCGAAGTCGCCGACCATCAGGCCGCTCATCCAGTCGACGAACTGCTGCCACAGGGGCTTGTCGAGGCCCAGGCGGGTGCGCTCCTGCGCCAGCACCTCGGGGCTGACCTGCCCGCCGTCCATCAGGAAGCGCAGCTCGACGATGTCGCCGGGCATCAGCCGCAGCAGCACGAACACCAGCACCGCCACGCCGAGCAGCGTGGGGATCATCAGGAGAATGCGATTGATCGTGTAGCGCAGCATCGCGACCCGGATCGATGGTCAGGAATTGCGAACGGCAGAAAAATGGGACGGGCGGCCCGCCGTCGGCGGGCCGCCCGTCCCCGTTGCTACTGGTCGAGCCAGACGTCCTGGAGGTCCTGGTTCAGGTAGTGGCTCGGCGACATGTGCCAGCCCTTGATCTGCTTCCAGTTGACGATGATCCGATGCCACCAGATGGTCGGGAAGGTGTAGGCCTCAGTCAGCGCATGCTGCCCGAACTGGCGCAGGATCTGCTTGCGCTTGGCTGGATCCAGCTCGCCCTTCTGCGCATCGTAGAGCTCGTCGAGCTTGCGGTCGTTGTAGCGGCCATAGTTGATCGGCGAGCGGTCGGCCGAGATGTACTTGGCGAGCTGCAGGTTGGGATCGTCGACCGCGTCGCAGTTGAAGTCGAGCCCGACCTCGTAGTTGCCGCCGCGCAGGTTGGCGATATAGGCCTTCGTCTCCGGCTGGTCATGCTCGGCCGTGACGCCGATCTGCCGCCACTGGTCGATCAGGAATACGCCGACCGGCGTATAGGGCATCGGCACGTTGCGGTTGAGGAACTTGAAGCTCAAGTCCTTGACCCCCGCCTCCGCCAGCAACTTCTTGGCCTCGGCCCGGGCCGCATTGATGTCCTTGCCAAAGCCCGGATACTTCAACAGCTCCGCCGGGGAGGCGGCCAGCTCGTAGCCCGGCCGCAGCACGCCGCCGACATGGCGCACCAGCGCGATCTTGGACAACGCCTCGGCGCCCTGGTAGCGGTCGATGGCGAGCGACAGCGCCCGGCGCACGCGCGCATCGTCGAACGGCTTCTTCTCGGTGTTGAAGGTCACCACCAGGCTGCAGATCCAGGGGCTCTCGTGCACCTCGATCTTGTTGCCCAGCGCGCTGACCAGCTTGTCGCGGTCAGCCGGCGAGTGCCCGCGGAACTCCGACAGCACCTCGCCCGCCTGCAAGGCGTTCACCCGCGCCGCCGTGTTGGTGATGAAGATGGCGCGATAGCGGTCGAGATAGGGGCGGTCCTTGACGTGATAGTCGGCGAAGCGCTCGCCGACCCAATGCGAGCCCGCCGCATGCTCGACGAACTTGAACGGGCCGGTGCCCATCACGTTGCGCTCGGGGAACTTCTGGTCCTCCTTCAGCTTCGCGGCGCTGTAGATGCAGTCCCACGGCGAGGCGAAGTTGGTCAGCATGGAGGCGTTCTTCGCCTTCAGCTTGAAGACGACCGTGCTCGCGTCGGGCGTCTCGATCGACGCGATGTCCGCATAGGCCGCCTTGCGGATCGAGCGCGCGCCATTCTGCGGATTGCGAATGCGCTCGTAGGTCGCCTTGACGTCGGCGGAGCTGAAGGGCGAGCCGTCATGGAACTTGACGTTCTGCTTCAGCTTGAAAGTGTAGGTCAGGCCATCCTTCGACTGCTCCCAGGACTGCGCCAGGTCGCCGACCACCTTGGGATAGTTGGCCGGGTCGAACTTGAGCAGGGTGTTGTAGTGCGGACGCACCGGATGGACGAACGCGAACGACGTCGCCGCATGGCAGTCGTAGTCCGGCGGCTCGGCGCTGACGGCGAAGCGGAGCTCGCCGCCTTTCTTCGGCGTCTGGGCGTCGGCTGTGGCCGGCAGCAGCGCAAAGGCTGCAACGAGAACCACGGGCAATCCAAATTTTCTCATCATCATCTTTCCTCCCGATCTCCTCACAATTCGGCGCGACAGGCGCACCCCCTCAGATATGAATGCAGGCTGCGTAGTGATCCTCCCCGAACTTGCGCAGCTCCGGTACGGCGACCTTACATTCCGAGGTCGCCTTGGGGCAACGGGTGCGGAACACGCAGCCGGACGGCGGATCGAGCGGGCTCGGCACCTCCCCCGACAATATCGTGTGCATGCGCGCCCGCTCCGCCGCCGGATCCGGCACCGGCACCGCCTCCAGCAGCGCCTGGGTGTAGGGGTGCAGCGGGTTCTCGTAGAGCGAGTCCCGGTCGGCGATCTCCATGACGCGGCCGAGATACATCACCACGATGCGATGCGAGATGTGGCGCACCACGGCGAGGTCGTGCGCGATGAAGAGGTAGGTGAGGCCGTACTGCTCCTGCAGGTCCTCGAGCAGGTTGATGATCTGCGCCTGGATCGAGACGTCGAGCGCGGAGACGGGCTCGTCGCAGACGATGAACTTCGGCTCCATGACCAGCGCGCGGGCGATCCCGACCCGCTGCCGCTGTCCCCCGGACAGCTCGTGCGGATAGCGGTCGGCCATGTAGGGGAACAGGCCGACCTGCGTCAGCAGCTCCTCGACCCGCGTCCGCGCGGCCTTGCGGCTCGGAGCTTGCCGGTAGACCAGCAGCGGCTCGGCGACGATTTGGCCGATGGTCATGCGCGGGTTCAGCGACGAATAGGGGTCCTGGAAAATGACCTGGACGCGCCGGCGGACGTCCTGCATGGCCCCGTGCCGCGCCTTGGTCAGGTCCTTGTCCTCGAACAGGACGGCTCCGGAGGTGGCCTCCTCCAGCTTCAGGATCAGCCGGCCGACGGTCGTCTTGCCGCAGCCGGATTCGCCGACGAGGCCCAGCGTCTGGCCGGGCGCGATGGAGAACGTGACGTCGTTCACCGCGCGCACGATCGCCGGCGGCTCGCCGAACAGCCAGGAGCCCGCGGACACCACGAACTGCTTGCTCAGGCTCTCGACCCTGACCAGCGGCGGCGCACCACTCCGCGCCAGCGTGCGTATCCCAGCCGGCCGGGCGACGGCGAGCCCGATCGCCTGCGGGCCCTTTTCGGCCAGCTCGGTCGCGCGTATGCACGCGGACCGATGTCCCGCCTCCACCTCGATCAGCGGCGGCTGGGCGGCCTTGCAGGCCTCGATGGCGGCGCCGCAGCGCGGTGCGAACCGGCACCCTTCCGGCGGCGAGACCAGGTTCGGCGGCAGGCCCTCGATGGTCTCCAGCTTGGCGTCGCGCGGCCGATCGAGCCGCGGCACCGAGCGCAAGAGGCCGTAGGTATAGGGATGACGCGGCCGGGCGAACACGTCCTCGGCCGAGCCCTGCTCCACCATGCGCGCGGCGTACATGACGTTGACGCGGTCCGCGTAGCGCGCCACCACGCCGAGATTGTGCGTGATGATGACCATGGCGATGCCGAGCTGGCGCGACAGATCCTTCATCAGTTGCAGGATCTGGGCCTGGATCGTCACGTCGAGCGCGGTGGTCGGCTCGTCCGCGATGATGAGCTTCGGGTTGCAGGCGAGCCCGATGGCGATCATGACCCGCTGGCGCATGCCGCCCGAGAACTGGTGCGGGTACTGGTCGAGCCGCCGCTCGCCGTCCGGAATGCCGACGAGGCGCATCAGCTCGACCGCGCGCTCGCGAGCCCGCGCCTCGCCCATCCGCAAGTGGATCAGCAGCGGCTCCATGATCTGGAAGCCGATGGTGAGCACCGGATTGAGCGAGGTCATCGGCTCCTGGAAGATCATCGAGATCTCCCGGCCGCGGATCGCGCGCATCTCCTCGTCGGAGAGCCCGAGCAGGTCACGCCCCTCGAACAGGATCCTGCCGGCGACGATGCGGCCGGCGGGCTTCGCCAGCAGGCGCATGATGCTGAGCGCGGAGACCGACTTTCCGCAGCCGGATTCCCCGACCAGCGCCACCACCTCGCCGGGTCTGACCTTGTAGGAAAGCCCCTCGACCGCGCGCACGACGCCGGCCGACGTCACGAAGTGGACGTGGAGATTGTCCACCTCCAGCAGCCATGGATCGAGTGCAGCCGCTTGCGCCTCGTCACCTTGGAAGGCGGCGCGCGCTGACAGGTCTACCGTCACGGCCGCGCCGGCCGCGCGCGTCCGCAGCCTTCCCGTAGTACGCTCACAGCAGGGCAATCGTGGGGGAGATGATCATCGAGGGCGTGTCCGTACTCCATGCTTCCGGCCATGCAAGCCTCGCGTCCTCGACTGGCGCCTCGCCGTGCTCGCCGGCTTGTCAGAGCGAAAGGTCGGCGTGCAAGGCTTCTCAGGACGTTTTCCGGAACCCGTCTGCTCCCGATCGCCCGTCGACTCCGATCCAAACCGCCGGCACCACGCGCAGGAAGCCCGGCATCAGCTCAATGCATAACGTGCTGGCGCGCTGCCGACAACCAGGTTCAGCCGAAAGTCGAGCCCGGCCCTGGCATCGGTCTGCCGGGCCAACTCGAATCTCAGACCGAATAGCCGAGCTGCACCGGCAGCCAGAGGGCGAGCCCAGGGAAGGCGACGACCAGCGCCAGCACGACGAGCATGGTCAGGACGAACCATGCCACCCAGCGCACCGTCGCCTCGATCGGCACGCCGGCGATCTTGGCCGTGACGAACAGGTTGACCGCGACGGGAGGCGTCACCTGGCCGATAGCGATGTTGATCGCCATGAGCACGCCGAACCACGTGAGGTTCCACTTGAGCGTCAGCGCGATCGGGTAGAGCAGCGGCAGCGAGATCAGATAGATCGACGCCCCGTCGAGAAGCATGCCGAGGAAGAGGACCAGCCCCATCACCAGCGCCAGCACGATCAGCGGGTCGCCCGTCAGCGCGAGAATGCCCTTGGCCGCCTGATCGAACGCGCCCAGCGTCGCGCCGGCGAAGGCGAACAGGCCGGCCAACGCGATGATGATCATGATGACGGCCGTCGTCTCGGCGGACTCGGCGAAGACGTCGAGAGCGCCCTTGAGCGTAAAGACGCGGCTGATGAGCCCGATGACAAGGCCATAGACAGCCGCCACCGCGGCCGCCTCGGTCGGAGTGAAGAGGCCGCTCCTCAGCCCGCCGAGGATGATGACCGGCGCGAACAGCCCCGGCAGCGCCTCCCAAAAGGCGCGCCAGAGGGGCGGACGCTTCGTCCCCTCGTCAAGACCGAAGCCCTGTCTGCGGCTGATCCACCAAGCCGGCACCATGACCGCGATGCCGACCATGATGCCGGGGATGAGTCCGGCCGCGAACAACGCTCTCAGATCGACGCCGGGCACGAGCACGCCATAGATGATGAGGGCAAGCGACGGCGGGATCAGGATAGCCGTCGACGCCCCTGCCGCTATGACGCTCGCGGAGAAGGCGTCGGGATAGCCGGCCTTGCGCATGCTCGGGATCATGATGGTGGCGACGGCGGCCGCGTCGGCCGGGCCCGACCCGGACATGCCGCCGAGAATCATGCAGACGAGAACGGCGACGAGAGCGAGGCCGCCACGCCGCGGCCCGACGATCGCCTGCATGAAGGTGACCAGTCGCGCCGCAACCCCTGCCCGCTCGAAGACGACCCCCGTCAGCACGAACAGCGGGATCGCAACGAGCGGATACTTGGCGATCGAGTTGAACGTGATCTGGGCGACGCTCTGAAGCGCATAGACGTCGAGCCCAACGGCGATGGCGGCGAAGCCGGCGAGCCCGAGCGATACCGCGATCGGCGCCCCGATGAGAAGCAGGGCCACGAAGACGCCGACGAGGACGATGTTCGCCGCGATCATCGGCCGGCCCTGTCCTCTTGCCACCACACGTACAGGAAGCGCCCGCACATGAGGAGAGCGACCAGCGGCATCCAGAGCGTATAGATCCAGGTCGGCACGCCGAGACCGGCGGACAGCTCCTCGAACCGGTATTGATCCCAGGTCAGCCGCGCGCCGTACCAGACGATCAGCCCGAACATGACGAGCGAGGCGAGCCGCGCGCCGATCCGGCACAAGCGCCGCCACGGCCAGGGGCCCCTTTCGGCAAAGAGGGCGACACGCATGTGGGCGCGGCGCGCAATGGCAGCCGACGACCCGACGAACGTCAACAGCACCATGAGGAACACCGAGTATTCCTCGGTGAAGGCGAAGGAGTAATTGCTGACGTAGCGTGCCACCACATTGGCGAAGCTGATGAAGCAGATGCCGGCCATGGCGAGCGCGCTGACCAGGCGCTCGAGCGTCAGCAGGCGGTCGCCGGCCGGTGCGGCCGGCGAAGCGCTGGTGTTCGGCTCGTGGACCATGAGGTGCTGGCGCCCAGGTGGGACACACCCTTCCGGAAGGCCCCGGACGGGTGTGCTCAGGTTGCAGGCTCGGCGATCACTTCGGGCGGTTGGCGACCGCCTTCTCCGCCGAGGTGACGAGCTCGGCGCCGATACGCTCCTTCCACTTGTCGTAGACGGGCTTCGTCACCTTGCGGAACGCCTCGACCTCCTCGGGCTTGAGCTCCGAAATCGTGACGCCGAAGCCGCGGATCTTCTCCAGCTCCGACGCGTCTTCCGGGGTGACGCCCTTGCGCGCGACCTCGATGCCGTACTTGCCGGCCTCCAGCGCCGCCTGCCTCACGATCTCGCGGTCCGCCGGCGTGAAGCTCTCCCACACCTGCTTGTTGACCGAGAAGATGAGCGGATCGGCGACGTAGTGCCAGAGCGTCACGAACTTCTGTCCGACGGTGTGCAGCTTGGCCACGGTGAAGATCGTCAGCGGGTTCTCCTGGCCATCGACGGCGCCGGTCGACAGGGCCGGCTGCGCGTCGGCCCAGCTCATCTGCGTCGGGTTGGCGCCGAGCGCGGTGAAGGTGTCGTTGAACAGCGGCGATCCGACGACGCGGATCTTCAGGCCCTTGAGATCGTCCGGCTTGCGGACCTCGTGCTTGGAGTTGGTGAGCTCGCGGAAGCCGTTCTCGCCCCACGCCAGCGGCACGATGTCCTTGGACGTGATGATCTCGAACAGCTTCTTGCCGGGCTCGCCGCCGGTGATCGCATCGATGGCCGCGTAATCCGGCATCAGGAACGGCATCGAGAACAGGTTCAGCTCCGGCACCTGCGGCGACCAGTTGATGGTCGAGCCGACCGCCATGTCGATGATGCCCTGGCGCATGGCGGTGAATTCCTTGGTCTGGTCGCCGGCGACGAGCTGCGCGCCGGGATAGACCTTCATCACGATGCGCCCGTTGGTGCGCTCCTTCACCAGATCGGCCCAGCGCTGCGCCGAAAGACCCCACGGGAACGGCACGCCGACCACGGTCGAGACCTTGTACTCGCTCTTGTAGCTCTGCGCCTCCGCCGGCGCACTCGCGAGCGAACCGGCCACGAATGCCGGCAGGGCGAGTCCTGCAGCAAACTTCATGAGCCTTCTCATGTGCTTCCTCCTTTATTGCTGGCTTGATGTCTTTTCCGGTCGAGATTGAAACGGAAGCAGCGAGCAGTTCTCCCCTCCCCCTTGCGGGGAGGGGGTGGGGGTGGGGGTGCCGTCTCATGTGCGGCTCCACCCCACCCGCGCGCCTGCGGCGCGCCGCCCTCCCCGTCGAGGGGAGGGCTGAAAGGGTCTGCCCGGTCCGTACCGCCCACTGCCCTCATCCTAGCCCAATCCAGCTGGAAAGAGAGGACAGGCGCGAACTGTAAGACTCGATTTCAAGTCGGATCCCTCTAAGCGGCAAGAAGATCGTGGATGGCTTTGACGATCGCAGCCTCGGTGACGCGCGCCGCATCCTCGAGCGGTGGCGCATAGCTGATCGGGATGCGCGGGGCGCCGACACGGCGGACGGGTGCCTTCAGCCTGCGATGCAGCCGCTCGGCGACGGTGGCCGCGACCTCGGCACCGAAGCCTGCGACGGATACCGATTCCTGTGCCACCAGAAGCCGGCCCGTCTTCTCGACGCTTCTGACGACGGCTGCCTTGTCCCAGGGCCACAGCGTCCTGAGGTCGATCAGCTCGACCTCGACGCCCTCGTGCGCCAGCGCCTCGGCGGCAGCCGCGGCGACGTGCACCTGCCGCGACCAGGAGACGATCGTCGCGTCACGCCCCTCCCGCGCCAGCCGCGCCTGGCCGAACGGCACCACGTGCTCGGTGTCCTCCGGCACCTCGTCCTCGAGCGGCCAGAGACTCTTGTGCTCCATGTAGACCACGGGGTCGTCGCAGCGGATCGCCGCCTTCAGGAGCCCCTTGTTGTCGGCCGGCGTCGCCGGGCAGACCACCACCAGACCCGGGATGTGGGCATACCAGGCCTCGAGCGATTGCGAGTGCTGGGCCGCGGAGGAGCGCCACATGCCGATCGGCTCGCGGACCACCAGCGGCACCTTCGTCTGACCGCCGAACATGTAGCGGGCCTTGGCCGCCTGGTTCACGAGCTCGTCGATCGCGCACAGTGCGAAATCGGAGAAGCGCAGCTCGACCACCGGCCGCGTGCCCATCATGGCGGCGCCGACCGCCGCGCCGAGGATGCAGGCTTCCGAGATCGGCGCGTCCGAGATGCGCTCCGGGCCGAACTCGTCGACGAGCCCGCGGTATTGTCCGAAGACGCCGCCGCGCCCCAGGTCCTCGCCGACGGCCCACACGGCCGCATCGCGCCGCATCTCCTCCGCGAGCGCCGTGCGCCCGGCGTCGAGATAGGTCATGCGCGGCATCAGAAAGCCTCCACGCGCGGATCGCCGATGTCCTGGATATCCTGGAAGGCCTGCTCGGCGGCCGGATAGGGCGTGGCGACGGCGGCCGTGTAGGCAGCGCGCATCTCGCGCCTTGCCGCCTCGCGGTCGGCCGCGATCTCGGCTTCCGATACGCCGGCGGCCAGCAACAGCTCGGCGGCGTGCGCGATCGGGTCCTCCTTCCAGCGGGCCTCCACCTCCTCCTTCGGCCGGTAGGTCGCCGGATCGGCTCCGGTGTGGCCTGCGAGGCGATAGGTCCGCGCCAACAGGAAGCGCGGGCCGCCGCCGCTGCGGACGGCCGAGGCGAGCTCCGCCGCCGCGGCATCGACGGCCACGACGTCATTGCCGTCGACCTCGGCTGATGGAATGCCAATGCTCTCGGCGCGCGCCGCCGCACCTCCGCCGGCCGTCATTGTCCTGGTCCGCGTGGTCGCGGCGAATCCGTTGTCCTCGCAGACGAACAGCACCGGCAGGCGGAACACGGCCGCCCAGTTCAGCCCTTCGAGGAACGGGCCGCGATTGATCGCCCCGTCGCCGAAGATGCAGCAGACGATCCGAGCTTCCTTCCTGAGCCGGATCGCATGCGCGGCGCCGGCGGCGATGACGATGTTCGCGGCGACGACGCCGTTGGCGCCCAGCATGCCCACGGAGAAGTCGGCTATGTGCATCGAGCCGCCCTTGCCGCCGCAGTTGCCGCCTTCACGGCCGAGCAGCTCGCGCATCATGGCGAGCGGGACGGCGCCCTTGGCGAGCGTGTGCCCGTGCCCCCGGTGCGTCGACAGCAGGATGTCCTCACGGGCCAGATTGGCGCAGATCCCCGCGGCCACGGCCTCCTGCCCGATCGAAGGATGGATCGCGCCCAGCACGACCTTCTCGTCGAGCCCGCGCAGGGCCTCCTCCTCGAATGCGCGGATGCGGAGCATCATCCGGTGATGCGCGCGCAGGCGATCGACGTCGATATTGCGGCCAAAGATCATGATCTGCGGTCAGGCTCCGGCATGAGAAGGGGTGGAGGCGAATTGGCGGAGCCGGACGGCGACCGGCTCGTTGGCTGCTTTGGCTGTCGCCAATCGACACCATGTCGCTCAGCCGCGCAAGGGGTTCTCGCCGGAGGGGCACGGGGCAGCTCGCGCTCTCCGCTCCGGCCGGGCCTGGCTCGCCGCAGAGCGGGGCCGGGCCTGCCGTCCCTGCCTGCCGCCTCGAACTACTCTCTACGCCTAGAAGCCCAAACGGCCTCGCCGAAGGCTTCGAACAATGCACGGTTCACCGGGCTGCGCTGGGGATCGTACTCCGCGTGCCATTGGACGCCCAGCGCAAAGCCTGGAGCATCGGCGATCCGAATGGCCTCGATCGTACCATCCTCCGCCACGCCCTCGACCACGACCCGGCTGCCGCACTCGAGAATGCCCTGGCCATGCAACGAGTTGACGCGAATGGTGTCGCGGCCGAACAGCTTGGCGAGCATGCCGCCCGGGACCAGGTCGACGTCGTGCCGCTCCGCGAAAATGACGGAAGGGTCCGGATGGATCTCGCCCGTTTCCAGCCGCACCATGCGATGGTTAATGCGCCCGGGGAGCTCGCGGATTTCCGGATGCAGTGTGCCGCCGAAGGCGACGTTCATCTCCTGCAGGCCGCGACAGATCCCGAAAAGCGGCACTCCGCGGGCAATACAGATCTCGATCAGTTGCAGGGCCATCGCGTCCCGCTGCTCGTCGTAGGGCTCGTGCCTGGAATGCGGCTCGGTGCGAAACCGGACGGGATGGACGTTTGCCCGCGCACCCGTCAGCAGCACACCGTCCACGATCTCCAGCAACGCGCCGATGTCCGTGATCTCGGGTGCGCCTGCGAAGATGATCGGAAGCGCCCCGGTGATCTCGGCCACCGCGCGGAGGTTCCGTTCCCCGGCAAGTTGAACGGTGAATCGATTATCGACGAGATGCGCGTTTCCGATCACGCCGACGACCGGCCTGCTAGGCATCGCCAGGTCCTACCTTCACAGCTTCGACGGCACCGAATTGCTCGGGCCCCGACTGCATTATCATCATTGCAGCGCCCTCCGCGAGACCTTGAGCTCGCACAATCCGGCTGCGTCGCGGGCCGCAACGGCGCTTCCCGCCCCGGCTCTCGCCGCGGGCGCTGCTAAGGCCAGCGGCGCAGGCTATCGCGGGAGAAGGTCCATTCCGGAGTGACCAGATCGCCGGTGAGCTCGAGCGGATACCACGGGCTGCCGGCGGGATCGCGCGGGTTCTTGAGCACGTGAATGTCCTGCGCCGGCATGAAGCTCTGCAGCAACAGAAAGCGCTTCTCGCCGGTCTTGGTGTTCCGTGCCATGTCGGCGACGAGCACGGCATGACCTGGGAAGCCGCCTTTGACGAATACGTCGCCGACCTGCATGGCGCCGATCGGCACTGGCATCAATTCACGTTCGAGCGAGTAGGTGCCAGCATAGGCGAAGACCTGCTCCAGGTAGCGCCGGAACGCGGCATAGCTGTCGTCGGCCTTCGCCTTGCGCGACCAGCGCTTGCCGTCCGAGGTCGGCCGCTCGCCTCGCGCCCAGCGGGTCCACGCGACTCGGCCGCCGCCGGTGTAGTCGAAGCCGATCTCGCCGCCGCGGCCCGCCGCTCGCAGCCATTCGGCCCTGAGGCGGATGACGGCATCGGCGCACTGCTGGAGGTTCTTGCCGCCGACGTCGATGTCGACCACGGCCGCATGCACGTCCTGGCGGAATTTCTCGGTTCCCGTGAACAGGCTCACGGGGCTGCCCTCCGGCCTCAGGGGCAGGGCAGCAAGCCACGCCGCGAAGCTGCCGGGGACCGGCTCGGCACGGTCGAATTCCAGCGGCGGGGCAATCGCGGACGAGAGCGTGCGTGCGGCCTGCCGCTCCGCCAGCCAGGGATAAGGGGCACTACCGCCTTCGGCGCTCGTGCAAGCCAGCAGCAACGATAATGCGACTACGCCGGCAGTCGGGTTGGTCGTCATCGGGGCTCCGCTCCATCCGAACGAGCGATGCTCGCATTCGCATCGGGCGGCAGGAAGGCAGCCGGAGCCACGCAGACAGGAGCTGGCTGGCTGATCTCCGATTGCCGACAGCAGTTGAAAGTTACACGGTATTTGCGAATGTCATCCCTCAGGCACGTCGATTCCTTGCTTCGTCGCGAACAGGGATCCTGCACAACCGGCACATTGAGAGACTTTCTCGCGAGATGACCTGGTTCGACACAGCGCTGGATTGGATTGGCCGCAGGCTGGGGGACCACCTGCGCCACGAGACGCCGACCGAGCTTCCCTTTATCCCGTCCGATCCAGACGCTCTCCGCCGCGCGCTCCGGCCGGCAGATGTTCTGCTGATCGCGGGAGGCAGCAAGTTGTCGACGGCGATCAAGTATCTCACGCAGTCGACGTGGTCGCATGCAGCACTTTATGTCGGCGATGTGCTCAGGCCTGAGCCCGGTCGAAACGAGCCACACGTGCTGATCGAGGTCGAGCTCGGGGATGGGTGCATCTCGGCGCCGCTGTCGAAGTACGACCAGTTTCACACGCGGATTGCGAGGCCGGTTGCGCTGACCGATGCCGATCGGGAGGAGGTCATCCGATTCATGATCTCGCGGCTCGGTACGATGTACGACATGCGCAACATCATCGACCTTGCCCGCTACCTGTTGCCGACGCCGCCGGTGCCGACGCGGTGGCGGCGACGGATCATTGCGCTCGGCTCCGGCCAGCCGACGCGCACGATCTGCTCGACACTGATCGCTGAAGCTTTCGGGCGCGTCCGATACCCCATCCTTCCCCGTATCGAGCGCATTCCCGGCACGAAGACCGGCATGAGCGCCTTCAGCAGGAAGGAGATCCTGCACATCCGGCACCACAGCCTTTACGCACCGGCGGATTTCGATTTGTCGCCCTACTTCAAGATCGTCAAGCCGACGATCGAGGACGGCTTCAACTACAAGGGCGCCGTCTGGGCGGAGGATGCCGTTGCCCAACAGCACAAGGCGGAGGAAGCCTGACCTACCGGCCCTTCCACACCGGCTTGCGCTTCTCTGCGAATGCGCGCGGGCCTTCCAGGAAGTCCTCCGAGGTTATCATGCGCTCGTAGATCGGCAGTCCGGATGCGCCGCGCTTGGTGCGGGCGAAGGCGTCCTTCAGCGGCAGCCGGTCGATCTCGGGCGCAATCTCCAGCAGCGCCTGCAAGGCCAACGGCGCTCCCTCGGCGATGGTCCGGGCAAGCTCGCGCGCGCGGGGCATCAGCTCGTCGCGGGAAACGGCGGCTTGAACCAGGCCCCAGTGCACCGCCTCCTTGGCGGACATGCGGCGACCGGTCAGCATCATTTCCATGGCGACGTTGTACGGCACCTTGCGCGGCAGCCGCTGGACGGCGCCGGCATCCGGCACGAAGCCGCGCTGCATTTCGGGCAACCAGAACTCGGCCTCCTCGACCGCGATCAGGACGTCGAGCGCCAGCGCCATCTCGAAGCCGCCGCCCACGGCGGCGCCATTGAGCGCCCCCAGGACCGGCTTTGTGCGCTCCCAGAGCTCCGTAATCCCGGCAAAACCGCCGGGCTCGTTCATCACGGCATCGTTGGCCTCGCCCGCATCCGTCTCCTTGGCAACTTCCTTCAGGTCCCAGCCAGCGGAAAATATGCGACCGCTGCCGCCGGTGAGAATGCCCACGCGCAGCTCTGGATCGTCCTGGAAGTCACGAAACGTCTTATGGAGCTGCCGCCCGACCTCGGCATTGATTGCGTTTGCGGGCGGACGCGAGAGCGTGATCTCGAGCACATGCCCCATGCGCTCGGCGATGACGAACTGGCTCATTGCCCGATCCTCTGTCTCAGGCCTTGACGAACGATGACTTGCGCTTGTCATTGAAGGCCTCGATGCCCTCGCGCACCTCCGTGCCGCGCAATGCAACCAGCTTCGCCAACTCCTCCGTCCGCAGGCCCTCGTTCATCGACTGGTCGGCAGCCTGATAGACGGCGAGCTTCGAGTAGCCGAGCGCCTGCCGCGGCCCCGCAGCCAGTCGCCGCGCGAGCGCCAGCGTCGCGTCCATCAGCTTTTCCGCCGGCACGACCATGTTGAAGATGCCGATGCGGCAGCACTCCGCCGCATCGATGAAATCGCCCGTGAATATGATCTCGAGCGCCTTGCCCGTACCCACGGTCTTGGTGAGCAGGTAGGCGCCGCCCGGAATGCCGCGCTTGATGAAGATGTCGGCATAGCGCGCATCCTCGGACGCGATACGGATGTCGGCGCCGAGCATCAGGCCGCCGCCCGCCCCGCAGGCGAGCCCGTTGACGGCCGCGATAACCGGCTTGGGCATGGTCTGCATCTCGCGGATCATGTTGTGCCAGGCGATCTCCGTCTCCGTCTCCGGCGGGATGATGCCGTCGCGCGGATCGCTCTCGCCCATATCGTCCCCGGCGCAGAATGCGCGGCCGGTGCCCGTGAGCACCAGCACACCGATCTCCGGATTGCGCCGCGCCTCGCGCAGGCCGGCGAAGATCGCCTGGTGCATGTCGAGGGTCAGGGCGTTGAGCTTGTTCGGCCTGTTGAGCCGCAGGATGGCGATTGCGCCGTCCCGGCTGAAGTCGACATGCTCGCAGGCGGATGGATCGTTGGCGGTGTCAGCCATGACAGCTCCTCAACAGATGCGGGATGTCCTCGATCGTGTCGGCCATGAGCACGCCCGCGCCCTTCAGCGCGTCGATCTTGGCCTGGTACGTGCCTTTGTTGCCGACAACCATCGCGCCGGCATGTCCGATGCTCAGTCCCGGCGGAATGCTGCGGCCGGAGACGTATGCGACGATCGGCTTGCTGGCTTGCGCCTTGATGTATTCTGCGGCTTCCTCCTCGTCCCGCCCGCCGATCTCGCCGATGATCAGCATCGCGCCGGTTTCCGGATCGGCCTCGAACAGCTCGATGCAGTCGCGGAAGGTCGTGCCCTTGATCTCGTCGCCGCCGACGCCGACGACAGTAGTGGCGCCGACACCGCGCCGCTTCATTTCCGCCAGCACTGCGTAGCTGAGCGTGCCGCTTTTGGACATCACGCCGACGGGACCCGGCATGCAGACCTCATCGCAGTAGAAGCCGGCCTTGGCCTGCCCAGGGGAGATCAGCCCGCTGCAATTCGGCCCGATCAGATGGACGCCTGTCTCGCGCACCTTGCGCTTGATCTCGATGGCGTCGTGGACCGGCACGTACTCGGCGACACAGACGATGACGCGGATGCCTGCAGCGACAGCTTCGTAGACCGCGTCCCTGGCCCGCGGCGCCGCCACGTACATGATGGCGACGTCGGCGCCGGTCTCGGCGGCCGCGCGCTGCACCGTGTCGAAAACCGGCACGCCGTGGACGGTGCTGCCACCCTTGCCGGGGCTGATGCCGGCGACGACATTGGTGCCGTAGGCGAGCATCTCCTGCACCTGGTAGCTGCCCATGGGGCCGGTCGCGCCCTGCACGAGCACGCGCGAATTGCGATCGATGAGAATCGTCATGCAGGGGCACCTTGCACCTGACGGACGGCACCACGCACCGCGTCGCCGAGTGTTTGGGCGACCACATAGCCGGCAGACCGCATGAGGTCGTGCGCGAGAGTGGCGCGGTTGCCCTGCAGGTTGAAGAAAAGCGGTTTGCCGCGCCGCGAAGTGCGCTCGCTCAGGGCCTCGATCAGGGTTTCGGCGATGCTGTCGAGCCGCAAGCCGCAGGTCGTGAAGTTGACGACGATCGCTTCGATCGCGGGATCATCGCAGAAGTGATCGAGTACGAAGCGCAGGCCCGGCTCGATCTTGCCGGACATGATCGTATAGTCGAGGTCGACGAACGCTGCCGCCGACGCGCCCTCGCGCGTGAGCCAGTCGATGATGGTGACACCACAACCGGCGCCCGAGCTGACCAGCCCGATGTTGCCGGCGAGCGGAACGTACTGGACCTCCAGCTCCTTCATGCGCCGTGTGAGGCCATCCGTGGCGACGCGGGATCTTTCGATCGCTGCGAACTTCGGCTGGCGGAAGAAGGCACCGCTGTCGACGTCGATGCGGGCGTCGAGCGCCCGCAGCGATCCGTCCGGCAGCTCGGCCAGAGGATTGATCTCGACCAGCGTCGCATCACGCCCGCGCAGCAGGCGCACGACCCGGTCGGCGACGTCCGCGTAGGCGGTCCAAAGGTGCGGAGCGATCTCGAGCTTCTCCAGCGCCAGCCGCACCTGGTACGGGCTGAGCCCGTAGCTCGGGTCGATGGTGACGGTCTCGAAGCTGTCCTTCTGGCCGCCGAAGTAGGCCTCCACCTCGACGCCACCATGCCGGCCGATGAGCAGCAGCATTCTCTCGCCGTCGATCATCGCGGCCATGTACCGTTCATGCGCGATGGAGACAGCCTCCTCGATCAGCAGCGCGCTTACGGGATGGCCCTTGATCTTTTTCGCCAGAAGCTCGGCCGCAACATCGGTGACGACCTCGAGCGTGGCCGCCTCTCTGATGCCGCCGGCCTTGCCGCGCCCCCCGAGCGGAACCTGCGCCTTGATCATCAGCGGCGGACGCATCCCCGCCGACGCTGCGGCCGCCTCGGCGGCATCGGCGACGACGACCCCTCGCGGGGTCGGGATCCCGAACTCCTGCAGCACGGCCTTTCCTTCATGCTCGAGCAGAAGCACGCACGCTCTCCATCACCGAATGATCACAGCCTCGAGGCGCTGCCGATGCCGATGATCCGATCGACGATCAGAACGAGGATGACCGCCACGTAGATCGCGATCGACGCGGCGGCAACGACTACGGTCGTAATCGAGTATTCGAGGTAGTTGAACAGCACCACGGGAAGCGTGTAGCCGCCGGTGACGCTGAGGAAGATGCTGATCTCCACGTTCACCCACGACATGATGAAGGCGAACAGCGCCCCGGCGACGACACCGCCCTTGGCCATCGGCGCAACCACCAGCGCCAGCACCTTCAATCTCGTCGCGCCGAGATCGGCCGCGGCCTCCTCGATGCTCGGGTCGAGCATCAGCAGCGAAGCGCCGACCGTGCGGATCACGTAGGGGATCACGGCAACGATGTGCGCGAGCAGAAGCCCCACAAAAGTCGTTGCGATGCCCAACATCGTGAAGAACTGCAGGAGGGCGACGCCGAGAATGATCTGCGGCACCAGCAGTGGCGACAGGAACAGGTTCCATGCCAAACCCTGCCCGGGGAACCGCTTGCGGACCAGAACGTAGGCAGCAGGAAAGCCGAGCACCGTCGCCGCGATTGCCGCGACAAACGCGATCTGCAGGCTGAGAATCAGCGAATCGACGAATGCAGGATCGTTGAAGAACGCGGCATACCATCTGAAGCTGAAGCCGATCGGAGGAAACGTCACGTAGTCGACATCGGCGAACGAGGCGCCGATGAGAATGACGAGGGGCAACAGCAGCATCGCAAGGACCAGCCATGCGACAGCCTTGACGATCCACACGCCTCCGACCGTCAGGCCGGATTTGCCGATCAAGCGGGAGGTAGCCGCCGCGCTCACAGCATCGCCTCCCGCCCGGTGCGGCCGCCGACGACATTGCGCGCCAGCGCCCGGTTGTAGCCCCAGATGATCAGGAGAGTGATGAACAGCAGCACGCACGACAACGCGGCGCCGAGCGGCCAATTGAAGTTGCGCATGAACTGCTCGAAAATCAGCATGGCCACGACCTTGTTGCGGCCTCCGCCGAGCAGCGCGGGCGTGACGTAAGAGCTGAGGCACAGCGCGAAAACGAGGAAGCTGCCCGCGAAAACGCCGGGCAACGTCAGCGGAAAGGTGACCTTCCAGAAGGCGACGAGCGGCGCCGCACCGAGGTCGCGCGCGGCCTCCTCCAGCGTGCTGTTGACGTTCTCCAGCACCGCCGCGATCGTCAGCACCATGAACGGGATCATGATGTAGACGAGGCCGATGATGACGGCCGTATTGGTATAGAGAAGCCGGATCGGGACATCTATCAGCCCAATGCTGAGCAGCGCGTCGTTGACAATTCCCTGTCGCCCGAGAATGACCAGCCACGCCATCGCCCTGATCACCGCGCTCGTGAACAGCGGCGCAATGACGATCATGTAGACGACCCGCTTCCAACCCTCCGGGGTCAATCGCACCAGCGTGTAGGCAACGGGATAGCCGAGAACGAGACATATGAGTGTGGCCACGAGCGACAGCCAGAACGATCGCGCCAGAACCGTGAGATAGTAACTGTCACTGACGATCTCGCGGTACCGGTGGGCGCCGACGCCATCCGCATCCACGAAGCTCTCGGGCAGCATGCCCGCCAGCGGCAGAGCGAAGACGACGAGCAGGAGGAAGAGCCCGGGAAACAGTGGCCAGATCTCGCCGAGCGAGTGGCCGAGGCTTTGTCTTCCGGTTCTCGCCATCTGCACTGCCTTGCTCGTCTCCAGGCCGTCAGGATGCGAGGATCCGGCCCTGCTCGGGCTGCCAGCTCACCAGGACCTGCTGTCCCGGGGTCAGCCGGTCGAATACCGCGCGATCGGTACCGCGCACGAGGCAGGGAAGGTCCGGATCGATGCGCAGGAAAACATTGAACGCGTTGCCGAGGAAAACCTTCTCCGCGACCGTGGCGGGAAGTTGATTGACCGCCTCCGGCGCATCGAGCGCCATCTGCTCGGGCCTCACCGAAACGAGGACCCGATCGCCCGGCTCGTATCGCGCGCCGTTTGGAATGACGACGTCGACCTCTCGTCCCGCCACCTCGACCTTCGGCCGGCCGTTTGCGACCACCACCGTGCCGTGCATGATGTTCGACTCGCCCAGGAAATTGGCTACGAATTGGGTTCGCGGCGCGTCGTAGAGGTCGCGTCCGGGAGCAAACTGCAGGAGCTCGCCGGCATTGATCACTGCGATGCGATCGGAGAGCGCCAGGGCCTCGTCCTGATCGTGGGTGACGTAGATGAACGAAATCCCGACCTCGCGCTGCAGCTGCTTGAGCTCGATCTGCATGCGCTTGCGCAGCTTGAGATCCAGCGCGCCCAGCGGCTCGTCGAGCAGCAGCACCTTCGGCTGATTGACGAGCGCGCGCGCCAACGCGACGCGCTGCTGCTGGCCACCGCTCAATTGCGACGGGAAGCGCTTCTCGAGCGTATCGAGACCCGTGAGATGGAGAAACCGGCAGACGCGCTCGCCGATTTGCGCCTTGTCCACGCCCTTGCGTCGCAATCCGAAGGCGACGTTCTCGAACACGGTGAGATGCGGGAACAGCGCATAGCTCTGGAACACCAGGTTGACGGGCCGCTTGTGTGGCGGCACGTCCACGACGTCGACGCCGTCGATCAGGATCCGGCCCCGGTCCGGTTGCTCGAAGCCGGCGATCAGTCTCAGGATCGTGGACTTACCGCATCCGGAGGGGCCGAGCAGCGAGACGAACTCCCCACGCCGCACGGTGAACGAGACATCGCGAACAGCCGGCACCGAATCGTAGCTCTTGGCCACCTGGTCCAGTATGACGATGTCATCGTTCATGGTGCTTATCGCGACTCGAGAGGCGTCCGCCGCCCTGTATGCGGCAGGCGCCTCCCCCATGGCTTCTATTTCGCGACTTCCTGGTTCCAGCGCTTGGTCCAGGCGTCCCGATTGTCGAGAATTGCGACCGCATCCACGATGCGCAGGTTCTTTACGCTGCCACCAGGGCCCCACGGCATCTTCTTGTCCACGTCTGCCGCGAGTGTCGTCTTGGTATTGACCGGGCCGAGCAGGAGACGCTTGGCGATCTCTGCCTGCGCCTGGGCGCCGATTGTGTAATCGACGAGCTTCTGCGCCAGCGCCTTGCTCTTCGTGCCCTTCACGATGTGAACGCGGATATCGCCCGCGACCGCACCTTCTTTCGGCACCACGTAGCTGATCGGGAACCCCTTGTTCTGCAGATCCCAGACCTGGCTGGAGGCCAGCGTCGCGATGGCGACTTCACCGTTCGCGAGCAAGTTGGCGCCCGCCGGCGAGCCGCCGAAGAAGATCGCGCCGTTTTTTGCGAGCTCGGCCGCGGTCTTGAAGGCGGGATCGATCTGGTTGATGCCGCCACCCTTCAGCTCGGCAAGCGTCACCAGGAACGGAAAGCAGATCGAATTGTCGGGGCTGTATACGGCGAGGCGGCCTTTGTAGTCCGGCTTCGTCAGGTCGAGCCAGGACTGCGGCTTTTCCTTGATCTCCTTGGTATTGTAGGCGAGGCCGATGGCCCAGTAGCCGGTCGTCACGGCCATGATCTTGCCGGCGGAGTCCTTGATGAAGGCTTCCGGGGCGACATCCGGCATGTTGGTGAGCGAAGCGGGGTCGATCGGCTCGATCAGTCCCTCGCGTATAGCCTGGTCGGAAACGACACGATCCATCCAGACGACGTCGAACTGCGGGTTGTCCTTCTGCTGCCGCAGCTTCGCCAGTGTGACGCCGGAAATGCCTTCCTCGATCTTCAGCTCAACCTTTGCGCTGGCGCCGAACGGCTTGAGAAAAGCCTCCCTGATCGAATCCGCCCAAACGCCGCCGTAGATGCCGCCAACGGACAGCGTGTCCTGTGCCGCCGCCGGCGATAAAGCCCCGGCGGTTATCGATAGGCTCAGCGCTCCGGCGCAGGCGAGAACTCTGCTTCTCGTCGCATTACTCGACATGACTGCCTCCGACTTTGCCGACCAGTTTCCTCGATGCGTGCCTGTTGCTCAGGTCTTGGGCGTTGCCGCCGTCGTGGGCCATTGACTGAATCGCCGGCCAAATAGCTCCGATGCGATGTTGTTGAGCTGGATCTCGACGGTGCCTCCGGCGATCCCCCACGCGCGGGCATCCCGGACGTGGCGCTCGATCGGGCATTCGCGCAGATAGCCGAGGCCGCCGAAGATCTGCAGGGCCTCGTTGGTCAGAGTGACGCCCATCTCGTTCGCGTACGCTTTGGCCATCGACGCTTCCTTCATCGAAGGAAAGCCCGACGCGGCGTTGCTGACCGCGCGATAGACCAGCAGCCGTGCAGCATCGAGCTGCATGGCCATGCGCGCGAGCTTCCACTGCAGGCCCTGAAACTCGCACAGCGGCCTGCCGAACTGAACCCGCGTCTTGGCGTAGGCGATCGCCTCCTCCATGGCGGCCGTCGCGATACCGAGCGACATCGCGGCATTGCCGCAGCGTTCGAGATTGAACGCCGCCATCAGCTTGCCGAACTCGCCGGGGGGCACGATCAGGTTTTCCTTGGGAACGCGGCACTCCTCGAACGTCAGATTAGCCTGCGTGCAGCCGCGCACGCCCATCTTCTTGCGCGCCGGCCCGATGGAAAAGCCGGGCCGGTTCCTTTCGACGATCAAGCCGCCAATGCTCTTTGCGCCCGGACGGTCGTCGAACTTGACGTAGACGAGCACCGAGCTCATGGACACCACGTCCTCGACGTAGGCCTTCGTGCCCTTGATGATGACGCTGTCGCCTTCCACGCGGGCGCGGCTCAGCATGTCGGTCGCGCCGGAGCCTGCATGCGGCTCGGTGATGGCGATGCCCATGATGTGCTCGCCGCGCGCGGCCATCGGCAGGAAGCGTTTGCGCAAGGCCTCGCTGCCGAAATGCAGCACGACCTGCATCGGACCCAGCAGGGCGTCGAATACGATCTCCGCGGTGTTTGCGCAGCCGCGGGCCAATTCCTCGATGACCAGGATGGATTCGATCGGGCCGGCGATGCCGCTGCCACCATACTCCTCCGGAATGGTCAACCCGAGAAATCCGAGTTCCGCCGCGCGCCGCACCATGGGCTCGGGATAAGCCTCTTCCTCATCCCATTTCGCGGCATTGGGCTTCAGGACCTCGTCCGCGAAAGCCCGTACCCGCGCCTGAAGCTCGCGTTGCCGAGGTGTCAGTTGAAAGTCCATGTCATCTCCCCGACTCGACCGCGCGACGCACCTTCTGTCCGCTGCGCGGCTTTCCCTGCCTGGCAATCGTCGGCCGTCCGCCTGTCGCCGTCGCAAATGCCTCGATGTCGGCATTGAAGCGGATCGCGAAATTCTCGTTCGAGTAGGTCCCGTTCCTGGACCAGGCCTGCTCGTGCCTGCGCAGCGACTCGACGGTTTCGGCCCGGTGATGCAGCGCTATCCCGAGGACGAGCGCGTTGATGACGCAGAGCACCGCTGTCCGCGACTCGAAAAAGGCCGGAAACTGCACCGGAATGGCCAGCGCCAGATCGGCATGCTCGGCAAGCGGTGAAAGCTCGGAGTCGGTTATGGCGATCGTGCGGGCGCCGGTTCTACGCGCCGCCTTGAATATCTCGACCGTATCCCTGGTGTAGCGCCGGAAGCTGAAGGCGACACAGGCGTCGTCTTCCGAAACGGACATGAGTTGTTCCGGCAGATCGCCGATCGACGGTCTCAGGATCTTCGCGCGCCGGCCGATCCACCCCAGATACGACGCGAACTGGTGCACCAGGCCGAAGGTGCTGCGCAGGCCGATCAAGTGAACCGTAGGGGCCGATGCGAGAATGGCCACCGCCTCGGCGAATGTCGCGTCAGTGACCGTGGTCATGGTGCGCTGCAGATTGTCGATGTCCGCGCGCAGCGCGCTCGAAAGCAGTGCATCGGGGTTCTGTGAAACCGATGCCCGCTCGAGCTGGGAGACGGTATTGACCTCGTCCCGGAGGGCCTGGCGGCATATCGCCTGAAGCTCGGTATAGCCGGACAGGCCGAGATGCTCGGCGAACCGGACCACCGTCGCCGGGCTGGCGCCGACGACCTTGGCCACGCGCGCAACCGACGCAAACGCCAGATCCTGATAATGCTCCAGCACGTATTTCGCGAGCGCCTGATTTGCAGGCGTCATGGACGCATACGACTGGCGGATCCGGTCCAGAAGCTGCGAGATCGTCAGCACGTCACTCCGTCATGAAACAACTATTCCAATTATATCATTACCGAAATAATTATTTCATGCTATACGACGAGTGTCAACCGCGCCGACATGCGGCCGGGCAGCGATGGCTTTCCTCGGAGGGATGAACCGTGACTGAGATACGGACAGTCGCCGTCGTCGGTGCCGGCACGATCGGGGCAAGCTGGACTGCTCTGTTCCTCGCTCACGGCCTCGACGTGATCGCCTATGACCCGTCGCCCGAGGCCGAGGCGAAGCTGCGCGCGTTCGCCCGTCGCGCGTTGCCGGACGTTTTCCGCCAGGCGTCCGCGCCGCGCGACGGCCAGCTCGGCTTCTCCACGTCGTTGGAGGATGCCGTTTCCTCGGCGGATTTCGTTCAGGAGAACGCACCCGAGCGCGAGGACGTGAAGACGGCGCTCATCGCCCGGATAGAGGCGGCCGCTCCTTCGCACGCCATCATCGCATCCAGCACCACCGCCTTCCCGCACTCGATCATCGCGGCTGGCGCGAAGGATCCTTCACGGGTCATCATCGCGCATCCGTTCAATCCACCTCATCTCGTTCCGCTGGTCGAGCTTGTCGGAACGCGCCCCGACGCCCCTGCGGTGCTGAAGGCATTCGAGTTCTACAAAGGACTGGGACGCGAGCCGGTCATCCTCAAGAGGGAGGCGATCGGGCATCTCGCCAACCGCCTGCAGGCAGCACTCATGCGCGAGGCGCTCTATTGCCTCGAACAGGGCATTGCGGATGTCGAGGACATCGATCGCGCCGTCAGATACGGACCGGGACTCAGGTGGGCGTTCATGGGGCCGTTCCAGACCTACCACGTCGCCGGCGGTCCTGGCGGAATACGCCATTACTTCGCCCATCTCGGGCCGAGTCAGGTCCAGCGCTGGAACAGCCTCGGCAGGCCCGACCTCGACGAAAGCCTCGAGCAGAAGGCCATAGCGGGCGTGGAGGCTATGCTCGGCCAGTCCACCGTGGAGGAATTGGAAGCCGAGCGGGACCGCAGCTTGAAGGCCATCATCGCCGCGCTCGGGAGCGCACGCATGTGAGCGGGTCGCCTGGGCTCGCGCGCGGACCCGAGCTGATTGATTAATGATGCCCTCCCTTGGCGGGGAGAGCGGCGCGGCGAATGCCGCGCGGGTGGGGTGGCGCCACGGATGAGACATCGGCGCGAGGGGACCCCATCGCTCCCCTCACCGTCATTCCCGCGGAGGCGGGAATCTGCGACGCATCTCCACGAGCACTCGCTGAGAGGCATCGCAGATTCCCGCCTGCGCGGCCATGACGGGATGGGGGCGGCTGTGGGGGGCCAGGGCACCCCCACAGCCGACCCCTCCCCGCAAGGAAGAGGGAGAAGTGGTCGTCGCTACCGTTTCAATCTCTGCCAAAACGACTTTTTGTGTCAGCGCACGGTCCGCGGTCGAATGTCCAACTCATCAGAGTTTGACAGAGTTTGACATCGCGCGGTCGCCACGATCCGCTTTGACAGCATATGATATTTGATATTTAATCTTAGCGCTGTCCTGCTCTCACGCACGAGGTCCGTCAATGCTCTGCAAGAAATCGATGCTGAAGGGGCTGTTGTCCGCCGGCGTGGCGCTCGCCTGTGCCGCCGGTCTGCTCTGGTCTCAACCGACGATGGCCCAGGAGCCGCAAAAGGGTGGTACCCTCAGGGTCAGCTTTCCCGGCTCGCCACGCCTGATCGACCCGCCCATAACGGGCTCGGTGGAGGAATGGATCGTCACCTCCTGGCTATACAATAACCTGACGCGGGTCGATGAAAAGTTCAACGTGCAGCCTGACCTCGCCGTGAGCTGGGAGCCGGCGGAAGCAGGCAAGGTGTGGACCTTCAAGCTGCGCCCCGGCGTCAAGTTCGCGTCGGGCAAGGACATGACCGCCGACGATGTGGTCGCCTCGATCAACCGCATCCTCGATCCGAATACGAAATCGCGCGGCAAAGGCGGCCTCGGTCCCATCGAGAAGGTGGAGGCAGTGGACCCGCTGACGGTCCGTTTCACGCTCGCCCGCCCGATCGCGGACTTCGCATCGAACCTCGCGCTGCCCTACGCGCGCATCATGCCGAAGGGCGCCAAGCTCAACTTCAACATCGAGGCTGATGGCACCGGTCCGTTCATCCTCAAGGAGTTCGTGGTCGGCGAGAAGGTCGTCGTCGAGCGCAATCCCAACTACTTCGTCAAGGGATTGCCCCATGTCGACCGGGTCGTTCTCACCGTCTACCCGGACTCGACGGCAGAGCTCAACGCATTGAAGGACGGCAAGACCGACATCGTCTGGCAAGTGCGTCCGGACCAGGTCACGCTGCTCTCCGAAGCCAAGGACATCAAGGTCGAGGAAATCGCAACCGGCTCGTTCGTGCCCGTGGTGATGCGTTCCGATCAGCCGCCGTTCAACGACGCTCGCGTCCGCAAGGCCCTCAAGCTGTCGATCGAACGTGAAACCATGGTGAAGAACATCCTTGGCGGACACGGCGCGATCGGCAACGACCAGTCGCTGCCGCCGACCAATCCTTTCTTCAACAAGGACGTGAAGCCGGCCAGGCGCGACATCGCGGCCGCCAAGAAGCTGCTCGCCGAGGCGGGGCATGCGAACGGCCTCAAGGCGACGCTCTACACGTCGGACGCCCGCGTCGGCATGCTGCCGCAGGCGCTGCTCGTGCAGCAGATGGCCAAGGAAGCCGGATTCGACATCCAGATCCAGAACACGCCGTGGGACGTGTTCCTGAACACGGTCTGGGAAAAGCGGCCGTTCTATATCAACAACTGGTTCGCGCGGCCCACCACCGATACCAGCATCCTGCCGTTCTTCACGACGCGCGACAAGGGCGGCTCGCTCAACGACTACTATTACTCTAACGCGCAGGTGGATGAGCTGCTGCTCGCCGCTCAGGCCGAGCTCGACGTCGCCAAGCGCAGGGAATTGTACAACAAGGCGCAGGCGGTCATCTCGGAGGACGGGCCGGCAATCATCGCGTTCTTCAAGAACAACATCACGGCATTCCGTACCGACGTGATGGGCTACACTGCCGATCCGGGCATCAATCTGACCGCCGAGAAGATCTGGCTGAAACGCTGACTGCCGCCTCACTCAGTCTAGCGAGAGAACCCGGTCGTTCGGGTTCTCTCGACCGTTTCGAGGGTTGTCGCCGTTGCTCCGCTATCTGGCATCACGGATCCTCTACACCTTCGCCATCCTGGCGGCGGTGTCGTTCCTGGTCTTCGCCGTCACCGAGCTGCTTCCGGGCAACGTCGCGACCATGATCCTTGGCACCGACGCGACGCCCGAGGAGGTCGCCAACCTGGAGCGGCTGCTCGGCCTGGATCGGCCCTCATGGGAACGGTACGCGACTTGGGTCAGCGGAGTGGCCACAGGTGACTTCGGCGATTCCCTTCGCATGCAGCGGCCGATCGCACCCATTCTGGCGTCCCGGCTGGCCAACTCGCTGCTGCTGACCGGGGTAGCTCTGATCTTCGTCATCCTCGGCGGGCTGGTCCTCGGCACCGTCACGGCGCTCAATCACGGCACGCGCCTCGACCGCACTTTTTCGGCCGTCGCGGTCATCGGCACATCGCTGCCCGAGTTCGTGACGGGGACCGTGCTGGTGCTTCTGTTCGGCGGCGGCCTCATGCGCATCCTGCCGCCATCGGGCTACGAGGGCTTCAGCCACGGCATCTGGGACGGCATCTCGCATCTCATTCTCCCGGCCCTCACACTGGCCACCATCATGGCGGCCTATGTCGGCCGCATCATGCGAACGACCGTCATCGATGTACTGAAATCCGAATATGTGCGCGCGGCGCGCCTCAAAGGCTTGCCCGAGTGGCGGGTGATCCTCCGACACGTCCTTCCGAACGCGCTCGTACCGGCCGTCACAGTACTGTGCATGAATCTCGGCTGGATGTTCGGCGGCATCGTGGTCGTCGAGGAGATCTTCGTCTTCCCGGGCATTGGCCGCATGATGCTGTTCGGCATCGCCGAGCGCGACTGGCCCGTCATTCAGGCATGCGCCATGGTCATCGCGGCAGCCTACGTGCTGGGCAATCTCATCGGTGATGTCCTGGCCCTGTTGCTCGACCCGCGCCTGCGGGAGGCGGCAACATGACGATCGGCACAGTCGATGTCGCGGGCACCGATACCGGCGTCGTTCCGGTCCACATGAGGCGGCCGCTCTGGCGGGATCCCGTTTTCGTCGGCGCCGGCACGGTCCTCCTGATCCATGTGTTTCTGGCGCTGCTCGCGCCACTGATCATCCCCTACCCCCCCGACCAGATGAGCTTCAGCGCCACCTTGCAGCCACCCAGCCTGGAGCACTGGTTCGGCACCGACCGCTACGGCCGCGATCTGCTGTCCCGCGTCATCATGGGCGGACAGCTCACGCTGGCGTTCGGTTTCGGCTCTGTGGCCATGTGCCTGCTGATCGGCCTGCCGGCCGGGCTGATCAGTGCGTACTACGGCGGCCTCGTCGACCAGGTGATCATGCGGACGATGGACATTCTGATGTCCTTTCCCACGCTCCTGCTCGGGCTGCTCATTCTCATCATCGCCGGCCCCGACCTCGGCAACCTGATCATCGCGGTGGGGATCGTCTACTGTCCCCGAACGACCCGTGTCGTGCGCGCCGCAGCGCTGACTGTCCGCCACTCCGCGTTCATCGAGGCGGCCCAGGCGCGCGGCGAAAGCTCCGCCTACATCATCGTGCGCGAGCTGCTGCCCTGCGCCTGGGGCGCGATCATCGTCGAAATCTGCATCCGGCTCGGCTACGCCATCCTGCTCGGCGCTTCGTTCAACTATCTCGGCCTCGGCGTGCAGCCGCCGGCGGCCGACTGGGGCCTGCTGGTTCACGAGGCGCGCTCGCAGATGCTGCGGGCGCCCTGGACGGCGATCTTCCCGATCCTGTTCATCACCACGCTCGTCTCCTCACTGCACCTGCTCGGCGACACCATCGACGAGCGGCTGAAGGAGGGCGACGTTGGCTGAGCCCCTGCTCCAGGTCGAGAACCTGTCCGTCGCCTATCCGCCATACGACGCCGAGCGTACGGTGCTGCGCCAGGTCAGCCTAGCCGTCGAGTCCGGGGAGGCGCTGGGGATCATCGGCGAGTCCGGTTCCGGCAAGTCGACGGTCGCCCTGGCCATTCTCGACTACCTGGCGACCGGCGGGCGCTATCTCGACGGCCGCATCCGGTTTGCCGGCAAGGAGCTGACGGCGATGACCCGGCGGCAGAAGCGCTCGCTCTATGGCCGCGAGATCGCATACGTCGCGCAGGATCCGTCGGCCTCGCTCAATCCCAGCCTCAAGATAGGAACGCAGCTCACCGAGGGCATGGCCCTGCACCTCGGGATGGATGCCGAGAGCGCCCGCAAGAAGGCGGTGGCCCTGCTCGACGAGGTGCGCCTGCGCGATCCGGTCCGACTGCTCGACCGCTACCCGCATCAGCTCAGCGGCGGGATGCAGCAGCGCGTCTGCATCGCTATGGCGCTCGCCTGCGATCCCTCCCTCGTCATCCTCGACGAGCCGACCACCGGTCTCGATGCCGTGACCGAGACCGCCATTCTCGATCTGCTGAAGGACCTCAAGCTCAAGCGCCGTCTGTCGATCATCCTGATCTCGCACAACCTCGCCGCCGTTGCGGGGCTGGCCGACGCGATTGCCATCATGTACGGCGGCATGGTGGTGGAGAGCGGGCCCGCCGCTCCGATCTTCGCTCGTCCCGCTCACCGGTACTCGCGGCTGTTGCTCGATGCGCTGCCGAGCCTGCGCGCGCCGAGCCGCGCGCTCAGCGAAATCCCGTGGCAGGAGGCCAGCATCCCGCGCACGGGCTGCCCGTTCCGCGATCGCTGCGACATGGCGATCGCGGCCTGTGCGGACGAGTTTTCATCTGCCGTCGTGAACGAGAGCTGGCTCACCCGATGCGTCCGCTGGAAGGATGTACTGGCAGCAGGACCGCGTCACGAGTGCGCAAGCGATGCACATGACGAGCACGCATTCTCGGCGCAGATCCGCCCTGCCGGCGCCGGCACGACGACGGCGATGCCGGTCCTCAGTGTGTCCAGCCTCGTCCATGGCTACGGCCGCAAACGCCTGGGGCGTCCGGAAGCGGAGGTTCGCGCGGTCGACGACGTATCGTTCGAGCTGGCCGAGGGAGAGACGCTCGGCGTGATCGGCGAAAGCGGATCGGGAAAGTCGACGCTGGCCCGCTGCGTGGTCGGCCTCGTCCAGCCGACTGCCGGCTCGATCCGCCTCGCCGGGAAGGAGCTCACCGGATTTTCCCGCTATCCGCGTGAGGTCTGTCGGCAGATCCAGATCGTGTTCCAGAACATTGCCGGCTCACTGCATCCACGCAAGACGATGAGCCGCGTGCTGGCCCGGCCGTATCAGCTCTACGAGCATCGCACACCCGCGCTCGACGAGCTGCAACGGCTCATCGCTTCGGTGGGCCTCAAGGCTCATCTGCTGCCGAAGCGCGCGAGCGCATTGAGCGGCGGCGAGAAACAGCGTTCGGCGCTGGCGCGAGCCTATGCACCGCGGCCTTCGGTGCTCATTCTCGACGAGGCGTTCTCGGCGCTCGACGCCTCGATGAAGATCCGCGTGGCCCGGCTCATCCGCGACAGGAAGCAGGAGCTCGGCACCAGCATCATCTTCATCACACACGACCTGCCATTCGTGAAATACGTGGCGGACCGGCTGATCGTGATGTATCGCGGCTGGGTCTGCGAGACCGGACGCGCGGCCGACATTCTGTCACCGCCTTACCATCCCTACACCGAGACATTGGTCTGGGCGGCCTTGCGGCTGGAAGGCGAGCGGCCGGCGACGCTGCCCGAAACGGCCGAGCGGGATTCGACGCCCGCAGGCGCCGCTGTCAAAGGCTGCCCATTCGCCAGCCAATGTCCGCGCAAGCTCGGCACGATCTGCGAGACCCAGTCGCCGCCGGTGCGACGCGGCGCTGAGGGTCGGCAGATCGCCTGCCACATCCCCATGGACGATCTGCGCGAGATGCAGCTCGCGGAATACCCGCCGATAGCCATCGCGAAAGGAGCCCGGGCATGAGCACGGCCAGCTCGACCGTCGAAGCCCTGCTGGCGGTGAGGGCCATCGCGGCCTTTCGTCAGCCGCCGCAGGAGCTGTTCGACGCCGCGGCCCGCAGCATGGCCGATTGCGCCGGCGTCGCGATTGCAGGCGCAGACGAGCTGCCGGTCAGGCGAATGGCGGACAGCCTCGACGTCGGCGCCGCGAACCGGAACGTCGCCAGAGTGCTGCCAAACGGGCGAGTGCTCCCCTGGCGGTCGGCTGCGGTGGTCAACGGCATGGCCGCCCACTTCCACGACTTCGACGACGACGACCCGGTCGCCTCGGTCGGGCACCCCAGCGTGACGTCACTGGCGGCAGGATTGGCCGCCGCCGATGCCCTCGATCGCCCGGGCGCGGATCTGCTCGCCGCCTACATCTGCGGTGTCGAGACGACCATGCGCATCGGGTTGATGGTGAATCCCAAGCACTACAACGCCGGCTGGCATGCGACCGCGACGCTCGGCCTGTTCGGCGCCACCGTGGCGTCGGGCCTGCTCATGGGGCTGAGAGAGGACGAACTTGCCAACGCTCTGGGCATCGCGGCGTCGTTCTGCTCGGGGATCAAGAGCAACTTCGGCAGCGACCTGAAGCCTTTGCAGGTCGGTCATGCGGCTGGTAACGGCCTGTGGGCGGCAGAGCTCTCGCAGCGTGGCGTCAAGTCGGCACCGGCCTCCCTGTTCGGAGACCGCGGTCTGCTCGCCGCAGTGGGTGCCGGGCCTGTCGACCGCGATCTGATCGCGGCTTTCGGGAAACCCTGGTGCCTCGCCAGTCCCGGTGTGAACATCAAGCTTTACCCGTGCTGCTCGAGCAGCCACACGGCCATCGACGGCATTCTCGAGCTCATGCAGGAGCACGCCCTGTCGGCGGGCGATCTGGCCCGCATCGATATCTGGGTCGGCAAGGATGTGCCGCAGATCCTGATCTATGACGTGCCCAGGACGGGCCTCGAAGGGAAGTTCAGCCTGCGCTATTCCGTGGCCGCCGCCGCGTTCAGCCGTGGACCGACATTGGCTGATTTCACCGACGCTGCCCTGCACCGACCGGGACTCCCGGAGCTCGTGGAGCGAACCCGTCAGCATATCGATGCGGAGTTCGCGCCCTGTGGGGGGAGCGGCGTCACTCATCAAGCTCGCGTGAGGATCGAGACGACGGCGGGGCTCGTCGCCGAGCGGACGGTGCACGATCCGCTGGGCAGCGCCGCCCGTCCGGTATCGGAAGGGCGCCTGCGCGAGAAATTCATCTCCTGCGTGGGGACGGCGCTCGGAATTCCGCGTGCACACGAGGCCTTCACGACGTGGATGAGCCCTGCTGCGGCGCCATCTGCGCGCCGGCTGGTCGACGCACTGGGGCGTGCCTGACGCATGACGAACCAGATGGTCCAGGAGCAGATCGGAGACTTCGTCGGCGGGATCGGCACCGATTGGTCGAAACCTGCCGGCGATGCGGTGCTTCTCGCGCTCGTCGATACGCTTGCGGTGGCTCTCGCCGCGCGGAACGAGCCGACGCTTGGCCGCGTCCTGGACTATGCGCGCGCTTTGGAAGAGCCCGCCGTTGCACCGGTCTGGTGCGGGCCGGTGGGATTGGCTCCGGAAACCGCTGCCCTGGTCAACGGCGTGGCCGCGCATGCCCTCGATTACGACGACGTCGCGCCGTCCTGGCGCGGTCATGCGAGCGCGGTGCTGTTTGCGGCGCTGCTTGCCTTGCCGGAAATGCAGAAGCTCACGGGCAGCGATCTGTTGGATGCCTACGCCGTCGGTTTCGAGGTGGGCGCCAGGGTAGGCCGGTGCTGCGCCGACGCGCAGTACCGGGCGGGCTGGCACACGACCGCGACGATCGGCGTCATCGCGGCGACCGTCGCGTGCTGCCGTGCTTTGCGGCTCGCCTCGACGACGACCTCGGCGGCAATCGGCCTCGCCGTCGCCCAGGCGGCCGGTCCGCAGGCGAACTTCGGCACGATGGCCAAATCCCTGCACGCGGGACTTGCGGCCGCTGCCGCTGTCCGCGCGGTACGCCTTGCGCGCCTTGGCATAGGAGCGTCTCCCGTGGCGCTCCAGGGGCCAGGGGGCTTCATCGACCTCTACGGCGGGGCCGACCCGGCAACGGCGTTCCGCGACCTCGGAGAAGCCGCGCCGATTGCCGCCGGCGATGCGATCGAACGCAAGACGTGGCCGATCTGCTATGCCGCGCACAGGGCAGCCGAAGCCGTCCGCGTCCTGAAAGCAGAGCACGGCTTTGCTGCTGCAGCAGTCCGTTCAGTCGAGATCGAGGGCAGCGCCGGCAGCCACAAAGCATTGCTCGGGCGCCCGCCAGCCGGTGGCCTCGAGGCCAAGTTCAGCCTGGAGTACGCCGTGGCTCTGCTTCTGGTCGACAGCGTGATCAGTCTCGAGTCCTTTTCCGAAGCCGCGTTCGCACGGCGCGACATTCACGAGATGATGAGCCGCGTGGGCCTGACTGAGATAAGCGGGCGACCGACACCTCGGTCGTCGCGCGTAACCATCGCGCTGTGCGACGGACGCCTGTACGAGCACACCGTCGAAGCCCTTGGTCAGGATGAGAGTAATGCCCGCCTGCTCGCCAAGCTCGCGGATTGCCTGTCGTTCGGCGGATGGGCTGACCGCAGCAGGGAGCTGTACGAGACCGTCCGCATTCTGCCCGGCCAGCCGGTCGCGACTCTGCTGAGGTTTCTTGCCCAGCGCCCCGCCCCTGCGACGCCGCTGCGACCAGTGGCGGAAATTGCACTTTGATTTGATATTTGATATGATTATTATTAGGTAACTCATGACGGAAAGAGACATGACCCAGTCCATCGCCGAAGGGGGCCGCAAGCCGTCTGCCGCGAGCATCATCGAGCGCTGCCGGGCACTCGAGGGCGGTGGGCTGCGCACGTTCGCCGATGCGAGCCCTCTCGTGCTCGAACGCGCCGTGGGGAGCTGGCTCGAGGACGTCGAGGGCCGCAGGTATCTCGACCTGAGCGGCCTCTATGCTGTCGCCAATATCGGCCACGCGCACCCGAGCGTGGTGGCGGCGATCGCGGCGCAGGCGGCGCAGCTCATTCATTGCCCATCGGCCTACCCGTCGCGCGTTCGCGCGGAGTTCTACGAGGCGGTGGCCTCGATCGTTCCGAAGGAGCTCCATTCGATCCTGCCGGCGATGAGCGGGGCGATGGCGAACGAGGTTGCGGTCCTGATCGCCCGCACGCGGCGCCCGAAAGGGCGTATCGTCAGCTTCTCGGGGAGCTATTTCGGTCGCTCCACCGGCGTCGTGGGACTGGCCGGAAAGACCCACTACCGCGATGTCCTGGGCCTCGAGGCGCAGGCGCAGTTCGTTCCGTTTCCTTATCCGTTGAACATGGGTCCCGACGCGACCGACAAGGTCTTGGCCCTTCTCGAGACCCTGACCGGTCCTGCCGGTGGCGTCGGCGAACTTGCGGCGGTGATGCTGGAGCCGATCCAAGGCAACGGGGGCATCGTCATCCCGCCGGACGACTTCCTGCCGCGACTGCGGGCCTTCTGCGACAGAACGGGCGCGCTTCTGATCGCCGACGAGATCCAGTCGGGCTGCGGGCGGTCGGGCCGCATGTGGGCCGTCGAGCACGGCGGCGTGCTGCCGGATCTCATGACCATCGGCAAAGGCATTGGCGGCGGCATGGCCGTTGCAGCCGTGGTCGGGCGGCCGGAGCTCATGACCTGGGCGCCCGACACCTACTCCTCGACGTTCCTGACCAACAACGTCAACCTTGCCGCCGCCACCGCCGCGATCGGGGTCATGCGCGAGGAGAAGCTCGCCCAGCGCTCGGCCGCGCTCGGCGAAAAGTATCTCGGCATCATGCGGCAGCGCCTCAATGGCGCGCCGGGGGTTGCGGAGGTTCGGGGCAAGGGACTGTGGATCGCCGTCGAGCACGCGGACGCCCAAGGCAAGCCGGACGGCAAGACGGCTTCCAGCATCATCCGACGCTTGCGCAACGAGCAGGTGATCGTCGGCGGCGGCGGCTATGCGGGGCACGTCGTCAAGATCCAACCGCCTCTCAACATCGACGAGAGCGACCTCGCGCAAGGCATCGACAAGTGGACTGCCGCCGTGCTGGCGCAATCCGATCGCTGAAGACCCAGGAAACGGACAAGGTCACACGTGCAATGAAGCAAAAGCCCAACACGGGCGCACTGTACGGCGTGCGGGTTGCGGACCTCACGCGCATGCTGTCGGGGCCGTTCTGCACCATGCTGCTCGCGGACCAGGGCGCCGAGGTGATCAAGGTCGAGCCATTCGAAGGAGACACCACGCGCGGCCACGGCCCGTACCGCAAGGACGATCCGGAAAAGCAGTTCGGCGGCTACTTCCAGAGCGTCAACCGCAACAAGAAGAGCATCGTCGTCAACCTGAAGAGCGCCGAAGGCAGCGAGGTCGTCCGCCGCCTCGCGCGCGACGTCGATGTGCTGGTCGAGAACTTCCGGCCCGGCGTGATGGAACGCCTGGGCCTCGGCTACGAGGCCTTGCGCGAGCTCAATCCGCGGCTGGTCTATGCGGCGATCCGCGGCTTCGGCGATCCCCGCTCCGGCGCCAGCCCCTACGCCGATTGGCCGGCCTACGACGTCGTCGCGCAGGCCATGGGCGGTCTCATGGGACTGACCGGCCCAGATGCCGATACGCCGATGAAGATCGGGCCGGGGATCGGCGATATCCTCCCCGGCACCATGGCGGCCTTCGGCATCGTCACCGCATTGCGCCATGCCGAGCGCACGGGCCAAGGACAGTTCCTCGACGTCGCCATGTACGACGCCATCCTGGCGCTGTGCGAGCGGGCGGTCTATCAGCACTCCTTCTCCGCGGTGGTGCCCCGGCCGCAAGGTAACTCTCACCCTCTTTTCGTGCCTTTCGGCTTGTTCCCGGCGAAGGACGGGTGGGTCGCGATCGCCTGCCCCAACGACGGCTTCTGGCGCGAGCTCGCGCGCCTTGTCGGCCGGCCGGAGCTGGCCGAGGACGAACGCTGCGCTTTCAAGGTCTCGCGCGCCCGGAACCGTGTTTTCGTCGACGGCATCGTCTCGGAGTGGACACGTGGGCGTACCAAACGGGAGATCGCGGATGCGCTGGGCGGGCTCGTGCCGTCGGGTCCGGTGAACACGATTGCGGACATTTTTGCCGACCCGCACGTGACCGCACGGAAAATGCTGGCCGAGGTCGAGCACCCCGGCTCGGAAACACCCTCGATCATCGCCGATACCCCGATCCGGCTCGACGGGACGCCAGGGGGCGTGCGTCACCGCGCACCTTACTTGGGAGAACACACGTCCGAGGTCCTGGGGCTGCTCGGCTATTCGCAAACGGAGATGGCGGCGCTGCGTGAGGCCCGGCACGTGCTGTGAGCCAGATCGCAAGCCGAAGAGTGGAGCCAGATCGACCATGAATGCAGAGACGATAGCGCCGCCTTCGCAGATCATCGCCGGCGACTGCTGGCGCGAGACTGCGGACGGCCGAATTGAGCTTCTGGCCGCCCGCTGCACGGCATGCGGCACGCATCACCTGCCGCATGTGCCCGTGTGTGCCTCGTGCAGCAAAGAAGAGTTCGCGACCGCCGCCCTCGGGCCGCGGGGGACTCTCTATGCCTACACTATCGTCCGCATGCCGCCGCCCGGCTATGCGGGCGAGTACGCGGTCGGCTACGTCGATTTCCCCGAGGGCGTGCGCGTCTTCGGCCAGATCAGGATCGTCCCGGAAGTCCCGCTGGCCTCCGGCATTCCCGTTGGCCTGGAGATAGCCACGCTGTTCAAGCGCCCCGATGCGACACCGGTCATCGGCTATCGCTTCGTGCCGACGGCGGGAGGGAGCCCGAGATGAGCGATGTCGTCATCATCGGCGCGGCCATGGCGCCTTTCGGACGCTTTCCAGAGAGGCCGCTGACCGACCTCGGCGTTGCCGCCGTGCGCGCGGCGATCAAGGATGCGGCCGTCGCTCGGTCCAGCATCACGGCGGCGTTCGTCGGCACTCAATCGGGCGGCAGCATGATCGGACAGCGCATCATGCGCCAGTGCGGGCTGCCGGCGATCCCCGTCGTCAACGTCGAGAACGCCTGCTCGAGCGGATCGACGGCTCTGCATCTGGCCATCGCCGCCGTGCGCAGCGGCGTCCACGAGACCGTGCTGGTCGCCGGACTCGACAAGCTCAGTCACGCCAGCGGCACGCTCCCGCGCCATAGCGACGATTACGAAGGCAGCCTCGGCCTCAGCCCGCCGGCGCTCTACGCCATGCGTGCCCAGCGCTATCTGCACGACTACAAGGCCGACATCCGTGACGTCGCGCTGGTGTGCGTCAAGAACCGCCGGCACGCGCTCGGCAACGCGAATGCCCTGTTCCGCTCCGAGGTCACGGTCGACGAGGTGATGGCCTCGCGCAGGGTCGCCGACCCGCTGACCCTGCTGCATTGCTGCGCGCGCTCGGACGGAGCAGCGAGCGTCGTCGTGACGAGCGCGGCGCGGGCACGAGCCATCGGCGCCAAGGCGATCCGCGTGCTCGCCTCCGACCTGTGCTCCGGCCGGTATATGCCGGGGTTCCGTGATCTGACCTCGCCGGAGATCACTGTCCGGGGGGCCAGGCAGGCCTATGAGGCGGCCGGGGTCGCATCGAAGGACATCGATTTCGCCGAGGTGCACGATGCCTTCAGCATTGCCGAGGTCCTCTACTACGAGGCGCTGGGCTTCTGCTCGCGCGGCGAGGGGATCCCTTTGCTGAAGTCCGGCGCTACCACCCTCGGCGGCTCCATACCCGTCAACGTCAGCGGCGGGCTGATGGCGAAAGGTCATCCGCCCGGTGCGACCGGCGTCGCGCAGGTCGTCGAAGCCGTCGAGCAGCTTCGTGGGAGAGCCGGTTCCAGGCAGGTGGAAGGGGCGAAGGTCGGCCTGACCCACTGCACGGGCGGTGGAGTATCCGGCCTCGACCATGGCGCCTGCACGATCCACATCCTTGCGCGTTGAGGCTGCTCAAGCAAAGCATGGTGGAGCATCATGACATCGATGGACCCGTCCGCCTGAGCCTCGCCGCTGCGGCCGCGCGCAAGGGAGAGCTCATTCTGGCGCGCAGCTTCCGCCTCCATCGTCCACGCGGCGCGTTCTGTCATCGCGGCTGGTGCCAGCAATGCAAGGTGCTGCTGGACGACGGCCGCGTCGTCCTCGCCTGCCAGACGCCGGCGGCCGAGCTCGACCTCTGGACACGCCCATCGGCGATGCTGCGCGTGATCGGCCGTGTTGCCGAGCGCTTCCCGCCTTGGTTCCACGAGCATCGATTCCTGCGGCCGCGCCGGCTGCGACAGGTCTATCTGAACTTGTTGCGCAGGCTCTCCGCTGCCCTGCCGCTTCCGCGTGCCGCCGCTGAGGCAGCCATGGTCTGGAAAACCCGGTCCTGCCGGACACTGGTCGTCGGTGGCGGCCTGGCGGGCCTCGCCGCAGCCACGGAGCTGGCCAAGGCGGGTCGCGACGTGCTCCTCGTCGAAGCGGAACAACTCGGCGGCTCGGCGAACTACGTCGCCGAGCTTGCGACCGAGGTGGCCGAGCGCCGAAAATCGTTGCATGAGGCCGGCGGCGCTAGCCTGGAGAAGGCGATCTGCGTCGGACTTTATAACGATGCCACCGTCGCGCTTTGCGCGCTGGCGGACGGAATGATGTCCGTTAGGTTCGACGAGCTGGTGGTTGCAACGGGGGCCTATGATCGCCTCCTTCCGGTGCGTGGCAATGACTTGCCCGGCGTGATGGGGGTGCGGGCCTTCGAACGGCTGGCGCACCAGCGGGCGCTTCCGCGCGGCGTCAAGATCGGCCTTTATGCGGAGGTGTCAGAACGCGCACGCGCACGAGCTGCGGCCGCAGCGGCCGGATACGACTTCGTCTGGGTCGCACAGCCCCAGGCGATCCTTCCGCCCGGCGGCTCCTCAGCCATCGGCGGCGCACTGGCGGCCATCGAGGGCAGCTCGCGCGTGCGCGGCGTGCGCCTCGGCGACGGCCGCAGCTTGAATTGCGACATCCTGGTGCTGGGGTTCTCGCAGCCGACCTACGAGCTGCAGGTGCAGGCCGGACAGGGCATCGCCTTCCATGGACCTACCGAGCCCTTTGGGACTGCGGGGCCGACCGCCGCGCCGATACTGGTCGTCGGCGAGGCTGCTGGAGTTACGGATCCATCGCTCGCGGGCCAGGACGGGGAGGCGGCGGCGCGCGCCTGGATAGCCGGCCAGGAGCTCGATCGAGGGATTTCACACTCCCCCGTCGCCGCGATCGCGGAGCTGTCGAACGAGGCAATGCTCTGCCCGTGCGAGGACGTTCGCGTGCAAGACGTCCGCGGCGCCATCGCGGACGGGTTCGACAACGTGGAGCTCGTCAAACGGAGGACCGGCGCCGGCACTGGCCCGTGCCAGGGCAAGTTGTGCCATCACGCATTGCTCTCCTGTCTCGCCGAGGCCGGCCTTCCGGTCGCCCTGCCGACCATGCGTCCTCTCGTGCGGCCCGTGCCGCTGAGCTGCTTTGCGGGCGAGGACGATGGCTGAGCGTTTCGATATCGCCATCATCGGCGGCGGGATCATGGGCTTCGCCCTCGCATGCGAGCTGTCGCGTCTTGACTACGGCCGGATCGTCGTGGTCGAGCGCAAGCATCCGGGCTACGGCGCAACCAGCCGCAACATCGGCCGGGTGCGCACATCGCAGTTCTCGGAAGACCTGGCGGTCTTTGCCAAGGCCGCGTTCGAGAAGCATCAGCGGCTCGGCGACGAGCTCGGCTGCAACACGCTGTTCTGGCGGCCAGGCTACGCTCTCGTCTTTTACGATGCGGAAGAGATGGAGCACATCGACCGCATCTGCGCGACGCTGAAGCGGCTCGATCTGACGCCGGAGCTTCATCGCGGCGCCGCCGTACTCGACCGTCTGCCCATACTGCGCGGGGGGCGGACACCGGTCGGCTGCCTCGTTCGTCCGGACGCGGCGGTCCACCACGACTCGCTCATTTTCGGCTATTTGCGCCAGGCTAGGACCGCAGGAGTGGAAATCCGCGGCGATTGCGAGGTCATGGGCTTCATTAAATCTGGCTCCGCAATCGCCGGCGTCGTGACGACGCAAGGCGACGTCGACGCCCCCGCCGTCGTCAACGCGGCGGGTGGCTGGTCCTCTCATATCTCGCAGCTGGCGGGACTGCGGGTCCCGAACGTGCCGCTCAGGCGCGAGGTGCTGGTCACGGAGTCCGCCCGTCCGCTGATGGACACCATGATCACGTTCTACCGGCCGATCGAAGGCTGGTTTCACCAGACGCTCCGCGGCGAGGTCGTCATGGGCGCCGTCACGCCCGACGAGCCTTCCGGCCCCAACATGCAGTCGAGCACGGAGCATCTCAAGCGCACGGCACGACATATCCTTGCTGCGGCCCCTGCCCTCGGCGCGTTGCGAGTGGTCCGCCAATGGGGTGGACTTTACGACGTGACGCCCGACCGCAAGCCGATGCTGGGACCCGTCGCGCAGCTTCCTGGCTTCATTCAGGCCAACGGCGACAACGGCCGCGGGATCGCGCTGATTCCCTACATCGCCGAGCTGCTGGCGCAGTGGATCGTCTCGGGCAAGCAGCCGACCTCACTCGCAGCATTCGACGCGAACCGCTATCACGGCCGTGAGGATACGGCGGTCGTGGTCGGTGACTACTACGCTGCCTACAAGTCTGCAGCAAAGGGGTGAGGGGCGACATGGCCAAAGGTCCCGCAACGAAAACCGAGTACGTCTACGGCAACCTGCGCCGAGAAATTCTCAGCGGCGCGCTGAAGCCGGACCAGAGGCTGCGTCTCGGGGAGCTGGCGAGCCGCTACGAGACGAGCGAGATGCCCGTCAGGGAAGCGCTCCGCATGCTGCACCGCGACGGCCTCATCATCATGCACAACCACCGCGGAGCGATGGTGTCGAAGCTCTCTGCAGAACGCGCCGCCGAGTATGTCGAAGTGCGCATGCTGCTCGAAACCTACGCGGCGAGCTCGTCGACCCGCTTTCATACCGAGGAATCCATCGCCAAGCTGCGGCAGATCCAGGCGCGTATGGAGAAGGCCGTCGAAGCCGGTCAAAGCGGGCGCTTCCGGCAGATGAACCGCGAGCTGCACGAAGCGATCTGCGCGCCGTGCCCGAACACGGTTCTCAAATCAACACTCGCCGAGCTCTGGGATCAAGTCTGGCGGGCGCATTCCGATTCGATTTTCGACGCCGACAAGGGACGAATGGCCGGTGCCCTGGCCGAGCATGCGGCGATCGTGAAGGCAATCGCAAGCCGTGATCCGGCCAGAGTCGAAGCCGCGATGGACAGCCACCGCCAACACACGCTCAAAGCCTGGCGGCGCGTGGTGGAACAGAAACGAGCGCAGGAGAGAGCATGACCGTGAAGAAGTTTGATCTCGAGCGCGTGACCTACGTCAGTCTGCCCTCCGACCTCGAGCCGCATCATCGAATGTTCGACCGGGAGCTGCCGGAATTCCGCAAGGGACTGGGGGGAGCCTGGCCGAACCGCATCGGCGGCAGCGAGGTCAGTGACGGCGAGGCATTCACGGCCTCGAGCCCGATCGACTCCGAGCTGATCCTCGGCTCATTCGTCGAAGCCTCCAGTGAATCGATCGCACACGCCGTAGCCTCGGCTCGCAAGGCAGCCACGGAGTGGGGCGCATTGCCGTGGCGCGAGCGCGTCGAGGCCGTCCGCCGCATCGGCCGCAAGCTCGACGCGATGAAGTACGACCTCGCCCTCGCGGTGATGTTCGAGGTCGGCAAGACCCGCATGGAAGCCCTCGGCGAGACCGAGGAGGCCGTCGCCCTGCTCGATTACTATTGTGACGAGATGGAGCGCAACGCCGGATTCGTATCGGCTCCGAACAGTGCGATGGCGGGCGAGAGCTCGCAGACCCTGCTGCGGCCGCTCGGGGTGGTCGCCGTCATATGCCCGTTCAATTATCCGGTAGCGCTCAGCGTCAACATGGCGAGCGCGGCTCTCGTCGCCGGCAACGCGGTGGTCGTCAAGCCCAGTCCCGCCGCAGGGCTCACCGGCGGCATGCTGGGCAGGATTTTCGACGACGGGGATCTGCCGCGAGGGACGTTCAATCTCGTCTGCGGCGCCAAGGCCGGCGCCCGGCTCGTCGAGGAGCCGGGTGTCGATGGCTTTGCGTTCACCGGCTCGCACGACGTCGGCATGGCGATCCTGCGCAAGATCGCGGCGGGGCCTTACATGCGTCCCGTCATGGCGGAAATGGGCGGCAAGAACCCGGCCTATGTCGCTCTGAGTGCCGACCCGCTGGTCGCGGCGGAGGGGATTGCCCGGTCTGCTTTCGGCTTCCAGGGGCAGAAGTGCACGGCTTGCTCCATCGCCTTCGTGCATGAGGACCATTACGCCGCCGTCCTGGCCGACATCCTGGAGCGGACGGGCGCGCTGAAGATCGGCGATCCGACCGTCGGCCGTGGCATCACCAATGGACCGGTCATCAATCAGGCGGCGATCGACCGCTACCGGCGCGCTGCCGCGCACGCGGCTGAAGCAGGCAAGATCCGCTGCGGCGGAGATCAGGTGATGGCTGGCGATCTGGCGCGAGGCAACTTCCTCGAGCCGATGGTCATTACCGACGTTCCCGAGGATGATTGGCTCTTGAGCACCGAATTGTTCGCACCCGTGCTGACGGTGTTGCGGTTCAGCTCCCTGGAGGATGCCATCGCGCGCGGCAACCGTGTGAAGTTCGGCCTGGCTGCAGGATTCTATGGCAAGGGCCACGAGCTCGACCTGTTCCTCGATCGCGCGGCTGCCGGCGTGCTCTACGCGAACCGGAGGACGGGCGCGACAACGGGGGCGTGGCCGGGAATCCAGAGCTTCTGCGGTTGGAAAGGATCGGGTCTGACCGGCAAGGGCGGCCTTGGACCCCACTACCTACCGCAGTTCATGCGCGAGCAAAGCCTGACGGTTCGGACAGGGTAGCCATGGCTGCGCCATTCAGAACTGCCAGAGCACTGCCAAAGAACTCTGTTGTCTAGGATTTTCGGGCTAAGTCCTTGAAAAGGCTGGTGCCCAGGGGCGGAATCGAACCACCGACACCGTGATTTTCAGT
>JAHDXT010000033.1 GCA_023384095.1 Hyphomicrobiaceae bacterium
GCCTCGTCGGAGGCCCAGTTGAGCGCGAACGGCCCGCCGAAATAGCAGGGCTGGGTGCAAAGGTAAGGTGCGCAGCGCTCGAACAGGCCGGCGAAGATGCCCGTCGTGCCGGCGAGCTGCTCGGGGAAGAAGAACGGCAGCCCGTTCTGGGTCACCAGGATGCCGCCCGGCTTGAGCGCCCGTTTGCAGTCCGCGAAGAACGCCGGCGTATGCAGCACCGCCGAGGGTCCGACGGGCTCGGAGCTGTCCACGATGATCGCGTCGAAGCGCTCCGCCGTCCCCGCCACGTACCGGAGGCCGTCCGCAATCACGATATCGGCCCGCGGATCGTCGAACGCGCCGCCGGCGATCTGCGGATAGTGCTTCAGCGACAGTTCGATGATGCTGCGGTCGATCTCGCACAGCGTCGCCTTCTCGACAGAGGGATGTTTCAGCACCTCGCGCAGGACGCCGCCGTCGCCGCCGCCGACGACGAGCACGCGGCGCGGCCGGTCGAGCGCCATCAGCGGCACATGTGCCATCATCTCGTGATAGATGAACTCGTCGCTGGTGGTGAGCTGAAAGATGCCGTCGAGAATGAGAACCGTGCCCCAGGTGGCGTTCTCGAAAATGACGACGTGCTGGTGCTCCGTCTGAACCTCGTGCAGGACCTTGTCCGCCTCGAGGCGAACGCGCCAGTGCGGATGAAACGTCTCCTCGATCCAGCGCTTCATCGGCCCGCCTCCATCACCCGCAGGTCCCCCGCCACACTACGCGTCCGCCGATGCGAAAACGAAGGAGGCGCGCACGGGTCTCAGCCGATACGCGCCTCCGGAACGGGGTCGATCGTTCGGGCATGGCTTTTACGCCGCCCGCCGCACCTTCTCCTGGCGATGCGGCGCCTGCCGATCGGAAGCGGCCTTCCAGCTCATCTCCGCCAGCTCCTCGCCCCGCATGTGCTCCTTCACGACGACGTCGCGCGCCTCGAACGCGTGCTTCAGCACGTCGATCGTCAGGTGAGGCTTCGCGTCGCCGCACATGAACACGTCGAGCGCCGCATAATCGGCCTCGGGCCAGCTATGAATGCTGATGTGGCTCTCCGAGAGGACGGCCACGCCCGAAACCCCGCCGTTCGGCGTGAAGTGATGCAGGTGGATGTGCAGGAGCGTCGCCCCTGCCACATCCACGCACCGCTTCAAGGTACGCTCGATGTGCTTCAGGTCATCGAGCCTCTTCGCTCCGAAGAGGTCGATGATGAGATGGCTGCCGGCGTACCGGATGCCATCGCGTTCGATGAAGAAGTCCTTCCTGTCCTCGTGCGACCCGCGCACTAGCTCGTCGATATGCGCACCGGGCGCAGTTCCAAAGTCTTCCTTTTGGGCGGTGCTTGAACGAGTCAAGTCCATCCCCAATTGGAAGAGGGTGTCGTCGTAGGCCATGCGACCCTCCCCAACCAGTAGACAGATGTGACCCGCCCGCTCCTTACCTTTAGGGTTTCAGGGGCTCCTTGACCTTTGGGGCAGGGGGACGAACGGAGGACCCCGATATGAGGCCTACTCCCCCCCCATGCAAGTGCAAAATTGCCCTGCCGGACAATTTTTTGCCGGGCGCATTAACGCACTCTTAGAACAGCCGATTCGCCGCGCTGTCGTGCATGACTGTGCCGTCGGCGGGACGGTAGCCCGGCGCGGCGCTTTCCCGTATCTAATGACCGGACAGCCACGAATCGAAATGAGCGCCTTATGCGGCCCGAATACGAGACGCTGCGGCTCGACGAGCCCATTCCGCACGTGACCGTCGTCACCATGGACAGGCCGCGCGCACTCAACGCCATGAACACGCAGATGATGGCCGACCTGCGCGACTGCTTCGCATCCTTCTATGTCGACCAGGGCGACACGCGCTGCCTCGTCCTGACCGGCGCGGGCGAGAAGGGCTTCTGCGCCGGCGCCGACCTCAAGGAGCGCAACGGAATGTCCGACGAGGCCTGGCGGCGTCAGCACGCCATCGTCGAGCAGGCGATTCGCGCCATCATGGACTGCCCGATCCCCGTCATCGCGGCGGTGAACGGCGCAGCGTTCGCCGGCGGCTGCGAGCTGGCGCTGGCGTGCGACTTCATCTACGCCGCGAGCCATGCCCGGTTCGCGCAGACGGAGGTGGCTCTCGGCATCATCCCCGGCGCGATGGGCACCCAGAACCTGCCCCGGGCCGTCGGCGTGCGTCGCGCCAAGGAGCTGATCCTCACCGCGACCCCGTTCTCGGCGCAGGAGGCGTTCGCGTGGGGGCTCGTCAACAGGATCGCGGCGAGCGACAAGCTGTTGGCCGAGGCGCTGGCCACCGCGAAGCGGATCGCCGCCAACGCGCCCGTCGCGGTCCGCCAGGCCAAGCGCTCCATGGACAAATCGCAGGATCTCGACCGCGGCAACGGCTACGGATTCGAGATCGAGGCCTACAACCGGACCGTCGGCACCGCGGACCGCGAGGAGGGCATCCGGGCCTTCAACGAGAAGCGCAAACCCGATTTCAAGGGCCGTTGAATGGGTGTCCGTCACCCCTGATAAGGGCTGAATGTGTGTCCGTCATCCCGGACAAGGGAGCGAAGCGACCGCCGATCCGGGATCCAGCGCAAGAATCGTCCGGAGGACGCAGTAACATCGAGCCTTCGGCACTTCTGATACTGGATCCCGGATCTCCTCGCCGCTGAAGGGCGGCTCGTCGTCCGGGATGACGGAAGGTAAGTGCGGACCCGAGCAGCAGGTTGAGGAAAATGACAGAGCCGACGGCGACGCCCGTTGCCATCCCCATCGACCCCGAATGGCAGGAGATCCGCGAGGGCGTCCGCCGGATCTGCGAGGACTTCCCCAACGGCTACTGGGTGAAGCTCGACCACGAGGCGGCCTACCCGGCCGAGTTCGTCGATGCGCTGACCGCGGCCGGCTATCTCGCCGCGCTCATCCCGGAGGCGTACGGCGGCGCCGGCCTGCCCCTGAGCGCTGCCTGTGCCGTGCTCGAGACCATCCACGAGCAGGGCTGCAATGCGGGTGCGTGCCACGCTCAGATGTACACGATGGGCACGCTCCTGCGGCACGGCTCGGAGGCACAGAAGCGCAAGTATCTCCCCGCCATCGCGTCGGGCGCCCTTCGCCTGCAGGCCTTCGGCGTGACGGAGCCGACCACCGGCAGCGACACCACGCAGCTCAAGACGCGGGCCGAGAGGAAGGGCGATCGTTACATCGTGACGGGCCAGAAGGTGTGGACCAGCCGCGCCATGCAGTCGGATCTCATGCTGCTGCTGGCGCGCACGGCCCCGGCGGACCGGGTGAGGAAGCGCTCGCAGGGGCTCTCCGTCTTCCTCGTCGACCTGCGCGAGGCGAAGGGCCGCGGCCTCGAGCTCGAGAAGATCGACGCGATGATCAACCACAACACCTGCGAGGTGTTCATCGACAATCTCGAGGTGCCGGCGGAGAGCCTGATCGGCGAGGAGGGCCACGGCTTCCGCTATATCGTCGACAGCATGAATGCCGAGCGCATCCTGATCGCCGCGGAATGCCTGGGCGACGCGCGCTACTTCATCCGCCGCGCCGCCGAGTATGCGCGCGAGCGGGTCGTGTTCGGGCGGCCCATCGGGCAGAACCAGGGAATCCAGTTCCCGATCGCGCGGGCTCACGCGGAGACGGCGGCGGCCGAGCTGGTCGTCGCCAAGGCTGCGGCGCTGTTCGCGGCCGAGCGCGACTGCGGGGCGGAGGCCAACATGGGCAAGCTTCTCGCCTCCGAGGCCGCCTGGCATGCCGCGGAAGCCTGCATGCAGACCTTCGGCGGCTTCGCCTTCGCGCGCGAGTACGGGATCGAGCGGAAGTGGCGCGAGACGCGGCTCTACCAGACGGCGCCGATCTCGACCAATCTGATCCTCGCCTACGTCGCCCAGCACGTGCTCGGGCTGCCGCGCTCGTACTGAGAGCGCCGGTCGGTCGCCTTGTTCGCCAAGCCGGTTCCGGTTAGGTTTTTCTGCCGCCGTTTCGCGGGATGACCAGCGCCCCGCCGGGAGATCAGCACATGCCGCAGCCGACCCGATTGCAGCGCCTCATCGTGGCGACCGACCTGTCGTCGCGCTCCGACCGGGCATTCGACCGGGCCATCGCGCTCGCCCGGGCCAACGGCGCCCGTCTCACGGTGCTCCACGTCATCGCCGACGAGTTGCAGCCGGATTTCGCCGTAGCCCTCAAGGCACAGGCACGTGCGGCGCTGGAGAAACAGATCGCGCAGGCGCTGGCCGCCGGGCCCGTCGATGTCGACATCGCGGTCAAAGGAGGGCTCGACCAGGAAAAGGTGCTGCGGCAGGTGGCCGAGGGCGCGGCGCGCGGCGACATGTCCGTCGAGGTCCGCATCGAGGCTGGCAGCAACTACGACCTGATCAACGAGACGGCGGCGCAAGCGGGCGCCGACCTCGTCATCTGCGGCGCGCACCACAAGCTGATGATCGGCGACGAGTGGCTCGGCTCGACCATGGACCGCGTGCTCCGCTTCGGCAGCCGGCCCGTTCTCATCGTCAAGTCGGTGCCGGCAGGGCCCTACGAGAGCATCGTCGTGGCCGTCGATTTCTCCGATCCCGCCGCCGAGGCGCTGGAGTTCGCCTTCGCCGCCTTCCCGGAGGCGGGATTCACGCTCGTCAACGCCGCCGAGAGCTCGCTGTCGGGCTTCCTGACCGGCGCGCAGGCCAGTCAGGACGCTCTCGACCGTCAGACGGAGGAGCTGCGGCGGTTCTCGGAAACGGTCAGGGCGCGCGCAGCGCCTGGCGCGGGCGATCGCGAGGTGACGCTCCTGGTCCGGCAGGGCTCGCCGGCGGATGTCCTGCGCCAGCACGTGACCGACCACGCCGCCGACCTGGTCGTGATCGGGACGCACGGCCGTACCGGGCTGCGGCGCGCCATCCTCGGCAGCGTGGCCGAGAGGGTCATTGCCACCCTGCCGTGCGATGTGCTGGCGGTGCGGCCGCAAGGCGCCTGACGAGGCGCGCGCTTACTGCTCCTTCTCGCCCGGCCCCTTGCGGGACTGCGAGAACGCCGCCAGCAGGTCGATCGGCAGCGGAAACACGATCGTCGAGCTGCGCTCGCCGGCGATGTTGAGCAACGTGCTCAGGTAGCGCAACTGCAGCGCCGAAGGCGACTGCGCCAGGACGTCGCCGGCCTGCCGCAGCTTCTCGGACGCCTGCAACTCGCCTTCCGCGTCGATTACCTTGGCGCGGCGCAGGCGCTCGGCCTCCGCCTGCTTGGCGATGGCGCGGACCATCGTCTCGTTGAGATCGATGTGCTTCAGCTCCACGTTGGCGACCTTGATGCCCCAGGCGTCGGTCTGCTTGTCGAGGATCTCCTGGATCTGGCCGTTGATCTTCTCCCGCTCGGCGAGCATCTCGTCGAGCTCGTGCTGGCCGACCACGGAGCGCAGCGTCGTCTGCGCGAGCTGGCTGGTGGCGACGTCGAACTCCTCGACCTGGATCACCGCCCGCTCTGCATCGATCACCCGGTAATAGATGACGGCATTGACCCGCACCGAGACGTTGTCGCGCGAGATGACGTCCTGCGGCGGCACGTCGAGCACGCGGGTGCGCAGGTCGACGCGCACCATCTGCTGAATGCCGGGGATGATGATGACGAGGCCCGGCCCCTTCACGCCCCAGAACCGACCGAGCGAGAACACCACGCCGCGCTCGTACTCGCGCAGGATCTTGATGGCCGAGGCGGCGATCAGCACGACGATGATGATCGGCACCAGGCTGGTGAGCAGCGCGTCCATTGGCGTATGTCCTCCCGTCAGCTTGCCTGTTTCACGGTCAGCGTCAGTCCGTCGAGGCCGGAGATCCGCACGCGGTCGCCGGGCGACAGCTCCGTGCCCGATCGTGCCGACCAGATCTCCCCGTGCACGTGCACCCGGCCGGCGTGACCTGACCACTCGACGACCTCGCCGATGCTGCCGATGAGCTGCTCGGCACCGGTGCGCACCTGCCGCCGCCGCGAGCCGAACGCCATTCCGATCACGCCGATCACGATTGCGGCGCTGGCGATTGCGGCGCCGATCACGAGCGGCCTCGACACGCTGAAATCGATGTCGACCTGGCCCGGGTCGAACAGGAACAGGCCGCCGAAGATGAAGGCCACGATTCCGCCGAGTCCCAGAACGCCGAACCCGGGCGAGAACGCCTCGCCGGCCATCAGCGCCAGGCCGAGCAGCAGCAGCGCCAGCCCGCCCAGATTGACCGGCAGCACGGTGAGCGCCGTCAGTCCGAGCACCAGACTGATGCCGCCGATCACACCTGGAAACAGCGTGCCGGGGTTCAGCAGCTCGAAGAGGATGCCGTAGACGCCGATGAGCAGCAGGATGAACGCCACGTTCGGGTCGGCGATGACCTGCAGCGCCTGCATCTGCCAGGTCGGCTCGAGCTCGATGATCCGACGGTCCCGCGTCGCCAGCGTCACGGAGCCGGCGCTCGTGGTCACGGTGCGGCCGTCGGCAGCGGCCAGCAGCTCCCGCAGGTCCGGAGCGATGAACTCGACGACGTTCTCCTTCACGGCTTGCGTGGCGGTCAGCGTGGCGCCCTCGCGCACGGCGCGCTCCGCCCAATCGGCGTTGCGGCCTCTGAGCTCCGCCAGACCTCTGAGATAGGCGATCGCATCGTTGAGGAGCTTGCGCTCGGCGGCGCCTGGCTGAGCCGGCTGATCCTTTTTGTCGGACTCCGGCGCCGGGCTGGATGGGGGCGTCGTGCCCGGAGCGCCGATCTGGATGGGCGTTGCGGCTCCGAGATGAGTTGCCGGCGCCATCGCGGCGAGGTGCGAGGCGTACATCAGATAGGTTCCGGCGCTGGCTGCGCGGGCGCCGCTCGGGGCGACATAGCCGACGATCGGTATCGGCGACGCGAGGATCGTCTGGATCATCTCGCGCGTGGACGAGACGAGGCCGCCCGGCGTGTCGATGCGCATGACGATCAGGCTGGCGTTCTCGGCCCGGGCCCTCGCGACGCTCTTCTCGAGGTGATCGACGGCGGTGAAGCCGATGACGCCGTCGACGTCGAACACCACGACAGGGCCGCCGCTGACCTGCTGGCCGCTGCCCGGCTGGCCGAAGGCGAGCGCGAGGCTGGCGAATGCCGTGACGGATGCCAGCATCAGCAGCCGCACGCGACCAGCCGCTGGGGGCAGGACTCGCCGGCATAGCGGCGCGGACGCCAGGGTCCGCCACATTCCTCTGACCACGGCTCGAATCATGCTCCCTCGATGGACACCCGTGCGTTCGGCTCTCAGCGGCGGTGTTGACGTTTCTGCGTGCTTCGGGTCTCTGAGATCCGCATCAGCAAAGGAAGCATAGCATGAAGATCGCGATCATCGGCGCCGGCGCCATGGGCTCGGTCTACGCCGCGTTGCTCGCCAGCGGCGGCCACGAGGTGTGGGCCGTCGACACCTGGAAGGAGCATGTCGAGGCGATGCGCGAGAAGGGGTTGCGCGTGGAGGGCGCCTCCGGCGACCGGACGGTCAGGATCGGCGCCACGACCGATCCGGCCGACGTCCGCGACGCCGATCTCGTCATCATCGCGACGAAGGACGACGGAGTGACGGCTGCGGCCAGCGCCGCGCTCCAGATCGCGAGGCCCGACGCGCCGATCCTGACCATTCAGAACGGCCTCGGCAGCGCCGACAAGGTGGCCCGGATCGTCGGCTCCGACCGCATCATGATGGGCGTCGTGGGCGGCTTCGGCGCCTCCATGAGGGGGCCGGGCCACGCGCACCACAACGGCATGGAGTTCCTGCGCCTCGGCGAGATGGACGGCGGCCTGACACCGCGGCTCGAGGCTGTCGCCGAGGCCTGGCGCGCGGGCGGCTTCAAGGTGTTGACCTTCGACGACATCCACAAAATGGTCTGGGAGAAGCTGATCTGCAATTGCACGTATTCGGGCCCGTGCGCATTGACCGGCCTCCGCGTCGGCGAGGTGCAGTCGAACCCGAGCGCGTGGAGCATCGCTGCGGCTTGCGCGCATGAGGCTTATCAGGTCGCCCGCGCCAAGGGCATCAACCTCGACTTCGACGATCCGGTCGCCTACGTGCACGCTTTCGGCCAGAAGATCCACAATGCGCGGCCATCGATGCTGCTCGACCACCTCGCCCGCCGACCGGCGGAGGTCGACAACATCAACGGGGCCATTCCGCGCGAGGGGGCCAACGTCGGGATCGCGACGCCGGTCAACTCCGTCGTCGTGGCCTTGCTCAAGGCCAAGGAGGCCGGCTTCGCTTCGCGCGACTGACCCCGCCCAGGCCCAGCCGTTGCGCGGGTCAGCCGCTCACCGGCCTTGCCGACCCTCGATGACGAAACGGGTGCAGTAGAAATCGCCTCGGATTCTTGAGGCTTGGGAGCTCGTGTTCAGCCAGGTTTCGCGGCAGGCCGCGCAGTGTCCGGCCTCGTCTTGCCCGCTGAAACGCTTCACAGATTTCCGCCTTCGCGGAAATGACGGATCGGGTGGGCGTTACGGTGTGGTGCCATGCGGCCGCACACCTGTTTGGCGGCACCGATTCATTCCCATCCGCCCGCCCACACTCACCGTCATACCCGCGCAGGCGGGTATCTGCGATCCGCCACCACTTTGCTTCGGCGGGACGGGGTTTGATGCCTTGATGCTCGCGAGCCAGTGGGACCCGGGCCTCCCGAATAGCCAATTTCATTTCAGAACGGCGGACGCACGGGGAGCGCCCTGCGGATCTGGCGCGGGACCTTGGTCAGGCTTTCGACGGGCTTCGTCACCGCGCGGGTCGCGCGAGTAGCGGGCGCGATGAGATCGGCGTGCCTGAGCCGCCGCAGCGGATCGATGGCGAGCCGCCGTCCGACGAACGGAAACGCCGCAGCGATGGTGACGCCGCGCATGAAGGTGCCGTCCCAAGGCAGCGGCAGCGACACCAGCCCCCGCAGCCCGACGTGCACAAAGCGGCCGATGACGTCGTGGCGGCGGCAGGCGGCGGCCGTCGCGGCGCAGACATCCACCGCGCCCTCGTGAAGCAGCACGGCCGTCTCGCCGTTCGGCGCCACGTAGACGTCGAACACCGTGCCGCGGACGCCCATCGAGGCCGTCGGCGTGCGGATCTCGTAGGCGGTGCTCGGGCTCGAGCCTGAGATGAAGCGGAAGGCGCCCTTCGTCAGGTTGATGGCGATCGCGCCTGGCTTCGCATTGGGGTCGTAGACGAACTTGTCGAGCACGACCCGGGCGCCGGGGCCGACGGCGAGCTTGGTGTCGTCGAGCAGCCGGATCTCGGCCAGCGCCGCCTTCGCCGTTTCGACAACCTCCTCCTGGTGGACCTTGCCGCCCTTCAGCAGACGGCGCCGCTCGGACGCCTCGGACTCGACCATGACCTGGTTCCTGACCGCGATGGTCGTGCCGATCTCCGGCGCCTCGGCAGAAGCATCCGCCCAACTGAAAGCCAGCGCCAGCAGCGCTGCACATCCTCCGAGCGCCTTACTCATATCCACCCCCCGTCGCGCAGCGCTGCGCGGCCAAGCCTGCCCAAGGCATATCGGCAGTTTGCTGACGGAGTCCAGCCGCAATGATTCGCGGGACGCCCTCGGGCCCCTCTCAGAAGCGACCTTCGCCGACGAGATCGATCACGGCATCGACCTTGCCGAGCGCCTTGCCAAGCTGGCGCTTCCCGGCCTTGCCGAGCCGGTCAGGGTTAACGCGCGGCGACAGCGGCGCACCCTCCTCGGCGTCGGCGAGCTGCTGGCTCAGCATGGCGCCGAGTATCGTGCGGTGGGCGTCGACGATCTCGCCGATCTCCTGCTCCGACCCGATGCCCCGCGCCGCGACACCCTCGAGGCGGTCCGGCGTCGAGCGGGCGCGGACGTCGTGCCGGATCGAGAGCACGCGGGCGGAGGTGAAGATCGGCATCAGGCCCGCCTTCTTGAGATCGATGCGCCCCTTCTCGTCGATGCGGATGTTGCCGAACAGCGTGAACGCCGGCGAACGCTGCCGGGCCACCTCGGTGAGAAGCTTGAGGAAGTCGGGCGCCCGATGCCCGCGGTCGTAGGCATGGTTCCACACCGTCTCGCCGAGGGCCGCTTCCCCATGCGCCGCGATGCCGTCGTAGAAGATGTCGATGTTGAGCAGATCCTCGGGGCGCTGCCGGCGCACCCAGCCGTCGATGGTCGCCATCCAATCCGCGAGGCTCATGCGCCAGGCGCGGTTGCTGGCCATGACCCCGCCCTTGCACAACGGCACGCCCACCTCGTGCAGGATCTGGCACATCTCGATGCCCAGCGCCTCGAACCAGAGGTCCTCCGGCCCGCCTTCGACGCCCTTCTCGTAGACGATGGCGTTGTCCTGGTCCGCCGCCAGCAGGCTTTCGCCGCGGCCTGCCGAGCCGAGCACCAAGACGGCATAGGAGCATGGCGGAGGACCGCGGCCCTGGGCGGCGAGCTTCGCCTCGGCGAGCTCGGCGGCCCGGCGCGTGAGGTCGCGAATCTCGGAGCTGATGACGGCGGAGACCGTCCGCGGGTCGACGTCCTCGGCCACCAGGCTACGCGCCATCAGAGCGAGCTTGGCCCAGGCCGCGCCCAGTGCAGCGGTCGACGTCGCGCTGTCGACCTCGTCGCCCAGCATGATGGCGGCGGCGGCGCGGTGGCGCAGGAGATTGCGCGTGGTGAGGGCGCCGACGATCTCGCCCCGGGCATCGTGCACGCCGAGATGGCGGAAGCCCATCCGGTCGAGCCGTCCGATGGCGCGATAGACGAACGCGTCCTCCGGGACGGACTGCAGCGGCTTGCGCATGATCTCCTCGAGGGGGATCGCGAAAGCCGCCTCGCCGAGCTCGTCGATGGCGCGCAGCATGTCGCGCTCGGTCGCGATGCCGTGCTCGCCGGAGCCGTTACGGATGTAGACGGAGCTGACCTTCTTCTCGAGCAGCAGCCGGATGCCGTCCCTCACGCTCGCCTGGGGGTCGGCGAAGACGGGAGGGGCGCTCATCACGTCGCGGACGCGATGGCGGTAGGGAAAACTGTCGATGCGGGCCAGCGGCCGCGGCTCCTGCGGGCTGACCGGGACGCCGGGAGAGGGAAGGAGCCCACCCGTTGCACGCGCTTCGGCCTCGGCCAGCCGGTGGCTTGCCGACTCGGCTTCGGCGAGTGTCCGGATGCCGCGTTCGCGCAACAGGGGAATGAGGGCGAGGAAGAGCCGGGCCGTCGTCTCGGCATCGCCGAGAGCCGTGTGCCGCCCCGTCTTCGGCACGTTCAGCCAGTTGCAGAGATGGTCGATGCTGTGATGGGCGAGCGTCGGCGCCGCAAGCCGGGCCAGGGTCGGTACGTTGAGGGCGCGCGGCTGCCGCCAGACCCGGTTCGCCAGCTCGTATTCGCGCTTCATGACGCTGAGATCGTAGCCGATCGTATGACCGATCACGATCGCATCGCCGACGAACGCCTCGATCTCCGGCAGCAGCTCGGCGAAGCATGGCGCGCCCTTGACCGCGGCGTCGGTGATGCCGTGGATGGCGGTCGTCTCGGGCGGAATGGGGATGCCCGGGTCGATGAGGCGGTCGAGCTTCGCGTCGCCGGCGATCCTGCCGTCGGCGATATGGACGGCGCCGATCTGGACCGCACGGGCGGAGCGCGCGTCGAGCCCCGTCGTCTCGAAATCGAGGACGACGGCGGAAAGCGCGACGAGCGGTGTGGGGTAGCTCGCGTTGGTCATGCGCGATTCCCGAGCGGGTTCCTCCGTGGAACGCCCCCTTTGCGGTGCCAAGTCCGACGACTCTGCCAGCTTGCTGTCCCGCTGTCAGCCCTGGAGTCGACTGGCCGCAGGCGGGGCGAGGAAGAGAGCTGCGCGAGGCAGCTCGCAATAGGCGGAGATCAGTCGAAAGTCAGGGTTCCGCATCGACAAGCAACTCCCTAACGTCGCTCACATGGGGAGAGTGTGCGCTTGCTGGCGTGGCTTCAGCTTTTCCCCACTTTGACAATCTGCGCCGCAAGGCAAGCTTTTGGGAGAGACGGCCGATGCAACAGGGCGAGGACAGGTACTGGCGACGGACCAGCACCTTGATGTGGACGATGTTCGTGTTGTGGGTGTTCTTCAGCTTCGTCGTCCACATGTTCGTGAACCAATTGAACGAGTTCGAGTTCTGGGGCTTCCCGCTCGGCTTCTACATGGCCGCGCAGGGCTCCCTCATCGTTTTCGTCGTGATGCTTTTTGTCTACGCCGCGGCGCAGGACAAGATCGATCGCGAAGAAGGCGTGGCCGAGGACGAGTGAGGAGACGCGACCCATGGCTCAGCAAGCGCAGGCCGCGAAAGGGGATTTCATCTCCAATCTCGGCAAGATCTACGGACTTTATACGGGCGGCTTCTTCGCCTTCGTCGTCGTACTGGCCATCCTCGAGCAGTTGGGCGTGCCGAACCGCTGGATCGGTTACGGCTTCGTGTTCCTGACGCTCGCGGTCTACGCTATCATCGGCGTGCTGTCGCGCACCGCAGAGGTGGGCGAGTATTATGTCGCCGGACGGCGTGTGCCGGCGTTCTACAACGGCATGGCCACCGGCGCCGACTGGATGTCCGGCGCCTCCTTCGTCGGCATGGCCGGCACGCTTTTCCTGCTCGGCTATGACGGCCTTTCCTTCGTGCTCGGCTGGACCGGCGGCTACGTGCTCGTCGCCATTCTGATTGCGCCGTTCCTGCGCAAGTTCGGCGCCTTTACCGTTCCCGACTTCTTCTCGGAGCGGTACGGCGGCAACTTCGCCCGCTTCCTTGCCGTCATCGTGCTCGTCTGCTGCTCGTTCACCTACGTGACGGCACAGATCTACGCGACCGGCATCATCGCTTCGCGCTTCCTCGACATCGACTTCACGGTCGCCGTCTACGTCGGTCTGATCGGCATCCTGCTGTGCTCGATGCTGGGCGGCATGAAGGCGGTCACCTGGACACAGGTCGCGCAGTACATCGTGCTGATCGTCGCTTATCTGCTCCCGGTCGTCATTCTGTCCACGCAGAAATACGGGATCCCCGTGCCGCAGCTCACCTATGGGCAGGCCATTCGGGAGATCGGGGCGCTCGAGCAGGGGATGCTCAGCAACGGACTGGCAACGGCACAAACGCTGAAGCCGCATATCAAGCCCTTCACGACCTACGATCCGCTGAATTACTTCGCACTCATCCTCTGCTTGATGGTGGGCACCGCGTCGCTGCCCCACATTCTGATGCGCTACTTCACCACGCCATCGGTGCGTGAAGCGCGCAAGTCTGTGGCCTGGTCGCTGTTCTTCATCTTCCTGCTGTACTTCACGGCGCCGGCGTACGCGGCGTTCTCGAAGCTCGAGGTGTACTCGACCGTCATCGGTCGCGACCTCGATAGCGTGCGGCCCTGGCTCTTCACCTATGGGCATCTGGGACTGGTGAAAATCTGCGGTGCGGATGCCGTCAGCATCGACGCGATCAAGGCAGCGTGCAGTCAGGTCGCAGGACATCCCGGCGTCATTCGGCTGCAGGACTTCAGCATCAATACGGACGTGATCGTGCTCTCCACGCCGGAGATCGCGGGTATGCCGTATGTGATCGCGGGTCTTGTCGCCGCCGGCGGTCTCGCCGCCGCGCTGTCGACGGCCGACGGGCTGCTGCTCGCGATCGCCAACGCGCTGTCGCACGACATCTATTACAAGATGCTCGACCGCAACGCGCCAACGACACGGCGTTTGATCGTCGCCCGCATCCTGCTGGTGGTCGTAGCCGTTGGCGCGGCCTACACGGCCTCAACCAAACCAGCCGACATCCTTTCGATGGTGGCGTGGGCGTTCTCGCTGGCCGCAGCGGGCATCTTCCCGGCGCTCGTGCTGGGCATCTGGTGGAAGCGGGCCAACACGGCAGGCGCCATCGTCGGCATGATCCTCGGCTTCGGGTTCTGCGTCTACTACCTGGTCGGCACGCGCTACTACGCGGTGCACTTCTATGAGACCTGGGCCTGGCTCTCCACCGCCTCCCCGGCGGCGGTTGCCAAGTTCGCGGAGCTCAAGACGGCCTGGATGAACGCCGCCGAACCGGCCAAGCAGGCGGCATGGGTGGCGCTCGACAAGCACGCGATGACGATCGCCAACTGGTGGGGCGTCCGCAACATCTCGGCGGCCCTGTTCGGTCTGCCCCTCGGGTTCCTCGCGATCTGGATCGTGTCGCTGCTGACGCCGGCGCCGTCCAAGGAGGTGCAGGACATGGTCGATGCCACGCGGCGGCCGCGCGGCGACACCATCATCCGCGACAAGGATGCCGTGCTGCCGGCGCACTAGAGGCACCCTGACGCACCAGGATAAACAGGAGGGCGGGGCCTTGCGCCCCGCCCTTCGTTTCTGCGACAAGTCTCGGCCAGGGCCCGCAGCCGGATAGCACGATGTCAGTCGGCGAGAACTTCTTCACATACTGGTATTTCCACATCCCCAATCTGGTCATGGCCGCCCTCATCTACACGCTGATCGGGCGCTATCTGCTGTCGCTGTTCTTTCGCAGCAACCAGGACGCGGTGATGCTGCGCGTGTTCAACACGGTCACCGATCCTGTCCTCAAGGCCATTCGTGTCATCACCCCAGCCGTCGTGCCCAACGGCGTCGTGATGGTCTTCGCCATCGCCTGGCTGATGGCCGCGCGCATGTTCTGGTTCGTGACCTGCGTGGCTGCAGGCATGTCTGCGACGGTGGGGACCTGACATCCGATGCAGCCGGCGGACAGCAGGGAAGCGTTGCTGAAACGGGACGTGCTGCTCATCGCGACTGTGGCGGCGTCCCTCGTCAACGGCATGCACTTCTCGCCCTACTTCGAACCCGTATTCATTCTGCTGAGGCCCTTCATCGCGGGCACCCTGCTCGGGACCCCGCTCGTCCTGTTCTACATCACCTCGATCTTCATCTCGCTCATGACACTCCTGATCGCGGGCGTCCCGGCGGCGCTTTACGAGCGGTTCAGGGGCACACCGGAGAGCACCGCCGCCTCGCTCGGCATCTGGCTCGCAGCCACGCTCCTGCTCGCGCTTCCGTCGGTGCTCGCCCTGCCGGGCAGCTAGCTCCGCATGGAGCGGCCGCTCCCGTGGTCGCAGGCAAGGGGAACGGTTCGCGTTCCGGAGCCGGTCGGGAGAGGCAAGCCCTCGCAAGCAACGCGATCTGGAAGCGCCGGCGCGCGAGGGCTCGGGAGCGGCCTGCCGATCAAATTTTCGCGCCCGCCTTCCGCCCTATTGCGTCTTGCGCGGCGCGGAACCAGACTAAAGTCGTAATCGTCTCGAGTGAGGGCGACGGCGCCCGCAGCACGAGAGCGCGACGATGGAAAAGATCGAACATCTCGCACACGCCTCGGTGGCCCGAGGCTGCGGTTTCGCGATGCTGGCCATCGCCACGTTCATGATCGGGCTCTCCGCGGAGTTTGCGATCGCCCTGCGCGCCGGCGGATACTCCTGCCTTCTCATGTGCTTCATTCTGATGGCCATGGGCTGGCGCGCCGGCTCGAAGCCTTACAAACGCACCGAGCTCTGGCTGATGCTGGAACCGGCCGAGCGGCCGCATGCCACGGTGGCTCAGTCGATCATCAGCACGGCCCGGCGGGAGGCGTTCCTCGACTTCGCGCTGCGCTCGGCCTGGCTGGCCTCCGGCCTGCTCGTCATGGCGGTATTCTGGGGCTTTCTGCCCGATCAGAAACCACTCTGAGCGTGTCCCCCGCTCCTCTCATGTGAAACAGGCGCCAAAGAACGCAAGCTGACGAAATTACGTCTAGATTCTCTATTTTCATCCAGCCAAATTACGGCCACAACCGACGATTACGCCTGTCCCTGCTCGAGGGGACGCTGGCCAGCCCAGCGCGGCGCTTCCGCCGGCCTTTCCCCTGCAGCTTCGCCTCGCGGAACCGCGGGCCGGGCTCAGTCAGCGCACGACGCGGATACTGTGTCGTCTGAAGTATTCGCGCGCTGATTCGAAGCAGATCGGCAGCCACAGCATTTCACCTTAACCAACGCCCGCAACACGCGTCGGCCCAGCGCTTCCGTTCCCTGGCGGAACGGTCGGCTCGCCGGCAAGGGCCGCCTTTTGCCCTTGCTCCGACGTTCGACGGGCCATCGGGGGACAATCGATATGATCGACGTGAGCTCGAACCGCAGCCTCAGGCCTGGCGGAGCCAGCAGCGGCGCGCGCGCAGCCGCTCGCGGCATCCTGCCGGCGCTCGCAGCACTGGCTCTCGCGTTCGGAGCGCCTGCCGAGGTCCGCGCCGACAGCGGCAGGGAATGGATGGACGCCTTCGAAAGTCCGGCTCCGGCGCGGACATTCAGTCCTCCGCAGAAGCTCGGCGCACTTTCGACGGCCGACGAGCGCCCGCGGCGCCGACGGTCGAATGGCGTCCGCGTGGCGAGCCTCGGTCCGGCGACCGCGCCCATCCCCCAGGAGGACGGCGGTTCTGCTGGCGCCGGCATCCGCTGGGTTGCGAATTCCGGATGTCTCGCCGACAGCCTGCGCGCGGTGATCGCCGGAGTCGCGGCGAGCTTCGGCTCGGTGAGGATTTCATCCACCTGCCGCAGTCACAGTCACAACCGGCGCGTCGGGGGCGCCCGCCGATCCTATCACCTCACCGGAAACGCCGCCGATTTCCGCGTCTTCGGCAACGTCCCGGCAACGCTCGCCTACCTGCGCGGCAGGGTCGGCGGACTGAAGCATTACGGCGGCGGCCTGTTCCATATCGACACCGGCCCCCGCCGCCAGTTCTAGGCGCCCTCCTCCAGGGCGCGACGAGGACACGAACGGCGGTAGCCGGTTCAAGCCAACTCAGTGGATATGGCTGCCGCCGTTCACGTCGATCGTCGCCCCTGTCACGAACGAAGCGAGCTCCGAGGCAAGGAACAGGCAGGCTCCGGCGACGTCTGCAGTCGTGCCAGCGCGTCCGAGCGGGATGCTGGCCAGGATCGCGTCGCGCCTGGCGCCGACGATGGCGCCGCCATGAATATCGGTTTCGACCAGGGACGGGCAGACGGCGTTGGCGCGGACGTTCTCCGGCCCGAACTCGCGCGCGATGGCCTTCGTCAGACTGATGACGCCGCCCTTCGCCGCGGCGTAGTGGGGCCCGCCGAAAACACCGCCGCCGCGCTGCGCTGCAACCGATGCGATGTTGACGATCGACCCCGATCGCCGGGCCCGCATGGCCGGCATCACCGCCTGGCACATGTTGAAGACCCCACGCAGATTGACCTCCATCATGGCGTGGTACCCGGCTGGGCCGATCTCCATCAGCTTGCTGGGCGAGGCTGTGCCGGCGTTGTTGACGAGCACATCGATCCGACCGAACGCGTCCCGGATCTCTGAGGCGACCGTTCTGCATCGGGCGTGATCCGTGACATCGCAGGCCCAGCCTCGATGCCCTCCGCCCGCCAGCACCGCGGCGGCCTCGCGGCTGCGGGCCTCGTCCAGGTCGAGCACGGCGATCCGCGCTCCATGCTCCGCGAACATCCGGGCTATACCCCGGCCGATACCACGTTCGGACGCAGCCCCCGTCACGACACAGACCTTGCCTTCCAGCAGCACAGGTTTTCTCCATGGTTGGACCTTGATCCGACCAATCTCGCAACTGACGCTCGGAATTTGTCAAGAGGCGACACAACACCGTCAGCGAATTGCTCAACGAAAGTGAGATTATTGGAATATCGCTCGAAGGATTCGCGACTCGATTGGTTCGCCATGATTGACGCGCTGCGAGACTTGATGCTAACAGTGGTCCGACCACGAGCGGAGCGGAGCCGTTGTCGAGAAGCGAGGCCATCGCTGCACTGGACCTCTTGGACGCCCCCAAGCGCCGAGTGTTCGACGACATCGTGGAGTTCCTGAAGGGTGAGATCGTCAGTGGTCGTCTGCGGCCCGGCGACAAGTTGAAGCCGGAACGGGAGCTCGCGGCGCAACTGCACGTCAGCCGCAGCAGTCTGCGCGAGGCGCTGAGAGCCCTCGAGATGCTCGACGTGGTCGAGATCAATCATGGCCAGGGCGTCTTCGTCCGGCTCCCCCAGCCGAGCCTGCTGTCGAAGACGTTCGGAACGCTGCTGTCGATGCAGCCCGGCGGCGACGAGGACGTCATGCAGGGCCGTATCGCGCTCGACTGCCAGGCAGCCAAGCTTGCGTGCCGCTTCGCGGACGAGACGGACTTCCTGCGCATGCGGCGCGCGCTGGATCGACTCGCCGATCCCGCCGCCGGGGCGGAGCTGCAGCGGGCCGACGCGGATCACGACTTTCACAGCGCGATCGTCGAGAGCACGAAGAACGCCACCATCGTCTTCCTTTACCGCGCGCTCGATGTCCTGCTGCGCCAAAGCCACATCGGCCGCTGGCGGCAGCTCGCTGGCCGGCCCGATCAGGCCGCGCGGCTGCACGAGGCGCATACCGCCATTTTCCTCGCCATCAAGTCGCGCCGGGAAAGCCGCGCCGCGCAGGCGATGGATGAGCATTTCGAGCTGATCCGGGAAATCTACTCCGAAATAAAGCGGGAGAATGCGCAGTGAGGACGACCGCGATCCGGATGACGCGCGATGCGGCATCGAATAAGCCCGAGTTCGACATCACCGTCGACAGCAGGGATCTCGAGATCAAGGACCACGAGGTCCTGGTGCGTACCAGGCAGGCGTCGGTCTGCGACGCGGATCTGCGCTACTGGAAGGGTATGGATTGGCCGCACGACCTGCCCCCCTTCGAATGGCCCGGCCACGAGGGCGGAGGCGAGGTCGTCGAGGTCGGCCGGCAGGTCAAGGATTTCAAGCCCGGCGACCGCGTGATGCTGTTCGGCCTCGACGGGTGCTGGAGCGAGTACTTCAAGTCGCCGGAACGGAACCTCTTCAAGGCGCCGGAGGGCCTCAGCGACGCCGTCGCCTACATGGGCGAGCCGATCGCCGTCGGCATGTACGGCGTATTCGCATCCGGCGTGAACCTCGGCGACGACGTCGCCGTGACGGGCCTCAACTTCCAGGGCCTCATTGCCGTCCAGGGACTGAAGGCGCGCGGCGCGCGGCGCGTGATCGCCATCGACTATTCCGACCGCCATCTGTCCATGGCCCGCGAGCTGGGCGCCGACATCACGATCAACTCGACTGAAGCCAATGCCATCGCGGAGGTGCGCGAGCTGACTTCGGGGATCGGCGTCGACGTATCCTACCACTCCTGTGGCTATTGGAATCCGCGCGCCGAGGAGTATTTCGACATCGCGCTCGAGATTGCCCGGGACGAAGGCATTCTGACGTCGGTTCCTGACATCATGTCACCGATCCGCGCCAATCTCCATCGCTGCCACCACCACGCCATCGACGTGCGCTTCCCGGCCATCATGCACCACGCCCCAGCCTTTCGGCAGCAGTGGGTGGGACGCGTGCTGCGCCCCGTCGCCGACGGCCTCATCGACATCGAGAAGCTGATTACCGCGCGCTTTCCAATGAAGGAGGCCGCGGCCGCAGTCGAACTTTTCAACACGGACGAGCATCAGGTGAAGATCGTGCTCACGATCTGATCAAAACCAAGAAACCGAGGGGGAGCGCGACGTTCCCGGCTCAAGCGAAGGAGGATAAGTCAAGATGAAATTCAAGTTTTCTTGCGTAGCCGCACTGGCTGCCATCATCGCGGCGGGGACGCCGGCTGCTGCGCAAGTGCGCATCGACGTCCAGAGCACCTATCCGACCCGGCTGCTGCAGCTCGGCACCCTATCCGTTTCGCTCGCCGACAAGCTGAAGGAGATCGCGCCGGACGAGGTCCGTCTCCGCGTCGTCGAGCCGGGAGCGCTGGTACCAGCCGGAGAGGCCTTCGACGCCGCCTCGGCAGGCTCGATCGACGCCTACTGGTCGAGCCCCGGATTCTGGACCGGCAAGGACGTCGCCTTCGCGCTGTTCGCAGCCGTGCCGTTCGGCCCGGAAGCATCGGAGCTGATCGCCTGGTACTACAAAGGCGGCGGTGCGGCACTGAACGCGGAGCTCTACGGGAAATACAATCTCGTCTCCATGCCGTGCGGCATCAGCGCGCCGGAGGCGTCCGGGTGGTTCCGAAAGGAGATCGCCAGCAAGGAGGATCTCAAGGGTCTGAAGATGCGCTTCTTCGGGCTCGGCGCGAAGGTGATGCAGCGCCTCGGCGTCGCCACCCAGAGCCTCCCCGCGGGCGAGATCTTCCAGGCGCTCCAGCTCGGCACCATCGACGCGACCGAGTTCGGCATGCCGGCCATGGACCTCGAGCTCGGGTTCCACCAAGTGGCCAAGTTCTACTACTTCCCCGGCTGGCACCAGCCGGCCACTCTGCTCGAGCTGACCTTCAACAAGGCCAAATGGGAAAAGCTCTCGGACCGGCAGCGCCGCCTGATCGAGATCGCCTGCGGCGACAACATCCGCGAATCCCTGGCGCTCGGCGAATCCGCACAGGTCGATGCCCTGAAGGCATTCGAATCCAAGGGCGTCAAGATCAAGTCCTGGTCGCCGGAGTTCCTCGAGCTGTTCCGCACCGAATGGGATGCGGTGGTCGAGGAGGAAAAGGCCCGCAGCGCAATGTTCGCGAAGGTGTGGAAGTCCTATTCGGCGTTCCGGGAAGGCTACGCGACCTGGAGCAGCCTGGCGTACCCGCGCTGAGCCTTGACAACGCCAGTGCCGGACTGCCCGCCCCAGGTCAGTCCGGCGATACCGGGGAGGTTCCGATGGCGGCAATGCTCCATTTCGCATCCGGGGTTCATGCACTCCTGAAAGCGATCGCGTCCATCGCCAGCGGTCTCACGATCGTAATGGCCGCCGTCATCTGTCTCGACGTCGTGACGCGGCGCATGGGGTATCAGGTGCCGGGGCTCGGCTCGACCCGGCTTCAGGAGATCGAGTGGCATTTCCACACGGCGCTATTCGCCCTGTGGATCGGCTACGGCTATCTCCGCAACGCGCATGTTCGCGTCGATGTCGTCGCCGGCTCGCTCCCGGTTCGCCGGCGCATGTGGATCGAGCTTGTCTGCTGTCTCCTTCTGGCGCTGCCCTACGCAGTGATGGTCTCCTATTTCGGCGTGGCCTACGCAATGCAGTCCTATGCCCAGATGGAGAGCTCCGCCTCGCCCGTGGGACTTCCGATGCGCTGGATCATCAAGAGCGTGCTGGCCGTCGGCCTTTGCCTGCTGACACTCGCCGTGCTCGCCACGGTGTCGCGCCTGGTCGTGGCGCTCTTCGGCAGCGCCCCTCTGGCCGGTCGAGCGGCCGAGGCGGTCAGGATCTGAGCGCGCCATGACCTACCTCGTCGACCATCTCGCTATCCTGATGTTCGTGACGCTTGCTGGCCTGATTTTTGTCGGCTTTCCGGTCGCATTCGTCCTGGCCGGCACCGGGCTCGCATTCGGTCTTCTCGGCTGGATCTTCGACGTCTTCAACCCCTTGCAGTTCTTCAATATCCTGCCGAGGATCTGGGGCGGCATCGCGCACAATCAGGTCCTCGTAGCGGTGCCGATGTTCATCGTCATGGGCACCGTCCTCGAGCGCAGCGGTGTCGCCAAGCAGCTCCTCATCTGCCTCCAGATCCTTCTGCGGCGCACGCCTGCGGGGCTGGCGCTGGCCGTCACCCTGATGGGGACCATCATGGCGGCTACCACCGGCATCGTCGGCGCGTCCGTCGTCATGCTCGCGCTCATTGCCCTGCCGACAATGGTAGAGCGGGGCTACGACAAGCGGCTCGCCGCGGGCACGATCGCGGCCTCGGGCACGCTCGGCATCCTCATTCCGCCTTCGATCATGCTGATCGTGATCGCCGACCAGATCCAGGTCCCGGTCGGGACCCTGTTCATGGGCGCCATGGTGCCGGGCCTCATGCTGTCGGCCCTCTATACCGTGTTCATTCTCATGGTCGGCGCGCTGGCGCCGCACCGGGCGCCGCCGCTCGCCTCCGATGCCGGTCCGCAGACCGCAGTCGAGTTAATCGTCCTGGTGGTAAAGAGCCTCATAGCCCCCAGTGTGCTGATCCTCCTCGTCCTGGGCTCAATCTTCCTCGGCTGGGCGACGCCGACCGAAGCTTCCGGTATTGGCGTGATCGGTGCGCTGGCGATCGCCTGGATGAACCGTTCGCTGTCGCGCGAGGCTCTTTGGGAGGCCATAGATTCCGCAGCGCTGACGAATGCGATGGTGTTCTTCGTCATCATGGGCGCTACGGTCTTCTCCTACGTGTTCCGCGCGCTGGGCGGGGACGATCTCGTCATCGACCTGCTCGCCGCCGCCGGCATCCGGGACGGCTGGTCGATCCTGATCTTCCTCATGGTGCTCGTGTTCCTGATGGGGTTCTTCTTCGATTGGATCGAGATCATTCTGATCGTCCTGCCGATCTTCGCGCCCGTGCTGCAGCAGGTCGACTTCAGCCAGCACGGTATCGCGACCACCCACGCCTTCCTCACCTGGTTCGCCATCTCGCTGTCCGTGATCCTCCAGACCTCGTTCCTGACGCCGCCGTTCGCGATCTCGCTGTTCTTCCTCAAGGGGGCCATGCCGGGCGTCCTGACGGTCAAGGACACCTACATCGGCGTCATCCCCTTCGTTGCCATCCAGCTCGTCGCCGTGGCGCTGGTAGTCGCGCTTCCGGAGCTAGCGCTGTGGCTGCCGCGAATCCTGGGTTATTTCGATTAGTGTTTCAGTCTCCGGTTCCGCGAGCCATCCATCATCCCCGATGCGCCGCAGGGTGAAGCGGTCCGGCGCTGATCCGGGTACGGCAGCGCGATGCAGACCTGCGCGGGGCTAGGTGGATCGACGCAACGATTGGCGCTAGTCTCTCGCGCAATCGCGAACTCCAGGTCGATCGAGATGATCCCACTCGCCGCGCTTCAATCCACCGCCGAGCAGCTCATGGCCAAGGCGGCCATCGAGATCCCCGAGGACTATCTTGCCGGTTTGCGCCGATGCGCCGACACGGAGAAGGGCGATCTGTCGGCCTTCGTCATCAGGGCCATGCTCGACAACTACGAGGCGGCCAAGGAGGACCGGCGCGCCATGTGCGGCGATACAGGCTGCCCGCGCTGGTACGTGAAGATCGGCAACGACGCGCGCATCGAGGGCGGCCCTGTCGCGCTCGAGGCCACTCTGCGCCGCGCCACCGCCAAGGCCACCCTGGACGTGCCGCTGAGGCCCAACCGCGTCCACCCGCTCTGGCGCACCGACCACAACAACAACGTCGGCATCAACGCGCCCGAGATCGAGTACGCCTTTCATCCCGGTGCGGACTGGGTCGAGCTCACGACCGTGCACAAGGGCGGCCTGTTCGGCTCCGACTACCGCATGCTGTTCCCCGGCGACGGCATCGACGGCATCAGACGCTTCTATCTCGACACGCTGATCGCCTTCGGCAAGCGCGGTCTCGCCTGCCAGCCGGCCATCGTCGGCGTCGGGCTCGGCGGCTCCAAGGACGCTTGCATGGTGCTTGGCAAGCAGGCCTCGTGCCTGCGCGTGGTCGGATCGCGCAACCCCGACCCCAGGATCGCGGAGCTCGAGGACGAGCTGAAGACGCTCGGCAACTCGATCGGCATGGGCGCCATGGGCTTCATGGGATCCTCGATGGTCGTCGCCTGTCATGTCGAGGTCGGCTACTGCCATACCGGCGGCATGCCCATGAGCGTGCACATGTTCTGCCTGTCGTCCCGCCGCGCCGCCGCGCGCCTCCACGCCGACGGCCGGGCCGAGTACCGCACCGATCCGGCATGGTTCACGGACTACTCGCGCCGGGCGACCGTCGAGTGGGAACGGCCGGCCGAGGCCGAGGCTGCGGAGTAATCCCCACTCCCCGCGAGCGGAGACAACAGGCAGCGGGTTGGCGGCGATTGCCCGTCGTCCTAATGTGAGATCAGCCGAAACGGGAGAAACGTCCATGCGCGCCGCAGTGCTGACCGCCGTCAACAAGCCGCTCGAAATCCTCGACCTGGAGCAGGAGGGCCCCAAGGCAGGGGAGGCCCGCGTCAAGGTCAGGGCCGCCGGGGTGTGCATGAGCGACTGGCACATCATGAACGGCGACTGGCCGCTGCCGCTGCCGATGGTGCTCGGCCACGAGGCCGCCGGCGAGGTGGTCGAGACCGGTCCCGGCGTCACGCACGTGAAATCCGGCGATCACGTCATCTTCTCGTTCCGCCCGCATTGCGGGCATTGCGCCTATTGCTCCCAGGGCCGCACGGTCCTGTGCACGGGCCACAACGACACGGCGCGCTGGCACATGCACGACGGCACGTCGCGCGTGAAGCTCAACGGCGAGCCGGTCAACGTGATGGCCCGCATCGGCACGTTCTCCGAATACGTCGTCTGCCCCGCCGAGCAGCTCGTGACCGTCCGCCGCGACCTGCCGTGGACGCATGCGGCGATCATCGGCTGCAGCGTCGCCACCGGCGTCGGCGCCGTGATCCGGCATGCGCAGGTGCCGGCCGGCGCCTCGGTGCTCGTGATCGGCTGCGGCGGCGTCGGGCTCAATGTCGTGCAAGGCGCGAGGCTCGCCGGCGCGAGGACCATCATCGCCGCCGACCTGCTCGACAACAAGCTGCAGTACGCCCGGCAGTTCGGCGCCACGCACACCGTCAACGCGCGCGAGGAGGACGTGGTGAAGCGCGTGCGCGACCTGACCAACGGCCTCGGCGTCGATTATGCCTTCGATGCGATCGGCAGCCCGGCGACGGCGGTGCAGATCGTCGATGCCGTCGCGCCCGCCGGCCACGCGGTGCTGGTCGGCATTCCGGCCTACAGCGCCACGGCGCCGATCGGCCTGTCGAACATGGTCTACCTGGAGAAGAAGCTGACCGGCACCTATTACGGCTCGGTGCGCCCGAGCATCGATTTCGGCGTGCTGGCGGACCTCGACATGGACAAGCGCATCAACCTCGACGACCTGATCAGCCGGACCTATCGCTTCGACGAGATCAACGAGGGGTTCCGCCTGCTGACGTCGGGCAGCGTCGCCCGCGGGGTCATCGTGTTCGATTGATGCGGGCCCGCAAGGGTGACGTCTCGAGCCCTCCCTCGACGGGGAGGTCGGCGCGTCGGGCGGCAAGCGCGATGCGCGGGCCGGGTGCAGCCCGGAAGGCCAGCCTCCACTTCGCCCTGCAGGGGGAGCCGACGACGTGACGACCACAGGAAAATCAGGACCGCTCCAGGGCATGCGGGCGCTCGACCTCAGCCATGTCATGGCCGGTCCTGTCTGCGCGCTGATGCTCGCCGACATGGGCGCGGAGGTCGTCAAGGTCGAGAAGATCGACGGCGGCGACGACACGCGCCGCATGCTGCCGCCCGACATCAACGGCGAGCCGGCGGCGTTCATGATGATGAACCGCAACAAGCGCGGCGTCGCCCTCGACCTCAAGCATCCGCGGGGCAAGGAGGTCCTGAAGCGGCTCGTCGCCAACGCCGACGTGCTGATCGAGAACTACCGGCACGACACCTTGGAACGGCTCGGCCTCGGCTACGAGGCGCTCAAGGCCGTCAACCCCGGCCTCATCTACTGCGAGATCTCGGGCTTCGGGCGCAGCGGCCCCTGGGGCGAGCAGGGCGGCTTCGATCTCGTCGCGCAAGGCATGTCGGGACTGATGGCGATCACGGGCGAGGGGCCCGGCCGCGCCCCGGTCAAGGTCGGCGCGCCTGTCACCGACATCACCGCCGGCATCCTCGCCGCCATGGGCGTGTGCGCGGCCTATGCCCACAAACTGAGGACCGGCGAGGGCCAGCGGGTCGACACCTCGCTCTTCGAGGCCGGCATCACGCACACCTACTGGCAGTCGGCCATCGCGTTCGCCACCGGCGTTTCGCCCGGCCCGCTGGGCTCGGCGCATCCCCTCTCGGCGCCCTACCAGGCTTTCCAGACCAGCGACGGCTGGATCAACCTCGGCGCCTCGAACCAGAAGCTGTGGCTGCAGTTCGTCGCGCTGCTGGATGACCCGGAGCTCGCCGGCGATCCGCGCTTCAAGGACAATGCCGCGCGCATGGGGAACCTGTCCGCCCTGGTCGCGGCGCTCGCGCCGCACTTCAGGAAGCGCACGACGGCCGAGTGGCTGGTGATCCTCGAGAACGCCGGTGTGCCGGCCGGGCCGGTGCTGTCGATCCGGGAGATGCACGCGCACCCGCAGACCATCGCGCGCGAGATGGCGCCGTCCGTCGAGCACCCGGTCGCGGGCAGGATGCAGACCATCGGCCTGCCGGTGAAGTTCTCGGCAACCCCCGGCAGGGTCGCCGCGCCGGCCCCGCTGCATGGCCAGCATACGCGCGAGATCCTGTCCGAGATCGGCTACAGCGAGGCCGAGATCGAGGCGCTGGTCGCAGAGCGCGCGGTGCGCGCCGCCGAGCGCCGCTGAGGCCGCGAGGCCGACCGGCAGCACCGCCCGCACGGAGCCAATCGCCTTCCGCGAGGATTTGAGGCGCCAGGACCGAAGCAAGCGCGAGGGCCTGACCGTGCCGGCTGTCACTACGAAAGGTAGCGGATTGCCTCTTTATCGCCCGACTGCACCGGTAAGTGGTCGTCTGAGGGGTTTACGGGAGGTCAACGATACAGAGTTAACGCTAAGAAACTGCCGCGCGCCGCTTCGGCAAGACACGGTCAGCGAGGCGCGCAGGCAGACAGCGTTCGGTCAGGGGTGGGGCAGCATTGCATTCGCGTGGGATAGCTATCCTCGCCGGTGTCGCGTTACTGACATCGGCCATCATCCATTGGACGCCGCGGCTCGCCGCTGCCCTGCCGCAAACGCGAACGATCTCGCTCCACAATATCCACACCAAGGAAACGATCACGGTCGAGTACAAGAAGGACGGCAAGTACGTCCCGACCGCCATGGATCAGATCGACTGGGTCCTGCGCGACTGGCGTAAGGACGAGAAGACCCGCATGGAACCGGAGCTCATCGACCTGCTCTGGGAGGTGCACACCGAGCTCGGCTCGCGCGAGCCCATCCATATCATCTCCGGCTATCGCTCGCGGGCGACCAACAACATGCTGCGCGAAACCCGCGGCGGTCAGGCCAGCCAAAGCCGGCATATTCTCGGCAGGGCCGCCGACGTCCACTTCCCCGACGTGCCGGTGAGGCGGCTGCGCTATTCCGCGCTGGTCCGCGAGCGCGGCGGCGTCGGCTACTACCCGACCTCGGCGATCCCGTTCGTGCACATCGACATCGACCGCGTGCGCGCCTGGCCGCGGCTGCCGCGCTATGAGCTCGCCCTGCTGTTCCCGGACGGGCGTACCCGGCACATCCCCGCCGACGGGCAGCCGCTGACGCCGGCGGACGTGCACGCGGCCAGGAGCCAGCATCGGGACCTCTCGGCCCAGGTCGCCGCCTATCACGAGCTGCGCAATTTGGCGCGCGGCCCGGCGCGGGTCGCCGTCGCGGATGCCGGGGCAGCCCCGCGGACAGCACCGGCTCCGGCTCAGCGCGTGGCGATGAAGTCGCCTGAGCCCGCCAGGACGCAGACGCCGCCCGCTTTCAAGTCGCCAGCCGCCTTGCCGCCGAAACTGGTCGCCGAGCCGCGGCTCGTCGACCGGCCGTCGCAGCCGGCCGGCAGGGCCTCCGACGAGGACAGGCTGAAGCTGGCGCAGCTTGCGGCGCTGGCGAGCTTTCCCGATCTCCGCTCGGCATCGCCGGAGATCGTTCCGGCGTCCTTCAGTGGCGACGAGCCCGCGAGTGCGCGCGATCCCGCCCGCACCGGCTCCAGCGCCGGGCGTCTGCCCGAGCCGTTGCCACGGCATAACCGGTTCGGGTGGGGCGCCGGCTTCGGATCCGGAGCCGGCGATAGCTCGGACACTGCCTGGGCCGTGGCCCCGGCCTATGACGACGAGCACCCGGAAGAGCTCTCCTATCGGCCGTTCCCGATCGTGCCGTACCTGACCGAGACGGCCTCACCCGACGACCCGGCGCTCGCCCGCATGGAGCACCCGGACGTCGCCATGACGCTCGAGCTCCTGGACCAGGCCGGCGAGCTGCCGCCGATGTCGCTGCGGCCCGGCCCGCAGTCAGCGCGGCTGCTGTGGGCCCAGCAGTTCCGGGGTGAGGCCGTGCCGCTCTCCAACGTCTTCGGCGAGGTGCCGCCAGCGGCGGCGAGCGGCATCGCGAAACGCGCCGTGCGGCTCTCGGCACGCTGAAGCCGCGCGTCCCGGCGCGGCGGGCCGCCGGGGCTGCCGGTCCGCCCTGCCGCCGCTCAGCGCCCCGCTTTTGGCTTGATCGCGCCCGGGCGCGCGTGCCACCTACCGGCAAGCTCACCCCTGCTGGCGGCTCGCTCCCATGACGACCTCGGCTGTCTCCCGCAAGCCCGCTTCGGCTCTGACGCCGGAGGAAGCGCGGGCGGAGCTCGCCCGGCTGGCGGCCGGCATCGCCCGGCACGACCGCCTCTACTACCAGGCCGATGCGCCGGAGATCTCGGACGCGCAGTATGACGCGCTGGTCCGCCGCAACGGCGAGATCGAGGCGCGCTTCCCCGAGCTCATCCGCCCCGACAGCCCGTCGCACAGGATCGGCGCGCCGCCCGCGGAAGCGTTCGGCAAGGTGCGCCATCGCGTGCCGATGCTGTCGCTCGGCAACGCCTTCTCGGAGGCCGAGATCGGCGAGTTCGTAGAGCGCGTGCGCCGCTTTCTCGGCATCAAGCCGGACGACTCCATCGAGTTCACGGCCGAGCCCAAGATCGACGGCCTGTCGATCTCGATCCGCTACGAGCACGGCCGCCTCGCCGAGGCCGCGACGAGGGGCGACGGCACCGAAGGCGAGAACGTGACGGCCAACGTGCGCACCATCCGCGGCATCCCGCATACGCTCGGCGCGGCGGATTTCCCCGACGTCATCGACGTGCGCGGCGAGATCTATCTCGCGCATGACGACTTCCAGAAGCTCAACGCCGACCAGGCCGCTGCCGGCCAGAAAGTCTTCGCCAACCCACGAAATGCGGCCGCCGGCTCGCTGCGCCAGCTCGACCCGAAGGTGACGGCAAGCCGCCCGCTCAGGTTCTTCGCCTACTCGTGGGGTGAGGCTTCGCGGCTTCCGGCGCGAACGCAGTGGGAGGTGTACCAGGCGTACCGCCGCTGGGGCTTTCCGACCAACCCGCTGGCGCGCCTCTGTTGCGGGCTCGACGAGATGCTGGCCTTCTACCGGGAGACGAGCGTGCAGCGAGCCACGCTCGGCTACGACATCGACGGCATCGTTTACAAGGTGAACCGGCTCGACCTGCAGGACCGGCTCGGCTTCGTCTCGCGCTCGCCGCGCTGGGCCATCGCGCACAAGTTCCCGGCCGAGCAGGCGATGACGATCCTGCGCGACATCGAGATCCAGGTGGGGCGGACCGGGGCCCTGACGCCGGTGGCGAAGCTCGAGCCGGTCACCGTCGGCGGCGTCGTGGTGGCCAACGCCACGCTGCACAACGAGGACGAGATCAGGCGCAAGGACGTGCGGGTCGGCGACACCGTCGTCGTGCAGCGGGCCGGCGACGTCATCCCGCAGATCGTCGGCGTGGTGCCGGAGAAACGGCCGCCCGGCGCGAAGCCCTTCGAGTTCCCGACCACATGCCCGGCCTGCGGCAGCCACGCCGTGCGCGAGGTCAACGAGAGGACCGGCGAGATGGATGCGGTGCGCCGCTGCACCGGCGGCCTCGTCTGCCCGGCTCAGGCCAAGGAGCGACTCCGCCATTTCGTCTCGCGCAACGCGTTCGACATCGAGGGGCTCGGCGAGAAGCAGATCGAGGCGTTCTACGACGAAGGCCGCATCATGCAGCCCGCGGACATCTTCACCCTGGCGGGGCGAGAGGAGCGGCGCAGCGACAAGCTGGTCGACAAGAAGGGCTACGGCCGCAAGTCGGTCGAGAACCTGTTCAAGGCCATCGAGGCGCGGCGCAGCGTGCCGCTCGACCGCTTCATCTACGCGCTGGGCATCCGCCATGTGGGCGAGACGACGGCGCGCGACCTCGCCAACGCCTATCACACCTGGGAAGCTTTCCGCGCCGCCGTGGAGGCTGCCGTCGAAGGCGGCCACGACAGCGACGCCTATCGCGACATCGACAACATCGAGGGCATCGGCGAGGCCGTGGTGGACGCGCTGATCGACTTCTTCTCCGAGCCGCACAACACGCAGGCCATAGACGCTCTGCTCGCGGAGGTCACCGTCCTGCCCTTCACACGCGTGATGGCGGCCGCGTCCAGCGTCGCCGGCAGGACGGTCGTGTTCACCGGCAGCCTCGAGCGCCTGACGCGCAGCGAGGCGAAGGCGCAGGCCGAGCGGCTGGGCGCCAAGGTCGCGGGCTCCGTTTCCAAGAAGACGGACTATGTCGTGGCCGGGGCGGACGCCGGCTCCAAGCTCGCCAAGGCGCGCGAGCTCGGGGTCGAGGTGCTGACGGAGGACGAGTGGCTGCAGCTCATAGCTCAGGGCTAGCGGCCCTGTCCGCCTGGGACGAGTTCCGTCAGGGCACCGTGGCCGTCGTGCCCGCGGCGGTGGCCGTGGTGCCGTTCGGGCTGCTGCTCGGCGCGCTCGCCGCGCAAAAGGGCCTGTCGCCGCTGGAGGTCGGGCTGATGAGCGGGCTCATGTTCGCCGGCAGCGCGCAGATGGTGGCTGTCGACCTCTGGCGGGAGCCCGCGCCCTGGGCGCTGCTCGGGCTGGCGGCGCTGACCATCAACCTGCGGCATCTGATGATGGGCGCCTCCCTCAGCCGCCGCCTCGGGCCGTTCGGGCCATGGCAGCGCGTCTTCGGAATGGCCTTCCTCGTCGACGAGGTGTGGGCGCTGGCCGAGCGCCGCGCCGCGCTGGGCCTGCTGCACCCGGCCTACTATGCGGGGCTGGCCGCGCTGCTCTACGCCAACTGGGTGGTCTGGACCATCACTGGCGCGATCCTCGGACCGGCGATCGAGAACCCGGCCGCCTGGGGCTTCGACTTCGCGTTCACGGCCATTTTCCTCGGCCTCATCGTCGCCTTCTGGCGCGGGCGCGGGACGGCGCTCGTGATGGCCGCCAGCGCCGCTGCCGCCGTCGCCGCCAATGCCGGTCTCGGCGGGGTCTGGCATGTCCTTGCGGGCGGCATCGCCGGGATGGCGACTGCTTTCCTGCTGGCGATGTGGCGCGGAAAGACCGAGCCATGACGCTCGATCCCGTCAACCTCGCCGCCATCATCGCCATGGTCGTCGCGACCTATGCGACCCGCATCGGCGGCCTGTGGCTGCTGCGCTTCGCCAGGCTGACGCCGCGCATGCAGGCCTCGTTCGACGCGCTGCCCGTCGCCGTTCTGACGGCCCTGATCGCGCCGTCGCTCGTCAAGGGCGGCGCCGCCGATCTGATCGCCGCGGCGCTGACGCTGCTGGCCGCAACGCGCCTGCCGCTGCTGCCGGTGGTCGTCATCGGCGTGGCTTCGGCCGTGCTGCTGCGCCATGTCATGGGGTGAGTCCGTATACAAGCGCACCCCCGACGCTGCCGCCAGCCGGTGTTAACCGGATTCCGGGAACCCCTAGTGGCATTCCTGGGAATGCCGTAAAATTTTCGGACCTCGCCTGGCGCCAGAGGCAAGGCCATGCGCGTCATGGCGGCAGGTGCACTTCGTGGAATGGCCGTCGTGCCTCCCAGCCTGGCAGGCACGCTGACGGGGTGCGCCCAGCACCGCTTCAGGCGAGCCTACGACGAGAACCGCACCCGGCTCGCGGTCTGACCGCGCAGGTCGCCTGTGGCTGCGGGACGGCGCCGGAGGTAGTATGCGAAAGGCCTCGCGTGGTCGAACCGGCGGGCGCTGAGAGCTGCGCCAGCCGTCGAGCGGCGGCGCTAGAGGATCGGGGGGCGTTGGCAAGACTGACCTCGGGAGGAGGATCGGCATGTCGGCATCGCTTCACCCTGCGGCTCCCCATGATCTGCCGGCCTTCATCGCCGCCCCGGACGAGCCGGACGTCCTCATGGCCGTGATGGCCGTGTTCCTCGTCCTTGCCGTGCTGGCGGTCGGCCTCGTGTTCTTCCGCCTGCACACCCTGCCCGAGCGCATGGCACACAAGTCCCAGAAGATCCAACTCGAGATCGTCGCCGTGCTGGGCCTGCTCGCCCTCTTCACTCATATTCATGCCTTCTGGGTGGCCGGCCTGCTGCTCGCCCTGATCGAACTTCCCGACTTCGGCTGGCCGCTGCGCCGGATGGCGGGATCGCTCGAGAAAATCGCCGGCATCCCGCCGGGCGAGGGCGCGGTCGAGGCTCCAGTAAATGCTCCTCGCATCGACGCGCCGGCCGGGAGCCCGGCCGCAGGATCGGACGGTACGATCGTCCACGTCGCGTCCAGCGACGGCGCAGGGGCGGATCGGGCCACGGCTCACGCCGGCGAGCGACAGGAGCTGCACCATGCTTGAGCTTCTTCTTTGCTCGCTGCTGACGATCCTTCCAGACTATCTCTACCGCCGCTATGCCCAGGGCAGGCGGCTCGGCAAGGAGATCACGCTCTACTCGGTGTGGTTCGAGCTGCGGTGGGGCATCACCGCCTGCCTGATGCTGACCGTGGGGCTGATCACGGTGATTTTCTACAATCACCCCACGACGCGCAGCGCCACGCTGTTCTTCCGGACCGTTCCGATCGTCTCAGAAACCAACGGGCGGGTGGCCGAGGTCTATGTCGGCGCGACCGGTGCAGTGAAGCAGGGCGCGCCGATCTTCAGGCTCGACACCTCGGCGCAGGACGCGGCTGCGGAGGCCGCGCGGCGCAAGATCGCCGAGCTCGATGCCGCGCTCGTGGTGGCGCGGACCGACATCGCGGCCGCCGAGGGTAGGATCCAGGAGGCCAGGAGCGCCCATCAGCAGGCCGTGGACGAGCTGGAGACGAAACAAGAGCTCCAACGGCGCAGTCCGGGCGTCGTCGCCGCCCGGGACATCGAGCGGCTCCAGCTCGGCGTTGAGGGCCGCCAGGGCGCGATCGATGCCGCCACGGCCGCCAGACAGGCGGCGGAAGCACAGATCTCGACGCTGATCCCGGCCCAGAAGGCCAGCGCCGAAGCCGCTCTCGCCCAGGCCGAGGTGGAGCTGGCGAAATCCGTCATCCGGGCCGGCGTCTCCGGACGGGTGGAGCAGTTCGTGCTGCGGGTCGGCGACATCGTCAATCCGTTCATGCGTCCGGCCGGGGTCCTGATCCCGGAAGGCGCCGGACGACAGACCCTGGTGGCCGGCTTCGGGCAGATCGAGGCGCAGGTCATGAAGGCCGGGATGGTGGCCGAGGCCGCCTGCATCTCCAGGCCCTGGACGGTGATCCCCATGGTAGTGGTCGGGGTGCAGGACTTCATCGCCGCCGGCCAGTTCCGCGGCGGCGAGCAACTGTTCGACCCTCAGCAGGTGATCCGGCCGGGAACCATCCTCGTCTATCTCGAGCCGCTCTACGAGGGAGGTCTCGACGGGGTCACGCCCGGCAGCAGTTGCGTCGTCAACGCCTATACCAGCAACCACGCCCTGGTCGCCTCGGGCGACGTCGGCGTCGGCAGGGGGCTGGTATTGCACGCGGTGGAGGCCGTCGGGATCGTGCACGCCGCCATCCTGCGCATCCAGGTGCTGCTGCTGCCGATCCGGACCCTCGTCTTCAGCGGGCACTGACGCGAGCCGCACCGACGCGGGCGATATGCAGACGAAGGCCGCCGTCGGTCGGACATAGCGAGACGGCGCCGGGTCGACCTCGGCGCCGTCTGCACAAGCTCTGTTCCTACTGGTGGCCTCAGTGCTGCCCCGGGCCGGGCTCGCGCGGACCGGTATCCCGCGGCCGGTTGCGTTGCTCCGTCATGAACTGGTCGAACTCGGCCTTGTCCTTGGCCATGCGCAGGCGGTCGAGGAAGCTGCGGAACTCGCGCTGCTCCTCCTCGAGGCGGCGCAACGTCTCCTCGCGATACTCGTCGAAAGCGCGATTGCCCGACGAGGGATAGACGCGCCCATGCATGCCCCACCTCTCTCTCTTGCGCTCCCAGCGCTCCGCCATCCGGCTTTGCCAGCGCGCCAGATCGCCGTTCCGTCCACATCCCATGCGTCCGCTCCAGATCAGATAGGCCAGAATTGCAAGCCCCACGGGCCAGAACACCACGAAGCCCAGGACCATGACGGCGATCCAGGCCGGCTTTCCCCAGTCGTCAAGGCGATCGATCACCTCCGCCATCGCTTCCGTCCTCATGTAAATGTCATTTACATTTACATAGGTGCAGTGGATGGGCCCGCTCGTCAAGGGGCGGCCGCCAAAAAAGCGGGGCTCGTGCACGAGGCGCGGGGACTGAGAACCGTGTCGGAGCCAGCAGGGCATCGGGAAGCCGCGGGTGGCTGCCGGCTCAGCTCTGAGCCGGTCCCGGACCGCCTGCCCCGAAGCCCAGGCCCTGCAGGTAGACCAGCGTCGCCGCCTCGAGCAGCTCTTCCGGCGTCATGGGGATGGCGCGCCGCGCCGCGTCGCCGCGACCGAACAGGGAGGCGATGCCGTGCGCCAGCGACCAGATGTGCAGCGCCATCATCAGTGCGGGCGGCCGCCGGTCGGGCGGCAGCGTCGAGACCAGCACCTCGCAGGAGCCGCGCAGGACGGCGAACGCGCTGTCGGCCGCGTCCTGGACAGCCGGGAAGCTCTTGAGGTCGAGCCCTGACTCGAACATGGCGGAGAAGTACGCGGGCTCCGCGCGGGCGAAGCCGAGATAGGCTCGGCCGAGCCGGTCGAAGGCCGCCGACGGCGTGGGCCGCCCCTCGTCCCAGGCGCTGGCGAGCGCCGCCGCGAAGCGCTCGAAGCCGCGGCATGCGACGTCGGCCATGAGCGAGTCGCGGTCGCGGTAATGGCGGTAGGGTGCCGCGGGACTGACGCCGGCGTGGCGAGCCGCCTCGGCGAAGGTGAAGCCGGCCGGGCCCTTGTGCGAGATCAGCTCGAGCGCCGCATGGATGAGGGCCTCGCGCAGATTGCCGTGATGATAGCCGCGCCGGCGCCCATGATCATCCCTGTTCCAGCTCATGCCCCGGTTCTACAGCAAATGTTCACCCGGAGACATGGGGCCGAATGGTGAAGGTCCGAACGCTCAGACAGACCCTATCCGAAGATCCGCGTCGGCAGCCAGGTGGCGAGCAGCGGAAACACCCAGACGAGCGACAGGCACAGAAGCTGGATCGCGACGAAAGGCGCCACGCCTTTGTAAATATCCAGCGTTGAGATGTGCTCAGCGGCCACGCTCTTGAAATAGAAGAGCGAGAAGCCGAAGGGCGGCGTCATGAAGCTGGTCTGCAGATTGACCGCCATCATCACCCCCAGCCATACCGGGTCGATCTGCAAGGCGAACAGCGCCGGCGCTGTCAACGGCACAACGATGAAAATGATCTCGAAGGTGTCGAGAAAGAATCCCAGGACGAAAATGACGGCCATCACCGCCAGCATGGCGCCGAACGCTCCCCCCGGCAGCCCGGTCAGCACGTCCTTGACGAGCACGTCGCCGCCGAGGCGTGCGAATACCAGGCTGAACAGGGTCGCGCCGAAGAAGATGAGGAAGACCATGACTGTCAGCTTGACGGCGGAGTCGACAGCCGCGTGCACGATCTCGAACAGACCCGCCGCGTGACGCATGAGCGCGATAAGCAGAGCGCAGGCGGCCAGCACGGAGATAATCGACAGCACGCCCAGCGCACCATAGGCCAGTCCGGCCGCCAAGAGAGCGAGCAAAACCGCCGTCCAGAACAGCAAGAGCATTCGTGCGACATCCGCGCCGGGCTGAGCTTCGACGACCCGGCCGAACAGTGCGATTTTGACGGCGGCGAGGAGCAGAGCGCCGATTGCGCCGACCGACGCGGACTCGGTAGGCGTGGCCAGACCGATCAGAATCGACCCCAGAACAGCCACGATCAGGAACAGCGCCGGGATGATCGCGACAGCCAACCGGAACCCGGCGGCCGGCTCGGGGCGCGCCGCGGTCTTGATGGGCGGGCAGGCAGAGGGTCGCACAAACGCCACCACCAGCATGAACACGATATAAAGCCCTGACAGCAACAGGCCTGGAAAAAGGGCTCCGGCGAAAAGATCTCCAACGGAAAGCGGGCGTGGTGCAAAGTTCCCCATGGCCATTTGGGTCTGGGTGTAGGAAGCCTCGAGGATCACAGCCAGAAAGATCAACACGACCGAGGGCGGAATGAGCGTTCCGAGGGTGCCCGAGCAGCAGACGATGCCCGATATCAGCCTCTTGTCGTAGCCGGCCTTCAAGAGCGTCGGCAGCGTGATGAGGCCCAGCGTCACGATCGTCGCCCCGACCACTCCGGTGCAGGCCGCAAGCATCGTTCCGACCAGGATGATGGCGACACCCAGCCCGCCGCGCAGCCGCGAAAGGAGTTGGCCCATGCTGATGATCAGATCGGTCGCGATACCGGAGCGCTCCAGCACCATGCCCATCAGTATGAAATAGGGCACGGAGACGAGCGCCTCGTTCGTTAAAATGCCGAACAGCCGCGACGGCAGGGCATGGAGGTAGCTGGCGTCGAAAGCTCCGACGGCAGTGCCGAGCGCCGCGAACAGCATGCCGATGCCGCCCAATGTGAAGGCTACCGGATAGCCGATGAGCAGGCCACCAGTCAGGCCTGCAAGCATCAACACACAGAGAATCTCACCGGTCAGGGCGCCACCCCGTCGTTCCTCGAATCGTCCTCGACTTCATCCCGCAGACGGGCAGCATTGCGAATCAGGCTGGCGACCGCCTGGAGCACGATCAGAAAGGCGAGGAGCAGGATCGAACCCTTGAGAAGATAGAGCGCCGGCATTCCGCTAGGATGGGGCGATGCTTCACCCATGCGATAGGATAGGATTGCGAAAAGCAAGGAATAATAGCCGATCGCGAATAGGAAGGGCCCGAGAAAAACCAGTACGCCGGCGAGGTCAACCATGGCCCGCCCGCGGGTGCTCATGCGCTCATAGAAGACGTCGACGCGGACCAGCGCCTCTTCGCGATAGGCGTAGGCTGAGCCGAGAACGATGGCCAGCGCATTGGCCCAGATATAGCTCTCGTTGAGCCAGATGTAGGTCATGTCGAGCGCATAGCGCATGTAGAGCGTGGCGAAGCATACGAGCACAGACACGAGCGCGAGGATCTTGGCGAGCGCTCCCATGGCGCGGGCGACAAAGTCAATGGCTCGGATCAACGCTCCCACGCGGCCCCCGGCGGTTGTGGTGGAGCGGCCAACAAGGACCGGCGGCAAAGCTATGCCGCCGGTCGAGCGAAAATCTGATCAGGAAGGAAACGGGTAATCGAGCGCGCGGGCCTGGTAGTAGGCCATCGCGCAAACTTCGGTATGCGCCTTCATCTGCGACCGGGCTTTCACGTAAGCGTCCCATATCTTCTTGCCGAGGTTGTCGAGCTTGTCACGCTCCTCCAGCAGAACATCGCCGGAAGCTTTTCCGAGCGCTTTGAGGACATCCTCCGGCAGCCGCGTGAACTTGACGCCGTGCTTGTCGACCATCGTCCTGATCGCCTGCGAGTTGATCCACTGATATTCCGCCAGCATATCCTCATCGGCGGCCTGGCAGGCGATGTCGACAATGCGCCGGACGGATGGGGTCAGCGTGTCATATTTCTGCTTGTTGATGACAACCTGCTGGACGGGCCCCGCCTCGTGAATGCCGGGATACATCACATAGGGCGCAGCCTGGTGGAAGCCGAGGGCCAGGTCATTGGCCGGCCCGGTGAATTCGGCCGCATCGATCGTGCCCGTCTGCAACGATGTGTAAATCTCGCCGCCGGGAAGCACCAGCGCCTGGGCGCCGAGCTTGCGAATGACGTCGCCGCCGAGGCCCGGCATGCGCATCTTGAGGCCCTGCATGTCTCCGACCGACAAGATCGGCTTGCGGAACCAGCCGAAGATATTGGTGCCGATGTTCCCGATGGCGAAGGAGCGGACCCCGAACTGGGCCGACAGCTCGTCCCACAGCGCCTGTCCGCCGCCGTGATGCAGCCAGGCGATATGCTCGGCATGGGACATGCCGTAAGGCACGCCGAAGAAATAGGTGAAAGCGCGATGCTTGCCGAGGTGGAAGCCGGCAATATCGTGTCCCATCTCGGCGGTTCCGGCCTGCACCGCATCGAAAGTCTGGTTCGGTGGGACGAGCTCACCGCCGGCAAACACCCGCACGCTCAGCTTGCCGTCGCTCATCTCCGTGATCCGCTTCGCCAGGCTTTCCGCCCCGGTGCCGAGGCCCGGAAGCCCTTTGGGCCAAGCGGTCACCATCCGCCACTCCTGGCGACCCTGGCTGATTGCCGGTGAAGGAACTGCGACTGTCGCCGCGGCCGCGGCACTGCTCGCCGCGGCGGTCGTCAAGAAATGGCGCCTATCCATACGCTTACACTCCTCTCACAAGGATTGCGCACACGCGACCGGACCTGACCGTATCCTAGGCTGATATGGATTCGAACCGGGTCACCTTTTGATCGGACGGCTTCGTCTTTTCGGGCGGCTCCGTCTTGTTGGTCTCGAGCAATGTGATGGAGCCGGCGCTGTTGTCGGTGATGGCGAAGGTGTCGAAATATGTAATCTTGGGATAGCAGCCGTAGCGCTGCAGAATACCGTCGAGCCAAGGCCCGGAATAGAAGGCCCGGGCAGACTCGAGATCGCGCCACGTATAGACTCCGCCGGCGTCGCCCGACTCCGTCCAGATGAACTGCTTGCGCAACAGCCCCGGTACGTTGGTAAAGTTTTCGGTGATCTTCTTGAAGTGCCGCGCGCAGGCGTCGCGGCCGATCGTTGGCGGCAGGCGATAGAGGACGATCGCAGTGATCATCGGCGTCTCCCGGCGATGTTGCGGGCTACCGCTGGTCCACAGACCCATTGCCGAGCAGGTTATCAAAATTTATACATTTTAACAAGGTGAATAAATTTCGGCGACGAGGGCGCTTGAATGGGACGCACCACGAAGCTCAAGCGAACACCTGACGAGATCGCGCGCGCCATCCGGGACCAGATTCTGTGCGGCGCGATGGAGCCCGGAACGGTGGCGCGTCAGGACGAGCTGGCGAAGCACTTCTCCGTCAGCCGCGTGCCGGTTCGCGAAGCCTTGCGCAGTCTGGTCGCCGAGGGCTTGATGACTTGGGAGCCTCAGCGCGGCTTCAAAGTCGCGCGCGTAGCTCCGGAAGACGCGCGGGAAATCCTCGAGATCAGGTCGATTCTGGAGGTGCAGGCACTGCGCAAAGGCTTCGACGCGATCACACCCGAAATCATCCAATCGGCCAGCGCAGTGCTCCAGCGCTCCGAACAGACGCAATCGATCGATGCGTGGAGCGAATTGAACGGCATGTTCCATGCCGCGATCCTGGAGCTCGCCAACCGCCCGCAGCTGCTGTCGTTGATCCAGCACCTCAACAACCGCGTCGATCGCTACATTCGACTGCTGATCGCGGCATCCGATTACCGCCAACGCGCCGAGCGCGAGCATCGCGCCATCCTGGCCGCGATCGAGGTCGGCAATCTCGAGGCGGCAGTCAGCCTTCTCAGTCAGCATATAGAGGACACGGCCAAACGGCTTGACGAATTCTTGGCCAGCTATCGTCTTTGGGGCGCATCAACCGAGCAGCGCCAGCGCCGCCCGAGCCGCTGACCAGGTACCGGGTCCCATCTACCGTGCACGACGTGTGGCGGACTGATTGAAATTCAGCTATCATTGAATTTATAAATTCGCGTAGTCACTTTGCAGTCCGGGTCAGGGACCAGCAGCGGCGTAAGTCGAGATGGCCGACAAAATAAGCATCATCGTCACGTGTGGTGAGCGCGAGAGGTTGCAGATGGCAGCCATGGTCGCCGCCGTCGGCGCGGTCAGCGGCATGGCCGTGTCCGTCTTTCTTTCCATGAACGCCCTGACCTACTTCCGCAAGGGCGCCAGCAGCGCGGCGCCGAGCGAAGGCGCGTTCGGCGTGCTGCTGGAGGAAAAGGGGGCGCCGGACTTCAAGCAGTTGTTCCAGCAGGCGGTGGAGCTCGGAGAGGCCGAGCTGCATCCCTGCTCCATGGCGATCGACCTGCTCGACCTCGGCCCAGGCGATCTGGAAAGCTATCTCGGCGAACCGCTCGGCTTGACGAAGTTCCTCGATGAATCCCGAGGAGCCCAAGTCTACACCTTCTAATGGAGGCGGATCTTATGCCGAAGATGCGGATCGTCGATGCCCGCGGAAGCTATTGCCCCGGCCCCCTGATGGAGCTGATCGCGAACATGAAAATGGCCCAGGTGGGCGACGAGCTCGAAGTGCTCTCGACCGATAGGGGATCCGCGACCGACATCCCCGAATGGATCAGGAAAGTCAGGCATGAGCATCTCGGCACCGAGGAGAAAGAGGGTGTCTGGCACATCCTGGTGCGCAAGACCAGGTGAGCGAAACTAACGTAGGTCAGCACGAGCCCAGTGAGGAGACTGGTATGAAGGTTCTCATCGTTGGCGGCGGCATGGGAGGCACGATACTCGGCAACAATCTCGCCCGCCGCTTGGGGCCGGAGCTTCGAGCGGGCAAGGTCTCGATCACGATGCTGTCGGCTTCCGACCGGCACATGTATCAGCCCGGCCTTCTGTATCTGGCCGTCGGGCGCATGATGCCCGATGAGCTCTATCGCGACCAGAGGAGCCTGCTAGACCCGTCGATCGAATTCCACGTCGACCCCGTAGAGGAATTTCAGCTCGACCAGAAACAGGTCCGCACCGCCGGCGGCAGGACCTTCAGCTACGACATCATCGTCATCGCCACTGGCTCGCGGCCGGTCGCCCATGAGATTCCTGGCCTGGCGGAGAATGCGCTGCAATTCTACACCGAGGCTGATGCGCTGAAGATGTTCAAGGCGCTGCAGGGCTTCAAAGGCGGCAACGTGGTGATCGCGGTCGACGTGCCGCACAAGTGCCCGATGGCGCCGCTCGAGATCACGTTCATGCTGCATGACTATTTCAACGACCGCGGCCTCCGCGACAAAGTCAAGCTGCATTACACCTATCCGATCGGGCGGGTGCATACGCTGGAGAATGTCGCAAAGTGGGCGGCGCCGGAAATGGATCGACTCGGCATCACCTACGAGACCTTTTTCAACATGAAGGAGGTGGACGGCGCCGGAAGGATCATCCGTTCCGAAGAGGGGACGGAAGCTGCCTATGATCTGTTGATCACCATACCGTCGCATCGTGGCATGGAAGTGATCGAGAAGAACGGACTGGGCGAAAACGGGTGGATTCCCACCCATCGCCATCGCCTCAACATGGAGGGTCGCGACGACGTTTTCGTACTTGGCGACACCACCAATCTTCCGATCTCCAAGGCGGGCTCGACGGCTCATTTCGAGGCCGAGGCGCTAGGAGAGAATATCGCCGCCATGGTGAAAATCGGTGCGGCGGTGCGCGATTATGACGGCAAGGTCTTCTGCTTCATCGAAGCCGGCGGTGAGCGCGCCACCTACGCCATGTTCGACTACAGGAATCCGCCGGATCCCAAACCGCCGACGAGGACGGTGCATTGGTTCAAGGTGGCCTACAACAAGCTCTATTGGAGCACCGCCCGCGGACTGTTGTGAGGGAGATCAGGCGCCATGAGCGAAGATGAGACCCGGCCGGTTGAAGACCGCGCCGAGGTTCAGCAGATCGCCAAGGCTGCCGGCGAGGTGGCGAGCCTGATCGTCAGGGCAGCCGCCGAGCGCGCCGCTTCCATGGAGCGGTTGATGTCACCGGAGGTAAGGGCCGCACTGCCTGCCATCGCAAGACTGGTGGACAATGGCGGTCTCGATCAATTGCAGCAGTTGGCGCAGCTCTCTGGCGCCGTCGAGGACGCCCTCAGCGATGACATCGTGGCGCGGCTCGCCGACAGCGCCTCCGAGGGGCTGGACTTGATCGACCAGCTCAACCGCTCCGGCTTGAAGCGGGCGCTGCCGGTCCTCACCAGGCTCGTCGACAACGGCGATCTCGAGCGCGTGGCGCAACTCGCCCGGGTCTATGGCGCCGCCGAGGACGCCATCAGCGACGACGTCGTGGCGCGGCTCGCCGACAGC
>JAHDXT010000034.1 GCA_023384095.1 Hyphomicrobiaceae bacterium
TCCACTGGTGGCCGCATCAGAGCAAAATGAAGTAATCACGCGGAGACGGTATGAAACGGCGATCTGGAAAAAAGTAAGTATGCGCGCTTCACGTCTCGACCACAGATTCGTTGCGCCCGCGATCGAACGGAATGCCCAACCCCTCGCGGCGCGGCTGTGCGCGACGGCTCTGCCGGCCGGTCAGGGGGCGGGCGGGACGGTGCGCTCCAGGAAGGCGGCGAGGTCCTCGGTCATGTGATGGACGTGCCCGGGCGGCTCGCTCCACTGGCGGATCCTGAGCTGGATCGGGTGGTCGTAGTAGCTCGAATGGACGAGCACGGTCGTCATGCCGAGCTCGTGCGGCGCCTCCAGGTTGTGCGGCATGTCCTCGAACATGGCGGCCGACCGCGGCGCGACGCCGTGCCGGCGCACCATTCGGTCGAAGGCGTCGGGCTGCGGCTTGGGCACGTACTCGCAGGCGGCGATGTCGCAGATGTCCTCGAAGTGGTGCAGCACGCCGAGCTTGGCCGCCACGCGCTCGGCATGCCGGCGCGAGCCGTTGGTGAAGATCAGCCGCCGCCCGGGCAGCCGGGCGATCGCCGCCGCCAGCCTGGGATGATCCGGCACCACCGACAGGTCGATGTCGTGCACGTAGTCGAGGAATGCCGTCGGGTCGAGCTTGTGCACCTGCATCAGCCCGGACAGCGTCGTTCCGTACTGCCGGTAGTAGCTCTTCTGCAGATGGCGCGCGTAGGCGAACGGGACGCCGAGGTACTGTGCGATGAACTCGCCCATCCGCTGGTCGACTTGCGCGAACAGGTTGCACTCTGCGGGGTAGAGCGTGTTGTCGAGGTCGAAGATCCAGGTGGATGTCGCTTCGAACCCGCGCCGGCCGCCGGCTGCGGCCGACCCGGCCCGGGCCTCGGACTTGGCAGGATCGGCGCTCATCGCGGGGCTGCCTCCTGCGCCGTCCCCACCAGGGTGCCGACGCCGTGCTCGGTGAACAGCTCGAGCAGCACGCAATGCGGAACCCTGCCGTCGATGATGACGACGGCCTCGACACCCGCCTCGACGACCTCGATGCAGCCCTCGACTTTGGGGATCATGCCGCCCGTGATGGTGCCCTTGCGGATCAGTTTGCGCGCCTCGTCCACACTGAGCTCGGGGATCAGCCTCTTGTCCTTGTCGAGCACCCCTTCCACGTCGGTGAGCAGCAACAGCCGCTTCGCCTTCATCTTCGCGGCCAGTGCGCTGGCGAACGTGTCGGCGTTGATGTTGAGGGTATGGCCGTCGCGGCTGACGCCAACCGGGGCGATGACGGGGATCAGGTCGGAGCTGGAGATGACGTCGACGATGTGCGGATCGACCTCCTCCGGATCGCCGACATAGCCGATATCGACCGCCTTCATGAGGTTCGATTCCGGGTCCGGCATCTCGGTGATGCGCCTGGCGATCATCAGGTTGGCGTCTTTGCCGCAGATGCCGACCGCCTTGCCGCCCTGGCGGTTGATGGCGGAGACGATCTCCTTGTTGATGGCGCCAGCCAGCACCATCTCGACCACCTCCACCGTCGGCTTGTCCGTCACCCTGAGGCCGTTGACGAACTCGGATTTGATCGCGAGCTTCTTCAGCATGGCCGCGATCTGCGGGCCGCCGCCGTGCACCACGATGGGGTTCACGCCCGACAGCTTCAGGTAGACGATGTCCTGCGCGAAGGCATTCGCCAGCGCCTCGTCTCCCATCGCATGGCCGCCGAACTTGATGACGACGGTCTGGTTGTCGTAGCGCTGCAGATAGGGCAGCGCCTCGGCCAGGATCCGCGCCTTGGAATGGGCCGAGGCGGCGCCCCGCGCGCCCGGCTCCTGCGGCTTCTCGGCTCTTCCTGTCATGTAGATCGTTCCTCGCCCTCGGGCGGGTGCAGTTATAGCCGCTCGACGGTGGCCCTCAACGGATTTCCCTCACAATCTGCGGTCACGATGCCCCGGGTCGCCGGCCGAGGCCCTTCCGAGGGTGCGGTCCGAGGGCTGATCGGCTAGAGTCGCCTCCTGAAGCGCGATGGCTTCCGGGCAGGAAAGCTCGACGTTCAGGGGTCCCGCATCGACGAGAAAGAAGGGGCCGGGAGGGAGTGGTGAATGCCGCAATCGTTCGCCGAGTCTCTGAGCTGGGTGCCGAAATCGCGCGGCCTGGCGGCGACGCTTGCGCTGGCGTGCGACTATGCCAGGTCTCACCATGCCGTGACACTGGAGCATCTTCTCCTGGCGCTGCTGTCGGACGCCGACGCTTCGGCTGTCCTGCAGGCATGTAGCATCGACCTCGGCCGGCTGAACGCGGACGTCACGAGCTATCTCGCGGGCATGAGCGAATCCTTGCCGCCCGGCGCGCCGTCCGAGCCGGCCGCCTCCCCCGACCTGCTGCGCATCCTCGAGTATGCCTCGGCTGCCGCGCAGCAGAGCCGGCGCCGGGATGTCAATGGCGCCATCGTGCTGGCTGCCGTCGTCGGCGACGGGCGCAGCCCCTCAGCCAGCATGCTGCGTACCCAGGGGCTCACATTCGAGGAAGCTGTCAGGGCCCTGCAGAAGGCCAGCGCGGCTGGCCGTAGCGCCGGTCCGCCGCCTGCAGCCCCCGGGCCGAGCCCCGCCGCGCCGCCGCCGCGCCAAGCCGACGCGCAGGCGGCAGCCGAAGAGCTTCCACAGGGCATGGACCGGGCGTCTGCCCCGGCCTGGGAGGAAGGAGAGCGCGAGAGGCTTGGCGATCCGCGCCACGTGAACGGCGCGACCGGCCAGTCGACGGAGGAGATCCTTGCCACGGCGCGGCGGCGAGTTGACGCCGGGCGCACGGGCAGCCAGCAAACGACGGCCGCTCAAGCGAATGCGCCGGGTCCCGCGGAGCCCGGTGGCGCGCCCGAGCGACGGGAGCTCGACCGGCACCAGCCCCAAGAGCCCGCGCTCCCGACTCCGTATGACGAGGCGCCTGAGGAAGAGGCACCGGCCCCGCCGGCGCGGCCCCCGGCGCCCGCTCCCGTGCCGCAACCGCCACGGGCGGCGAGACCGCGGCCGCGTGGCCCGGAGGACGACCCGGCCCCTCCTGGCGCGAGCTCCGCGCATCCACACGACCGCTACCGGCCGGATTGGTCGCCGGGACCGCCTGCCGGCGGCCATTATCATCAACAACAGCCGGCCCGCGGTCTGGAGCCGAGCCATCCGCCGGCCCCTCCTCCGCGCTCTCACCCGCTGCCGCGGCAGAATCCGCCACACGTCCACCCCGCGCCGTTGCCGCCGCGCTATCCGCCGGAGCCGCCGCGGCCCATGCCGATGCACGCGCCCTGGCCCGAGCCGCCGCCCCCTCCTCCCTTCCCGCCGGGCGCCGGCAATCGCGCGACGCCGGCTGCCGCCGCGCGGCCCTCTGCCGACGCCCGCAGGAAAGGCGCCGCGACCACGGAGCCGAGGCCGGGCACCCCTGTTTCGGCCGGACAGCTCGTCGAGAACATTCCGCGCACCATGACGGTCTGGCTGCCGGAGACCGTCGAGGTGCGCATCGCAAAAGCCGATGTGGCGGCGCTGGCGCAGGGGCTGCAGGGGGTCGGCGCCGCCTACCGGCACGACGTCGTCGTCACCAAGGCGATGTCCGTCAGGCTGCGGGCGCCCAATGGCGGCTTCTGGATCGAGACAGCCTCGCCGGAGACGCAGTGGATCGAGAACACCCTGGGTCTCCTTTCCGACGACTATGCCAGTTGGCGCTGGACGGTGACCCCGCGGAGGCGCGGCAAGGCCCGTCTGCAGCTCGTCGTCTCGGCGCGCACGGTGGGGGCGGACGGTCTGGCCGCCGAGACGGCTCTGCCGGACCAGGTGATCGAGGTGAAAGTCCGCACCAACTACGGGCGTACCGCCGTGCAGTGGGGCGGCTGGCTCGCGGCTGCCGTGGCCGGCGGCCTCCTCGCGAGGTTCGGCGAGGGGCTCTGGGAGGTCGGGCGCGCCATGCTGATCCAGCTCGGCGCCATCTGACCGGTTGCGGGGCGCGGTCAGGCGCCGGACGGCAGGCAGAGCTCGGCGATGGTGCCGCGCAGGATTTCGATGCCGACGCCCTTCACGGCCGAGGTGACGATGACCTCGGGATAGGCCGCCGGGTGCGTGCCGAGGTCGCCTCGGGTGGCGGCGACCACCGCTTCGAGATGGCTGCGGCTCGTCTTGTCGGACTTGGTCAGCACGACCTGATAGGAGACCGCCGCCTCGTCGAGGAGGCTCATGATCTCGCGATCGGGCGGCTTCAGACCATGGCGCGCGTCGATCAGCAGAAAGACGCGCTTCAGCGTCGGACGGCCGCGAAGATAGTCCCGCACCAGCTCGATCCAGGTCTGCACCTTCTCCCTCGGCGCCTGGGCGAAGCCATAGCCCGGCAGATCGACCACGAACAGCGACACGTCGGGGGTCGCGAAGAAGTTGAGCTCCTGCGTGCGCCCCGGCGTGTTCGAGGTGCGGGCGAGCCCATGCTGGCCGACGAGCGCGTTGATGAGGCTCGACTTGCCGACGTTCGAGCGTCCCGCGAAGGCTATCTCGGGCCGGTCCGCCTCGGGCAGGAACTCGAAAGAGGGACTGCCGCGAACGAAGCTCCACGGCCGCGCGAAAAGCGATGCGCCGATGGCGAGCCACTCCCGGTCCGGCGTTTCGTGACCGGGCGGCTCGGCTCCTGACCCGCGCGGCGGTGGCTTTGCCATTGCGGGCGTCTCCCTGCGTCCTGTCGAGGCGAGCCGCTATTTACTGCCTACCTCTTCGACCTGCGCGATCTGGCCTCGGCTTTACGTGAGGCGCGGCCAGGCGGTGGCAGCGTAGGCTTCTTGTCAGTTCCGTCCGTCACCGTATTGGCGGGCGCGCTCTCCATCTCGACGGCATCGCTCCCGGACTGGGCCGGCTGCGACGGCTCCGCGGCTGGCTTCGACGGGCTGGGTTTTACCGGCTTGACGACGGCCAGATTTCTGGCTTTGGCGTCCGTCTTGCCGGTCACGAGCGCGACGACCGGCGCAAGGTTCCGCTTCAGATTGGCCAAGATCGGCACATCGACTCCCTGCCGCTTCATGATGAGCCACTGCTGGGCGAGCGACAGGATGTTGTTCCAGGCCCAGTAGATGACGAGGCCGGCCGGAAACGCCGCCAGCAGGAAGGTGAACAGCACCGGCATCCAGTTGAAGATCTTCTGCTGAATGGGATCCGGCTGCTGCGGGTTGAGCTGCATCTGCAGCCACATCGTGACGCCCATGATGAGAGGCCAGGCGCCGACGTGCAGGAACTCGGGGACGGCGAACGGCAGCAGCCCGAAGAGGTTGAAGACGGACGTCGGGTCCGGGGCCGACAGATCCTGGATCCAGCCGAAGAACGGCGCGTGGCGCATGTCGATGGTGACGAACAGCACCTTGTAGAGCGCGAAGAACACCGGAATCTGGATCAGGATCGGAAGGCAGCCCGCCAGCGGGTTGATCTTCTCCTTCTGGTAGAGCGCCATCAGCTCCTGCTGCTGGCGCATCTTGTCGTCCTTGAGGCGGTCCCGGATGCGCTCCATCTCGGGCTGCAGCTTCTTCATCTTCGCCATCGACTCGTAGGACTTGTTGGCGAGCGGGAAGAACGCCGCCTTGACGATCACGGTCACAGCCAGGATCGCCAGCCCGAAGTTGCCGAGCAGGCCATAGAGCCAGTCGATGAGATAGAACAGCGGCTTGGTGATGAAGTAGAACCAGCCCCAGTCGATCAGCAGGTCGAACTGCTTGATGCCGAACGTGTCGGCATAGTGCTGGATGGCCGCGACCTGGCGGGCGCCGGCATAGAGCATGCCCTCGGCGCTCGCCTGGCCCCCCCCGGGGACGACGGTCGCCGGCAGCAGGTAATCGGTCTGGTAGGCTTCCGTCCGGCCCTCGGCGCTGGGCTGACCCGACATCGTCGCCCGATAAGGCTCGGACTGGTTCGGGATCAGCGTCGAGGCCCAGTACTTGTCGGTGATGCCGAGCCAGCCGCCGGCCGCCTTTTCGACGATCGCGCCGCCGTTCTCTTTCAGCGCATCTGCATAGGAGATCTCGTGCAGCCCGGTTTCGCCGAGTACGCCGATCAGGCCCTCGTGCAGGATGTAGAAGCCTTGCACCACGGGCGTTCCCTCGCGGCGCAGCCGGGCATAGGGATAGAGGGTGACGTCGGCCCCGGTCCTGTTCTCGACCGTATTCGTCACCTTGAACATGTAGCGGTCGTCGATGGAGATGCTGCGGCGAAAGATCAGGCCCTGCTCGTTGTCCCAGACGAGCGTGACCGGGCTGGCCGGGGTCAGCGGCCCGCCCTTCTCGACCCGCCAGACGGTGTCGCGGCCGGGCAGCCGCACGGTCGCGCCGCCGGGCGCCACCCAGCCGTGCTCGGCGAAATAGGCGTTGGGACCCTCGGCCGGCGACAGCAGTACGACGTTGGGGCTCGCCGGGTTGACGGTCTCCCGGTAGTGCTTCAGCACGAGATCGTCGATCCTGGCGCCCCTGAGCGCGATCGAGCCCCGCACCGACGGGGTGTCGATCGCCACGCGCGGCGAGGCGGCGAGGGCGGCCTCGCGCGTGGGCGCGGCGGGGGCGATCGACGGCGCAGCCGTTCCCGGGGCGGCCGGGGCGGCGCCATCCGGGGCCGTCGCGCCGGGCGAGGGCGCCGTCTGAGTGGGTGCCGGCCGGGCCGCCTTATCCTGCTGCCGGGGCGTGCCGTAGAGCATCTGCCAGCCCAGCAGGACCGCGATGGACAGGATGATCGCGATCAGCAGGTTCTTCTGGTTGTCGGGTTGTTGCGTCTGCATGGGCGTCTCGACTGGGGCCGTGCTCTCGGCACTATGGCTGATCGGGTGCGGCGTATGTGCCGCTTTTTCTCGCCCGCGGGAAGGCCCGTCAGGCCGCGACTGGTGGAATTCCGCTCAACGGAGCCGTCTGGCCTCTGCTGCGCGATGAACGCGGGCCAGCGCCTGCGCGAGATCGGCCTTCAGCTCCGCATAGGGCCGGTCGACGGCGGCCGGCCGCGCAATGATCACGTAATCGACGCCAGGGTGGGCCAATGCCATCAACTCCCTGGCCGCCGCCTTGAGCCGCCGGCGTATCCGGTTGCGCACGACGGCCCTGCCGACCTTCTTGCTGACGGTAAAGCCGAGCCGCGCCCCCGGTGCTTCTCCGCCGGCTTCCGCGTCCCCGCCGGCGCGTGGCTTCGCCTCGACCACCAGTGCCGGCGTGCCCCACCGCGGGCCGCCCCTGACGCGGAGGAACTCCGCCCGCCGCTTGAGTGTCGTCAGCCCCACGGCGTGCTTCCACCTGGTGCGGGGCGTGCCGCAACGCGCCGCCGCCGGCGGCGTTCGCCATCAGGCAGAGAGACGCTTGCGGCCCTTGGCCCGCCGGCGCGCGATGACCCTGGCACCACCGGCCGTGAGCATGCGCTTGCGGAAACCGTGGCGGCGCTTGCGGACGAGGCGGCTCGGCTGGTAGGTGCGTTTCACGTTCTCTCTCCGTATCGCAGTCGATCACGGGGCTGGCCGAGCGGAGAGGGCCCGAACGGCTCACCTCGTGCGCGTCACCCGAGCGGTCACGGCCACACCTGCCCTCGCGATCCCGAATTGGACCGGCGTGCTTATAGGGGGAGGCTCGGCGCAAGTCAATTGCGCGGACCGGCCCTGAGCCGCCCCGCAGCGCCTCACGCCCTTTCAATTGATCTCGATGCAGTTCACTTATGCTTGAGGCCCAGTTTCATTTTCGCGCTCCGGCGAGCACCTTTGCGAGTGGCCTGCATGCAAGGTGCTCCAGCCCCGGCATCCAGCGGTCCAGAGGCCGCATGCTGCAGTAGATCGGGGAAGACTAGATGAATGCCAACGTCTAACGCGGAATGCCGCGGACCTGGACTGCCGTTGCCCTGGGCAGGCCCGGCCGCCGTCGAGAGCCATTTCGATGGACGATGAGGAGCATCAGCCGAGCTTCAGCGTCGGCCGCTGGCTGCCGCTGCTGATGCTGCTGGCCGCCATGGCGGCGGCATTCGGCATGGGCTGGCACAGCTATCTGACGTTCAAGACGATCGGCTTGAACCACGAGTCGTTGAAGTCATTCATCGAGGCCAATAAGGCCCTCGCCCTGCTGCTCTACGTACTGGGCTACGCCGCGGTCGTGGCGCTGTCGCTGCCGGGCGCCCTGGTGATGACCGTGGCGGGTGGACTGTTGTTCGGCTGGCAACTCGCGGCTCCGGCAACTGCGATTGCGGCCACTGTCGGTGCAACGATCGTGTTCTCCATCGCCCGCACCTCGCTCGGGGAGCCGCTGGCCGCCAAGGCGGGGCCATGGCTCGGCAGATTGCGGGAGGGATTCCAGGGGAACGCGCTCAGCTATCTCCTCTTCCTGCGCCTCGTCCCGGCCTTTCCGTTCTTCGTCGTGAACCTGGCGCCGGCCCTGCTCGGGGTGCCGCTGCGCACGTACGTGATCGCCACGTTCCTCGGCATCATCCCGGGTACGCTGGCCTTCTCCGTCGCGGGCTCGGGCCTCGCCAGCGTCATCGAGGCCCAGAACCGCCTCTACATGGCATGCCTCGCCAGGACCCCGGCCGCCTCAGAAGCCGACTGTCCCTATACCGTCGATACCAGCGCACTGTTGACCCCCGAGCTGGTTGCCGCCTTTGTGCTCCTCGGTGTCGTCGCGCTGATTCCCGTCGCGGTCAGGAAATGGAGCAAGCGCCATGCAGAGGCATGATCCAGGCCGGGGCGGCACCGGACCGAGCCCGCCGTCGGCGAGCAGGAGCGACGTCATAGATACCGATCTATGCATCATCGGCGCGGGCTCCGCCGGGCTGTCGGTCGCCGCGGCGGCGGCAGCCTTCGGCCGCAGCGTGGTGCTGATCGAGAAGCACAAGATGGGCGGCGACTGCCTCAACTACGGCTGCGTGCCCTCGAAAGCGCTCATCGCCGCGGGCAAGCGCGCCCAGGCCATGCGCGCCAGCGGCGGCTTCGGCATCGAGCCGGCATCGCCGCGCGTCGACTGGAAGGGTGTCCGCGACCACGTGCACGGCGTCATCGCGGCCATCGCGCCGAACGATTCCGTCGAGCGATTCACGGCGCTCGGGGTCCAGGTCATCCAGGCCGCGGGCCGGTTCCTCGACAAGCGCACCGTGGAAGCGGGCGAGCACCGCATCCAGGCGCGCCGGTTCGTCATCGCCACGGGCTCCTCGCCCATGGTGCCGCCGATCCCGGGCCTCGACGAGGTGGGCTGCTTCACCAACGAGACGATTTTCGACAACGCCTCCCCGATCGCCCACCTGATCGTCGTCGGCGGCGGTCCCATCGGGCTCGAGCTCGCCCAGGCGCACCTGCGGCTCGGGAGCAAGGTGACGGTGCTCGAAGCGGCCAAGGCGCTCGGCAACGAGGACCCAGAGCTGGCCGCGCTCGTTCTCGAGGCCCTGCGCAAGGAGGGGGCCGAGATCCGCGAGGGCGCCGCCGTCGAACGGGTCGACGGCCGCGAGGGCGCGGTCCGGGTCACGTTCAAAGCCGGGAACGCCAGCCAGACCGTCGAGGGTAGCCATCTGCTGGTCGCCGCCGGCCGCCGGCCGAACGTCGCCGACCTCGGGCTCGAAGCCGCCAAGGTCAAGTACGACAGGCGCGGCATCTCGGTGAACAGCGGCCTCGTCACCTCGAACCGCAGGATTTTCGCGATCGGCGACTGCACCGGCGGCCTGCAGTTCACTCATGTCGCCAACTACCAGGCCGGCATCGTCATCCGGCGCGCGCTGTTCCGGCTCCCGGCCAAGTCCGACGAGACATTGCTGCCGCGGGTGACGTTCACAGACCCGGAGCTCGCCTACGTCGGGCTCTCCGAGGCGCAGGCCCGCGAGGCGAAAGGGGAGATCCGGGTCCTCCGCTGGCCTTATCGCGAGAACGACCGGGCGCAGGCGGAGCGGTCGGCGCGCGGGTTCGTCAAGGTTCTGACCGACAGGCGCGGGCGAATCCTCGGCGCCGGGATCGTGGGCGAGCAGGCCGGCGAGCTGATCCAGATGTGGTCGCTCGCCATCTCACAGAAATTGAAGATCAGGGCCATGACTGGCTGGGTTTCGCCCTACCCCACGCTTTCGGAGGTCAACAAGCGAGCCGCGATGCGATATTATGCGACAGCAGCCAGCAACCCCATGGTCCGAAAGGCGGTATCGTTGCTGGCGAAGCTCGGATAGGCATTGAAACTGGCTCGAGGCGTGCGTGCCGCAGGACTCGGTTCCTTCAAACGAGATCGGCGGCAAGGCTCCGGATACGGGAAAGCCGGCCTCTGCGGCTGCGACCCGCGGCCCGTCGGAGCGGCTGCTGCACGGGCTGCCTTCGAAGCTGCTCTACCTGACGGCGCTGTTCGTCATGCTGGCGGAGGTGCTGATCTTCGTGCCCTCCATCGCCAACTTCCGCGTGACCTGGCTGACGGATCGGTTGACGGCGGCGCGGCTCGCCTCTCTGGCGGCTGAGGCTGCCCCCGGCGGCATCATCCCGGAGAACGTGCGCGGCGAGCTGTTGAGCACGGCGCAGCTCCGCTCGGTCGCGATCAAGACAGGCGGCATGCGCAAGCTCGTGCTGCCGGCCGATGCACCGTTCGTCGTCGATGCGATGTACGACCTGCGCATGCCGCCAAGTTCGACGCCGATCGAGCGGCTCTCGATGCGCTTCGGCCTCATCGCCGATGCGCTGGCCGTCTTCTTCGCACCCGAGGGGCGGATGATCCTCGTGCACGGCCAGCCCGATCCGGGAACGGGCCCCGCCACGCCGGTGACCGACTTCGTCGAGATCGTGCTGCCGGAGGCGAAGCTCAAGGCAGCGATGGTGCGTTACGGCCTCAATATCCTTTATCTGTCCATCATCATCTCCATCATCGCGGCGGCGCTCGTCTACGTGGCCCTGAGCGCGATGTTCGTGCGGCCGATGATGCGCATCACGCGCAACATGCTCTATTTCAGCGAGAACCCGGAGGACGCAAGCCGCATCATCGCGCCCTCGGAGCGCCGGGACGAGATCGGCATCGCCGAACGGGAGCTGGCGCGCATGCAGCGGCAGCTCGCGCAGACGCTGCACCAGAAGAGCAGGCTTGCGCAGCTCGGGCTCGCGGTCAGCAAGATCAACCACGATTTGCGCAACATGCTGGCCAGCGCGCAGCTCATCTCGGACCGGTTGACGGCGCTGCCCGATCCCACCGTGCAGCGCTTCGCGCCGAAGCTGATCGCCTCGCTCGACCGCGCCATCAGCTTCTGCAACGACACGCTGCAGTTCGGCCGGACCGAGGAGGCGGCCCCACGCCGGGAGCTCTTCGCGCTCGGCGCACTGATAGAGGAGGTGGGCGAAGGCGTCGGGCTGCCTCGCGACGGCATCGGCTGGCGCGTCGCCGTCGATCCCGCGCTCCGGGTCGATGCCGACCCGGAGCACATGTTCCGCGTCTTGAACAATCTCTGCCGCAACGCCGTCCAGGCGATCGAGAGCCAGGGGCCGCAGACCTCCGGCGAGGTGGCGGTCGAGGCGCGGCGCGAGGGCCGGCGGTCGGTCATCGACGTGCGGGATTCGGGGCCGGGCGTATCAGGCGAGGCGCGGGCGCGGCTTTTTCAAGCGTTCGGCGGCTCTGCCCGCAAGGGCGGGTCGGGGCTGGGGCTGGCGATCGCCTCCGAGCTGGTGCAGGCACACGGCGGCACGCTCGTCCTGCTCGACGCGCCGCGCGGGGCAGCCTTCCGCATCGAGATCCCGGACCGCGGCACGGCTGCGCCGGGGTGAGCAGGACTTTTGCCGGCGGCGGGTTTTCCGGATCCTGCAGGCGTGAAATAATCTGCACTGTCATCAGGCGATGCTGGGCATCTCGCAGCGCGGGCGGCCGGCTCGAACAGCGGCTGGGAGACGGCATGACCGAGGAGGAGATGAGCTGGGCAGGCGCCGGAGCGATCGTCGAGGCCGTGCGTGCCGGTGAGGTGTCCGCCGCCGACGTCGTCGGCGCAATTCTCACGCGGATCAGCGGGCTCGACAGCGTCCTGCGCGCGTTCGTCACCGTCTGCGGCGAGGAGGCGCTGGCGGCGGCGCGGGCCGCGGATGCGCGGCGCCCCCGAGGCCAGTCGCTCGGCCTACTCGACGGCGTGCCGGTATCGATCAAGGACATCATACTGACGCAGGGGATCCGCACGACAGCCGGCTCCAGGCTGCAGGAGACGTACGTTCCGGACATCGACGCCCTCGTGGTGGCGCGGCTGAAGCAGGCAGGCGCCATCGTCATCGGCAAGACCGCGACGCCGGAGTACTGCCACAAGACGGTGACCGACAGCCCGCTCACCGGCGAGACGCGCAATCCCTGGGACCTGAACCGGACGCCCGGAGGATCCTCGGGCGGCAGCGCGGTCGCGGTCGCGGCGGGCATGGGGCCGGTCAGCATCGGCACTGATGGCGGCGGATCGATCCGCCTGCCGGCCGCGTTGTGCGGGGTCGCCGGGCTGAAGCCCACGACCGGCATGGTGCCGCAGTGGCCGGTCACGCCGGGCTGGGACCTGCTCGGCCAGACGGGGCCGCTGGCCCGCTCCGTCGCCGATCTCCAGCGTGTCATGCAGGTGATTGCCGGCCCGGACCCCCGCGACCCCGACTCGCTCTTCGAGGCCACGAAGCTCCCCCGCGGCAGGCCGCGCGTGGCATGGGCGCGCTCGCTCGACGACCTCGAAGCGGAGCCGGACGTCGGGAGTGCGCTGAGCGCGACGGTGGCGGCGGCGCGGCGCATCTCGAACCGGCTCGACGGGGTGGTGCTGAACTGGAGCGATCCCGACCAGCAGTTCCGGGTGATCGCGTGCTCCGATCTTGCGTCAGCACTCGGATACAGGCTCGCGTCGGAAAGGGACCGCGGCGCCATGGACCCGACGCTGGTCCAGATGCTCGAGTTCGGCCAGGGCCTGACGGGCAGCGATCTCGCGCGCGCCCTGCGCTGGCGGCGGATGTTCGCTGCCCGCGTCCTGACCTGGTTCCAGGACTACGACGTCCTCATCGTGCCGACCGCACCGGTGAGCGCCTTCACGCTCGGCACCCTCGGCCCCCGCATCATCTCCGGCAGGAAGACCTCCCCGTTCGCCTGGTTCAACTGGACCTGGCCTTTCAACGTGACCGGACAGCCGGCGCTGTCGCTCCCCGTCGTTTCCGCCGCCGAGCTACCGGTCGGCATCCAGATCATCGGGCGGCGGGGCGAGGACGCGCTGGTCATGTCCTTCGCACAGCAGCTCGAGAAGCGCCTGCGCAGCGATGCGAGGCCGCGTCTGGCCCCGGCCTGAAGCCCGTCCGCTCCTCGATCTCGAAACTGATTTCCGTCATTCCGGACGGGGAGAGAAGCGGCTATCGATCCGGCAAAAAAAGGAAACACCCGATCTTCGGCGCTCTTGACGCCCCACGCCTCTCGATCGCGACCCGTTGCCTGGATGACGGCAGCGCAAGTAGCGTCGGGTTCGAAACACCAGGCAGACGGCGGAATAGGCCGCTGTTGCGAAATCGGCACACCTTATTGTTTAGGTTCTGTTTAGGCCCTGTAATTATGTTCGCAAATGAGAAGAATTCAGTTAAGTGCGGGAAATCACAGAGTTTCAAGCTTGCCATTGTCCAACGAGGAAGAAATCCATGAAGGAGAGTCAGCTTCAGAAGTTGAGCTACAAGGAGCTCTTGCAGCTTCAGCAGCGTGTCGCCGCCGTAGTCGCCAGAAGGAAGACCTCGGAGCGGGCTGCGTTGAAGGAGAAGCTGCAATCGATTGCCGAGGAGGCCGGCTTCAGGATCGACGATCTGTTCGACAAGGCCGGTGAACGCGCCGCAGCCTCCGTTGCGATCAAATATCGTCATCCGACGAACCGTTCGCTGATCTGGACCGGCCGCGGCCGCAGGCCCAAATGGCTCGTTGCCGAGGGTGGCGACGTCGAGCGCTTTCGCGTCGCCTGAGTCCAAGCGAAACAACGTCCGCTTTTCTATCTGAGGAGATCCGATCCTTATGAAAACGCCAGCCGCTACCAAGTCAGCCGCTACCAAGTCAGCCGTAACCAAGTCAGCCGCTACCAAGACTGCCAAGCCTGCGAAAGCGGCGACAGTGACGCTCAGCCAGATGGCGAAGGCCCTGGCGGAAACACATGAGATGCCGAGAAAGCAGACGAGCGCTTTGCTTTCGGATTTGACCTCGATGATCTCAAAGCATCTGAAGAAGGGCGCGCGTGTCCGCATCGGCGGTATCGGGGTGCTGCAGGTCCGCAAGCGGCCCGCGCGCATGGGCCGCAATCCTGCGACCGGCGAGCCGATCAAGATCAAGGCGAGCAAGAAGATCGCGTTCCGTGCGGCCAAAGAGCTGAAGGAGCTCGTGTGACGGCGCAGTGCTGAAACCACGTGCAGCAGAGCCGATCGCAAAAATGCGCTCCGGGCGGCCACCGCTCGGAGCGCATTTCATTCCTCCCTACCAGGGAGGATATATGCGCTTGTACGGGTTCTTGTAGCGGGAGTGAAAACGGGCATCGATGCAGCGCCCGCCGTCCCAGAACCTGAACGTTCCGCAGCCCAGATCGACGACCGGCTCGACGACGCGTACCGGCGGCGGGCCGTAGTCCTTGATCGAGCCGTACACCGGCCACGCAGGTGCGCGGTAGAGCCTTCTCGGTGCATAGTACGCCGCCGCAGCCCGCGACTCGGCGGCAAGCCCAGAATCGTAAACGATGCGTTTTTCCCGAGTGAAAATGGATTCGTAAGCCACCTGGCGCTGGCGCCAGAGGTCGGGCGGGCCCGGCAGGTAGGCCGCGCCGTAGCCGTAGGGCGGCGCATTCCTGTAGTGGACCCTCACCTCCGAGTAGCTGTAGACGACGGCGTCGCCATCCGGCTCCACGATGAGATCAGGACCCGGAGCATAGCCGTACGCTTTTGGACCTTTGAGGTAGCCGTCCGCCGCAGCCGGAGCGGCGGCGACTGCGAGAGCGAAGGCAAGCCCGATGACGGCGGAGTGCAGCTTGGGCATGGGGACCTCCTGCAAGTGTCCCCCTGCCGACAAACGCGACCGGGAAATCCTGGTTCCGCGAAAACCGTGCGAGAAAGGAGCTTTTTTCAAGGATCGACTGCGCGCCGTGCTTATTCGCAGCCTGAGCAAGTCTCCCCGCCGCCGGGGTTGTTCAGCCGCGGCCTGGGCTCTCGCCCTCGACTCCGTAGACGGACCTCGCCGTTTCCGGGCCGATCCGCCCGTCCTCGAGGTCGCGGAGCACCAGGTCCCGGCCTCGCTCCGAAGGCGGGCCCATGCCACCGCCGCCGGGTGTCATGATCAGCAGCCGCTCGCCGGGCGGCACGAGCTGGAAGCCTTTGCCCTTGAGCACCTTCCCCGATGCGAAGGCGACAGCGCCGTTGGCGCCGTTGCTGCCGCCGTCGCAGCCCCGCGCGGGGTAGTCTATGCGGTCGAAGCCGGCGAGAAGGTCGAATGGCTCGCCGATGTTGCTCTCGATCTCGATGATCTGACCGAGGCCGCCGCGCGTGGACCCTGCGCCACCCGAATCGGGCCGCAGCTCCTTCTTCCAGAAAAGGAGTGGCGTGATCTGCTCGGCGATCTCCACCGGCGTTCCCTTGACGCCGGACGGGTAGGCGGTCGCCGACAGTCCGTCCGAGGCGGGCCGCGCGCCCGTGCCGCCGTTCGACGTGACCGTCATCATGAACCCGTAGTTGCCGCCCTCGCCGCCTTTCACGTAGCCGCGCACGTTGAGGTTCCACAGGCAGGCCGCACCCTCGGCGGGCACGCGGTCCGGGATGGCCTGGCGCAGGCAGCCGAACACGACGTCCGGCAGCATCTGGCCGATGACGTGCCGGATCAGCACCGCTGACGGCTTCGGCGCATTGAGGATCGAGGTCTCCGGCGCCGAGACGGTCAGCGGCTCGAGCGAGCCGGCGTTGTTCGGCACCTTGGAGGCGACGATGCAGCCGAGCCCGAACACGGTGTAGGCGGTGGTGTAGGCGAGCGGCACGTTGATGCCGCGCCGCGCCGGCGGACTTGTGCCGGCATAGTCGACGTGAATGCCGCTGTCGCTGACCGTCGTCGTGGCCGAGAGCACGATCGGCTCGTCGTAGCCGTCCGTCACCATCGTGCTCGACCAGGTGCCCTTCGGCAGCCTGGCGATCTCGGCCAGAACGGCGGCGCGGGAACGGTCGATGATGTGCTCGGCGAGCGCGTCCAGGTCTACCAGCCCGAACTCGTCCAGCATCTCGACCAGGCGCTTGCAGCCGACGTCGTTGCAGGCCGCCAGCGAATAGACGTCGCCGACGGTGTCGATCGGCAGCCGGGTATTGGCACGGATCATCGCCATCAGCGTCTCGTTGACCTGGCCCTCGTCGAGCAGCTTCAGGAACGGAATGTAGAGCCCTTCCATGAACACGTCCGTCGCATCAGGCCCGAAGCCGATGCCGCCGATGTCCATGAGGTGACTGGTGCAGGAGAACAGCCCGACGAGCCTGCCCTTGTGGAAGCAGGGCGTCGTGATGACGAAGTCATTGAGGTGCCCGGTGCCCATCCAGGGATCGTTGGTGATGTAGGCGTCGCCGGGCTTCATGGTCTCCAGCCCGAAATGCGCGATGAAGTGCTTCACCGATTCGGCCATGGAGTTGACGTGGCCGGGCGTGCCCGTCACGGCTTGGGCCAGCATGCGGCCCTGGCGGTCGAAGACGCCGGCGGACAGGTCGCCGGCCTCGCGCACGATGGCGGAAAAGGCGGTCCTGAGCAGTGTCTGAGCCTGTTCCTCCACGACGGAGATCAGGCGGTTCCACATGATCTGCAGCTCGATGTCGCCGGCCATCTTGTCCGTCATGACCGGCCCTCCGGTGCCTTCGCGGTGAGTACCAGCGCCCAGCCTGCATCGACGAGGGCATCGAAGCTCGCCGAGACGTAAGTCGAGGTCCCGTCCTCGACGATCAGCGCCGGGCCGGCGATCCGCGTGCCCGGCTGCAGGCGCGCGCGCTCGAGCACGGGGACCTCGAGCTTCTTGCCGAGCCGCGCATCGAAAACGTCGCGCGTGCCGGCTGGTGTTGGCGCAGGTCGAGGGGGCGGTGCACCGAGCCGGTCGGGTCGGCTCTCGGCGCAGGAGACGAGCACCACCCAGCTCATGATCTCGATGGCGGCGCCCGGGATGTGCCGCGCGAAGAGCCGGTCATACTCTGCCTCGAACGCCTGGCGCAGCGCCGCCAGGTCGTCTCCGGTCAGCGGGCGGCCGGGAAGCTCGACGGGGATCTCGTGCCCCTGGCCCGCATAGCGCATGAAGGCGCGGCGTTGCTCCGTAAGCGGCCGGCCGCCGGCAGCCTCGCTGGCCAGGGCCGACGCCTCGCTGCTCATGGCTTGGAGAAGGGCGTTTGCCGACGGCGCGTCGAAGCGGTCGAGCCGCATGTAGAGCGAGCGGACGAGCTCGAAGGCGGCGGGCGCCTCGAGAAATCCGATCGCCGAGCCGACGCCCGCGTCCGCCGGTACGATGATCCGCTCGACGCCGAGCTTCTCGGCGAGCCGTGCGGCGTGCAGCGGCGCCGCGCCGCCGAACGCGACGAGCGTGCGCGCCCTGACCTCGGCTCCGCGCTCGACGGCGTGCACGCGCGCGGCGTTGGCCATGTTCTCGTCGACGATCTCGGCGACCCCGTATGCGGCGGCCTCGGTCGCAAGCCCGAGCGGGTTGCCGATCCGGTCCTCGAGCGCGGCCGCGGCCTTGCCGCCATCGATCTCGATCTTGCCGCCGGCGAAGCGCGCGGGGTCGATCTTGCCGAGCGCAACGTCGGCATCCGTGACGGTCGGCTCGGCGCCGCCGCGGCCGTAGCAGGCCGGCCCCGGCTCCGCGCCGGCGCTTTCGGGGCCGACGAGGATGCGTCTCATGGCGTCGACGCGGGCCAGCGAGCCGCCGCCCGCGCCGATCTCCACCATCTCGATCACGGGAATGCGCAAGGGGAAGCCGCTGCCCTTCATGAACCGCGACGAGCGGTCCACCTCGAACGCGCGTGCCTTGAAGGGCCGGCCATGGTCGATCAGGCATATCTTGGCGGTGGTGCCGCCCATGTCGAAGGACAGGATGCGGTCCTCGCCACGCTCGGCCGCGATCCGCGCCGCCAGGATCGCACCGCCGGCCGGCCCGGACTCGATGAGCCGCACCGGGAAGCTGACGGCCGTCCTGAGGCTGGCGAGGCTGCCGCCGGAGGTCATCAGGTGGATGGGCGCCGTGCAGCCGTTGCTGCGGAATGCCTGCTCGAGGCGGTTGAGATACCCCGACATGAGCGGCTGCACGTAGGCGTTGGCGACAGCCGTCGAGGTACGCTCGTACTCGCGCGCCTCGGGGCACACCTCGGAGGAGAGCGTGATGCTGAGGCCCGGGCAGCGCTCCTGCAGGATGGCGCGGATGCGCTCCTCGTGCATCGGGTTGACGTAGGCGTGGATCAACGCGATGGCGACCGCCTCGATCCTCTCCGCCAGCAGACGCTCGGCGACGCGGGCCACGGCGGCCTCGTCGAGCGGCAGCTTGACGCTGCCGTGCACGTCGAGCCGTTCCGGGACCGTGAAGCGCAGGCGCCTCGGGACCAGCGGCTGCGGTTTCTCGATGAAGACGTCGTACTGGTCGAACCGGCTTTCGTCCGCGATCTCGAGGACGTCGCGGAAGCCCTCCGTGGCGATCAGCGCGGCGCGCGCGCCCTTGCGCTCGATGATGGCGTTGGTGGCGAGCGTCGTGCCGTGAACGAACAGGCGAACGTCGGCGAAGGTCTTGCGCGCGCCGGCCAGGATCGCCGACGTGCCATCCACGACGGCGCGCTCGGGCGCCGCAGGTGTGGTCAGCACCTTGGTTGGGAAGCGCTCGGGCCCGCTGTCGAGGACGATGTCGGTGAAGGTGCCGCCGATGTCGACGGCCAGGCGCAATCCGGGAGTGGGGGGCTCCATGTCTGTCGCAGATCCGCTGAGCTGCCTCGTGCGGGCCGGACTATGGCATTGCGCGGCCGTCCTTCGCTACGCCGAAGTTGCCGGGTCGGCATGGACGCCATGGCGGCATCGTCGCCCGGGAGAAGCGCGCGGTCGCGCCGCCCCGTGAGCCGCCGTTCAGTGGCCCACGTGAACCAAAGCGGCAGGCGAGCCGTTGTCTCGAAGCCGGTGCGCAGGGCCAGTTGGGGGCGTGCTCGGTTATAAGGATTGACGGTTGTCAACAACGCCGCGGGCACTGTGCGGTATCGAGGCTGCGCTGCAATCGGAGGCTGCGAAGTCATGGCACCGAGAAAAGGTATGGCTGCGAGTCGTCGGGCCGAGGCGGGAGGCGCTACCGTGCGCGACCTCGTGTTGCCGCCGGAGGCCGCGGTGCAGCGCCAGAGTCTGCCCAAGGAGCCGAAGCCGAGGATCGAGACGCGGCCGGCGGTCCACGACCAGGACGCATCGGCCGTGTTCGGCGAGGCGCTCGACCAGTCCATCAACTATTTCACGTCGCGCTTCACACTCGGGCTCTCCCCTGCGGCGCTGACAGAGGCCTACTTCGACTGGTTCGTCCACATCGCGTCGGCTCCCGGCAAGCGGCTCCAGCTCGCCGAGAAGGCGCTGCGCAAATCGGCGCGGCTGGCGCGCTATGCCGCCGCCTGCGCGATGAACCCGAACGGCGGACCGCCGTGCATCGAGCCGCTGCCCAATGACACGCGCTTCCAGGCCGAGGAGTGGCAGGCCTGGCCCTTCAACCTCATCCACCAGTCGTTCCTGCTCTATCAGCAGTGGTGGCACAACGCGACGACGGGCGTGCGCGGGGTCACCGAGCAGCATGAGCGCGAGATCGAGTTCGCCACCCGCCAGTTGCTCGATGTGCTCTCGCCATCGAACTTCATCCCGACGAACCCCGAGGTGCTGCGCAGGACGGCAGCCGAAGGCGGGCACAACCTCGTCCGCGGCTTCTGGAATTTCGTCGACGACTGGCAGCGCAGCATCAACGAGCGGCCTCTGCCGGGCATGGAGGACTTCAAGGTCGGCGAGCAGCTTGCCCTGACCCCCGGCAAGGTCGTCTACCGCAACCGCCTGATCGAGCTGATCCAGTACGAGCCGACGACGGACAAGGTGCGGCCGGAGCCCGTGCTCGTCGTGCCGGCCTGGATCATGAAGTACTACATCCTGGATCTGAGGCCGGGTAAGTCGCTGGTCGAGTATCTGACCGGGCAGGGCTTCACGGTCTTCATGATCTCGTGGAAGAACCCCACCGCCGAGGACCGCGACCTGGGGCTCGAGGACTATCGCCGGCTCGGCATTCTGGCGGCCATCGAGGCCGTGCAGACGATCGTGCCCGGAATCGACATTCACGGCGTCGGCTACTGCCTCGGCGGCACGCTGCTGGCGATCGCGGCCGCCGCGCTGGCGCGGAGCAAGAAGAACACCTTCAAGACGCTGACCTTCTTCGCCGCGCAGGTCGACTTCGAGGAAGCGGGGGAGCTGACGCTGTTCATCAACGAGAGCCAGCTCGTATTCCTCGAGGACATGATGAGGATGCAGGGCTATCTCGGAAACAACCAGATGGCCGGCGCCTTCCAGCTCCTGCGCTCCAATGACCTCATCTGGTCCCGGATCATTCGCGACTACCTGATGGGCGAGCGCCAGCCGATCTTCGACCTGATGGCCTGGAACGCCGATACCACCCGCATGCCCTACCGGATGCATTCCGAGTACCTGCGCCGCCTCTACCAGGACAACGAGCTGTCCTCCGGCGGATTCGTGGTCGACGACCGCCCGGTGGCGCTGACCGACATCCGCGCGCCTGTCTTCGCAGTCGGCACGGAGACCGACCACGTCGCGCCATGGCGTTCGGTCTACAAGCTGAACCTGCTGCTGGATACGGAGATGACGTTCGCGCTGACGACTGGCGGTCACAATGCTGGCGTCGTTTCCGAGCCGGGTCACCCGCGACGCGCTTATCGCGTCCACACCAAGGAGGAAGGCGACCTCTATATGGATGCCGACACTTGGTTCAACGAAGCCCCGGCAAAGCGGGGCTCCTGGTGGCCGGAATGGGCGGCCTGGCTCTCCGAGCGGTCGGGGAGCTGGACCGCGCCGCCGCCCATGGGCGCCCCGGACAAGGGCTACAGGCCGCTGATCGACGCCCCGGGAAGCTACGTCCTGCAACCCTGACGCGCCCGTTGGAGGCGCTGGCGCGTCTGCGCGACGGCCGGCTCACGGGAGCGGCGGTGCTCGTCCCATGAGCCATCGCATCGGCCGCGGCCTGCTGACACCCTTGTCTTGATCGAGATCAAGACCTGCACACATCTCGATGGCATGGTCAGAGCGAGCACGAATGCAGGTCTCTATGATCACGATCGAAGACATCATCGCATTCTCAGGATTGAGCCGCGACGAGGTCCTGGCGATCGCGGAGCATGAGCATCTTCCAGAGGTCGCCGCCTGCGCACTTGCCGAATACCTCATGCAGCAGGAGCACGGCGCGGAGCGTGTCAGGGCGATGATCGTCGAAGACATCCGCGCCGCGCAGGAGCGGGGCGACAAGGAGCACGTGAAGACACTGCTGCACGTGCTGCATCATTTCGTGCGCAGTCATCGCGATGCGCTGCCGCTCTCCGGCGGCCAGACCGACGTCACGTGAGCCCGCGTCACCTGCGGCTCGCGTACCAGGCCACGCCGTGAATGGCGAGGACGAATATGACCGCTATGGCGTAGCCGAAAGTGCTGCTCATGGCGCTCAGCTCCGGCTCTGCGGAGCGCGACGCGAAAAGTAGCGCCCCATCCTGGAGTCGACCTGGCGTGCGGCGGTGACCGCAGCCGCCAGTGCCTCGTGCTGCGACATGATTTCCTCGATCCTCGCCGCTTCGCGGGCGTCGAGCCGCCCGGCGGCGTAGTCGCTGATGAGGTCGGCGGTGATTCTGGGAGGCGTCGCGTAAATATCCGGTCTCCAGCGAAAACGACGTGTGCCAACCGTTGGTCGTGTGGCAGCCCGTCTACCAGGCAACTTCGCAGAAGCCGGCCGGCGGCGCTGTTCCCTGCGAGACAGGCGCAACTGGAAGGGCGCAACATTGCCCACATGCTCCGAACTCGGGACGCAGCTCGCTGCCTGCGTTATGCTAAACTTCAAACACGGTCGGTCGGCAATCTGTCCGTCCGAAGTCAGCCGACGGCTGGGCTGCCGACCTGGAAGGTCCGAGCCTGACCGCGCCGGCGGCGGCCCGGGTCCTGTGTCGCTGAAAGAGGGGGTTGACCATGCTCAGAGTCTTTCTGGCGACCACCAACATATTCGTGTCGCTGGTGGTCGGTGCGCTCGCAATGGGCATCGTGTGGTATCTGGCGCCAGATACCATGCAGAGCTTCTTCCAGTCCGCCAGCGGCCTCAAGGGATGGCTGACGAACCTCGGCATAGAACCGAAGTACAACAACTTCATCTGGTTCCTGATCGAGGAACGGCAGCTCGTGTTCATGGGATTCGTGGTCGCCACGCGTGTGATCTTTGCGATCCTCGCCGCCATCTTCATCGCGCCGTTCACCGAAGCGGTCTGACGCCCGGCATCGAGCAACGGGCGCCGCTCAAGCCTCGGAACCGAAGCGGTGCAGATCCATGCCGTAGATCTGCAGCCAGCGCTTGGCCTCGTCCATCCTCGGCATCGTCTTGCGCACGAGGCCCCAGAACCGCGAGCTGTGGTTCATCTCCGCCAGATGCGCGACCTCGTGCGCCGCCACATAGTCGAGGATCAGTGGCGGCGCGATCACCAGCCGCCACGAGAAGGACAGCATCCTGGTCGTGGAGCACGAGCCCCAGCGGCTGATCTGGTCGCGCACGGCGATGCCGCGCGGCCGCAGATCGAGGTTGGCGGCATGCCAGCGAACGCGCTCGTCGAGGTCGGCGCGCGCCTGCGCCATCAGCCAGTCCAGCAGCCGCCGCGGCGCGTGGGTCCGGTCGCCGGAAACGACGAGCCGCCGTTCTTCGTCAGCCGTGCTCTCGACGGCGACGACGGCGCCCCGCTGAAGTTGCCCCAGGAAGCAGATCGTATGCGGCGCCCCGCGCAGCGGGACCACGGCGCCGTCCTGGAAGGGCACCGGCTCCGGCAGGCTGCCGAGCCTCGCCTTCACCCAATCGATGTGCCGGGAGACGAACTGGCCGGCCTGCTCCAGGTCGCATTGCATCGGCAGAGTGACGATGACGGTGCGCCGGGTGCGGCTGACACGCAGCGTCATGCGCCGCGCGGCTGGGTGGCGCCGCACCTCGACGGTCGCCGAAACACCATGGAGATGAAGCTGCTGCATTGCTCGCTTGCGGCTCGAGCTGGCCTCTCTCATCATCCGACCTCGGTGCTGCACGCCATGTCTGCCCTCTAACAAGCTAGACGTGCACACCGCCAACGAGAAATGCCGGACGGAGGCAGCCAGTTGCCACAGTGTGGCGGTCACGCGTCACTGGATCGGCGCTCGAGGCCTATGCGAGCGAGGAAGGCGGGTCTTTTGCGCCGGAGCTCGAGGGCAAGTGCAAGCGGAACAGCCCGTCGAAGAAGAGACTGCCGGCCAGAGCCATCATGCGATAGGGAGCTGAAAGCGGTCCGCCGACGGCATCCGTGCCATCGTATCTCGGGCCGAGGCTGCCGAGCCCCTGGGCCTTGAGCCTGCTCGCCATGGGGTCGGGGGCGCTGTCGTTGGCCGGCGCGAAGCTGAAGGCCATGGCCGCGAGCTCGTGCTGGCCGTTGGCGCGCTCCGCCGCCGCGCTGAAATCCATCTGCGCCAGCTCGTCGAGCGCCCTGGTCCGCTGATCGTGGCTGCGCACGAACCGGGCGATGCGCGGCGCGATCTCGGTCCTGAAGCGCGAGCCGTTGAAGATGCCGTAATGCCCGACGCCGGGACACTCGAAGTGCTCCTTGCAGCCGGCGGGGATGCTGGAGCACAGGTCGTGGGCGGCCGCGCACTGCCCGAGGCCCGTGATGTCGTCCTTCTCGCCCTCGACCGTCATCAATGCGACGCGCCGGATGGCGGACGGGTCGACCTTGCGCCCGCGATGCAGCATCTCTCCGCGCGGCAGCGCGTGCCGGACGAACACGGCATCGACGGTCTCGAGATAGAATTCCGCCGTCAGGTCCATGACGGCCAGATATTCGTCGTAGAACTCACGGTGCTTCTCGGCCGAGTCGCCGTCGCCGCGCACGAGGTGGTAGAAGAGGTCCTTGTGCGCGTTGACGTGCCGGTCGAGGTTCATGGTCATAAACCCCGTGAGCTGCAGGAACCCTGGATAGACGCTGCGCCCGTAGCCCATCCTCGGCCACGGCACGCTGGTGATGACGTTGCGCCGGAACCAGTCGGTGCCGCGCTTCTCGGCCAGCGTGTTCACTACCGTCGGGCTGACGCGCGTGTCGATCGGGCCGCCCGCGAGGATCATGCTCAGCGGCACCGAGGGGTCGTCCTCCTCCTCCATCAGCGCCACGGCGGCCAGCACCGGGACCGAGGGCTGGCAGACTGCGAGCACGTGGACATCGCCGCCGAAGAAGCGGAGCATGTCGCGCATGTCGTCGACGTAGTCCTCGAGATCGAAGCTGCCGGCCGCAAGAGGCACATTGCGCGCATCCTGCCAGTCGGTGATGTAGACCTCGTGGTTGGGAAGCAGCGTCTCGACCGTGCCGCGCAGCAGCGTCGCGAAGTGCCCCGACATCGGCGCTACGAGCAGGATGCGCGGATCCTGCATGCGCCGCTCGATCGGCAGGTCGCGCACCATGTGCACGAGGCGGCAGAAGGGGCGCTGCCAGACGACGTTCTCGAATACGGGAACGGATCGGCCCTCCACGGTCGTCTCGGAGATGCGGAAATCCGGCTTCCCGTAGCGGCGCGTGGTCCGCTCGAACACTTCGCAGGCAGCGGCGGCATGGCGCCCGAACCCGGTATGCGTCAGGGGGTTGAAGGGGTTGTTGAAGAACAGTCGGCCCGCGTCCGCTGCGACCCGAGCCGGTCTCACAGCCGCATGGCTCAGCTCGTACCAGTGGTAGAGCATGCCCGGCACCCCCGTAGTCTTTATGTCCCTCGTACTCCGGCAGGACCGGCCCGCTCTGACGGCGGGCTCGGAGGGTCAGGAGGTCGCATTGCGGACTCCCGACCAGACACGAGTGTGCACCGATTCGGGCGCGGACAAAAGCTCGGGAGCAGTTACAACACTTTTGCGAGTTTCTCTGCCATCGTCGAGACGGGGGTCGCATGGGTGAAGTGGGCGACGAACTCGCCCTGCGGGTCCATGAGGTAGATGATCGACGTATGGTCGATCGTGTAGTCGGCGGTCGATTTCTCGTCCTTCACCTTGCGGTAGTAGACGCGATAGGCCTTGGCGGCCGACTGGATCTCCTCGGCCGTGCCGGTCAGGCCGACAAGGCGCGGGTGAAAGCTCGGCACGTATCGGGCGAGCTGCTCGGGCGTATCGCGCTCCGGATCGACGCTGATGAAAATCGGCGTGATTCGCTCGGCTTTCGGCCCGAGCTGGTCGAGCGCCGCAGCCATCACCTGCAGGCCGGACGGGCACACGTCCGGGCAGAAGGTGAAGCCGAAGGAGACCAGCATGAAGCGGCCGCGGAAGTCCTGGTCGGTGACGCGCCGGCCGGTATGGTCGGTCAGCGTGAACGGCCCGCCGACGGCCGCTTTGCCTATCGAGGTCACCTGCACCGGCGGCCGCAGGCGGTCGATGGCGCCCGGCACGATGACGATGCCCGCCAGTGCGCCTGCGATCAAACCGGCGGCGACAAGGCCCACCAAACGAACCCGCATGGAACAGTTCACTCCGTCATTTCGAGCGCGGGGCGTGGCCCTCGGGCCTCACTCCCCCATCTGCACGAGCGCGCCGTTCCGGCGTGCGCTCTCCAGCAGTGCGCGGAACAGCACGAATGCCCCCGACACATAGACCAGATTGAGCAGCAGCGCGCGCAACATATAGTCGCCATGGAAGGTCTGCTCGAGCACCAGCCCGCGCAGCCCCTCGAACACGTAGGTCGAGGGCAGCGCCAGGGCCACCGGCTGCAGCCAGCCCGGCAGTGTCGAGACCGGGTAATAGACGCACGAGACCGGCAGCAGCAGGAACACGATCAGCCACGCGATGCTTTCCGCGCCCATGCCCCAGCGCAGCACGGCCCCGGTCGAGACGAGGCCAAGCGCCCAGCTCATGAAAACCAGGTTGGCGAAGAAAGCCGCGAACGCCAGCCCCAGGCCGAGCAGGTTGAAGCCGAAGAAGACGTAGGCCAGGATCGCGACCGGCACCATGGCGACGGTCAGCTTCATCAAGCTGACCAACATCAGCGATCCGATGAGCTCGGCGGGCCGCAAGGGGCTCATCATGAGATGCCCGAGGTTGCGCGACCAGATCTCCTCGAGGAAGGCGACCGAGAACCCGAGCTGGCTGCGCACCAGGATGTCCCACAGCAGGACGCCGCCGACGAAAAGGCCGGCGGCCTTGGCGGCGAGGCTCGTGGTCTGGGCGAGATGCGACTGCAGGAAGCCCCACATCAGCATCGACACCAGCGGCCAGAAGATCAGCTCCGCCGTGCGCGGCCCCGACGAGCGGATCAGGAACCAGTGCCGGCGCACCATGGCGCGGATGCGGCGCATCGAGGCCGCGGGGCCGGTCTGGGGATGCAGGACAGTCGCCGCGGGCAGGCTCATCGCCGAGCCGTCCCGAGGGCTTCGACCGCTTGCGGCACACGCCGCCGGGCGATATCGAGGAACACCTCCTCGAGCGTCGCGCGGCCGAAGCGGCGGATCAGGCCGGTCGGGGTCTCGTCCGCCAGGATGCGCCCGCGCTCGAGCATGATGACGCGGTCGGCCAGGCGCTCGACCTCGGCCATGTTGTGCGAGGCCAGCACGATGGTCGCGGAACGGCTCCGGCAATAGTTCTCGATGACGGAGCGCACCCAGTCGGCCGTGTCGGGGTCGAGCGAGGCGGTCGGCTCGTCGAGCAGGAGCAGCTCGGGCGCGTTGAGCAGCGACTTGGCCAGACTGACGCGGGTCTTCTGCCCCGCCGAAAGCTTGCCGTAGAGCCGGTCGAGCAGATCGGCGATCCGCAGCTCCTCGGCGGTCCTGCGGACCCGCTCGGCGACGTTCACGACACCATAGAGCTGACCGAAGACCTCGAGGTTCTGGCGGACCGTCAGCCGCATCGGGATCTCGACGTAGGGACTTTCGAAGTTGAGCCGGTGCAGCACCTCGTGGCGATTGCGGCTCATGTCGACGCCGAACACGCGCGCCTCGCCGGAGGTGGGGACGACGAGACCCATCAACATCGAGATGGTCGTCGTCTTGCCGGCGCCGTTGCCACCGAGCAGTGCGGTGACCGATCCTGCCGCCAGGGTGAAGCTGACGCCGTCCACCGCGACGACGTCGCCGTAGGTCTTGCGCAGCTCGCGCACGTCCACGGGTGGCGCCGCGGCGGTACCGTCGATCCTGGTCCCGGTCTGCAACATGAGGATTTGCCCGGCGACGGGCGAGCGACGCCTTGATGATTGTGTGTAGAGTCTCGAACTATGTGGGCGAATGGTCGGCCCGGCGCAAGCCGCGCCCGGCCGCCGCAGTCGTGCGCGAGGCACAGCAGCAGTAAGGCTTTTGTCGTGGTGCGCAGGTGGTTGGGGCTCGATGCCCGCATAGAGGCCGACCAGGCCGGCAGCAGTCTCAGGCTGCAGACCATCGTTCGTCTCAGATGGTTCGCGGTGCTCGGGCAGTTGCTCGCCGTCAGCATCGTGCAGGTCGGCTTCGGGTTCGAGTTCCCGATCGGCCTTTGCATGCTGCTGATCTCCGCCTCGGCCTGGCTCAACGTCTTCCTGCGGGTCCGCTACCCTGCCCGCTACCGGCTCGGCGCTACCTTCGCAACGGGCCTGCTCGCCTACGACATCCTGCAGCTCGTGGCGCTGCTCTTTCTCACGGGCGGCATCGAGAACCCGTTCGTGGTGCTGATCGTGGCGCCGGTGACGGTCTCGGCGGCGACGCTGCCGTTGCGCAACACGGTGCTCCTCGGCGGGCTGGCGCTGGTCTCGACCGGCCTGCTCATCGCCGATCACTGGCCGGTGCCGTGGTTCGCCACGGAGATCCTGACGTTGCCGACGATCTACAAGCTCGGGCAGTTCGCCGCCGTGGCCGCGACCATGGTCTTCCTCGCGCTCTACGTCTGGCGGCTGTCCAAGGAATCGCGCCAGATGTCGGCCGCGCTGACTGCCACCGAGCTGGTGCTCGCCCGCGAGCAGAAGCTGCACGCGCTCGACGGTCTCGCCGCCGCCGCGGCCCACGAGCTCGGCACTCCGCTGGCGACCATCGTCCTGGTGGCCAGCGAGTTGCAGCGGGACGTCAGTCCCGGCACCCCGCTGGCGGAGGACGTCGCGCTCCTGCGCGGCCAGGCCGAGCGCTGCCGCGAGATCCTGCAGAAGCTGACGCGGCAGCCGAGCGAGCAGGACCCGCTGCATGCGACGCTCTCGGTCAGCCAGCTCCTGGACGAGTCCGCGGAGGCCTACCGGACTGCGACCGTCGCCATCGAGATCGCGAGCGGCCCGGCGGAGGGCACCGCCGGACCGGCGGTTGACGAGCCGGTGGGCGAGCGCCGGCCGGGCCTGATCTACGGCATCGGCAACCTGATCGAGAACGCCGTGGATTTCGCCGAGAGCAAGGTCGAGATTTCCGCGCGCTGGGACGACCGCTCGCTCGATATCGAGGTCAGGGACGACGGGCCAGGGTTCCAGCTCGAGGTCCTGGACACCCTCGGCGAGCCGTACGTCACGACGCGTCGATCGGGGACCGGTGGGGCCGACAAGCGGGCCGCGGGCCTCGGCCTCGGCTTCTTCATCGCCAAGACGCTGCTCGAGCGGTCCGGGGCGAGCCTCACCCTCGACAACCGCCAGCCGCCCGAGCAGGGGGCTATCGTCAGGATCTCCTGGCCTCGCGACACCTTCGAGGCTGCGCCCCAACCGGCGCCGGCGCCCGGCAATTCCGCGGCTGCACTGAATTCGTGACGCAGAACAGGGAACACAGGGGTTGGCTGCGGCATTTCGACAGCTATATGTAGGAGGGTGAGGAGAACCGTGCCGTGGCCGAAGAATTCGCATTCAGTAAAGACGAGCTGCCCGAGGATGCATCTCTCGTCATCGTCGATGACGACCGGGCGTTTCTGCAGCGCCTTTCCCGCGCCATGGAGTCGCGCGGGTTCGAGGTGCGCTCCGGGCATTCGGTGTCCGAGGGCCTGGATCTGATCCGGCAGAAGGCGCCTGCTTTCGCCGTGGTCGACATGCGCCTCGAGGACGGCAACGGCCTCGACGTCATCGCGGAGCTGGCCCGTGTCCGTCCCAACGCGCGCGCCATCGTGCTCACCGGGTACGGCAACATCGCAACCGCCGTCTCCGCGGTGAAGCTGGGCGCCGTCGACTATCTCGCCAAGCCTGCCGATGCGGACGACGTGACGGACGCGCTGCTGGCGCCGCCCAACGCCAAGGCCGCCCCGCCGGAGAATCCGATGTCGGCCGACCGGGTCCGCTGGGAGCACATCCAGCGCGTCTACGAGCTCTGCAATCGAAACGTCTCCGAGACGGCGCGCCGGTTGAACATGCACCGCCGCACGCTGCAGCGCATCCTCGCCAAGCGCGCGCCGAAGTAGGGCGTCGAGCGCGCAAGAAGAGCAGGATCATCACGGGATGGTCCCGCTCCAGGCCATGTGCCCCGGATTCGCCGCGCCATCCGGGCTCCGCCGATCACCAATTCCCTTTCAATCCCCGCGGGTCAGGGCCTCCAGCGACAGACCGGGGTCTGCGAGCGACTGCAGGCGCCCTGCCGCGGCGCGACCGAACCTCAGTGCCATCGCGCGGCGCCGGTGAGCGGGCAGGCGCGCCTCCGGCACGGCGCGCACGATCTCTCCACCGTACCTGTCCGCGACGATGAGGCCGGCCTCCAGGGGCAGCACGTCCTGCGGGAACGAGGGGGCGACCGCGAAATAGAGCCGGTCGCAATAGCCGCAGTACTCGGGCCACTTCTGGTCCGCGCGGAAGTCCTCGATGCTCGACTTGATCTCGACGATCCACAGATCGCCCTTCCCGGAGAGGGCGACGACGTCGGCGCGCCTGCCGTTCGGCAGGACGAGCTCGGCCAGGCTGGCAAGGCCCAGGCTGGCGAAGAGGCGCCCTACGCCGCGTGCGATGTGCAAGGCGGCCATCGATTGCCGCCCGTCCGTGGCAGGCATCCTGTCGATGCCGAACGGGTTCGCCATGCCTTCGCCATCTGCAGGTGACATTTCCGCAACTCTCACGCGAAGTGCCGCTTCGCAACTTACGTTTCAGCTTCTTTCCGGAAGCGCCATCCTGACATACCGTGCCGGGCACGACGATCAACACGGGGAGCGCGCGACAATGTTCTTCAAGCGGGCGCCGCTAGACAAGTCAGTCGCGACGACTAACGACACGGTCCAGCAGATGACGCCGACGGCGGCCGGCGAACATGCGCCGCTCGCCGTGGCCGAGCTGCGCAGGTGCGTCGATCCTGCGACGCTCGGCTTCCAGTCGACGAGCGATCTGGAGCCCATCACCGGGCTCATCGGGCAGGACCGGGCGCTCCGCGCCATCCAGTTCGGCGCCGATATGAAGAGCCACGATTTCAACATGTTCGTGCTCGGTCCGCCCGCCTCGGGCAAGAGCACCGCCGTCAGGACCTACCTGACGAAGAAGGCCGTCGAAGCTCCCGCCCCCGCGGACTGGGTCTACGTCAACAACTTCGAGAACCAGAACAGGCCGCGCGCGCTCAAGCTGCCAGCCGGCCGCGCCCGCAGGTTCGCCGCGCAGATGGTCGCCGCCATCGACGAGCTGCGCACGACGCTTCCCTCCGTGTTCGAAAGCGAGGAGTACCAGGCGCGCCGGCGCGCGATCGAGGAGGAGTTCCGCTCCGGGCAGGAGGAAGCGTTCGAGGCCCTCAACCGCAAGGCGCAGGCCCAGAACATCGCCGTCCTGAGGACCCCGATGGGGTTCGCCATGGCCCCGGTGCACGAGGGCAAGGTGGTGAAGCCGGAAGTGTTCAATGCGTTGCCGGAGGACATGCGCAAGAACGTCCAGACCAAGATCGAGGCGCTTCAGAAGGAGCTCGAGGCCATTCTCGAGCGGGTGCCGAAGTCGGACAAGCAGCGCCGCCATCGACTGAGCGAGCTCAACGAGGACATCGCTGAGGGCGCGGTCGGCGAGGCTCTCGACGACGTCCGCGCCGGTTTCTCCGACGTGCCCGAGATTCTCCAATTCCTGGATGCCGCCGGCAAGGACCTGATCCGGCACGTCGGGCTGTTCCTCGCCTCTACCGGCGACGAGAGCGAGATCGTCAAGCAGTCGGTCGACACCTCGCGCGACCCCCGGTTCCGGCGCTTCATGGTCAACTTGATCGTCGGCAACGGCGAGTCCTCGCCCGGCGCTCCCGTGCTGGAGGAGATCAACCCGACTTACGGCAATCTCATCGGACGCATCGAGCACATCGCGCAGATGGGCGCGCTGGTCACGGATTTCCTGCTGATAAAGCCGGGCGCCCTGCACCGGGCCAACGGCGGCTATCTCCTGATCGACGCGCGCAAGCTGCTGTTGTCTCCGTATGCGTGGGAGGCGCTGAAGCGCACCATCAAGGCCCGCGAGATCCGCATCGAGCAGCCGCTCGAGAGCATGGGCATGATCTCGACGCAGACGCTCGACCCGGAGCCGATACCGTTCGATGTCAAGGTCGTGCTGTTCGGCGAGCGCGAGCTCTACTATATGCTGGCCGCCTACGACCCCGATTTCCGCGGCTTGTTCAAGGTGCAGGCCGATTTCGACGACACCATCGCGCGCTCGGAGGAGAACAACCTCGCGTATGCCCGGGTGATCGCGTCGATCACCGCCGAGCACAAGCTGAAGCCTTTCGACGCATCCGGGGTGGCCCGCGTCATCGAGGAGGGTGCGCGGCTCGCCGACGATCGCGAGAAGCTGTCCATCGAGCTGGGGCATATCTCCGATCTCGTTCGCGAGGCCGACTACTGGTCGAGCCAGGGCGGCCGGGAGGTGACCGGACGCGAGGACGTCGCCCGCGCCATCGAGGAGGGCATCCAGCGCGCCGACCGGCTGCGCGACAGGGCGCAGGAGGTCATCGGGCGGGACATCGTGCTGATCGACACGAGCGGCGCCAAGGTGGGCCAGATCAACGGATTGTCGGTCCTGCAGGTCGGCACCTTCTCGTTTGGCCGGCCGAGCCGCATCACGGCGCGGGTGCGCATGGGGCAGGGCCGGGTCGTCGACATCGAGCGCGAGGTGAAGCTCGGCGGCCCGCTGCACTCGAAGGGTGTCATGATCCTGTGGGGCTATCTCGCCGGCCGTTACGCGGAGGATGTGCCTTTGGCGCTGGCCGCCACGCTCGTCTTCGAGCAGTCCTACGGCGGCGTCGACGGCGACAGCGCCTCCTCGACCGAGCTATACGCGCTGCTGTCCGCGCTCTCCGAGGTGCCGGTCAAGCAGGGCCATGCCGTCACCGGCTCCGTCAACCAGAGGGGGGAGGTGCAGGCGATCGGCGGGGTCAACGAGAAGATCGAGGGCTTCTACGACGTTTGCAAGGCGCGCGGCCTGACCGGCGGCCAGGGCGTGCTGATCCCGAAATCCAACGTCCAGCACCTGATGCTCCGGGAGGACGTGGTCGAGGCTGTGCGCGAGGGCCGTTTCGCCGTTCATGCCGTGGGCCACATCGACGAGGGAATGGAGATCCTGACGGGCGTCAAGGCCGGCGAGCGCGGCGAGGACCGGCAATTCCCCGCCGGCTCGATCAACAGGCTGGTCGAGGACAAGCTGAGGCTGTTCGCCGAGCGCGCCAAGGCGTTCGGGCGTCCACGAATCGAGTCGCAGGAGACCGGGAAGATCACATCATGATCGCGCATGTCGCGGAGGCTGCAGAGGCGCGCGGGCGCGTCGTCCTGCAGTTGCGCACGGCAAATCCCAACCCGGTGGCGATCGAGGCCGCCGTGCGTGTGGCCCAGGCCTTCCAGTCGGGAATCGAGACGGTCTTCGTCGAGGACCTGCAGGTGCTGGATCTGGCGAGCTTCCCGTTCGCCAGGGAGGTCTCGCTCACGGGGCGCAGGTCCAGGGCGATTTCCTCCAGTGACATCGAGCAGGAGTTCCGGCTCGCCTTCGCTTCGCTGCGGCGCCGGATCGAGGCGCTGGCCCGCGCCGCCGAGGTGCCGATCCGGCAGCGGATCGTGCGCGACGACCCCATCGCCGCGCTGGCCACGACCTGTGCCGAGTGCGGCCCGTGGAACGTGGTGGCGCTGGCGGAGCCATTCGGCACGCTGAGCAGCGAGTCGCTGCGCCACCTCCTGGAGGCGGTGGCGGACGCCACGGGGCTCGTGCTCGTAGGTCCCAAGGCGCGCCGCACGTCGGGGCCCGTCATCGCCGCCGTCGAGGATCTCGACCGGCTGCCCAGCATGCTGCGGGCCGGCGAGCGTCTGGTGTCAGTCACCGGCGGCCCGCTGGTGATCCTGCTGATCGCCGACGACGAGGAGCGACTGCACTGGATGGAGGGACAGGCGCGGCTTCTGCTCGGGGAGCGCACGGATACCCGGATCGTCGTGCCCGGGTCCGCGCGGGGTGCCGCCGAGGCGGTCGCCGAGACGCTGCGCCGGCTCGAGGGCGGCTTCGTCATCAGCCAGTACGGCGGCCTCGTGGTGCCGGCGAACGGCGATCTCAGGGCGCTGGCAGCGGCCCTCGAATGCCCGATTTTCCTGGTGCGGTAGCGAATTATCCATCTCCCCCGCCCACTGCCTACCCACACCGTCATTCCCGCGGAGGCGGAAATCCACGACACTTCGCAGATCAGGTGTGAAGAGTTGCGTGGATGGTCGCCGGAGCCTGCCCAGGACCTCGATCCGGGACGGCCATGACGGAAGGGGCCAAATGTTCACGCCAGGCGTGACGGATCGGGGCGGCTCCATCCGCTCTTGCCGGCTCCGGCCGAGACCCCTACGTCCATCATTGTCTTACCAGCACGAAGGTCACGACCATCGGTCCCGATCGGCACGTCGAGTCGAGTCTTCAGGCCTTCCGCGCGCTTCGGACGCTCTCTGCGTCGAGAGCGGCCGCCGGCGCGGTCGCCATCATTGCGCTCCTCTGGCTGGTCGGAGGCATCGCGACGTGGGCCTTCGTGGTCTTGCTCGCGCTTGTTGCTCTCGCAGCCGCTGTCATCCAGCAGCGAGGCGGGTTGCAGCGTTCCGCGGAGCCTGTCGCCGGGCTGGAGCCGGCGGAACGATCCCAGCCCGATGCGGCGGCAACGGCCACGCCTCCTCCGGTCAAGCCTGATTCGAGCTGGCGGGTGGTGGTCAGCGCCCTGCCGGACCCGGCGCTGACGCTCGACGCGACGGGCGTCGTCATCCACCACAACGCCGCCGTGGCGGCTCTCTTCCCGCGGGTCCGGGTCGGCCAGCCGATCTCGAATGTCACGCGCAGCCCCGAGCTGCTGGCCGCTGTCGAGCAGGCCCGCGGAGCCGAGGGCATCACCGTCGTCGAGCTGCAGGACAGGGTGCCGGTGCAGCGGCGTGTCTCGGCGATCATGGCGGCGCTGGCGCTCGAGGATCGGGCGGAAGGCGGACCGGCGCTGCTGGTGACGTTCCGCGACATCACCGACCAGGAGAAGCTGGCGCAGATGCGGGCCGACTTCATCGCCCATGCGAGCCATGAGCTGCGCACGCCGCTCGCCTCGCTGCGCGGGTTCGTCGAGACCCTGCAAGGGCCGGCGCGTGACGACCCCGCGGCCCGCGAGCGCTTCCTTGCGATCATGGCGGCGCAGGCGGCGCGCATGACGCGGCTCATCGACGATATGCTGTCTCTCAGCCGCATAGAGATGCACGTGCACGTGCCGCCGAGGGGCATCGTGGATTTGAATGAGGTGGTCGGCTTCGTCGCGCAGGCGCTGGAGCCCGTCGTGCGCTCAGCCGGCATTGCGCTCGAGATCGAGCGCATGCCGGCGCCGGCCCGCGTCCGCGGCGACCGCGAGGAGCTGGTGCAGGTGTTCCAGAACCTGGTCCAGAATGCGGTCAAGTACGGCAGGGGGGGCGGTCAAGTGCAGGTGCGCATCGCGCGGGAGCCGGCGACCGGCCGCGGCGGCTTGCACAGGCTGTCCGTCGCCGTTCAGGACGATGGACAGGGCATCCCGGCGGAGCATTTGCCGCGGCTGACCGAGCGCTTCTACCGGGTCAGCGTCCCGGTCAGCCGCGAGAAGGGTGGTACCGGCCTCGGACTCGCGATCGTGAAGAACATCGTGAACCGCCACCGGGGGGAGCTCAAGATCGCCTCCACCGTCGGTGTCGGCTCGACCTTCACCGTGCTCCTCGACGAGCTGCCGGGCTAACGCAGCGACTGGCGTGAATACGCAGCTCATTCAATAAGTTGCATTGTCATGAAAGCGTAGCTCAGGTGCTCTATCAGAGGCCGTGCGGCGCGAGGGCGCGCCGCTTGGGGGAAGCCGGCTGATGGGCTTCCCGCTGCAAGCGCGGCTCGAGGAGAGCAAAGTGAGCAGAACCCTTGTGGCTTTCTCGGCGGCCGTGGCTGCGACAGGCGCATTCGGATTCGCCGGTGCGGCGGATGCGCGTGACCACATCAAGATAGTCGGGTCATCGACGGTGTTTCCCTATAGCCAGGCCGTCGCCGAGGAGTTCACGCGTAAGGCGGGCAACAAGGCCCCGGTCGTCGAGTCGACCGGCACCGGCGGCGGCATGAAGATCTTCTGCCAGGGGATCGGCGTGCAGCATCCGGATATCGTGGGGGCCTCGCGTGCCATGAAGAAATCGGAATTCGCCGACTGCGAGAAACATGGCGTCACGGACGTGACCGAGGTGCTGATCGGTTACGACGGCCTGTCGATCGCCCGGTCGCGCAAGGCCCGGCCGATGGACCTCACCAAGCCGCAGATCTACCTGGCGCTGGCGGCCGAGGTACCGGTCGGCGGCAAGCTCGTCGCAAACCCCTACAAGAAGTGGAGCGAGATCGACAAGTCCCTGCCCGATAGGCCGATCCTCGCCTATGGCCCGCCGCCGACATCCGGCACGCGCGATGCCTTCGTCGAGCTCGCCATGAACGAGGGTTGTGAGGCTCTGGACTTCGTCAAGGCGCAGAAGCAGGCGCTCGACAAGAAGGCCTACGGCGACCTCGTAAGGAACCAGTGCAGCCGCATGCGCCAGGATGGACCATTCATCGAGGCCGGCGAGAACGATAATCTCATCGTGCAGAGGCTCGAGGTCGACACCAACGCGGTCGGCATCTTCGGCTACTCGTTCCTGTACGAGAACGAGGACAAGCTGCAGGCCGTGAAGGTCGGCGGAGTCGAGCCCTCGTTCGAGACGATCGCCTCCGGCGCCTACGGCATCTCGCGCCCGCTTTTCGTCTACGTCAAGAATGCGCATCGCGAGGTGATACCAGGTCTGAAGGAGCTCGTGGCCGAGTACGTGAGTGAGCAGGCCATGGGCAAGGACGGCTATCTGGCCGCGCGCGGCATGGTCCCTCTGCCACCGGAACGGCTGGGCCAGATGCGCGCGACCGCGCTAGGCGGCAAGAAGATGGCCGTGCCCACGAAATGATCCGCCTCGCCGCTGTCGCCGGGGCTTCCGAATGAACGCGAAATGCTGACGTACGCCTTCGCCGCGCTGCTCGCCCTGACGCTGGTCAGCTTCATGATCGGCCGCTGGCGGGCCCACGCCTGCGTCGGCGTCAGCACCTGGAAGCTCCATTCGCGGCCTGCTTACCATGCGAGCTTCGTGGCGGCCTGGGTGGGCATCCCGGCCGGTCTGCTGCTGCTGGCCTGGCTGATGATCCAGGGCCCGGTTCTCGACCGGCTCGTCATGGTTTCGCTGCCGGGCGAGCTCGTGGCCGGCAAAGGCGTCGGCGAGCTGAGCCTCATCCTGAGCCAGATCAAGGCTGTCGCAGGCGGCACGGCGTTCGGAGATCCGGCGCAGCCGATCCTCGAAGCAGGCGAGCGGTTGAAATCCTGGCGCAGCATCGCCGAGCTCGCCATGCTCGCATGCGCCATGGTCGTGGCCATGCTGGGCATGGTCGTTGCGCAGTCGCGCATCGCGCCCGAGTTCCGCGCCCGTCAGGCCGTGGAGCGCATTCTCGACTGGCTGATGATCGCGTGCGCGGTCATCGCCATCCTCACGACGCTCGGCATCGTGGTCTCGCTGCTGATCGAGGCGATGCGCTTTTTCGGGCATGTCTCTCCACTGCGGTTCTTCTTCGGCCTGAGCTGGGAGCCGCAGATCGCGATCCGGGCCGATCAGGTCACGGCGGGAGGAGCGTTCGGCGCCATCCCCGTGTTCGTCGGCACGTTCCTGATCGCTCTCATCGCCATGCTGGTGGCGACCCCTGTCGGCCTGCTGTCCGCGATCTATCTCGCAGAGTACGCCTCGCCCCGGTTCCGGGCCGCCATCAAGCCGACGCTCGAGATCCTGGCGGGCATCCCCACGGTCGTCTACGGCTTCTTTGCCGTGCTGGTCGTTTCTCCGGCGCTGCGCACATTCGGCGAGGCCGTCGGCCTGCCGATCGCGCCGAACAGCGCTCTCGTCGCCGGCGGCGTCATGGGCATCATGATCATCCCGTTCATCTCGTCGCTGTCGGACGACGCCATCACGGCCGTGCCTCGCTCGATGCGCGATGGCTCGCTGGCGCTCGGGGCAACCAAGAATGAGACGATCATCAGCGTCCTGCTGCCGGCAGCCCTGCCCGGCATCATGGGCGGCATTCTGCTGGCCGTCAGCCGGGCCATCGGCGAGACGATGATCGTGGTCATGGCGGCCGGGATCATCGCCTCTCTGACGCTCAATCCGTTCCAGCCGGTGACGACCGTCACCGTCCAGATCGTGACGCTGCTGATCGGCGACAGCGAGTTCGACAACCCCAAGACGCTGGCGGCGTTCGCACTCGGGCTCGTGCTGTTCGTGTCGACCCTTCTGCTGAACATCGTCGCCATGCGCATCGTGCAGCGATATCGGGAGCAATATGAGTGACGTGAGCTCGACTCTGCGCACTGGGCCCGCGACCGGCCACTGGCGAACGGCCGCTCAACAGCGGCGGCTGAGGCGGCGCTACGCCGCCGACCGGCGGATGCAGATTCTCGGGCTCGGCGCCATCGGCCTTGCGGTCGCGCTGCTCGGGATCCTGTTCGGGTCCCTCGTCTACAGCGGCTATCTGGCATTCGCGCAGACCAGGGTCGTTCTGGAATTCAGGATCGACCCGGCACTGGTGCAGCCGGACAGGATCCAGGACGGCAACTTCCGCAGTATCATCCGGCAGGCCCTGTTCCAGCAGTTCCCCGAAGTCACGAGCCGGCGCCAGCAGACCGAGCTCGCAAAGCTGCTGAGCCCCGGGGCCGAGTGGATCGTGCGCGATCACGTGCAGGCGAACCCCGAGCTGGTGGGCCGGACCGTGAACCTGCTGGTGCCGGTCGCCGACCCCTATGACCAGCTCAGCAAGGGCGTCATCCCGCGCGACGTGCCCGAGTCCCAGCGCCGGCTCGGCGACGAGGCGATCGGCTGGCTCGATTCGCTCGACCGCCGCGGCCTCGTCCGCACGACCTTCGCATGGGAGCTGTTCCTCAACGCCGACAGCCGTTTTCCCGAGATGGCTGGCCTGGCCGGGGCCATGACAGGCTCGTTCCTGACACTGCTCGTCTGCCTTCTGCTGAGCATCCCGCTCGGCATCGCAGCCGCCGTCTACCTGGAGGAGTTCGCCCCGAAGAACCGGCTGACCTCTCTGATCGAGGTGAACATCAACAACCTGGCGGCGGTGCCGTCGATCGTGTTCGGCCTGCTCGGTCTGGCCGTGTTCCTCGGCTTTCTCGGGCTGCCGCGCTCCGCCCCGCTGGTCGGCGGCATGGTGCTGTCGCTGATCACGCTGCCGACGATCGTCATCGCCACGCGGGCGACGCTCAAGGCCGTTCCGCCGTCGATCCGCGAGGCCGCACTGGCCATCGGGGCCTCGAAGCACCAAGTCATGATGCACCACGTATTGCCAATGGCGATGCCGGGCATCATGACGGCGACGATCATCGGCCTGGCCCATGCGCTGGGCGAGACGGCGCCGCTGCTGCTGATCGGCATGAACGCCTTCATTCCGAGCGTCGACAGCATCGGCCTCTTGGAGCCCGCGACGGCGCTGCCGATGCAGATCTATAGCTGGGCCGACAGCCCGGAGCGTGGGTTCGTGGCGCGAACGTCGGCGGCCATTCTCGTGCTGCTCGGCTTTCTCGTCGCCATGAACGCCGTGGCGATCTACCTGCGCCAGAGGTTCGAGAGGACATGGTCGTGACCGGCGCGGCCGATGAGGGATCGAGGATGAACGAGCAGGTTCGCACTGGAGATATCGCAGGCGCCGCCGTCAGCGCTCTGCCGCGGGGCGCCGGGCCGGCCGTCACGGCCAAGGTCCGGGCCCGCCATGTCGATGTCTTCTATGGCGACAAGCAGGCGCTGAAGGACGTCAGCGTGGACATTCCCGCCCGCGCGGTGACGGCGTTCATCGGCCCCTCGGGATGCGGCAAATCGACATTCCTGCGCTGCATCAACCGCATGAACGACACGATACCGACCAGCCGCGTCTCGGGCCAGATCACGATCGACGGCGAGGACATCTATGACCCCCGCCTCGACGTCGTGCAGCTCCGTGCGCGGGTCGGCATGGTGTTCCAGAAGCCGAACCCCTTCCCGAAATCGATCTACGAGAACGTCGCCTACGGGCCGCGCATCCACGGCCTCGCCCGCAACAAGCCGGAGCTCGACGGGATCGTGATGTCGAGCCTCGAGAAGGCTGGCCTGCTCAAGGAGGTCCGCGACCGGCTCGGCGATTCCGGCACCAGCCTGTCCGGCGGCCAGCAGCAGCGGCTATGCATCGCACGCGCCATCGCCGTCAGCCCGGAGGTGATCCTGATGGACGAGCCCTGCTCGGCGCTCGATCCCATCGCGACGGCCCGCATCGAGGAGCTGATAGACGAGCTCCGGGAGAACTACTGCATCATCATGGTGACCCATTCCATGCAGCAGGCTGCCCGCGTGTCCCAGCGGACGGCATTCTTCCATCTCGGCGAGCTGATAGAGCAGGGCGATACCACCGATATCTTCACGAACCCCAGGAACAGGCAGACTCAGGACTACATTACCGGCCGCTATGGTTGAGATCGGCGCCGGCAGAGGATGGGAGCACGCGATGAAGGAGCATATCGTACGCTCATACGAGGAGGAGCTGGCTCTCCTCGACCGCAAGATCGCGCAGATGGGCGGCCTGGCGGAGGATGCGCTCGGGCAGGCGTTCGACGCGCTGGAGAAGCGCGACCCGCGGCTCGCGGAGGCGGTGATCGGGTCGGACAAGGCCATCGATCTGCTGCAGAAGGAGATCGAGGAGCAGGTCATCGCCATGATCGCGCGCCGCCAGCCCATGGCGGACGACCTGCGCCACGTCATGGCGGCATTGCGCATCACGTCCGACCTGGAGCGGATCGGCGACCTCGCCAAGAATACGGCCAAGAGGGCGCTCGCGGTGTCCCAGGAGCCCTATCCCAAGCCGATCATGTCCGGCCTGCGCAACATGGTCGAGCGGGCGCTGCGCCAGCTCAAGGACGTGCTCGACGCCTACGCCGAGCGCAACAGCGAGCTGGCGCTCTCCGTGTGGCGCGAGGACGAGCAGATCGACGCCATGTACAACTCCGTGTTTCGCGAGCTCCTGACCTACATGATGGAGGACCCGCGCAACATCGGGCTGTGCACGCACCTGCTGTTCGGCGCCAAGAACATCGAGCGGATCGGCGATCACGCCACCAACATCGCGGAGGTCGTGCATTACCTGGTCCACGGGGTTTCCATCGCGGATGACCGCCCGAAGGGCGACGAGACGAGCTCGACGCTGATCTCGCACCAGTGAGAAGGGATGCGGAGTGACCGCGCATGACCGCTAAGGTCCTGATCGTCGAGGATGAGGCGCCGCTGGCCGAGTTGCTGCGCTACAATCTCGAGGCCGCGGGCTTCGCGGTCAGACATGCCGGAACGGGTGAGGAAGCCGAGCTGATGATGGCCGAGGAGCGGCCGGACCTCATCGTGCTCGACTGGATGCTGCCCTCCGTCTCGGGCGTGGAGCTGTGCCGGCGTCTCAGGGCGCGGCCCGTGACGCGCGCCATCCCGATCCTGATGCTGACCGCGCGCGGCGAGGAAAGCGACCGCATCCGCGGCCTTTCCACGGGAGCCGACGACTACGTCGTCAAGCCGTTCTCTCTGCCGGAGCTGATGGCGCGGGTGAGGGCGATCCTGCGCCGCGCCGCCCCGGAGCGGCTGGCCGATGTGCTCAGGGCCGCCGAGATCGAGCTCGACCGGGCGTCGCACCGGGTGACCCGGGCCGGCCGCGAGGTGAGGCTAGGGCCGACCGAGTTCCGCCTGCTCGAATTCATGATGGAGAGCCCCGGCCGGGTGCTGTCGCGCGAGCAGCTCCTCGATGGCGTCTGGGGCCGGGACGCCGAGATCGACGAGCGCACCGTCGACGTCCACATCGGCAGGCTGCGCAAGGCGCTCGTCCGCGGCAAGGAGCGCGATCCGATCCGGACGGTCCGGGGCGCCGGCTATGCCTTCGGCGAGCGCCGTCCGGCTTGAATTGCATCGAGCACAGCGCAGCCGCGACAAGGCTGCGACAATATCGGCAGCGCCGCCGGCGCGAAGATCCGTCGAGTACCGGAGGCCTTTAACCCAGGGTGATTCAAAGAACCGCACCCCCTGGGGGCTGACAGGTCCGGCAAATCGG
>JAHDXT010000092.1 GCA_023384095.1 Hyphomicrobiaceae bacterium
AGCGCGCCATCGCCATGGACGGCACCTGCACCGGCGAGCACGGCGTCGGGCAGGGCAAGATGAAGCTGCTCGAGGCCGAGCTCGGGCCGGGCCTGGAGATCATGCGGCAGATCAAGCGCGCGCTCGATCCGCTGAACATCATGAACCCCGGCAAGATCGTCGCGATGCCGGACTGAGACCGGCGGTAACGCAACAGCAACCGTTGCGTGCGGCGGCCCTGCGGACGGCTCACTCGCTTGTCGGATCGTTCAGAAATTACCGTTAGAAGCCTCTGCAATGCCAGCTGTGCCGCCGGGCGAAGCCGCGAGCGGCCCGTCTCCGGGAGCGTCCCGTAATGATCCTGAAGACCCGCAGGTTCGAGCTGCCTAGGCTCGTTCTCTTCAACGCTGCAGCCGGCGTGATCGGGCTGGCGACCCTCGCCTACATCGTCCACGATGCTGTCGTCGAGAAGACAGCTCTGCCGTGCAGCGAGCGCTACCGGCAGGCGCTCGCATTCGGACTGCAGCGGGACGGAAGCCCGTTGACCACGGCGGATCTGCAGGCCCGCCTGGCGGGTCGCGACTGGGGCCTGGTCGGCAACGCCAGCATCGTACGCATCGATGGCGGGCCATCGCCCGTCGCTCTCAAGATCGAGCTGCCGAGCACGGCCGCGGCGCCGGCCGGGAGCGATGAGATGCCGAGCGGGATCGGATACCGCTGGACCCCGCGGCAGCTCGAGAACGCGACATCGGTCTGCCTCGCCTACAGCATCCGCTTTCCCGAGGACTTCGAGTTCGGCACGGGCGGGGCCCTGCCGGGCCTGTTCGGAGCTGCCAGGCGCGGTGACGGCGCCGACGTAGCGGAGTTCTCCATCCGCAGCCGCTGGCGCGACGGCGGCCGGATCGAGATCCGCGGCAGCACCGGCGCGCGCGACACCGACTTCGTCATTGCGGTCGATCCGCAGCGGACCTGGCTGAAGCGGGGGACGTGGGTGAGGATCGAGCAGGAGGTCGTCCGCAACCGGACCGGCGCCGCGGACGGCAGCGTGCTGGTCTGGATCGACGGCGAGATGAAAGCGAAGCGCGACGGGCTCGTCATCGACCCGCAAGGAGCCGGACTCGCCGGCGCCATCGGCGACGTGCACTACAGCAGCGGCGATCTCTCCTGGGCGCCGTCGCCCCGGACCTCGAGCGTGCTGATGTCGCCGCTGGAGCTGAGGTGGCAATAGGCAGCCTCGGAGTGGAGGCGGGTGCCGGCATCGGCGATGGCTCAGTCGAGCTCCAGGCGGCGCATCATGTCGGACAACATGGCCGGCTTCAGCTCCATGCCGATGCCGTGTGCTTCGGGCAGCCGCGCGTATCCGTCCACGATGGGAATATCATCGGCGAAGCCGCCATAGGGCTGAAAGACGCCGGGGTAGCTTTCCGACCCGCCGAGTTGCAGCCCCGCCGCCATGTTGAGCGCGAGCTGGTGTCCGCCATGCGGGATGAGCCTACGACGCGACCAGCCCATCCGGTCGACCACGTCGAGCACGCGCAGGTACTCCGTCAGGCCGTATGACAGCGCCGGGTCGAGCTGCACCCAGTCGCGATCCGGGCGCAGGCCGCCGTAGCGCAGCAGGTTGCGGGCATCGATGGCCGAGAACAGATTTTCGCCGGTCGCGATGGCGCCGGAGTAGTGCTCCGCCAGCACCGCGTTGAGCTGGTAATCGAGCGGATCGCCCGGTTCCTCGTACCAGAAGAGGCCGTAAGCCTTCATGGCACGGCCATAGGCGAGCGCTGTGTCGAGATCGAACCGGCCGTTGGCGTCGACGGCGAGGTTCTCGCCCGGCCCCACCACCTGCAGCACCGCCTCGATGCGCTGGAGGTCGAGTGAGAGATCGGCGCCGCCGATCTTCATCTTGACGACGCGGTAGCCCTGCTCCTGGTAGCCGCGCATCTCGGCTTTGAGACCGTCGAGCTCCTTGCCGGGGTAGTAGTAGCCGCCGCCCGGGTAGACGAGCACCTTGTCGTCGTAACGCCCGTCATTGAACCGCTCCGCCAGCAGCCGCCACAGCGGCAGGCCGGCGATCTTGGCCACGGCATCCCAGACCGCCATGTCGAGCGCACCTGCGGCGTGCGCCCGGTCACCATGCCCGCCCGGCTTCTCGTTGGCCATGAAGGCGCGCCAGATGGCGAACGGGTCGAGATTGTCCCGCTCGGCGTCGACGAGCGACCTGCTGTCGGCCTCCATGAGCCTCGGGATGAAGCGCTCCCGCAGGATGCCGCCCTGCGCGTAACGCCCGTTCGAGGTGAAGCCGTAGCCGATGACGGGCCTGCCCTCGCGGACCACGTCCGTCTCGACGGCCACCAGACTCGCTGTCATCGCCGAGAACGAGATGTACGCGTTGCGGATATCCGACGCGATCGGCGCCGTGGCTTCACGGATGCGGGTGATCTTCATGGGTTCAGCTGAACTCTCCGCCGAAACTGATTGCGGAACGGAGAAGGCAATCCGCCGTCCACAATCGCCAGCAACCCAGCCGTTGCGAGGCGGCGACCTGGTTCCCGGGCACAAGGCCCGGGATGACCATGTTTGTTGCCTGCCGCCTCCACCCGACCAAGTCATCCCGGCGCGCGTCGCCGGGTCCAACTTTCATTCGTGCCGCCGGGCTTGGCTGGCACCGGGAAGCACTGCTCCAGGTACCAGAGCCACGTCAAGCACTCCGATAGAGCTTCGTCATCACGAACTCGCGGTGGCCCAGGGCTTCGGCCGCAGTGAGCCGGCCGTTGGCGGTGCGGATGACCATGTCGATCAGCGCGTCGCCGGCGGAGTCGAGCGTCTGCTCGCGGCGCAGGATGCCGGACACGTCGAGGTCGATGTGCTCGCTCATGGTGCGCACGGTCCTCGGGTTGCCGGATATCTTGATCACCGGCACGATCGGGTTGCCGATGACGTTGCCCTGGCCCGTCGGGAACGTGTGCACGGCATAGCCGGCCGCCGCCATCAGCGTCACGCACTCCGCCGCCGCGGAGGACGTGTCCATGTAGTAGAGCCCCGGCCCCTTGGCCGGCGCCTCGGCCGGCTCCAGCACGTCGATGTAGCGGCAGGTGCGGCCGATCTTCTCCAGGTTTCCGAGCGCCTTCTCCTCGATCGTGGTCAGCCCGCCGGCGATGTTGCCCTTGGTCGGCTGACTGTCGGAGAGATCGTCCGTCTTATGCGCCTCGATGACCTCGTCCTGGTAAGCCTTCCACACCCGATACCACTTCTCGCCGATCTCCGGCGTCGCCGCGCGTGCCTTGGCGATATGCTCGGCGCCGGTGATCTCGGTGGTCTCGCCGAAGCAGCCGGTGACGCCCTGCGGGATCAGCCTGTCGTACATGTTGCCGACCGTCGGGCAGGAGGAGAGGCCTGTCGTCGTGTCGCTCTCGCCGCACTTGGTCGAGACCCACAGGTCGGAGATGGGGCACTCCTCGCGCTTCAGCTCGGAGGCCCACTGCACCATCTTCTTGGCCTCGTAGGAGGCGCGGGCGATGGTGTCGATGTCGCCGTGCAGCTCGATGCCGAACCCGGCGACCGGCTTGCCGGTCTTGGCGATGCCTTCGACGATCCTGTTGGTCCAGCCCTCCTCGATGCCGATCACGACGACGGCGGCGACGTTCGGGTTGCTGCCGATGCCGATCAGCGTGCGGAAGTGGAGGTCGAGGTCGGCGCCGAACTGCAGCCGGCCGTAGGCATGCGGCAGCGCCAGCGTGCCCTTGATGTTGTTGGCCACCGCCTCGGAGGCGGCGTTCGAGAGGTCGTCCAAAGGCAGGATGATGACGTGATTGCGCACGCCGACACGGCCGTTCTCGCGCCGCCAGCCCCAGAATGTGAGGTTCGACCCGCCGTTCTGTTTCGCAGCCATGATTGGGATCCTTTCGCGGGCTTACCAGCGCTTGGTCTTGAGATTGTGGACGTGGACGTGCTCGCCCGGCTTGGCGTCGGCCACCATTCGGCCGATGTCCTCGCCGTACTTGATCACGGTGTCCCCGGCCTTCAGCTCTTTCAGCGCAACCTTGTGGCCGATCGGGATATCGTGCCTGGCGACGAGCTCGGTCGCCGTGTCGTTCTCGGTGATGACGCCCAGCATGGCCGTCCCGGCCTCGAGGCCTTCGACGACGACGACGCCGACGTTGTCCTTCGGACTGTGCACGAGATACTGTGGAATTTTGGACACTGTTCTTCCCCGTATTGAGAGTGGCGGCCCTTGGTGGCAGCCGCTTGTCTGGAAAGTCGGTCTTTATAAGATACACAACCTCCCGTAAACGGACTCGATGGCGGGCTGGCATGCGGCCGCAGGGTGATTCAATTCACCGCATAGCCTAACGGCTCGAACAGGATTCTGAAGGT